>CAVQFA010000003.1:0-567027 GCA_963711735.1 Candidatus Gottesmanbacteria bacterium | reverse complement strand
ATTTACGGCATCCTTACCGTTTTCCGAATAATGCCACTGCTCCAACGGTGTATTGAAATATGTCTCTTTATATGGATTTTTCCCGTCGCCGAGATATCGTATTGCTGCTTCAAGCTGAAGTATAATATCGTGAGTCTGGTAATTCTGACCGGGTGCATTCTTACCGCGATCCGATATTGCAGTCCACATTACACCGACTAAAACCATTATGATGATACCGAACGTTAAAACGTTTTTAATACAGGAAGTTTTAGATTTATCATTGTTAACAATGATGGAATAAATGATGTTTGAAATATTCAGAAAAAAATATATAAGAAAAACCACATAGGAAGTACCGACAACCGGAAATATCCGGTAATGCATAACAACCGGTATAGTGAAGGCAAAAAGAAGTGCTGCTCCAAAGACAGAAAACAATCTGTTTAAAGATGCTGGTTTCATATATTTATTGTACCTGATTTCTGTTTAATCGGGTTTTCTGACAAATTCGTACACGACAGATGCTCCCACATTCACCAGATCGTTTCCCTGCCATTTGGACATATCAATGATGGGATTATCAAAACTGCACACAATTTCAGAACATACCGCATATATTTTATTCTGTATATACAGATCATCCATTGACGGACATCTCACGGTATCACAGATCAAAAAAAGCAGATTATATTCCTTCGAATCGATATTTACGGGTGAAATGTCGCGTTTATCCATAAAAAAGCGGTAATGAAGATCCGAAAATGACCGTGATGAGACCGTTGTGAACGCAAACGGCATACCGGTTGACAATTTTATTACCGTATCTGTCAATTTCTGTGTTTTTACAATATCGTTGTGACCCACACCAAATACATCCGTTTGGAATATCATGACCGTTCCTAAAACGGCAACAAGTCCGATCATTATTCCCCGGGAATAACGGGCAGCTATATATTCCAGAGCACCTCCGAAAAGAAGAAATGTGATCGGAATAAGCTGATAAAGATACTGTACGTTGATAGTATCCTTATAGAATGCCATCAAAAAAACAGCCAATCCAAACCATCCAAAATACATATATGACCAATATTCCCTCCTAAGAAAATTCAGTATAATAACGGGTAAAGATACTATAAATAGCGGAATTTTCCATGGAATAACAAGAACATATTTCATAAGATCTGTTGTTATAAGCATGATATTTTCCAGGTAATGACGCTTTGAAAATAAGAATCCACCCGTGTATGAAACTGTACCGACACTCCCGATGATGTCACGGAATTTAATACCTGTTTCATACGAAATAAACGGATATGAGAATAGAACGGATATTAAAAACGCTGCTCCTATCCATATCAGATATTTTTTGTACATATTGATTTTGACAGAGTTATAAAATTCAAAACAGACAAATACAATGGATAAAATTATCGTGATGCTGTTTACATAGTGCAACTGAAACAATATTGCATCAGACAAAAACAAGACTATCAAAGCCCAGTATTTCTGTTTTCTTATTAAATATACAGATAAGAAGACAAGTAACGTAAAAAATGGGATCGGAGTCGGGTTCCATAACCTTCTGTCCTGAAAAACCATTAATGGTGACAAGGCATATAATATACTGATTCCATACCCGACTGTAAAACCATATATTGATGTTGACAGAACGAATAAAATGACAATGGAAATAATTCCCATGACAGCCATCTGGATTGCAGGGATTGCCGGATTGTATTGTGAAAGAATAAATGAAGGTGCAATAAGGTAATAATAGAATGGCCCGGTAAAGCGTCCATTACTCAGTGACGGTCCTACATCCGGTAATGTACGTGTTCTTTCTAACTGACGGATAACGATTCCGTCTCTTCCCTGATCGCCAAGAAATTCCGTAAGATCTTCTATTCTGTAAAGCCGGAAGAAAGACGCAACAAATATAAGAACCGTTACGAAGAGTATTTTTAATGGTTTATCATGTTTTTTCAATAATTGTGTAATTCTTTTCCTCATTATCATATGAGAATCATTTCAGTTTCGCTGATTCCGTAGCTCTATAATCCGCAAGTTGAAATGCTATGGTTCCATCCTTCCAATAAACATATTCAAATATATGATCATTTATCCCCTGTTTACAATCCCCTCTCCGAACCAGAAGCGCATTCCGGGAATACGGAAAAATGATATTATCATCCCCTTTCTCATTAAATGAGGGACAATCACGTGGCACAAAAAGGTATTTATCAAATCCTAAATAATCCAAATCCCTATGAGAACCTGATGATTGGTATGTCCCCGGATCATAAGCACTGTAAAATAAAAAGTAAATATACGGACTTTGATTGCTTTTTGTAACAATAATTTGAGAATAGTCCTGATACCGGTTAACGATACTCCCGACAAGCGCTTTATATGCATATCCCCTGAAAAAAGGAATATGGACCGGTTGATGAACGAATAATTCGTGTAAAAAACCACTAAGACTAAACACATAAACAACTGTTATCGCAACAATGAACATGTATCGTTTAAAGCCATAAACCGTATGTATGACGGTCAAAATTCCAAGACTAATTAAGACATACAGAGGAAGAGAAGCAAGGAAGAACCTATGGATATTCGGTGTTTCACCGCTGATAACGGATAATACTGCAGGAACAATCAAAATCCACAATATACTAAAAATCCCATATGACAAACGCCTACGGATTGCCATATATATACCTATCAGTAAAAACGGGCATTCAAAAAGATATAAAATTCCTACATTTGGTATTCGCTCCCTCAATGGTTGTTCCGCCTGAAAAAACAAAAAGTTTGCATTTAAATAATCCGAATAATTTTTTACGATATATCGAGTGTAACCGATTACTTTATTGTGAAAAATTCGGGTCATAAGAATAGGATATGATCCACCACCGTCTTCCCGTATCTCCTCCTCTAACAATATCTGAACATCTTCCTTTGAGAATACGTTTATCTGTGACAACCTGGTACTTGCGGAAGACACAGTCAACAAAAGTACAACGATAAATATTAAACCTATTGAAATTCCATATACTTTACGAATAATCGGTTTGTACGTTTTCCAATAGACGAAACCCAATGCAACGAAGAATGGCAATGCAAACAAACGTGTCTCTACATACGTGAGGAAACTCAATATAAGTGCGCCTAATGCTATAAACAAAAATATACCTTTTCTTTTTACCGTCCATAACACCCAACAATAATAGGCAATAAAGAATATAACAAAACACACAAGCGGGTCACTCTGCACACGTGACAATAAAATACCCACAGGAGAAACTGCGGCAACAAATGATGAAATTATAGCCAGCTTCCTGTCTCTTGATATTTCCAGTGTTATCAGATAAGTGAGAATAATCAACAGGATGCCAAAAATAGCACTGGTAAGACGAATCGCAAACTCTGATAAGCCGAATACAAATACAAACGGAATAGTTAAATATGAATAGATACCAGCCTTATAGTCTCCGAAGGATTTTAGTATCAACGGAAAAACTTTTCCATATTCATCCCGGCCGGTTTTTAGCAGAGAATACGTATTATATCCAAATGCTGCTTCATCGGCATGAAATCCGCTTGGTATATCGGTAATCCGAAATAACCGAAGTACTGAACCAAAAAGTACAATGCAAATGAATATAATTACAAATTTTCGTGACATAGGTGTCCGCTATATTGTAACAACAATAGACGGTGTATTCCACCAATACGGATGTTATAATCATATTCAGAGAAAAAGTATTTAACTGCAGATAATGAAAAAAATAATTCCGGTTTTCATTCTGATCGGCATCGTCCTTGCATTTTTTTATCAGACAATTATTTTCGGAAAAATCCCCTTTCCCGCCGATCTTATGCTTTCCGAATACGTCCCATGGCGTCATTCGTCATATTTCGGTTATGCACCGGGCGCAATCCCCTCCAAAGGTCAATATTTTGACGTTGTACGGGAACTGTATCCATGGAAAACGCTCACCGTAGACGCACTAAAAAACCGCGAAATACCTTTGTGGAATGCATATAGTTTTTCAGGAACACCGCTTCTTGCCAATTATCAGTCACAGGTTTTCTACCCGCCGGCAGCTTTATATATGATTCTTCCCCAAATTATAGCGTGGACATTTCTTGTCATCCTTCAACCGTTACTCGGTTCAGTTTTCCTCTATCTCTTTGCTACGGAAATCGGTTTATCGGCAACAGCGGCTATTATTGCAGCTCTCTGTTTTAATTTTTCAGGTTTTGCTATCTCCTGGATGGAATTTAACACTGTCTGGCATACAATTCTCTGGCTTCCCCTTTTACTCTTCTTATTAGAACGCGGAATATCAAAAAGTTCTTTTACAGTCGGCCAAAAAATACTTTTTATTTTTGCATTATTCTCATCTATAACGGGAGGGCATCCCCAGGATTTTATCAATACGTTTCTGTTTTTCACTGTCTATACTTTTTTCCGGATAACAACAAAACAATCCTGGAACATAAAAGAGAAAGTGGCTTTTGCAATCAACAATCTGTCTCTTCCTGTTCTCATCTCTTTTTTATTTGCTGCTCCGCAAATTCTTCCGACGATTGAATTATTTTCGTTCTCATCACGTATTCCGCATGATTACCTGCAAATTCTTAATGTAATGCTCATCCAATGGTGGCAGTTCCCGCTTCTGGCAATTGCTGACTTTTTCGGAAATCCTGCGACGCGTACATATACACTTCCAGATACGTACGTCGGGAAAACCCTCTCAATCGGCGCGACGGGTTTTGTACTCGTCTGCTTTAGCTTCTGGAACAGAAAAAAACACTGGCATATAACCTTTTTTCTCGCGTCAATCTTTGTACTTTTATTATTAAACACAAATACCATATTCTCTTCATTATTCTATCGGTTTCCCTTGCCTATATTATCTACAGGTACACCGACACGGAATCTGTTTATATTTGGTTTCGCCTTGGCGATGCTTGCTGGTTTCGGAGTTGACAATGTACGGAAACTAACAATAAAACAGTTTCTCTTATCCGCAGGGCTTATTACGCTCTTTTTGGGAGCCTGCAAGATACTTATTTTTGTTCATCCTGTCATCAATTCCATATCCATCATCCAACCGTCTGCAAACCGAGCGCTACTTTTTTCCTGTATTATAATCACGGTTACCGTTTTCACGGCACTCGTTTCCCGCACGCTTCCTAAATTCCGTTACTTCCTTATTCTTATAGTCGGCGCAGAATTACTGTACGCTTTTGTAAAATTTAATCCGTTTGTTCCGGCCGGATTTATCTATCCGACGAATAACGTTCTCACATTTCTTCAAAAAAATACGGGTATTAACAGATTTTGGGGATACGGGACCGGCAGAATGGAATCAAATCTGAATACCCAGTATCATTTATTCTCGACGGACGGAACCGATCCTCTGAACATATCCTGGTATAACCGTTTTATACAGTCTTCAAATAACGGTCATATTGCCCGGCAATTTACAAGAACAACCAGATCTGATGTTGCGCTTGCACCCGGATACGGAGAATTGGATTTACCAAGTAACACATACCGTCTTCGGATTATGGACCTATTGGGTGTAAAATATGTTCTCGACCGTCTTGAAAACCCGAAGAATAATACTACCTTTTCTTCAGAACATTTTAAATCGGTTTATAAAACGCCTGACGGATATACAATTTATGAAAATATAAAATCATTACCGAGAATCTTTCTCGCAGACAATATTATTACATATAACAATGATACGGATTTTGAAAAAAAATTCTTTGATCCTTCCTTTAACCCATTAACAACAATTCTTGTGCAGGAACCTACCGGTCTCGTTAAACCACAACAAACAAAAAATAAATCCGTACATATTCTTTTATATACCCAGAACTCAGTAAAAATCGAAACTGAAAACGATGCACCGCAGATACTTTTTGTTTCCGATACGTATTATCCGGGTTGGATTGCGACAATTGACGGAATTCAGACGAAAATTGAAAAAGCCGACTATGCATTCAGAGCCATAGCAGTCCCCTCAGGTAAACATAATATAGTATTTTCATATCACCCAAAAAGTTTTTTCAACGGAATATCAGCGGCATTTATCGGAGGAATGCTTATTATTTTCCTGTTCGTAAGTATGAAACAGAAAAAACGATAATTTTATAAAATATATGGTTTAGTTAACTCCTTAAAGCGTATCATTGAAGCTTGTGTAGATTCAATATAATCATCAAATACGCTTTCCGGAATCAGGTTTATCATAACTTTTCTAACCCTGACTCCGCTATTCTTATACACCGTTTTTAAAAATGATGCTGATTGAGTTGATTCTCTGCGAGTCATCGGTCCGTCTATAATATATGTAACCGGATTGTTTTTCAGGTACAAAGCGACTTTGATAATGTTATACGACCCGAAAATTACTGACGATGCTTCTTTTCTCTTTTCAACTTCCCCTGGTTTCACTTTAACCATTTCAAAAACAGACTCACCGGAAAAATACATCGGTCTGTCAGTTAATAAGCTGAATACCGAACCGTTTTTATCAAAAATAAAATATTTCTGGTTTACAAGAAAAGTGTCACTTGTTTTTGTTTCCCGCCTGATTGCTTTTGACGCATCAAGTATGTTTTTGGATATCGAAAAAGACTTTTTGTTAATAATTCCGGTTATATTTTTATATGTCCTGTATATCGGCCTGGGTATTGTCAAAATAAAGATTATTAATGCGCATGCAGTAAACAAAATATTTTTTTTCTTCTGAAAAATTTGATTCATTACCAAAGCTGCGTATATTGACAGGAATATGAATACTGAAACTAAAAAATTAAATGTGTTTGAATCACCTGTTACCTGATTATAAAAAAATCCGAGAATAAAACTGATAATTATTGACGGAATCAGAAATACGTGTATTTCGGGAGGTAACTGTCTTAGCGATTTCCCAGAATTGAAAAGTGCTATAACCTTTGTACCGAATATCGAAACGACGTATATGACCGTAAACAGAATGTTATAACACATGACCTGTATCCACTTATTATCTGCCTCATATATAATACGTGCCTGTTCCAGGCGAAATAAATTTAACCATGGTTGAACGATAAAATTCTGCGCTCTCCAAAAACCCAGATAATATAAGCCGCCTGCTCCGGCATTTGTCCGTAAATATATTGGCATGACAATCACCGACGTTATAAATCCGATAATAAGTGATGTTATTGATTTATGTTTTATCAAGTCAAATACCGCTAAACAGAATAGTCCTACAAACATAAAAAACGCTATATATATCTTTGTTCCTACTATCATGGAGAACAACAAAGCCGTGATAATCATTGCTAATTTCGCCGGTTTTTTTCGTGTATAAAATAACATAGTCATGGATGCGAGCCCGACCATAACCGCCATAGCTCTAGGGTAATTTGCTAAAAAACCTGCTCCGTCTTCAAGAGAGCTCATGGAAAACATCGGCGCGCTTTTAAGAAGTGTGATTAACCAATATACTGCGTCACTTCCGAAATAGAAGAAGAATAATGTCCATGTTCCGAGACTATTTGAGCCCCCGAGAATCCATATTAACGATAGGAACAATATGCCGGTCAGAGGTGCTATTAATACTGTAGAAAATTGAAATTGTGTTTGAAATACCGGTAAACCGAATACACGCGACATCTCGCCTACGACGATATTTGACCAATAATGATAATTATAAAATATTTCTCCCGTTAAACCGGGATGTTCCGGAGGAATAGAATGAATAATTTTCTGTGAAAGCGAGCCGTATATAATATTATCGTTTGAATCACCACAGCAAAAAAATGCAGTATCATCAATAATCATACCGGTAAACCATATGGTAGAAAGTTGCATGATTGAACCAATAATGATTATTACCCACGCGTATTTTCCGATTCTATATCTTCCGTCATATTCATTCTTACGTTTTTTTCGTTTTGAAAACAACCAAATACCAATACAAACGAATAAATACAGATACGTCAAATACCGTATCTGTAAATATCCGAAAATATATCCCTGAAAGGCAAAAAGGGCTAATCCCGTTGTTATTGAAAGTGATATATGGAAAATCTTAGGTAAATATATGTTCCTCAATAACAAAAAACCGGGAATGTAAAATGCTACAAATACTCCAAAGAAGAAATAAAGAAATTGTAACCAAAAAATCGGATCAGAAAGAGAGAATGTCGGCATAGCTAAAACTAAATTATTTTACAATTATTTTATTATGTTACAGGAAAAGACTCATAAAAACCAATGCTACAAATGAACAAAATGAAATTCCGATAATCCAATACCAATTCGACGGTTGATATAGAAAGACAACGTCTGATTGCCCTTTCGGAATTAATACTGAACGAAAATTGTAATTCGTTCGGTAAATATTTACCTCTTTTTGATTTACAAATGCATGCCACCCGGGAAAATACGCATCCGAAATATAGAATAATCCCTGTGTTGATGAAATTATTTTAAATTCCTGACTATTAACCGTTGAATGTATCAGTAATGCTGAACCTGTGCCCTCTTCTAATGGTACGGAAAGTGTATTTTCCAAAAGCAATGTACCTCTGAGATCCGTTATCCCATTCCGTATATCATCCATAATTACGTTATCCGATAATCCGGTTTTTGCATGGAAATATAGATTAAACCGCGGATATGCAGTGGTATTCTTATAAACTTCAAACAAATCGTCACTGTAGATTTTTGTCATATTTTTTTCGAAATCTGAGGTTAAAAAATATTGAGTCGCCGGATTCTCTCCTTTCCCAACTACAATGAGAGATGTTCCCGTAACATCTAAAACGCGTTTAAGCGATCTTGTCTTATCCAATATGAACTTATTGACCGGCAGTATATTCGGATTCTTCCCGTTTAATAATTGCAATAAACGGGCAGTCCGAATAGGATAAAGCGGGTTATACGTTTCCAGACTATATACACCCAGGTATGTCGGTAATTCCGGTTCAGCAAGCCCGTAGACCCTGTCCAAAGATTTCTTTGACGCGTCTTTCACAAACGCAACTACACGGGTATCCGGGTAAAGGAATTTGCTATTTGAAAAGGTCAAAAAGCGGTACCCAAGACGGAACAGGTCAAAATATGTACACAGAATAATCCCGACCACGAACGCAACTGCAGCCATCTTAGGAAAACGTCTGATAAACAGATAATATAAACCCATAAAAACAGTAAAAACAAATAATATCATCATGGGGAATTTCAGATGGACAAACGGTGTAAATCTAAACTCCAGGGAAACGATGAATATCAGTGCAACGACACCGATGTAAATCAATGAGAACAATACTTTCTTCTTATTGTTTATATTTAAAAAATCGGTCAAGCCGAAACCGGAAAGCAATGCTCCTGAAAACAGTGTTATTGCAAAAATTCTTATACCGTACCCGCTTGAGATAATAGGTATCTTCAATAGGTATATGATTTGAGCAATGCCATCCAGCGAAAACAGAATGCCGAACAGAAAAATACCCGTCAATATCTTCACTATCAGATTCTTTCCTGAACGGAGCATCGCGTACAGCGCAAAAAAAAGCGGAATCAATCCAAAATAGCCTACTTGTTCAATATATCCTTTCCGAAGGTCGTTTGTTAAAGGGTGACCGAAAAAATCAGGAGAAAGAGGCGGACTAATTGATAAGGACGTAATAGACCTTGAGAAAATACGGCATATGAATCGGCTATTCCCCGATATGAGTATTTAAACATTTCTATACCCGGGATAAGTTGAATCGAGCCAATACCGACGCCAAATAAAGATGCAAAAACGATTGAAATATAAGATTTCGCAGACACCCCAATCTGTCTACCGTAAAAAATGGTAAACACCGCGGCCACCAATAATCCATACCCGAGATACTGAAGGTGTCCTGCAAATATTGCGCACGATATACCTAAACCTAACCCCAATAGATTGAGTTTATTTCCGGAATCAAGATATCGTTTTATCAGAAGGAGAAAAAATGGATACCATAGTAAGACATTTCCTTCGGACCCGAATTCCATGACCCCGACCATAAGGGAACTGAAGGCAAAACTGATTCCTGCAAGCACTGATGGCATTTGCTTCAATCTACAATCCCGCAGGAATAGATATGTAAACACCGCAGATGCAAATGTCTGAAATATGAGAAGAAGATGCCAGGATTTAACCTCTCCTAATCCGAAAAACAGGTTTATGGGATAGAATACCATCGGTTTCATCGCTGCCATAAACGGCATACCTGCAAACTGATACGGATTCCAGAAAGGCAGTATTCCTGCACGGAGGGACTCATATGTCAAATGGCGCCAGGGATACATTTGTATGATACTGTCCTGCATAAAGGAATTTTTCAGAAGTATTGTTCCCGCATAATGCCATGGTGAGTAATTGCTGACGAGTAAATCCAAAGGAAGAAGAATAAGTCCCTGGAAAATCGGGTAAATAAAAACTAAAGAAAGAATTAAAAATACAAATATTGGTATTAGATCAGATATCTTTTTCACAAAATATGTAAGTCTGAAACTATCTTATAGATATAATAGTATGTGAGTAAATTATTAGTATGATTTGAGTAATTTTTTTAATTGACCGATTCTGATATTATTCTTTCTTCTGGATGTCAATATATCCGGTATCCTCGCGCATGCATCAAACCATCCCTTAAGTATTAGTGTATCGCCGTGAACAACCATTTTCAGTATCCTGTACGGAAACCATACAAAATTGGATAGCAATTGAAGAAGCGTAGCATTTTTCCAAATAAATATAAACTGATTCCGGTAAGCGATTTGATGAATTTCGTCTGCAGTAAAAGTTTGACGGATGTTTCCTTCTTCGTGATAGTGTTTGACAATGCTTTTTGGCTCGAATAACGTTATGCATCCAGCGCGCTTAGCTCTGTATGCGATATCAATGTCTTCCCAATAAAACGGGTTGTACAACGGATCCATTCCTCCGAGCATATTCCAATATGATCTTCTGAATGCACCGCTTCCGCCGGAAACCCATGCCGTATCCGATCCGTTGATTTCCCCGCGACGGTGTACAAAAAAACCTTTTACCCACTCCCCGATTCCCCTTCCGCGCATAATGATTTTACCTTCTTCGATGCTTTTATCCATGCAACCGACTGCAAATACGTGTGCGTCATCAAAAAGTGTAACAAGGTGTTGCATATATCCTGTTTCCGGTTCTATATCAGTATTCAGAAGAATAACTATATCACCTTTGGATGCAGCGACTCCTGCATTCGCTGATGATGAAAATCCGCGGTCCGATCTGTTTTCGATAACCCGGATGGATGGATAGTATTTTTTCAGAAATTCTACCGAATCGTCGGAAGAATGATCGTCAACAACAATGATTTCCTGGTTTTCCGAAGTACCCACAACTGACGGAAGGTACTGTTTCATGAGATGTTTACCGTTCCTGTTGGGAATAACAATGCTCACTGTATATTTCATAGAAAGGGTGAATAATATAATTCTATCAGATGTTTTCCTTCCGGAACGGGTATTCCTATCAATGCATAATCGGCAATATAGATTTTTTCTTCCAACCCGTCAATATTTACCCGCCATTCGGGTGAATAAGAAGAGCTTACGACCAATATTCTCCGGGTATGTACGTTGGCTTTCATAATAATCCGGTCTGGTTTATATGTTGTTATGCGTACCTCTTCATCCGGAAGAAGGCTCTCAGTGCCTACAGAAACCGGTTCTTCAAGTACAACAGTTTCTGAAGGATCATAATCAGACTGAAACATTTGCTCCAGTGGTTTTGTTTCTGAAATGATGACATTGTCTGCAATAAAAACCCTTGGAAGCATATGGGAATATTTGTACACACGGCTGGTGCCTTCGGAATAAACCAGATTTAGTATCGGATCCTGAATATCAGTGAGTGCCAGGATATATTTTACATTCAATAGTGGGAAAAGCGGATGCTTCCAATTAACCGGTTCTATGATCCTCTCAAATAAGGCAGTATCCCCATAAACCGGTTTACCGGACTCGATAGACAGGAGAAGTTGTTCCGTTCGGGCGCTATGAACAGGATCATATCCTGATACGGATTCAATACCATAGTAGGAATTTACATTCGGCGGAAACATCCGCGAATCTAAGGGTGCAATTCTAAATGGTTCGCTATCGAGCTCATTTCTGAGATATGCGATGGTTTGAGTTTCCGGAAAAAAATATTCACGCGGTGTAAACGGAGTGAATTTCCATCCAAAACGGATAAGATCAATAGCAACCAAACCAATAATGCAGAGTAAAATGTACCGGGACTTATTATCCGGACGGAAATAGGGAATAAATGATAAACCTGTAAGAATTATCAATATAATATACACAGCTGACGGAAAAACAAGATTACGCAGAGAAACAATGCGCGATGCGGAATCAGGAAATATCTGCGGAAACAGGAGAGTGACAGCCCAGACGATGCCGATAAGAATGGCAGATAAAACGACAGGTTTGATAATGAGGATACGGTTTGTAATCCAAACGCGCATCCCCGAGACAGCCAGCATGATAAGAGACAGATCTATAAGAAACAGAAGTCTGGTAGGCTGAAGAGACCGGATAAAAGGGATATGCAGGATATACGGGATACCGGCAATTGGATTATCAAAGGAAAACAACAAAGAAACGGTAAAAACGATTTTCCAGAAGAAATCTTTCTTTAATGAGGAAAAAATTAATGATAAAAGAACGAACGGAAGAAGCACGATGCTCACATACCCGACAAATTCTCCGTAGTTCCACACTCCCCAGTAATTCATAGTTGCGGGATTCCCAAAATAATCAGGTGAAATAAACTGCACGACATGCTGTATGGGAATAAACCAACCATCCTTTAACCATCCTGATGCATCTATAGCACGGCTACTCTCTTTTAATGCATTAAAGTACGGGATAATCTGGATACTTGACGCAACAATACCGGAGAGAAATGACGCAATAAAAGGAAATGTGACAATTACCTGATGTTTCCGCATGAAAATATATCGTTTTATCCCGTAAAACGCCAGCAAGACAGTTG
Organism: Candidatus Gottesmanbacteria bacterium; assembly: GCA_963711735.1. Classification (GTDB taxonomy): domain Bacteria; phylum Patescibacteriota; class Microgenomatia; order UBA10105; family UBA927; genus CAVQFA01. Next base: position 553,954 of record CAVQFA010000003.1, on the reverse strand, counting down.
CATAAAAAGCGATTTGCCCATGACCTGCAGTCCATATGCAATAAATACTTAATGCAAGTCCTATCCCGCTTAATATAGTATTTTTTCTCTTTTCAGCAGCTAAAAGTCGGTTTATGAATAATAGTCCCAGGGGAACCCAGAGGGATACATGTACGAGTGTTCCCCAGGTAAGCCATGCGATAGAGAATCCTGAAAACATCCATGAAACTGAACCGAATAATGAAGAAAACAAATCATCCGTTTCATCAAAAAGATATACGTACATAAATATCCCTCCGAGGAGAATTTGAAGAATTATGAGCAGTGTCCATGCCGTAAGAAACGGAAATAGAAGAAAAATACTATTGAAAATATAAAACGGTGCGGCCTGAATGTTTCCGGCAAGACTCATGCCAAGAAGTGAATACGGATTCCATGACGGAATATGCATCTGTTTCCATGCATCAACAACGCTTTTCCGCCATGGAATCTGCTGGCGGACCGGATCCGTGATGAGAAAGTTTTTAAACGGTATTCCTCTCGGGTAAAGAGACGCGTAATGGTCGCGCCATGGATGGTATAAACCGACGAGAGTGTCAGATGGTGCCGGGATATTGCCAAATACGATGCTTTTATAAAAAAATAAAATACACAGAAAAACAATGAATACGAAAGGCCATATCACTTTTATAATTATTTTAAGTTTCCGCATAGTCGCATAATAAGCATATTCCAGGACTCTTCGAAACGCTCACTGGAAAATTCTTTTGACCGAACAATTGCTTTCAAAGCCATATTTTCACGCTTCTTTTGTGACATTATAAGCATCCGTGATTTTTCTTTCAGTTCATGCGTTGTTTTCCACGTATATCCGTCCGTACCGTTTCGCACTATCTCAGGAAGACCACCACCGTCGTATACGACAGGTACGCACCCGGCAGCCATACTTTCAACTACGGATATTCCGAAGTGTTCCATTTTCATCGGTAAGGTTTGCCCATACCCTGCAGCATGCCAATAGAGGGATGATGATTCATACAGGGATACCATCTTTTCAAACGGACAATCCGGGATAATATCAATATCATACACTCCCGCTTTTTTTACCAGATCCTGATAGAGCTTTTCTTCCCCTTTTTGTAATCCACCGGCTAAAACAAGTCTCCATCCGTCCAGATCACGGGACTCTTTCATACTTTTGAACGTATCAATAAGGAGCATTTGATTTTTATCCTGCATAGATGATGAAAACCTTCCGACGGACAGAATCTGCTTCTTTTTTACGGTTGCACTGTTAAACGCAAGGGTGTCAACAGGCGGATAAATAACACCCACGCGCGAACTTACAAAGGTTGGGATATGCTGTTTCGTAAATACGGAATTTACAACTATAGCCTGGTATAAGCGAAGCTTCCACCATGGAAATGAAAACTTCTCAAGCGGTGATTGAATATGAAGAATATTTTTTTTGGCAAATGTCATCGGGATACTTCCGTCTGTTAAATAAATAAATAGGTCATACTGACGTGTAGTCAGAAACTTATTGAGTAAATTTCCGGTTCTGAAGATATTTTGAACAATATGAATATTCGAAAGGGGTATATTGAAATGTTTTGATGATACATGGAGTATTTCCGGATCATTCCATGCAATATCTACCTCGTGTTTACGGGAAAGATACGAGGCAACAGTTAAAATATACCGTTCGCCTCCGCCTAACGTATCCAGATACGGACTATATACGAGAATCTTCATATTTTTTCATAATAAAATATAAACTGAACATGCTTAATAACCCAATGATACTCAGAATTACCCCCGCAGTATACCCCAAGGGGCGGTAGAAAAATGAAATAGTATGTATTCCGGAAGGAACTGCAACGGACCTGAATACATAATCAGCACGGTATATGGGCGCCTGACGTCCGTCGATATACGCTTTCCACCCATTATCATATACATCCGACAGAAATAATAACTTAGGAGACTCTGATTCGGTTTTAAGAATCACGGAATTTGACTTATATGAAAGAATTTTAACGGTCCCATCGCCGTCTGACGGTTCAATCCCCGGTTTTTCCTCTAAAACAAGCGTATTACGTAAATCAATTTCGGACGTGAACAAAATTTTTGCGATCTCCTCTTCCGTCCGGGAAAGTATATATTTTGAAGCTAAAAATACCCTCGGATAACTTTCCGAATATGAAAAAATTTCATAATCGTCATCGCGATAGACTGATTTCATTACATCCGGGGGGTACTCCCAATATGGATATGCCCATATGTTTCTGCCGTCACTTAATCTGTGAACGATATGTTTAACCCCTAGCAAACTCAAAAGTTTACCCGTATATTTACCCTTTTTATCAAGAAGAACTGTACTTTTTCCGGCGTCAGTCGGTATCCCTCCTGATGCAGATTGTATAAATCTTCCGTATCTCCCCTGATACATCGTGTCATACCCTTCAATGAGCTGAAGGTTAAATGCAGTCCCCACCTCTCCACCTAAATTGCCGTATATCCGATTAATACCGGCGTTACTCGTAAGATACGAAATAGTTTTGTTTTCCGGATAGACATATTCTTTGGGATCAAACGGCATCCACTTGACTGCGAACCTAACCATATCAAATGCCGTAACTATTATGAGTCCGAATAATGCAATTTTTCTGAGACGGGGTATAAAACCCAAAAAAAGCAGAGCCAGTGTGCTTATTGTGAATCCGGTAGGAAGTATGAGATTTCTACGTGCAATAAAAGCTTTATCTGCCGGCAGGATTCCATTTACGGACGCTATAATCCATACTGCAAGCAAAATCATAAATCCTGCAATTCCGAGAAGTATGGATGTTTTCCTGTCTTTATTTTTACAATCTGCCATCCATACGGAAACTCCGTATGACGCAAGCACCGCCAGAGAAAAGCTGGAAATTACGATGATCCTCCCTGCCGCGCTTGTTGAATAAACGGGTATCCTTAAAAGATACAGAAGAGATGAAAAAATTGTGTCGTAGGACAACAGTATTGCACCAACAAATGCGAGAATAAAAAAGAGGAAACGTCTGCGGGTAGTATGAAACACAGCATAGAGAGACATAAGAAAAGGTAAAACACCGATATAAACGGACCATTCCGCGTAATGGCCGAACCAATCATTTCTGGTAACCGGATTTCCATAAAAATCCGGGGCCAGTATTGTCAGAATATATTTCCATGGTATAACTTCATTTTTTACGAAATACGACATCCTGACAGTCTGAGTAAAAGCTCCGTATGTTAACAACAGCTGAGGGGCTGCCAATACCAGCCCTAATAATAAGCATGCCGACATATACAGAAATACCCTCATAGTTTTTGTTATCCATGCTCTGTAGGTAATATATAGTCCTGACAGAAAAACAATATATCCGCTTATCTGAAAATGTCCCGATACTAACGAACACATGACCGCTAAAGAGGTGATGATACCATAAAGAGGATTAGAACGTTGTATATATCGTTCAACGGAAAAAAGAATAAGCGGCAACCACAAAACCGCATACCCAAGTGTTCCATATGCCATCCATGTCGTCATAAAACCGCTGAACATAAATGCGACTGATCCGATCGTGATGCCACCAAGAGATAAACCAAGAGAAACAAGGAACGCATACATGAATATTCCTGCAAGCAAAGGCTGAAGAAGTATCATGATACTCCATGCATCTATAAACGGAAGAAAGAAAAAGACTGCATTTACCGGTGAAAATACGGCAGACTGATAATTACCGGCATGAACGGTTCCGGAAAAACTATACGGGTTCCAGAGAGGTATTTCTCCGTTTTTCCACGAACGGATCGTGAGTAATTTCCATGGGTAAATCTGCGAGATGAGATCGGGCATTGCGTTGTTTTTGACGGGCATACCATAAGAAGCGTTCCAGGGAGGAAAAAACGATACCAGATATTTGGAAGGAAAAGGGACAAGCCCCTTTAAAAAATACGGTGAACTAAATACTAACCAGCATATAAAAATAACTACCAACGGTCGGTATTTTGAATTTATGGCACGCGTAATCGCAGTTATCGTTTTTTGTTTTGTTGCATTTCCCATAGTTTAGCGTACGTTATAAACATGCTGAATGCCTGGTATACGCTTTCAATCATACCTCCCGTTCCCGCCTTCCACCCTTCCTGACGGATATACGAATTCCAAAAAGAAGTACCCATGACACGGATTATCCTCCATGCAACAACCGGCGGGTGATGTGCTGAAAACCGTAAGTCAGCTTCAGTTTCAGACCAAACATTTGTCTTTGCAACCATCTCCTCTAACGACCTGTGCGTATTATGGATAAGCGATTCTTTTAAAAACTTTGATGTGCCGTCAATATGTGCTGTTTCATGTAGTTTTCCCACCCATCCGATGAGGGATTTTTTGAAAAACAACCTCATCATACTGTCTTTCACCGGCCACTTCACCCATCCTAAATATGTATTAATTCTCGTTATGTTATATCCTACAGGAGACGTTTGAGGATTAAAATTATTTATTGTTGATATAATTTCATTTTTAAGAGCGGGCGTCACAATTTCATCTGCATCGACATATAAAATCCAATCATTTTTTGAATGTTTAGAACCCAACTCCCGGAGTTTTGAAAAACTTTCCTCACTTGAATGATAAACGGCGGCCCCGGTTGTCTTTGCAATTTCAACTGTTTTGTCAGCAGAACCATTATCGATAACAATAATCTCATCCGCCCATAAAACCGACTGTATGCATTCTTTTATTCTCGGTTCTTCGTTTTTTGTAAGAATGATAATTGTTATTGGGTTTGTTTTTTCCATACATAATGCCGGCCCATGCGACCGAAAAACGCATCAATAACAGCACCTCTTCTGATAGGTGTGCTTCGAAAAATCTGTCTGACCGCTTCACGTATAAGCGCTATTTTTGTTCTAAGCGGTGCGTATTTGAAACCAATTACCAGCCTGTTCCTGGTCAGGTAATATTCATGCAGACTGTTTCCCGGTCTCCCTGTGGAATTCGAATTTTTATGCCATACTACTGACCGCGGAGCATACATAACAAGCAGTCCTTTTTTTATAACTTTCATACAGTAATCAAAATCCTCATAATACATAAAATATTGTTCGTCCAATCCACCGATACGGGTAACCACATCACTTCGTATCATAAATGAACATCCCGAAACAAAAGGGACTGGAACAGGGTCATCATATTGTCCTGAGTCAATCTCATCCACTCCGCGATTCGATGCATACATATTTTTCCAGTCAACCTGGCCACCTGTATGCCAAAGAACCTTACCACGATCGTTTTTGGAATATCGATCGTGATGAAATTCGAAACCGGCAGAAAAGTAGATCTTTGACCCCGAAACACCGACGTTTGGATCATCAAATACCTCAAGAAGGCCGACAAGGGCATTATTATCAACCTCGGTATCATTGTTTAAAAGCCAGACAAAATCGGAGTTCTTCCCAATGGCAAACGAAATTCCCACATTATTTCCGCCGGCAAATCCCAGATTTTCCTTTTGTTCAAGAACAGTAATTGTAGGGTATGATTTTCTGATTCTGACGACATCGTCTCCTCCTGATGCGTTATCGACAATAATAATTTTAAATATATAATCCTGCGGAACGATAATTCTCCTGAGTGTTTTAATACATGCCAATGTATTATTGGCTCCTTTCCAATTCACAACAATAACCGAGATTTGTTTCATATTATTTCTGTTTTTTCGTATTTACAGTGAAATTTTTCTCTGGATTCTCCGGACGATGCGCTCCGATAAGTGAAGGAGTGACTGAAATTAAGGAAGAGAGCAGCCAATACCTGATCTCCTTTTTGCTTTTGTTTAATTCCTGTCCGACCGCGGACAGCTGAATGTCTTTTTCATCAAATTTTTGCATCTCCCAGATTTTTGCAAATGTACAAAAAGAATAAAACGCCTGAAAAAACGCGAGAACTAATCCGTGTAATCCGTCCCTATATCCGGATTGAGCAAAATATATTTTAATAAAATCGGAAACAGGGAATCTGATGGCGTCGTACCACATAACCTGATACTTTATTTCTTCCAGAGACAACGCTTCACTTGATGATGCCCTGTCTATCTTCATCAGATATTGATGCACGGACTGGTAATTGTAATGAAAATACGGGTGTATAAGAGTACCGATGCGGCCTTCTATACTTATGTATTCATGAATATGAACGCACGGAAATTTACCTTTTCCTCTTTTGAATAAACGGATTTGTCTGTCAGGCCACCAAATACCGTGACGGATCCATTTTCCGAAAATAATATTTTTCCGGCCAATCCAATATCCGTCCATGCTTTCGGGCATCCGGATAACTGAAAGAATCTCTGATCTCAATTCATCGGAAATCTCTTCATCCCCGTCAAGATTCAAAATATAGTCTCCGGTTGCTTTTGTGAAACCAAAATTCTTATTCAAATTCAGCATCAGGTTATTCGGTCGGTCAAAAATTTTATCCGTAAATTTTTTCGCAATTTCTTTGGTTTTGTCAGTCGAAGAATTATCAACGACTATTATTTCATTTGCCCACGTAACAGATGATAAACACCGGGCAAGATGCTTTTCTTCGTTAAAAACCGAAACAACGACACTTATCGTTTTCATATATCATTTTGAACGAAAAGCAGCAACCGTATCCATAATTTTTTTACGCTCCATAAACCAAATATATCCTACATACAGTATAACACCCAAGAGTGCCACCAAACTCAGATTTATCCACTGATACGGTCCCGTTCCTAAAAATATCATATATAAACAAGCCTGAAGCAGTACTCCGATAAACGGATGCATAATAGTACGGAAAAAAGAGAAATCAACCGTCCGCTTAACAATGTAGACAACCAAAAAGACAGTTGACGTTATGAGAAGAAGCGATATTGCAACACCGTTAAATCCGAAAATGTTGATGAATATTACTGTAAAAACCCATGTCATCACAGTCCACATAATCATGAGGAGCAACGTTGTTTTTATCTTTCCTATGGCATTTAACGTGTTTGTCAGTGGAACGGATAATGCGGAGAGAGCGGACGCTATTGAAAAGATGGCAAAAGAAAAGAGCGCCGGTTCCCACTTTGCATACCGTGGAATTAAGGAAACAACTGGAGGCACAAAAAATAACATACCGCAGGTAATCGGCAAAATTGTAACTGTAAGACCAAACATCGTTTTTTCAATTGCTTTTGCAAGCGTTTCCTTTGAATGTTGTAATCGTGCAAACGCGGGAAATGTCACACGGACAACGGAATCGAGAATTAAACGAAGCGGTACTTCCGCCCATTTTTTTGCCCATCCTATATACCCAATCTGTTCAAAGGTTAAAATTTTTCCCAAAAAAATCGTCAACAAATCATCCTTACATAATGCAAGAATTGAATTCATTTGAAACGGTAAACCGAATGACAGCAGTCGTTTTGCTACTTTTTTATCGATACCGATTGTAATATGCCACGGACAGAGAATGTAGATGGCGACAAGCCCGACAACAGCCCGTACAAGAACTGCATAGGTAAAACTCATGATACCAAACCCGAACCAGGCTAAGATGACCGCTACACCATAAAAACCGATCGTTTCCGCTATTTGAGGGAGAACAAGTGAGGTAAAATCCAAGCGTCTCTCGAGAATTATGGATGGGATGGTTTTAAGTGACGAAAGAAAAAAAGCAACTGCGAGTGCACGAAGTAACCATACTCCCTGTATATCAAGCTTATAAAAACCTGCAATGAGATGGGAAAATATGAGTACCGTCACGGATAAAATAACTACAAGGATCTGCTGTATCGTGAACGTTGTTTTAAGATCTTCTTCCGTAATTGAATCCTTTTTTTGGATTAAAGCAGCTGCAAGACCTATATCGGAAAAATACGAAAGAAAAGAAATAACTGCAGAAACTACGTAAAATATACCGAATACTGCCGGAGTTAATAAAACCGTCAGAATAAAAGTGGCGGTAAATGCTATGATCTGAAGAATAAATGTCCTGTATGTAAGGGCAACAATACCTTTCAGGGATTTTTTTTTGATCTCAGCAATGTCGACTTGTACGCCCATATGAGATTTATCGCCGCCATGGACGGGTTTTAAACAGTCGAAACAGCCCTTCCAAATCTCCCTGAGCAGTTTTCCAAACGCGTACCGTAGATCCCGGATTATCAATCCATGTTACCGGTTCATCATAAATCCGGTATCCTGATTTCTCACCGACTATAAGAAGCTCTGAATCAAAAAACCACCCATTATCGGAAATAAGAGGGACAAGATCATTTACCACATTGCGCGTCACAGCTTTAAATCCGCATTGCGCGTCAGTAAAATGGACCCAGAAAAACATTTTGACGAGGGTAATATATCCTTTTGATGTTATCGACCGCAGAAGATTCCTTCCATATACCCTTGATCCGCGGGCATTGCGTGAGCCAATCGCGATATCGTATCCGCGCTGCAGTGCATGTACGAGGTTTGGAAAATGTTTAAGGTCGGTAGAAAGATCTACATCCATGTATGCAACGTAATCAGCATCTGAATGAAGCCATACGTATTTTACGGCACGCCCCCGTCCCTTTTGAGATAAATGGATTGCGTGAACATAAGAATATTTTTTTTCCAGCTTTTTTGCGATTATGAATGTATTATCGGTCGATGCGTTATCGGCAATACTGATACGCCACTGGAAATCCGAAAGGTTTCTGGACAGATAATCCGCAAGGGTCAAAACACTTTTTTCAAGATCCTGTTCTTCGTTATAAACAGGAATTGTGATATCAACAGATGGTTTTTTTACCATATTTATATAATAAAAAAAGCAGTGTCAGTATACTTAAAGCGTTTGCAAACGATCTAACCGGCGTATTATCAAAGAATAATTCAACGACACTCCGTCCTTCAGGCACAATCAGATGCGGTAAACCGTTTACAATTACCGGTTTTTGAACCTTCCCGTTGACTAAATACCTAAAACCAGGAAAATATGCTTTTTTAATTATGATTTCTGTTTTATTTCGGGCGACAACCGGATATTTATCATACGTATTGCTTTCAAATTCCGATTCAACGCGTATATCCTGACCACTGACTATTGTACCACGAACGATATCATTTTCACTGAGCGGACGCGGTATCTGCGGTGGAAGATATTCATCGGAAATTTTTGAAACCCTGAATCTCAGGTCCTGGGTATTTTCAAAATACGATGAAGGTTTTTCATATTTATATTGAGGAGTGAATACTTTGCTGTTTAGAGCCACAACCATTATGAGCACAATCACACCGATGCCTATCCTGAAAATCTGTTTTTTAATGAAAACGATACCGGAAACCAAAAGAGAAGTACCAAATGCGGCAAATGCTAGGAATCTCCATGGATATTGAATATATCCTGAAAACGGGATAATTTCCCAGACAGATTGGGAAATCTGCAGGGTCATAAATACTGAAAATAGAAATGCAATAAGTCCTGACATAAAAATAAATTTATATTCTTTCTTCTTTGTTGAAACCCACACTAATAAACCGACAATTGCAGCCATAATATGGAATTTTCCCAATTTGAATGACATTCCGTCGATACATCCCTTCGCAGATCCGCCAAATCCCCATGCGCTGTTCCATAATTGAGACGGACAAACAAAATGATCGTGAAAATCCGCCGAATCCCAAAGCATTCCTTCAACTGCAGTAAATTGTTTTTCTGCCAGAGCAGGTAACCAAAAAAATGCAGACAGCCCGACTCCAAGGCTGATCAAACCAAAAAGGGGTAATAAATCACGCATGGACATCTTTTTTATACCTATCGCGATAAGAGACAGAATGGTACATACTACAAGTCCCAAAACTACAATATACCCACCAATCGTATGAGAAATTATTACTCCCGCAAGACCGATTCCTCCTACAACCACGGCTTTATCTGTCACTTTATTTTTGATACCCCACAAACCGTAAAATATCAGCGGAACGAAAGCATATGCCCAATACTCACCAACCGCACCTCTCACGTATATCTGGACCGCGTGGTAGGGTGCATACATAAAAAAAACCGCGGCAATAACTGCAGGAACGAGTCCTAAGAATGGTGCAACAGCTATATACATCAAAATCGGAGCGAGGATTGCTCCGATAAAAAACATCATCTTTGTTGCTATAACTGCATCAATTCCAAGAGCATATAATCCACCACCGACATAGTACGGCAATGGTCCGTAAAAATTGAATAACGGATACCCGTAGCCATATCCGAGATCAGATACCCATCTCACCGGAAACTGTCCTTCACGAAGCGCTTTTCCCATAACAATAACACGGGAAACCTGTGTGTCATCATGCATTGGGAAATATCCGCTACCAATCAATGATTGAAGAGCAAAAAGAGAAACAATAATCACAATAACGATTCCGGTAAAATATTTCTTCATGCTATATTACCCCTTTTTTCATGACATTTCGGACAAACCATAAATAAACAATAAACGATATGAAACTTATACAATCCGCCAAAAATCTGAAGGGCGTTTCACGGAACTGCGCAAACAGTGTATGTTTTCCGGCCGCAACATTTACACGGATGAGTCCATCTGAAATTTGATAATCTATGTGTTCGGATTTTCCGTCAAGTGTGACACCCCAACCCGGATAATAAATGCTGTTTATCTGAATAACTGAGGGCTCCTTTGCCTCTATGTGAGCGACGACCGTCTGTGTGTTAATTTTTATAGGGGTGATTGTACCTCCTCCGATAAACCATGATATACGGTCGAATGAACGTTTCTCCGGGCGTGAAGCGACCCACTTAGGCAGATATTCGTCAGCCACGGTTGTTGTTGCCTCATTTGTTGAATAAAATCCATCAGGACGGACAATGTAACGAATCGGTAATATCACATTCAAACCCTGCCAAATAATAATTCCGGTTATAACGACTGCAATAGTTTTCCCGATATTTTCTTTTTCATCTATGACGCGCGCTACAAAAAACGATCCTAAAACACAGGCAACCCCAAGGAAACGATAGGGAAACTGAATAACGCGTGCAATCGAAGAGATGGACCAAAACGGTACGCTTACTACAGACGCAAAAAAAATTGCCAATAAAAATAAACCGGCTATATATAATTCATACGAATACTTTTTTTTGACAAACAATAACCATCCAATCACGGAAGATACCTGAACAACATGAAAAAGGTACAGCGTTTCACCGGAGGCGAAATACTTAAACGGATCAGAAATATTAATCGCGTCAAACATGACAAATTTGCGTTCATAAAGAGCCGGTAACCAGAAAAAAGATGCCAAACCTAAACCGATTATCATCGATATTAATGCCCATAATTTTTTCCGTGCATAAATATAAAGGATTAAAACAACGGAAAACATGAGTGCAAACGTGTTATGACTAATCAGAAGTAATCCGTATATAAGAGGTAATACCCAAAATTTTTTTGCCTCAACGGACCAGAGACATATAAGTGACAGGCTCACCGCAAGGAGTTCTCCCACTGACCCTCTTTTATATGCGTCAAAAAGCATATACGGAGCAAGCGGGATAGTAATTGCACCCAATGCGCTTGCAAAAGGTCTGAAGAATGAGCGTAACCATAAATATCCGAATACTCCTGAAACGATAAAGCTCAATCCCATAATAATCTTGACTGAATTTTCAAAAGAAAAACCCAGAGGACGAATAAGTGATCCGAGATACATAAAACCGGGATACAAAAAATTACTCACGGGATATCCGTAGCTATAATTCAGTCTGCCTAAAAACCTCACGGGGAATTGACCTTCACGGAGACTTTGATAGAACGCACTGAAACGAATAATCATCCAATCTCCGTCATCTGTCATAAAAAAACCGTGTCTGAGAAGAGGAAAAATGGCAAATCCAACTGCAATAACAACTAAAATGATCCAAAACGAACGTTTTTGTTCAATTCGTTTCTTCATAACGATGATGTTGAAGCACTTCGGGAAGAAACAGGTGTATCGATCTCATACAACCGAAGTGACCTATCCTGGCGTTTTCCTTTATAATATGTAGCAATCAACTTCATAGGCCAGTCCGGCATCCCATTATATTGGTTGAGGATCATATATACCGGTTTTTCTGCGGCCTTTTTTAACATTTCCTCCGGAATTATTGCCGGAAGAGGCCATATCCCGTGTATTTCAACATTCGGATTATCAACATAGTAGATTTCTATAGCATACGGCAGCAATCCGAATGTTCCGTCGGTATAAACGGTAAGCTTCCCGGCTTTCGCTTTCATTCCTATAAACGTATTTAATTCAGCAATTCCCCCGCCTGCCGGCCAGTCATCCAGAAGTTGCATTCGTTCTGATAACGGCAATGGTGCATCCACAGGATTTGTAACAATAAAATAGGAAAGAATTATTGATTGAAATAGGAATACGCTAATGAGAACTGGTCCGATAACCTTTTTCCCGAACCTCATGATGATCCAGTAGATCGTTATAGCGGATAAAATAAAAAGCGGCATGGACATAAACAGGACATACCGCGGATAAAGGACTCTCCCGAATAATGCCAGGCCAACGAGAGGCACAATCCACCATATTATAAGAAGAGCTTTTTGCCTGAAATTTTTAACTATTGCCGCTGCAGAAAGCAAAGCAGAAACAAAGATGGGGATCGTTAAATAATTCATAGTCCAATCCAATAGTCCGTTCAGGTTCCCACGTAAAAACCTGAGCGGGTGCTGTATCCATTCATTAAATGGATAGACAAATACCGCGTTTTTAGTCTTGATCATACTGAAAAGCGGAGACAACCGAAGCACGCTATAATATATTTGGGAAAGAAATGCTGCGCATAATACGTAAAAAGCCCACCGGAGCAACCTTTTTTTTGCATCTTTACCCTTCCAGTCAAAAAGAAGAAGCGTAAACGGTAAAAGGTACAAGCTCAAAAACCCAGATGATTTATTCAGCATTCCCGCACCAAGTGTCAGACCCATGATCATGGCAAGATCAAGCCTTGGATTTTTTACCAAAACGACCGCAAGATACAAATTCCATATATAAAACGCAGAAACGAGTGATTCGTAGAGCGCAAGCCTGTCATACATGAGAGAAAACGGACTCACGATATATAAGAATGCTGCAATAAAGGCAATACCGTTTTTTTTAAACAATTCTTTGGTAAGCAACCAAATCCCCACAAGAGAAGCAAACCCCGCAGTTACCGATACAAATCTTCCCACAACTAACGGATCCAGTTTTATAATTTTCAGATACACCATCATGATCCACGTAAATAACGGTTGTTTACCGTCAACGAGGGATATGAACCGCCAACTGGCATCACGGCTTCCTATCTGAGACCATCTGATATAAATAGCTTCATCGGTAAATATCGGTAATTTTGTAAGATTTACCAGTCGGGATATGAAATAGAAAACGATGAGGCCGATACCAATAATCACATATTTCTTCCAGGGAACTCTGACCTTTTTCATACTAGCCTCATTATACCCTAAACTACGTGTTTTTTCCCTGTCAGACGAAGATAAATAACCCAAAATACGGTACAAACTACGGGCACGACCGTAACGATCGTTCTCCACATTTGCATCTCTTTACTGTAATCTCCAAAATACACAAACGGTGCGTACCGTAAAATTAATGCTAAGGAGATTCCGCCTGCAAGGACGACTAATTCGTGTACATCACACATGACCGCTACAAATGGCATCACCCATAATAAGTACCACGGAAGTAATTCCTTTTTCCAAAAACCGATCGCTATGGCAATTGTCATGCAGATAAGAACGGTTACACGCTTCCAGCCGGTTATTGCAGCCGGATATAAAAAGATTGTCATGAGTTTGGCTGCAACGGATAAAGCCAGTAATATGTAAGAAATATTCCGTTTACCGGACAGATAAAAATACCAGGCTAAAACTGCTGAGGCTATCATAACGATGTCGTTGTGCGGACTGACAACAGCTTCAATAATAACTAGCGGATTAAAAACGAAAACAGTTAAAGCAAGTATCTTTCTTTTCGGATCTTTCACCTCCATTATTTTTGAGATCCCCCATGCCGTCAAAAGATAGAAACCTCCGAGAAACATCTTTGTGTTCCATAAGATCAAAAGAAAATATCCGAATCCTAATATAAACGGTATAGTCGATAATACTATCCATAGCGGTGTATATGCGCTGACTAAATGAGTCCAGCGCATAAAATTTAGCCATGGGTCTATTGCCGCAAAAAGAATCGGTTTAACAACATACGGATCTTTTCCGTACACAAGAACGGTCTTTGCGGTAAAAAGATAATTGAAAATATCATAAGAAAATGCGGGATATGCGAATATTCCGATAATAGTAATGCAGCCAATTGAAAACCAAATATACCGAATCGGGACAGAATGTCCGGAGACGTACCTGACAATTAATCCATAAAGTATAAACATGCAAATAATGGTAAAAAGAAACCATATTGTGGCGAGTGGTCTCTGGTAATACCCGACATATTGAAATGACTTTTGCACAGATTGATAAAAACCGGATTGTGATAACGTCAAATTCAGATCTACTTGGGTATAAGAAAAAAAGAAAAGAGAAAGAACACCTATTATGAAACTTATCAATAACAATAAAAGTCTTGTATCATTCTTTTGCATGTGCCTATTTGTACATCCCTTTCATTGCGTTTATCCTGATAGAGATTATATCGGTCAATCCCTGAATCGAATCTTTCACGGGATTGACCCTCCGTGTTTCCACATAATGCCATTCGACGGGTACTTCTTTTATTTTATACCCAAGCTGTTTTGCAAGATACAAAACCTCTATATCAAAACCCGCAGTTACCATTGAACCGTTTATCGTATGCATATTCCCGTATAACTTCAGCTTTGTGAAAATTTTCCGTGCGATATTTTTCCGAAATGCCTTAAATCCGCATTGTGTATCAGAAATTCCCCGTAACCCCAGAATAAAACCACGGAGAAACATAAACCCGCGGGCCATAATAAGGCGCAAATACGGAGCACCTTCCCTGTTTGAATCCCGGGACCCAATAACAACATCAAATCCTTTTTCAAACCATGGCAATAATTTTTGAATCTCTCCTATAGGAGTTGCCTGATCAAGATCCGTAAATAATACTATATCCCCCTCTGCCTTTAACATACCCGTTATGACAGTGGCCGCTTTTCCCTGATGAGGATTATGAATGACATGCAGATTCTTTATTCCTGATGAGATTTTATCCAATAAAACCGAGGTTGCGTCTGAAGAACCGTCATCAACAATAATAATCTCAAATGGGTACCGTACGTGTTCAAAATACAGGAAGACCTTATCAAGTGCACCGAGTCTGATATTTGTTTCTTCATTGTACGCGGGAATGACAACTGACAATATGATATTTTTCATTTTATTCTTATTAGTTTTTATAATGAACCAGTTTAAAAATCTTAACAAACGGAACCTCCCAAACACCGACAATTTCAGCGCGACCGAATCCTGCAATCTCCCATAGTGAATTTCCGAGTGGTTGACAGTTGGCATCTTCACAAATCACAATGAGTTGATCAGTAACAGACTTCCGATTCGGATCTATTGCTTCATTTTCTATTGTCACAGGAGGCTTTCCCCATCGTTCAAAAAAGAATCGATACGCATGATCGGAATTCGTAGACGTAACAAGAGCGAAATTGTATGGTTTTCCATCTGTCTTTTCAAATGCTGTTTTTGCGATTTTCTCAACTTGTCCGAGTTGATTGTTGGGAGGAAACAGAAAAGGTCTTCCCTGCCAATTCAAAATACATATACCTATCCATAAAACTACTGCGAACCATTTCCAGATTTTTTTTCTGAATAAGCGATCAAGATAATATCCTGTAATTATAAAAGGAGCAGAAAAAATAATACCGAAATAATAATCATAAATATCCCGTTTATACAATCCAAAAAGTATAATAACCGTAACAAGCCATATGCATAACAACCATAACCCTGAGTCCGAACCTTGGATTGTTTCCTTCATCTTTACTTGTGCCGATATAAGACGTTTCCGGTTCATTATTACAGAAAATATAAGAAATCCGATCGCAAAGAATGCAATTCCATACGATGCGATAAGCCAACTGTTCGCTAAAATCCCCGGTAAATTTTCCAGCATTCCTTTATCCGGTATCCGGAGGATAAGCCTTCCGAATATTCGCATCGAAACGTCTGCTATATTTGAAAAAAAATATGCAATGGAAAAACCCGTATCTTTACCGGTCATTAAAAATGAAATAATCGACCGGGTATTAGGAAATCCGTGTCGGAGTTCGAACAGCAGAAATCCCGAAATACCGACTATCCATCCGGTAATTCCGTATATCAGATCCTGAAATGTAAATAATTTTTTCCGCAGTAAAAAAAGAACCCATACAAATGTCACGATATATAAAAATATGAACAAATAATGAAGCTGAATACCGATACCAAGAAAGATTCCTATCCAAAGAAAATCAGTTATTTTTGTCCGTATTGTACGTTTCCATAATAAATATATAAGAAATGTTGAGAAAAAAGGTACAATATTCGGATTCCAGCTAGAACGGGAGTATGATATGACAAGCGGCGAGAGAGCATAGAGACTGGAAGAAACAACACCCGCAAATTCTCCGAACATTTCTTTGGACATTCTATAAACAAGGTAGATTGTAGCAACGCCAAAAAGAGCAACCATAACGGCTGGTCCAGTCGGATCGAAATTCCATAGCCATAAAAACGGAATCATAAAATAATAATAAATGGGACCAAGAAAAAATCCCCCAACTGATGCAGTAGGTCCGAGTAATGTAAATTTATGATCCACAATCATCCGTTGAACTACAAGCACATCCCTGCCTTCATCCCCCAGAAATGTCAGGTACTGGGAAATTTTATACATACGCAAATATGCACCTAAAAGAAGTATGAGAATGAGAATAATTTTTTCCTTATGAATCCAAAAAACGGATCGTATTGATTTCATATTATTTTTTCCAAATTACCCGGGAATACATAATATAGTTCCAAATTAAACCGATGGCGACGCCAAGGATATAAAATATCCTGTATACACCATGACCGTAGAAAAATGTTCCGACACCTACAGTACCGGATTGGATAATAACGGCACCTATTGACGTGAAATTAAACGCGGCAAATTTGGAAAGAGCGTGTACCCCATATACAGCCCGGTCTTTAAATGTCCAATAATTATTCAGAATAAAATTGGATACTATGGCACATTCGGCCCCAAGGGCGCTTGATATCCAGGGTGCAAAACCCAGATGTACAAATATTTCAAGGAAGACTGTATTTATCACAAATCCGATGCTTCCGACAACGGCAAAACGTATAAATGTCCCTTTGAAAAGTTCATTAAGACGCGCTGAAATAACATATTTTATTATATTCTGGATATATTCCGCCGGTGCAATTTTTGACCGTCCGTACCGTCTGTCAGTAAAATGTATCGGAACTTCCGCAACATGAGCACCGCACCCTATGGATTTATGCAGGAATGCAATTTGAAACAAATATCCACTGTATTTATCCATCCGTGGTGCCAATAACTTTATAAATTTCGATCTGTATGCCCGAAAACCACCTGTCCAATCATGGACAGACGGAATCCCTATACCGAACCGGACAAATGCGTTCGCAACAATACTGAATATTTTCCTGTGTATACCCCAATTATCCGGAATTGATCCCCCTGGTATATATCTGCTGCCGACAACAAAATCGATGTCACCTTTCATTTTTTCCAAAAATTGAGGAATGACATGAGGATCATGAGATAAATCAGCATCCATTTGGACAACTATATCCGCATGAAGCTTCTCAACTGCATACTTCATACCCTTCAATATCGCCTTCCCCAACCCTTCTTTCTTACCTGTTATAAGAATTATATTTTTATGACTTTCGGAATATTTCCGGACTTCCTTATCAGTCCCGTCCGGTGAAGAATCGTCTATAACTAAAAATGTCGTCGTATGGTTTTTTATATGTACAGTAGCATCTTCAAGCATCGTAAGAAGAGGACGAATATTTTCCCTCTCGTTATACGTGGGTAACAATACCACAATTTTGGTCATAGAAGACTGTATAAATTAAACCAGCAGGCGCCAATAATTCAGGAGATCTTCCATAGTTTTTTTAAATGGAATCTCTGGTTTCCATCCGGTTTTATTTACGAATTTTGTATTATCACCGATCAGAATCGGTACATCACTCGGACGCATGCGCAGAGGATCTTCCTTCACTTCAACTTTAATCTTAGAATATGACAGAAGGAGCCTGAGCATATCACCGATTTTAATGGTTTTTCCGCTGCAAATATTATAAACATCTCCGGAATCACATTTTTCCACTGCCAGCAGGTATCCTTTTACCATATCGCGTACATCCGTATAATCCCTCTGAGCGTTCAGATTACCGACATGTATCACTGGACTTTGTTTACCTTTTTCGATCATTGCGATCTGTTTGGCAAAATTGGACTCTGCAAATGTTTCTCCTCTTCTGGGTCCTGTATGATTAAATCCTCTCGTTCTTACAACTTTCACTTTATATGAACTGAAATACTGATATCCGAGGTAGTCCATAGCAAGTTTTGAAACAGCATAAGGGCTAAGAGGCCTCAATGGATTTGTCTCTTTGATAGGCAGTTCATCGGAGTGTACTAAACCGTATTCCTCACTGGAACATGCAATCTGTATTACAGGATCAATCCCTGCCTGACGAACAGACTCAAAAAGGTTCGCGGTACCTACAATATTCACTTCCAATGTCACAGCAGGAGAAACCCATGACGTAGGTACGAATGACTGTGCAGCAAGATGAAAAATATAATCCGGTCTGATACGGGAAATGATCGTATATAAACTGTGAGAATCCAGAAGATCCGCATCCTCAAGATGAAGTTTATCGGTAATATGCTCAATATGGTCCATTTTGCTTCTTGGTCTGCACATACCATACACTTCGTATCCTTTGGACAACAGAAGCTCAGCCAGATGACTTCCGACAAAACCTGCAATCCCAGTTATCAGAATTTTCTTAGTATTCATATTCCTCCTTACTGATCATACTATATAATTACATTCTCCCGACGGCATAATAAATAAAGCCAAGTTTTTTTACTGTTTCAGGATCATATATGTTTCTTCCGTCAAATAAAATCATTTGCTTCATGTGTTTTGCAAGCTTAACAAGATCCAGCTGACGGAACTCATTCCATTCCGTAATGACAATCACTGCATCTGCTCCTTTGGATACATCATACGCGCTATCTACATATATGACGGTATCTTTTATCACTTTTTTGGCGTTTTCTGTTGCTTCGGGATCATAAGCAATTATTTTTGCTCCTTTTTGTGATAATTCGTGGATGATATCTATAGAAGGAGCTTCTCTCATGTCATCCGTATCCGGTTTAAACGATAATCCCAACACACCTATCGTTATGTTTTTTAATGTACCGTTAAAATGGTTAATAATTTTTTTGACAAATAATTTTCTGGCATTCTTATTTATTTCCTCTACGGACTTGAGGAGCTGAAAATCATATCCATATTGATTTGCAAGTGCAATAAGTGCTTTTACATCCTTCGGAAAACAACTACCTCCATACCCGACACCCGGATATAAAAAGTTTCTTCCGATTCTTTTGTCAAGTCCCACTCCTTCAAGCACCTTCTCTACATCCGCCCCGACTTTTTCAGAAATAACAGATATGGCATTGGCAAATGATATTTTAACTGAAAGCATGGAATTCGATGCGTACTTAATAAGTTCAGCGGTTTCTACATTACAGAGAACCGTTTTTCCGTCTATGGGTTTATGAAGCTCCAGAAGCAGTTTTGCCGCCCGTTCGGAGGTCGTACCAATAACAACCCTATCGGGATGAAGCGTATCTGAAATAGCCGTACCCTCCCGAAGAAATTCCGGAACAGACGCTATAGAAAATGATGTCCCTTCCTGTTTATTCCGGTTCAGTATCTCTGTAACTTTTTTATTTGTTCCGGGTGGAACCGTACTTTTTGTAACTACTACTTTATACCCGATCATTGTTTTTCCTATCTCGCGTGCTGCGGAAAAAACGTCTGTTAAATCCGCTTCACCGGATGTTTTTGAGGGAGTGCCGACACAAATAAAAATAATATTACTCGGCTTTACGGCATTTTCGTATGACAAAGTAAATATCAGCCTTCCTGCTTCAACATTTCTTTTTACGAGTTCAGTTAATCCGGGTTCGAAAAACGGTGTGATGCCCTTTTTTAAATTTTCAATTTTTTCTTTATGACGACCGACAACCCATACGGTATTCCCTAAATCTGCAAATACCGCTGCGGTTACCAGACCGACATACCCGTGTCCTATAAACGAAACTGTCATACTGTGTTCTCCTCTAATTGCCTTTTCATCTCTGATAATCCTTCATGAAATGATTTCATAATTACGTTGTATTTGGCTATTTTAACATGTCCCAAATGAGCATGTAAGGGTCTCTCTGCACGTCCTTTAAAATATTCAGCAAAAACCGTTTTTTCTACCATATGCCCGGGTAATGAAAACACGGTACAGATTTCTAAACAGGCATCAAACGGAGATATAGCATTGGCTCCGACAACATGAAAAAGACCACATGCATTTTCTCCGATCAGAACGTCGATAGCGAATGCAATATCATCTATAAATGTCGGAACAAAAATTTGGTCATAAGGAGAACGAATCCTTTCTCCTTTTGATAACCGATCGATTATACGTCTGACAAAATCTGATTTATGTGCAAATGCAGCCCTGTATGGATTAGCTATCCGAATGATTAATCCTCCTTGTCCAAGAGCTTTGACAGCTTTTTCCCCTTCATATTTCGTCACACCATACCAACCGACGGGGTCCGGTGTATCTTCTTCGGAATATTTTTCCTTTTTACCGGAAAATACATAGTCTGTGGAAATATATAGAAGTTTTTTTCCTGTTTTTTTACACAAATCAGCAATATGAGCGGTTGCTTCAACATTTACTTTCCATGCATTCCCGTTTACACCCAAACTTTTCTCTTTTTCAACACTGTCTACGTCCGTTGCTGCAGCAAAATGAAATATGATAGGTGCATCCGAGGAAACAATAGCTTTCTCTAATTCCGCCTTATTTGTTATATCTGTACCCGTTTCCAAGCTTATATTTGTAAATTGATGTTTTGAACGTAACAGTTCCACAACCCTCGACCCCACCAGACCTGATAAACCAGTGCCTATAATATTCATAATGAACTGCCGTATTGTTTGGCATAGTAAGACATATAACTACCGGTTTTAATATTTTTCCACCATGACTCGTTTGTACGGTACCAATCAATAGTTTTTATAATATACTCAGAAAAATCATGCATGGGTTTCCACCCGAGTTCTTTTTGTATCTTTGTTGAGTCTACTGCATATCGCCGGTCATGTGATGGTCTGTCTTTCACTAATTGTATACAGGAATCATCCACACCCATTCCCTTACATATCATCCTTGCTATCGATATATTATCTATTACCTCTGTTTGACCACCGATACAATATGTTTCACCGACCTGACCTTTATGTAAAATTACATCAATTGCGCGACAATGATCCTCAACATATAACCAGTCGCGGACATATTTACCATCTCCGTATATCGGAATGTTCTTTTTTTCCAATACATTGGTAATCGTAAGAGGTATAAATTTTTCCGGAAACTGATATGGTCCGTAATTATTGGAACAATTGCTTATAGTTATCGGAAGATTGAATGTATCAAAGTATGCCCGGACTAAATGATCGGAAGAAGCTTTAGACGCGGAATATGGGCTGTGCGGATTATACCGTGTCACTTCGGAAAATTTATCCTTTGAATCCAGGGACAGAGATCCAAAGACTTCATCTGTCGATATATGATGGAACCGTGTAATCCCAAGTTCTATTGCAGCTTCCAGGAGTATATGTGTTCCGACAATATTTGTCGTAATAAAAGGACTCGGATCATGTATGGATCTGTCGACGTGACTTTCTGCTGCAAAATGAACTACCGTATCGGCACTGCGCATTGCCTGTTTAACACTTTGGGAATTCCTGATATCCCCATGAACAAACGAATACCGGGGATTTTTCTGAACAGATATAAGATTTTCCAAATTACCTGCATATGTAAGCAGATCGAAGTTTATGATTTTATCATCAGGATGTTCTCTCAACCAATATAAAATGAAGTTGGATCCTATAAACCCTGCTCCTCCTGTTACAAATAATATTTTTGGTGAATATTCATTCATACTGAAAAAAATATCCTTGCTATGTGCCCGGTTTTATTATGTGATATTTGTATTCGTGATTGTTTTTCCCTGAATCCAATCGTATCCAATTGTCGGATCGTCATATGGTATACGGCCTTCTTCTTCCTTCGAGTAGAAGGAGCTTGTAATATATACGAGATCTGCCGGTCCTTGCATAACTTTCAATCCGTGCGCCACACCTGAAGGAATTTTTACCACAATTTGCTCTCCTTTTTCACCAATTACAAATTCATTGATTTCTTTGTACGTTATGGATTCCTGTCTGTAGTCGTACAGCGCAACCTTTACCGTTCCTTTAACGACAAACCACCAATCTACCTGGGTTTTATGGATATGCCATGCTTTTACCACTCCGTCCAACATGTACGAATGGGATAATTGCATAAAACCTTCGGAAAAAAGAGGGTCGGAATTGCGGATCACTTCTTCAAAAAAACCCCGTTCGTCAGGATGCCTTTCCAATTGTTTCGTGGCAACACCGAGGATCATAATTTGCCCTCACGCACCATACCCGCAACCAGATTGTTTGCAGAGAGAAGCTCGTCAAATGATGTTCCGGCATCGACCCACCAATCGATTATTTCACACCGAAGCTGTCCTTTAGATAAATATATGTTGTTCAAATCTGTTACTTCAAGCTCACCCCGGGTAAGTGATGGTTTGAGTGTTTTTATATATTCAAATACTTTCTCGTCATACATGTAAATGCCCGTTTGGGCGATATCGGATTTGGGGTGGTCCGGTTTTTCTTCTATAGAAAGCACTCTGCCTTCTTTGGTAATTTCTATAACCCCGTACTGTTTTGACTGTGTATCCTTATGTACACCAAAAACGACTGCACCTGTTCCGGTTTTTTCGAACTCATCAACAGAATGCTTCAGAGGGTGGAGAAATATATTATCACCCAATACAACAAGAATTGGTTCGTGATGAGCAAACTCTTCACCGAGAAGAATCGCATCTGCTATACCACCTTTAGGATTTTTTTGGATTGCATAATACAACCTAAGGTCGAAATCCTCACCGGCTTTCAGTAAATTTGCAAAATGACCCCCATGATCCGGTGATGATGTAAGCAATACTTCCTTAATCCCGGCCATTTTCATTGCTTCAAGCGCATAATATATCATCGGTTTATGATAAATCGGCAAAAGGTGCTTGTTTGTGACAAGTGTTAAGGGGCGAAGTCGTGTAGCCAATCCTCCCGCAAGAATAATTCCTTTCATATAACCTCTTTAATCAAAAAAGACAATACACAAAAGAAGCACGGCAATACTGCTGATGAGAATATATTCTACCACAATTTTCTTATGTAAGTCACCGGATATCGAGTGGTGAAGAATACCCCATAATACATAAGCAACACTCGTGGCAATACCGACTATGAATTGCAGTTGTCTGTTAGGTGCGAGAGATATAAACGTCGCAATACCGGAAAATAATATTATAATAAGAACGATTAAGTGTATAAATTTAAATTTTTTATTCATATTATGCTGCCGGCTTTCAATATAAGAGAGATATATACAATTGAGGCAATAAATATGATATGCCCTATATTATGCCCTGATACTCTGATTACCTTTTTCTTGTGTGCGATATAGCCGTCCAATGCGAGAATTGTTATCATAAATACTCCAAAAATAAGCGTAAGCCACCGAGAAAAAATGGGCATCTGTATGAAAGGTTTCAATGTAAGGCCCATTGAAGTGCTTCCTTGGGATGTATTATATTCTCCAAGCTGATATTCATTGTTATTTCCCGCCCGTGTCTCTGCAATTGCCATTTTGGGGATCGGTGTGGGTGATTGGGGTAAGTTCGATGCAATACCGATTGCGGGTTTTACCGAAATTGTGGGTGTTATTACCAGAGGGGGGATTGTCTTCTTTTCTTCGGATGAAAGTTCAGCCGCTTCAACTGATTGAGCAGGTACTTCAACCGCAATCGGTTTTGCGGCTATTACGCTTTGCGACGCTCCGAACATCTGAACAACCAGTGTCGTTTCTTCACCGTTCAAAACACCGTTGACTACTGCAAAACCCACATCTTTATACTGTGACTTGAGGATATTATCTCTGTGTGTAGGTGATGCCATCCATGCATCAACCACACCCTGAGTGTTTGAAAAGTTTTTAGCGAGATTTTCACCGGCTACCGTATACTTATATCCTGAAGCGGTAATAAAATTCCATGGTGTTTGACCGTTAGGACCGGTATGCGACCAATAATTATTGGAAAACATGTTTTGTGCTTTTGCGGCGGCTGCCTGAGATAATTGGCTGTTTAATGAAAGAGGTGGAAGTCCTGCTGATTGTCTTTGCGTATTGGTGGATGATAAGAGCTGGTCTACATAAATGTCTGTGGCATATCCGAGCACTTCCGGAGCATTATGATAAAGCGATTGTGATATGACATACGTACATAAGAAAAATATCGCATAAAAAAAGAGTGCATCTATATGCAATACCCTTGCCCTGTGGTTATTTGTGTGGTGCGGGGTGAAATAGTGAGCAATCCATTCCTTCATGATACTATCATCATATCGTGAGCGGACGGAAAATTCCAGATGTCACTTTTTATCAAACGCGCTCTTGTCATACGTAAGAACAACTGTCTTTTTTGGGTCCTTCTTATTAACAGGAATCTCCAACAATAAACCCAGCATCTGGCCAATGACCGCACCGACTCTCAGACCCGTGAAAGAACCGGGGCCTTTGTGCACCTCTACCCCTGTTAAATCCGAAAGCGCTACTGAATGTGCCAGGAGTTGCTTCTCAATACCCGAAACTATCATCCGTGAGGAATGTTTGTGTATAGGAATCCCGCTATGAAAAACACCGGAATTGGTTCTGACCGAAATTTGAACAATGTCGGAAGATGATGCATCAATAGTGAGAACACAAGTTTTCATACGTTTAACTCAATTGCTCCTTTCCGTAAAATTTTATATGGTATTACGGAGCAATCAACTACTGTCGACACATTTCCTGTTTTACCAACACCGTAAAGGACAGTGTCTGCGAGGCGTACCAGATTCTGATCAAGTTCATCAAATATATAGGGTGTTTTTCCCCCGTGAAAATTTGCGGATGGGCCTGCCACTCCCACTCCGACTCTGGAAATAATTGAAAGCATATCCGTATAATCGGGCATCCGAAGTCCGATCGTATTACCACCTGTATATGTTAAACGATGCTCTTTCTTACATGACGAAATAACAGTAAGAGCTCCCGGCCAATATGTGCGCATAAGCTTAACCGTTTCACCGGATGGATTATCAAAATACCTCAGTGCCATTTCTACGGACGAAACGAGAACCGGAATAGCTTGATTGAGCGGTCTTTTCCGGATTGTAAACAATCGTTTCAGAGAATCATCACGATCAATACGGCATCCTATCCCGAATGCTGTATCTGTCGGAAATATTGCTATTCCTCCTTCAGCTAATACATCTCCTGTATGCAGAATTTCCTCTCTGGTTGGATGATTGATCATATATGGACTGAGCTTGTCAGCGTATGTATCCCTGACTCCAATGTGTTCATCTTAATATAGATTGTATCCGAAGGAAGAAGTTTTTTGACTATTTCAGGCCATTCTATGCATATAACCGATGCGGAATCAGCAATATATTCTTCAATATTAAAATTTACTTCTTCACGTGATTTAATTCTGTATAGATCGATATGGTAAAGAGACACATCTGACCTATGAATGCGGAGAAGAACGAAAGACGGAGATAATATACGGCCTGTAATCCCGAGCCCACGGGCAATTCCCTGAATAAAAGTTGTTTTCCCACTGCCAAGTTCCCCGGAAAGCGCAATTACATATGCGTGGTTATTTTTGTGTTTCTGCCGGTATTGTATTATATGAGATGCAAAACGTGAGCCAAGTCTCTGAGTTTCTTCGGCATTTTTGGTAGTATATACGTTAAAATCATCCATGACAGCAATATTCCTCCGGCATCGATTATAACATCACGGAGCCTTCCTTCGCGTGTCGGAACATATAACTGATGCAGCTCATCGGTAAACGCAAATCCGATTGTGGCAAGAAACGATGCGGTATACAGTGAAGACTGACGAATTCCCGGAAATGTATACCGAAAAGCGCGTGTGTTAAAAAGAAACAATAACGCATATTCTAAAACATGCAACGTCTTAAAAAAGATGAAATTTACAGTGTACGTATCAGCAACCTGAATTCGTGATCTGGATGAAAAAAAGAAAATTACACACATCCAAAATACGGATGGTATCCAATATATAGAAATCTTCATAAGAGTTATATTATACTCTGCCTTTTTTTGTCTGCAATCCGCCACACGCTCACTCCCGTCAGGATGGCGAAACCTAAACCTATAAAAGAGAGCGCAATTGCGAGATATTTTCCGGAGGAACGCGTAAAGCCACTTTCACTTGCATTCGTGCCTATGCCATCATCCATAGATCCAAGCACAGAAACTTCAGAATTTTTCGTGTCATTATGGTTTTGATCCTTGTCTGCTTTTGATACCATCGGAGAAATACGCGGAGTATTTGACGGAATCCCTGTTATGACGTTTGTCATCAGTGAATTAACTTTCACAGTTGTCGGTGTTGCCGAAGGATCCGGTTTTACTGTCGGTGTCGGTTTATCTGTCGGCATTGGTGTATGAGTCGGTTGAGGGGTATGCGTAGGAGTCGGAATCATGATGTTTACCCTGACTTCGTTTTGGTTGTCAAAATTAGGTGATCCGGATTCCGTAAACCGTTCAATTTTAAACCCATAAACACCGCTTTCCCTGCATCCCGAATCACCTGTATCAATTTTGGATTTCAATATTCCTGACCATGTGCTGTTTTTTATTGAAATCGGCAAAAAATTTTTCCACCCGTCACCTGATGTATACGGTCCTTTATACCAACCGGACCCATTCCAGGTATATCCGCAATAATCAGAGGTCCCTTCCTTATAAAAAACTCCGCGAAGATAATACTTTGTATCGTCAGCCTGTTCTATGGAAAATTCCAATGATACGGAATAATCGTCTGCATCCTTTATATCACTCTGATTTGGTTTAATCAGTGTGAATGCAGCTTCTGCAATGTCGGATATCAAAAAAAATAATGTAAGGAGAATGAAGCATATAAAAAACCACCGATACAGTCCCATAGGCAGAATTTGTGTACTCTATTTATTGAACATGCAGGAAAAACGAAACGAGTCCGCCCCCGTGATCAATATATTTTATTTTTATGATGCTTCCGCTTCCGCATGCCTGACTTGATGAATACAGAGTTCCGTCGCTCGGAGCACGGATTATATCGCCTGATGTGGATATCATGTCAAAACCCGTATGCATTCCTCCTGAATACGCATACCTCCATGAATAGGGTGTCTTACCATAGTGCTGTGTAATCCTGACGGTATCTGCAATCGGCCAATCCCAACTTCCTGACCCCACATTCCAAGTGCCTCCGTTCTGTTCGTCATTGACGGTTTTATTTTGCAGATATTGAGACGGATCAGTCCAAACATTATTATTCCGTACCTCAAAATGTAAGTGCTGGCCTGTCGAACATCCCGGATATCCAGTGTTCCCAACGAGAGCTATAGGATCTCCTTTTTTGATCGGTCCAATCTGTACTCCTTCAACAAGAGCCCGTTCCAGTGCTTGTCGTTCAGCTAAGGCCTGAGACAACAATTGTTGATATACAGCTTCGCTTGACCTTGTTTGATCCAGAAGGTGTTGTTTCTCTTTCTGTGTCCGTTCTAACTCCAGACTTTCTGCTTCAAGTTGTGTCTGAAGCGTTTGTTTTTCAATTTTTTTCTCTTCCCGGAGATTTTTCCGCTCTTCAAAGTTGTTTTGCGTTGCTTTCAGCTGTAGCATGAGGTGTGTATCCTGTTTCTGAACAAGCGAAATATATTCCACTTTTGCGATAAAATCGTTGAAATCCCTGCTGAAAAATATCATCCCGAATTGTGATGCACTCGAACGCATGTAAGATTCCGGAATCCGCTTAAGAACAAGTTCTGTCCTTCGTGTCAGGAGTGTCTCGATTCTATCAATCTCCCCGGCTAATTGATCAGCTTCTGCTGTAAGTTTGGATATTGCCGACCGCATGGACTCTATACGTAAACTGATCATTGCGATCTGGTTATTTCTGATGGTAATTTCTTTTGTCAGCGTATTTGCAGTACCCTGAAGTTCTGCGACTTTCGCTTTTAACTCCTCAATACGCTTATCCGTATCGGATGTTGTCTGTGCGTGGATATGCAGTGCGGAAAATTCCAGCACAAAAATACAAAAAATAAGAATGAATAGCCTGCGTATGACCATGATAGGAAAATACACTAAAATTTGAGATATCGTCCGATTGATACGGCGCTACCGATAAGTCCGAGGATGCTTCCGCTTGAAAGTAATATTCCTGCAAAGACTCCTG
The DNA here is from genome assembly GCA_963711735.1 of Candidatus Gottesmanbacteria bacterium. GTDB lineage: Bacteria > Patescibacteriota > Microgenomatia > UBA10105 > UBA927 > CAVQFA01. The sequence goes on along the minus strand of CAVQFA010000003.1, from coordinate 525,146 downwards.
CATACAGAATCGAAGTTTGTGAAAATGGTTGTGTGAGAAGCGAACTTATGGAAGGTATTGCTCCTAAAAATGTCCCGATATACGGAAGTGTTGCATAAACCGTTCCTAAAACTACAACTGCTGCCAGCACTGATCCGGAAAATCCATAGAAAACTCCTTCAAGAAGAAATGGTATACGGATGTATGACGGGCTTGCGCCTACCAGCTTTAATATTTCTATTTCATCTTTCCGGATGGCAATATTCAGTCCGATGACAGTCATTATGATAAGGAGTGAATCAAGCATGAGCATTCCGGCTAAAATGATACCGGTTATCCGTATTGCACGTGTCCAAATGACAAGAGCGTCAACAACATCTTTCTGATATGCAATATCCTCTATTCCTTCAGATTTTTTTATGATCGGTTCAAGCTCTTTAAGAAACGACGGTTCCTTTGCTGTCACTTCCAAAGATGCGGGAAGAATGTCAGCAGTCACCATTTCCAGAAGTAAAGGATCATCTTTATACTGGCTTTTATACAGCGCTAATGCCTGATCTTTCGATACGTAGACAAGTGAGGATGTCATACCTGTGTCCAAAAGCGTTTTTTTCATCTTATCTACCGTTTCCATGGTTGCGGAATCCGAAAAAAACACGGTTATTTGGGGTTTGCTTTCAAAATATGCAAGTATTTCAACAGATGCAGTTGTTAAAAGCAAAAACACACCTCCGAGAAGAAACGTTATAAAAATAGTTACAATCGCTGCAAATGCATGAAATGGTGACCTTCTGATATGATGCCAGGTGGTTTTACGAATTCCCATGGTGTTTTTTCTCCTTATGATGGTTTTCGTGTTCATGATTTTTTACATCCGAACCATTATCTTCGTCATGTTTATCATTCCCCGTATGATACTTACCGTGTGTTTCGTCTCTCACTATCATTCCGTCATGAATGGTAATAGTCCTTTTTTTCATATCATTTACTATGGTGGTATTGTGTGTTGCCATGATTATCGTCGTACCGATTGAATTGACTTCGCTTAATATTTTAAGAATTCCCCAAGCAGTCTCAGGGTCCAGATTTCCGGTCGGTTCATCAGCGAGAAGCACCTTGGGTCCGCCCACAAGAGATCGCGCAATACTCGTCCTTTGCATTTCTCCTGCAGATAATTGTTGAGGAAACAGATTTGTTTTTTTGGAAAGCCCGACGATATCCAGAATTTTTTCTACTGATTTTTTGACTTCATCTTCCTTTTTCCCTAGTATTTCCAAAGGTATCGCAACATTTTCGTATACTGTACGTTCGGAAAGAAGTTTAAAGTCCTGGAAAATCATTCCTATTTTTCTCCGAAGGAGGTATATACTTTTTGATCGGATCGTTGAAATATCTTCCTCATCTACAAAAATACTTCCGCTCGTTGGGTCAAGATCACGGGTAAGAAGACGTAGTACTGTTGTTTTTCCTGCTCCTGACGGACCGATTAAAAAAACAAATTCACCATCCGCAATTTCAAGAGAAATATCGGATAATGCCGGCTGTAATTGCCCGTATTGTTTGGATACTTTGTCGTAACGTATCATTGTTCATTTAAGCTCAACTTTTCCTACATCCATGAGCCATGCTACACTTTTTGCTGCCTGAGTTTGACCCCATACTTTAACTTTTTTCCCGATAAATTCGTCCAGATCAACAACAGACGATATAAGATATACAGTCTGGGAAGGCCCGCCGTCTCTGATCAGTTTATGAGTCCCCTCTCCGTCTGCACCACCGGCTTCAATAGTGCCCTCAGCGGAATCTTTAAATGTCGTTTCATCGCTAATCCCCACCGCAGATCCTGTTGTCAGCATTGAACCCGTAACAGGAGCATTTTTGGATGATCCTGTTCCTCTGGAGAGCAAATAGCCCGTACCAACTCCTAACACAATGAGCACAATATATACTGCAAAAATAGTTTTTTTCATAGAAATACCTGCTTTGATCGCATCAGGATCACGTGTGTCAATACTTTGAACAAGCGGTGCTTCTTTCGGCACAACTCCCGCACTTGACGGATGTATCTGAGTTTGCACGTTGACCTTGTTCATACATTTCGCATGCTCATACCATTATTACGGCTTACGCGATTTTTTTCAAGTATGAGATAATAAAATCCTCTATATCACCATCCAAAACACGTCCGGTATTACCTGTTTCATGACCGGTACGCAGGTCTTTTACCATATGATACGGATGAAGAACATATGATCGTATCTGATTTCCCCAACCGGGTGTTTTATATGCGCCCTTCACTTTTTCCTGCTCTGTTTTCCGATGTTCTTCCTCTATTGCCCATAACTTTGCACGTAAAATTTTCAGCGCGTATTCCCTGTTTTGACCCTGATACCGTTCACTCTGACACGTAACGACGATATTTGTCGGTTTATGCCTCAAACGGACTGCAGTTGACACTTTATTCACGTTTTGGCCCCCTTTTCCTCCGCTTCTGTAAAAATCCCATTCAAGCTCGTCCTCTTTTATCACCACATCCTCATCTTCTACCACAGGAAGAACTTCAAGCATTGCAAATGAAGTCTGCCGCAGGTTATCGGCATTAAACGGTGATTGCCGGACAAGTCTGTGTACTCCGGCTTCCGCTTTCAGGTACCCATACGCGTATGTCCCGGTAACCTGCAGTGTAATGCTTTTGATACCTGCTTCGTCTCCCCGCGTATAATCAATTTCTTCTGCGGACCATCCTTTACGTTCAATAAACCTTGTATACATCCGGTATAGCATACCCGTCCAGTCCATGGCTTCTGTTCCTCCCTGTCCTGCGTGAAGAGCAATAATTGCATCTCCCCTGTCATGGACACCTGATAAATAGAGTGCATATTCAAGTCTGTCTACTTCTTTTTCCAAATCTTCTTCTTTACCGTCAGTCATAAGAAGTTCAAGCATTTCACCCTGTTCTATTTCTTTCTTTATGGCTGAAATTTTTTTCATTACAGTGGTTGCTTTTGCACTATCCTGCCAGAATGAAGGGTCCAGACTTTCCTTTTCAAGACTCTCAACTGTAATCCGTTTATTATCAAGATCGAGTTTAGATAAAACCTGTTTTGTCCGACGAACCAATTCTTCTTTCATAAAGGATCGTATTGTATACTATTTCAACTTTCGCTTTGTATCCGTCATGCAGTATAGAAAAAAGGATTTTATACCATGCTGTGCTAAGAGTATTCCGGTGGAATTTTCCGGAAAAAATCATATTATTTTACCAGTATTTGCCAGACGAGTCCGCACGTACCAAATATCATAACAAAAACTGTTAACCAGCCAAATATGGTATCAAACCCTCTGTTTACAAACTTCCCCATGATTTTACGGTCTGAAGCAAGAAGTAAAATCAGAATGATAAGGACGGGTGCCAATATACCATTGAGAACCTGAGAATAGAAAAGGCTTTGAATCGGATCTACACCGCTTAATATAATAAGTAAACCTGCAACTATCGAAAGTGACACAACGGCATAAAATCCTTTTGCTTTACTGGGTTTATCGGATAAACTTTCATGCCAATGAAACGTCTCCGCTACGGCGTATGCTGTTGATGCGGCAAGTACCGGTATGGCGAGTATTCCTGATCCGATGATTCCGAGAGCAAAAAGAATTTTCGCATATGATCCTGCAAACGGTTCCAAAACCCGCGCTGCCTCTGCAGCGCTTTTAATATCAAATCTTCCGTTTGCGTGAAGCACTGCTGATGTGGAAACAATAATAAAAAAGGAAATGATGTTGCTCCAGATAAAACCCGGAGCAAGAACAGTATCTTCATGTCTAATGTCATTTTCCAATTCTTTTGCAGGTAAATGCTCTTCTAAATCCTGTCTGGATTGCCAGAAGAAAAGAAACGGTGTAATTGTTGTTCCCAATAGACCGAGCGCTGCCACAAAATATCCCGGTGAAACCGATATATCAGGCAGTATCGTAAATCTCAGAACTGAAACCCAATCAGGTTTTGAAAGAAATGCTGTTATGATGTACCCCAAAAAAACAAATGTTAATAAAAAGAGGTACTTTTCTATGACTTTAAAACTTTTAAAAACTTCTACGTACCAAATTCCAAATGCAATCGGGATAATCCATATATATCGTGATATACCGCTTATAAGTTCAAAGCTGTCGGCAACACCAAGCAAATCTGCCGAAAGAGTCGCGATATTTGTTATAAGCAGAATTATCATCGCGGATATTGCAATTACAGGATGATAATGTTCACGGAAAATAACCATTAATCCTTTCCGTTTTACGTCACCGAGCCTCGCGCACATGGCCTGAACGGCTATAAGCATGGGTGTTGATAAAACAAGAAGCCACAATTGTTGATATCCAAATCTTGCCCCTGAAATGGCATATGTCGATATTCCCGCGGGATCATTGTCTGCTCCGCCTGAAATGATGCCGTGAACATGTGTCCGGATAAACTTGCGGATTCGGGTAAGTTGTAACTTTATAAGCATACTAGTGAATCCCTGATGATGTAGCATCAATGACGCGACCGGAGTCCGGTTTGCAGATAAGCGACGTCACTGCAGAACGGTCGGATTCGGGAAGAGCGTTAAACTGATACATAAGCTGAATTGCGAGTCTCGATACAATAAATAACCGTACCTGATCACTTACTTCCTGAATTGCACGCGTTTTAAAATCGGAAGCGATGGATGAAAAAGACATAGGCGCGCTCGTTGTGCTGTCGGTAACACCGAGAACCTGGGCTGTCTGTTTGGCAAGATAAGTATCTTTTACGTACCCGTGAAATATCTTTATTGCGTCGGGACGGGGTTGTACTGAAAATTTTGACCATCCCACCGAAAGCACGGTCAAGACAATAAATGCAATAACAGCAACGAAAGCAAAGCGCAGAATACTTCCCATGTTTCCAGTATACCTTCATCGGTATCTCTGCTTCAATTACATGAGTTTTTTTTGGAAAAAACTGACTTACATGATATAACATTCTCATGAAGATCCTCGGAGTTGACCCCGGAACAACACGTGTCGGATGGTCAGTGGTTCATGTGCAAAATTCTCTCATCACCATACCTGCATACGGTTGCATTATTCCGGATATCCATACAAAAAGCGATACGGAAAGACTGCTCTTTATCTACAGAAAAATGAATGAACTCATTTCAGCATATACTCCGAATGTCGTCAGTGTAGAGGAATTGTTTTTTGCAACAAACGCAAAAACGGCAATTTCCGTGGGTCAGGCAAGAGGAGTCATAATACTTTCTGCAGCTCTGGCGGATATTCAAGTTGTATCGTATACTCCTCTTGTTGTGAAACAAACAATAACGGGCAGCGGAAAAGCCGATAAAACCCAGGTTGCGAGAATGATCGTATCCATTATGAAATTGAAAGAAACACCGAAACCTGATGATGTGACAGATGCCTGTGCTATAGCTCTGACACACGCGTATTCATACAAACTGAAACAAAAACTCATATGATAGGCAAACTCACGGGAATTCCCGAAAGCATAAACCCGACAACGATTATTCTGGATGTACACGGAGTGGGATATGAAGTATCTGTTCCTCCCAATATTCTGCGTTCCATAAAACCGGTTGCGGAAACAGTATTATATATCCATACGCATGTACGGGATGATGCTTTGGAATTATACGGATTTACCCTCAAAAGGGATCTTGATTTATTTAACCTTCTCCTTACGGTATCCGGGGTCGGACCAAAAACGGCACTGCTGGTTATCGACAGAGGATATCATTCCGTAGAAAAAGCAATAATCTCATCCGATGTTGATTTTTTCACAACAATCCCGCGTTTAGGCAAAAAAAATGCCCAGAAAATAATTATTGAATTGAAATCAAAAATCGGGAGCACAAAGGAACTGGACCTGAGAGAAGAAGGAGATTCCGAGACAAAAGCAATTCTCGATGCGCTTATCGGTATGGGTTTCGGCAAAAGTGAGGCAGTGTATGCCATAAGGAAAATCCAGAAAACTGAAGCAACGTTAGAAAATAAAATACGTGAGGCACTTAAATATATAGGTAAACATACGTAGTTTTTTATATGAAACAAATACAGGAAAAAACTAAAAAAGATACACCCGTCCGGGATGAAGAAGAGCGTTTATTTGTTTCATTGCGTGCGGCATCCTGGGACGAATTTGCCGGTCAGACTACAGTGAAAAAAAGCATACAGATATCAATTGCCGCCGCTAAAAAAAGAAAAGAGGCAGTCGAACACATTCTTTTATACGGCCCGCCCGGTCTCGGTAAGACAACGCTTGCACATATCATTGCTAAAGAAATGGGTGTAAATCTGAAAATTACTTCAGGCCCTGCAATTGAACGCGCCGGAGATCTCGCGTCAATACTCACCAATCTGGAACCGCGTGATATCCTTTTTATAGATGAAATTCACCGTCTCAACAAACTGGTCGAAGAAACACTCTATCCTGCAATGGAAGATTTTGCATTGGATATTGTCATCGGAAAAGGACCATCGGCCAGAACGCTCCGTTTGGATGTTCCCCCTTTTACACTCGTCGGTGCAACGACGAGGATCGGACTTTTGTCCTCACCCATGCGTGACAGATTCGGGGTAATAAACAGGTTGTCATTCTATACTCCGGCAGAGCTGGAAATAATCCTTGATCATGCCGCAGCGAAACTTCAAGTCCGGTTATCAGACACAGCAAAAAAAGAATTATCCATACGGGCCCGTGGTACGCCAAGAATTGCACTTCGGCTTCTCAAGCGCATCCGTGACGTGGCTGATGTAGAAGGAGTAGGAGAAATAACGGATGCAATTCTGTCAAAAGCTCTTCAAATGCTTGAAGTGGATACGATGGGTTTGGACTCGTCTGATGTCAGACTTCTTACTACGATTATCGATAAGTTTTCCGGGGGTCCTGTCGGAATTCAGACAATTGCATCAGCACTTTCTGAAGATATCGGAACAGTTGAGGAAGTACTGGAACCGTACCTTATGCAGATCGGTTTTCTCAAACGTACGACACGCGGAAGAATGGTAACAATGAATGCGTTTAAACACCTCGGTAAGCGTCCTCCGAAGAATATTGATCAGGAATCGCTGTTATAACCTCATTGCGGATTACAATTTACTGCCGACTGGGATCCTCCTGTTTGAACATCCGTTTCAGAGAATGCCACAGCTGCCGAATCCGTTGTGAGATTTTTCGTGCAATATGCCCCTTTTGTATTTGCACCGCAGCAGGACAATTCTTTTAATGCGTTCGGCGTCCTGCCTCCGAAATCATTCTCAGATACTATCTGTTCGTCATTTACTAAAAGCGTCGGAGAACTTGCAATTTGGAATTTATCCGCAAGTTCAAAATCCTTCGCAGCGTATGCCAAACCGCGCTTCGCATCACTCATGCATGAAGAGAGTTGCGTCGCGTTTATTCCTGATGAAACAAGACAAGATGCTGATTCACCGGCTTTTTTCATGTAACACGAAACATACGGCCAATAGAGTGCGGGTTGTTCTTCCCTTATGCATATCTGTCGATGGTTTTCAACTGCTTCTTCGTCGCCGTGCATTGATGTAATTTTTCCGTTCTGTATGCTTCCCAGATACCTGACGTTCAGATATTCTGAAAGCTCAGGTTGCTCTTCTATTGCTTTTTTCATGGCACGCTGCATCTGAAGACCATACGGACAATTGGCAACAACATATGCAGTTACTTTCGGCAGATCAGCTTTCTTTACATCCGCACAGCTTAATTTCTTCGTTTCAGGCTGCGCAGTAGTGTTTGCTTTTTTATCCAAATCCGTGAGTTTGGTACCGGAAACGAAAAGTATCTTTCCGTCTTTTGTGATATATGATGTGTATTTATTCACTTGCCCGTTAGAATCCAAATTAAGTTCAAATTCATATACACCGCTCACTTCCTTCAAATTTGCAATCTCTTTGACCTTAGCTGATCCGCCGGTTACCTTCTGTACTGCATCAGGAATTGTCTTATTTTTCATCGTAACCAAACTATCAAGGGATCTTTTCGTCATCCCCATCCAAAGCAATCCCCCTACAAGAATAAGAGTTAATATGATCGGAACCGGGCTTTTTTTGTTGGAAGGAGGAGTTGAAATAAACGTTTCTTCCTTATCATTACCAACGGGCATATATGGCTCCCCTAAAGCAGCCTTATGTGCGCGTGAAACGGACTTTTTTACTTTGTTTTGTTGGGAACTTGCTGTTTTTTTCATAGCAATTAATATTGCACTATAGTATTATTTTTGTCAACACCCGCGATTATATAAATATGGCATTCATAAAAAATCACACTGTTTGCGGTATGGATGAAGCAGGTAGAGGAGCGCTTGCAGGTCCTCTGGTTGCAGCAGCCGTGATTTTACCGCATACAATGGAAAAAAACCTGTTTCAATCGGGTATCGTCATACGTGACAGTAAAACTCTTTCCCGCAAACAACGAAATGCAGTGATGGATTTAATACAAACACTCAAAATTACTTATTTTATATACGTTTCAAGAGTTACAACTATAAATGCAAAAGGAATCGGATGGACAAACAGAAACATATTTATCCGTTTGCTTACAAATGTAAAACCCTGCGATAAAGTCATAATAGACGGTAATTACCGTATCACGTCGACAAATCATCATGTGACATCCGTTCCGCATGCGGATAGGATAATTCCCGCCGTTATCCTTGCAGGTATAGTAGCCAAAGTCACCCGTGATACATTTATGAAACGCATAGGTGAGTTGTATCCGGAATATGTATGGCACAAAAACGCAGGGTACGGAACCGAAGAACACATAAAGGCGATAATCATGCACGGGGTATGCAGATATCATCGAAATATTTTCGTTTCAACCGCACTGAAGCATAAAACTATACCCATGATATAATCATATGGCTGTGTTGAAGAAAATATTATTCAATAAATATTTCATACTTATTGCCGCAGTCGCCTTAATAGGCGGATATTTTTATATCCGGAATAATCAATCCGTGCAGACGAACGGTTCAAAGAAAAAAATTACTTCATATACAGTCGGGCGTAAAAATCTGATCCAGACTCTCACACTTTCCGGCAAAATAGATGCACGGGAAAGAATTATTCTCCGGTTCCAAACATCAGGACGTCTTACCTGGGTTGGTGTAAAAGAAGGCGACGCAGTGAAAAAATTTCAGACTATTGCTTCCTTAGATCAGCGGGATGTGAAAAAAACCCTTGAAAAAAAATTAAATACGTACCTTTCGGAACGATGGGATTTTGAACAGACAAAAGATGACTATAAAAATACAATTAAAGACGACACTATTAAACGAATTCTGGAAAAATCACAATTTGATCTCAATAACAGCGTTTTGGACGTGGAACTCCAGAATTTAAGTGTGGAATACGCTTCACTCTGGACACCGATAGACGGAATTATTACGAAGATTGACGCACCGTATACCGGAATGAACATTACTCCGGCAACTGCAGAGTTTGAGGTGATAAACCCCCGGACTGTCTACTTATCCGTATCTGCAGATCAAAACGAAGTAATAAAACTTCATAAAGGCATGATCGCGGAAATTACCATGGATGCATTTCCCGATGCGTCTGTCAGCGGAACGATAGATACAATTTCATTTATTCCGAAAACCGGCGAAACAGGAACCGTATACGACGTTAAAGTCATATTTCCGACAGAAAATACCGATAACACTTATAGAATAGATATGACTGCGGATGCAACGTTTACAATAAAAACAAAAAACAATATCCTATCCATTCCGACTTCATTTATCAAACAGGATGATGAAAAAAAGTTTGTGTACGCGACAACAAACGGGGACAAGAAAAAACAAAAAAAATATATTGAAACAGGAGAGGATTTTGACGCTGACACGGAAATCATCGGGGGGATATCAGAGGGTGATGTAGTGTATGATTAAACTCTCGAAAATCTTCAAAGAATACGATATAGGCGGTGAACTTTTTCGGGCGCTTGATAATGTTTCCCTGAGTATACAAAAAGGTGAATATTCTGCAATTTTGGGACCTTCCGGTTCGGGAAAATCAACACTCATGCATATCATCGGACTTTTGGATCAACCCACACGTGGTGATATTACTGTGAACGGAAAAGACATATCTCATTTATCCGACAATGAACTTTCGACTCTGCGGAGTGAATTCGTCGGTTTTGTTTTCCAGCAATTTAATTTAATAAATAAACTTACGAATCTTGAAAACATTCTTTTGCCTACGATATACGCGAGACGGAAGCTTGATTTCGACCCAAAAGAACGTGCGATGGAACTGATTCGGACATTTCGGTATCAAAGAAAAAGCTTACTCTTTTCCGAATAAAATTTCCGGGGGCCAGCAGCAGCGCGTATCTATCGCCCGGGCGCTTATGATGAAACCGGATCTGATACTCGCTGACGAACCTACGGGCAATCTGGATACTGCAAACGGTAATGCAATTCTGGATCTATTGGAAGATCTCAATAAAAAAGAACATGTCACAATAGTTCTTGTTACCCATGAGAAAGACGTAGCGGACAGAACCCGTCGTCAGATTCATATACGGGACGGAAAAATCATTGAGTAATTATGAATAATTTTACGTTTATCATAAAAACAGCGTTGGATGATTTCCGTCGCAATAAACTGCGTACCTTTCTTACATCGCTTGGCATATTTATCGGCATTTCCTCAGTCGTTCTTCTGATAGCAATGGGTCTGGGGCTTAAACGTTATATCCAGCAACAATTCGAAAGTATGGGTTCTAATACCGTATTTATCATGCCGGGAGATATGTCCGGAGGGGATATGAGCGGAATGGGTGGCAGTATGGTAGGTGGAATCCGTTTTGACGATAAAGATGTAGCATCACTTAAAAAAATTAAAAATTCCGAATACACGGTACCTTTTTTCATAAAATTTTCTAAAATTCAGGGTCAGATAGACTCAAAATCCGTCGAAATCGCTGCATCAACAGCAGATATGTTTCCCGTGATGAACATTGAAGCGGACATTGGCCGGTTGTTTGAAAAAAGCGACGCCGATAAAGGCGCAAAAGTGGCAGTTCTCGGATCAAAAACTGCCGAACAGCTGTTCGGAACTGCTGACGATGCTTTGGGTAAAATCATAAAAATTGAAACACAGGCATTCCGGGTAGTCGGTGTTGCCGTATCCAAAGGCGGAGGCGGTGGATTAGGTACTCCCAGTGTAGATGAACATGTATATATACCGGTTAAAGCTGCATCCAGTTTCAATCCGGATAAAACCTACTATGCAATCTATATTAAAGCCGATTCAGAAGATTCGATGGCCCAAATCAAGACCGATGCCAAAAAAATTCTTCTGAAGCGCTACAAAACAGACGAATTTTCTGTTATTGAACCGACTGAAATTCTCAACACAATCAATTCCATTTTTAATATTTTAAATACCATACTTGTTGCGATAGCGGCAATATCCCTCGTTGTGGGCGGGGTAGGAATTATGAATATCATGTATGTTTCCGTAGTGGAACGGATCCGCGAGATCGGAATCAGAAGGGCAATAGGAGCAAGAAGAAGCGACATTTTATATCAATTTCTGGCTGAATCCGTTCTTTTATCCATTTTTGGCGGATTTTTAGGTCTTGTCGTTTCATACGTAATAGTATTGGCTATGCAAAGTCTGTTTCCGGCGTATATCGATACAACAACCGTCATCGTTGCACTCGGGGTCTCTTCACTTGTCGGGGTTGTGTTTGGCGTGATGCCGGCTAAACGCGCAGCTGAACTGTCTCCTATGGAAGCGATCCGATACGAATAGAAATCCTATCCGGACAGAAGCTCGGATTTCTTCCAGGGTTTCGGAAACATACCTTTTTTGATAAACAGCTCAATGGGCAGAGCTTTCATAATATGTCCGTCCCTTCCGGTCATGTCTGTTGCAGTCAGGAGAGAATTGATATATGACTCTTCCACTGCTTCGATAGTCGCTTCAAAAATATCATCCAACATCTTCTCTTCTACCATCTGCGCTTCCCATAAAACGTCCGTTCCGCGCTTCGGTGGTTTATTTGCAGTAGTAAAAGCAAGAATAAAATCACCGCTGTCTGTATATGATACAACTCCCATCCTGCCCATACCGAGGACTGCCCGTTTAGAAAGGCGGTTTAACTGATTCTGAACCAGAGGTATGTCTGTCGCAATTACACAAATCGTAGAAGATTGTTGCGACTCTGAAGAATCCGTTGCTTCCCCTTCCCGCTCCATTTCCGTATATAATTTGCCGATATCAACTCCCCCTATACGCAAATATCTGTGATGCCCTACTTCATTTCCTAAATTATTGTTTACCAAAACACCAATGGTATATTCCTTACCAAGTAATGTTATCGTTCGTGAGGATGTTCCGATCCCTGCTTTAAAACCGAATGCCGTCATTCCCGTCCCCGCGCCGACGCACCCCTGATGGACAGGACCGCTCGAGGCTGTTTCTATCGCCTGTCTCACGTGTTCTGCTTGAACGTATCGTCCGTCTATGTCATTTAGATAACCGTCCCAGCACTCAGCTACAATCGGAAGCTGTATGGCGCCGTTATAATAATGGATAACGGCATTTGCAACATCACCGACGGAATATGTGTTTGTCAAAAAAATCGGACTCGTTAACCGGGCTTCTTCCATGATATATGCCAATCCAAGCGTTTCACCGTTCCCGTTAAGTATAAACCCACCTGCGATCATCTTGCTTTTCATATAATCATCAAGCGGCATTACTATAGTCACTCCGGTACGGATATTATCCCCTTCTATAATGGTTGAATGGCCTACTTTGATACCGGGAACGTCTGTGATGGCATTGAATCGACCGCGGGAATAATAGAAAAAGTCATGAATCGGAAGCTGGTCGAGAGTCTTACGCACGATTCCATTATACATCCCGGAAGAAATAAGCGTCAATTGGCTCTATCGGGTATTTATGATAAATGAGATTTCACCTTAGAAATAAGCTCGTCTATGGATGTATTTGCCTTTACTACGTAATCAACTGCTCCCATGGCAGCTCCGGATTCCTTTTCCGAATCCAAATTAGAAAGGAGTATGACCGGAATACGCTGTAATTCCATGTTCTGTTTCAATTGTGATAACACATCAAATCCGTTCATACCCTCCGGAAGCATGATATCGAGAAGAATAAGGTCGGGTTTATGTTCAGAGGCGTATGCATATCCTAAATGACCGTTAAATGCCTGAATAACGGCATACCCTTCGTGTTCAAATCGTGTTTTATAGACTGCCTGAAGGGTAGTATCGTCTTCGATGATAAGGATTTTTTTCCGGGAATCGGACATATCATTCACCCTCCTTTATTGTACATTTCTATACCGGCAACCGCAACAAACTTCTGATTTCATCTATTCTCTCGTTATACTTCTGATTGTTATGAAGCACTGTAATTCTATTTGCGCAGATTCCGTAATGAGCCTCTAAACCATATTTCACAAAAAGATTATTCCTGACACGTCCTTCATCCAAAAGAGAACTGAGTGGATTTATAATCCCGAGAGCAATTTGGCAAATTTTCTGATAATGAGGAATACGTGACTGCAGGGTATATAAATCGGCAATACCAAATGCTTCCACAGCAACAGGATCGGATGAGGCGTAGATAAGTCCGGCATCCGGCTTGGAAACATAAGAATTCCATAAACCTGCTGATGTTTTATCAGGACCTCCTGTCACCTGAGCACATACGGATGATACGAGAGTGAGACGGACTTTATCTTTAACCGATTCGAATATTTGGGTAATTTTTCTTATAAATACATCCCTTTGTACCGGTGTACCTGACTTCCTGTTTTTAACACTCATCATGGATGCAAACGGACCGGTATCGTGAAATTCAAGCCTGCTGTCATCACGCAGGATTCCGACATAATTTTTAAAACCGATTGTGACACCTGCCTGGCCGTGAGTGCTTATCCTTGGCAGGTTGACAATATGATCCGCCTCACCCACGCACCGGCTGATGTAGTACCCATGAGTCCAGGCAGAACAATTCTTTGAAGTAAATTTTACAAAACCGGTATTCCACCCGTTTTCTTCAAATGCAACAAACGGATACGCATCCATTCCTTTACTCATGCCGCTTGCGTGATAGCATACCCGGGTCGATCCCCGCATAACACCTGAGGGTGTATGAAGAACATGACCTATCCCCGACTGATCGCCGATGACAACCCGTGCACCGCGTTTGGTCAGTTCCTGTGCTACAACCCTCACAGCGTCCGGGTCTGTAGTTGCCGGATAAGGATCGGGAGAGTTCAATGCGGGTTTTAAAAGAACCGTCTGACCTTTGGTAAGCCATGAAACGTTATTGGTTGATTCCAAAAATACGTTCCGTATGGTTTGATCTTTCTTCTCTTGTGTTGCGTGAGAGTCTAAACCGGATACAATAAAAGTGGATTTTTTTGTCATATCGTATATTGTATTATACATAAGAAGAATCTGATGTTTTAGGATTTATTCATGGCACAAAAACGCTTACCGATACAATTCAATGTATTACTAAGAAGAATTGAAACTTTGATAGAGAGGCGCGCATTTACAATAATTCTCTTGTGGGTATGCGGTATTGCCGTCCTTTTCTGTATATTATCAATAGTCAGGCACACTAATTATCAATCCGGAGCGTATGATTTGGGATTATATGATCAATCTGTTTGGCAATATTCAAAATTTACCTATCCGTATAGTTCCGTTAAAGACCGCTTGGTACTTGCCGACCATCTTACCCTGACACTCCCGCTTCTCTCTCCGCTTTACTGGATATGGTCAGATGTACGGATGATTCTCATTTTTCAGGCTGTCTGGATTGCTTTTTCGGGAATGGCAATATATAAATTGACGCAAAACCGCGGCTTTTCAAAATTTGTATCTTTAAGCGTAAGCATTGTATATACTCTGTTTTACGGTATCCAATATGGTGTCTTTTTTGATTTTCATCCGATAATTATCGGTACAGGACTCCTTGTATGGCTTGCATACTTTCTTGAAACAAAAAAACGTACATTATTCTGGATATTTCTGATCCTTTCACTACTCACACAGGAAAATATGGGAATAGCCCTTGCATGTCTTGGGTGTATCTATCTTTTAAACAGGACGTACAGAAAGGTAGGTGCTGCATTTATAATAGGCGGATTATCATACTCAATCATTGCAATGTCTATAATCAGCCGATTGTCACCCGTCGGATACGAATATGTTCCACGGTTATCAGCAAATCCAGTCATTATTTTTCAACAGTTCGTTAACTCCCCGGAAAAACAATCAGTGCTTCTGTATACATTTCTGTCATTCACGGGTATTCCATTTTTTTCTATCGGTGCAGTATCAGCGATACTGCTGGATCTTTCCCAGTATTTCGTAACAGGACCGGAGTTTTCCCGTATGTGGAGCCCGTATATGCACCACAGAGCAATACTGGCAGTATTTCTTGCTCTAGGAACGCTTGAAGTTTTTTCATATTTAAATAGAAAAAAAATATCTTTGTCCATATTTGCATGTATATTGATTATTTCAGCATTCATACAGCAGTATGTCTTTCATTTTCCCCTCAATAAACTGATAAAATCAGTATATTGGAACCATTCTCAATGGATGAAAGACACTGATGCATTGCTTCAGTACGTTCCGAAGAACGCCAGCGTTGCCGCAACACAACATATAGTCCCGCATTTAAGTCACAGACAATATATCTATCTGTTATATCCTAGAATTCATGACAGGAAAGATTCCGTATGCGGACAAACATCATGCTGGTGGTTGGATAGTGCCGGATCACCTGAGTATATGATAGTTAACACTGATCAAACGCAATGGCTTACTCAATTGCTGGAATCTCCTGAAAATTTCCTGTCTGCCGTAAACAATATGGAAAAAGCCGGTGTTATCAGACTTGAAAAATCGATCGGTACAGCGTACCTCTACCGGTATCAGCAGTAGAACTTGTGTTTTATCCCGTCAGAAACATAACTTTATTATCTCAAGTCCAGTTCGTCTGACGCATATTCAATATTTTTAGGTTTTATAATAACGCGTCTTCTGCCACGACTGACGTACCCGGCCGGGATACTATTATATCCGGCAGCACGTATTATTTTTTGTGCGTTATCAATATCTTTCCCGGGTAAAAACAACGCATAATCCATACCCATATTAAATGTCCCGTACATTTCCCGGTCAGAGAGACCCGCATGTTTTTGGATAAATAAAAATTCTTCCTGTGGATCAAAAATGTTTTCTATTATGTATGAATATTCCTTTCTGGCACGCATGATTTTTCTCAAACCATGCCCTGTGATGTGTGATATGTAGTGAAGATTCACTCCTCCTTCGGATAATTTCTCCAGAAGACCGGCATAAATATGTGATTTCGTAAGAAGCGCTTCTCCGAATGATTTTGATTTGTTAATTTTTGTTCGGTACCCATCTGAAAGCTCTCCTGCGACAGCCCGTGCAAGGGACAACCCATTGGCATTGATACCGGCGCTTTGAACGAAAAGTATCCGGTCACCGGATAATAACTTTCTGTCAGTTATTAGTCTTTTAGGTGATTTGATGGTACCGACTGCAGATCCTCCAAGTTCAATTGTACCGGGAACAATGATGCCTTTGAGCGTCGGGGTTTCTCCCCCGCCCCAGGAAACGCGCGCTTCATCACACGCCGATTTCCAACCTCTCACCAAATCTCGAACTTTTTTGAGATCATTAAACCACCTGTTATCCTCAACTGCCCAATATGCATGTATAACCAGAGGTGTAGCTCCAGTTGAAATCAGATCATTAATGATGGTTGCTACCGTATCATGAGCGATATGATCGTAATAAGATTTTCCGGTTAACAAATATACCGAATCTGCAACAAGATTCTTGGAACCAAGTCCTTCGATAACCGACGCCATGAAAATTTTCCCCTGCTTCCACACATACGCCGATTCACCTCTCGTATCGGATATTTCCATAAATTTATGAAATTTCAGATTGCTGCCGGTTTTTGCTGCTGACGCCTGTGCAAATTTTTTTATCGGATCTTTGGTATGATAGTTGTCACCGACATGACTGTAGGAAATATGTTTGGTTTTCATGCATTATGTGAACCGTTTCACAAAATACGTTTCAAAGTTTTTGCAATCTCATCATTGATGGGATACTTGTATGGTTTAAAAATTTTACCGGTCAGTATTTCGTAAACATTCACGTACCTCTTTGCGAGATCGACTATGAGTTTGCCCGTCATCTCAGGAGGTTTACCTTCACCGGAAAATCCCCGCTCTTTATACCACAACCGCAGGAATTCCTTATCGTAATTTTCCGGTTCCTGTCCTTTTTCAAACCGGGAAAGATACGTCTTTTCTATCCAGAACCGGGATGAGTCCGGTGTGTGAATTTCGTCCATCAGAGTAAGTTTCCCGTTATAGAGACCAAATTCATACTTCGTGTCCACTAAAATCAATCCTCTTTCCATACAAAGTCTGCTGCCGTAATGAAAGAGTGCTAAAGCTGCCTTTTCCATCTGTTCGTATAATTTCTTATCAACAATACGGCGCTTAATAATCTCTTCTTTGGTCAAGCGTTCGTCATGACCGCCTTTCCCGCCACCATGTGTAGTCGGAGTAATAACCGGTTTTGGAAGCTGCTGGTTTTTTCTGAGACCATCAGGAAATGTCAGACCGTAAATCAATCTCTCACCTTTACTATACGAATACCAGATTGACGTTTTAGTTACGCCTGATATAAATCCGCGGACAATCATTTCTATGGGAATCGGTTTACAATTACGGACAATCATGACATTCGGATGAGTAACGGTAATCAGATGATTTTTTACGATGTGTTTCGTTTTTGCAAACCAGAACGCTGAAAGTTGGTTGAGAACCGCACCTTTAAACGGTATATAACCCAAATTGACGTCAAATGCAGACTGGCGGTCGGTGGTAATCATAATCCGTTTATCGCCGGTTATATAATAATCCCTGACTTTTCCCCGGAATTTTCTACCTGAACCTACGATATTTACTGTTTTAAGACATTTGGGAATGGATTCAATAATAGTATTTTTATTCACCATACTTTATATTCCTTTCTGTTTGAGATATTTTTGCCAACCGATACGCGTTAGCTCTTCAGATTTGGAAATCACTGATTTACCAAGATCTTTTTTGTAATTCGCAAATTTTTTCTGAAGTTTTGGCATACTTAACGCCAATATTTGTATGGCGAGTAATCCTGCATTTTTTGCACCGTTTATTGCAACGGTCGCAACCGGTACTCCGGGAGGCATCTGAACCGTAGAATACAGAGAGTCAATTCCGCTGAGGCTTTTTGATAAAACCGGAATCCCGATAACGGGAAGAGCAGTGTTGGCTGCTATTATTCCGGCAAGATGTGCTGCCCCGCCGGCTCCGGCAATAATCACTTTAATTCCTCTCTGGATGGCTCTTTTGGCAAATTCTGCAGTCTGGTCGGGACACCTGTGGGCAGACAGAATAAATATCTCATGGCTTATCTCAAACTGATGTAAAACATCAATTGCTTCTTTCATGACAGGAATATCAGAATCACTTCCCATAACGACGGAAACGAGTGGTTTTTTCATACACTGATAACCTCCTTTTGTATTTGTGAAATTAACGTCATTCCCCTTTTTCCGGCATCGCCGGTATGAGTCGAAACGTCTGCGACTTTATTGATATTTTCTTTCTTAATATACCGAAGAATTCGTGAATCAGACTTCATCAATTCCAATAATGGATTTGGTCTTCCGGTGATGACCTCTTCCCAGGCTTTTAATGATAATTTTCGTAAAATCTCATGCATTTTCTGCCGGTCAGCACCTTTCTTTACAGATTCCATAAGTACAGCTTCGGTTGCCAAAAACGGAGCGTATACATTGAGGTTATGAGTAATCCTTTTTTCATTTACAACAAGACCTTTGAGGATTTTTTGAGCGGTACTAACTATTTCATCCAAAGTTAAAAACGCAGTGGGAAAGATTATTCTTCTGTTTGCGGAATCATCAAGTGTCCTTTCAAGATGCGAGAGTGATGCATTTTCCAGAACCACAGCCGGCAAACTGATAAGATATCTGGCAAGTGAACAGATTTTTTCAGCTGAAACCGGATTTTTCTTATACGGCATAGCAGATGATCCGACCTGTGAACTGCCAAAAGGTTCACTCCATTCACCGAACATGGGAGACTGCAGAATCCGTAAATCTGCCGCAAATTTGGACAGCGTTGACCCGATTGATGACAGAAGTGTTAATACCAGATAATCAATTTTTCTGCTGCTGACCTGCGAGGTAACAATAAAAGGTTTAATTCCCAGCTCGTCAGTCACCATTTTTTCCATTGTATAGGGTGTCATAGACGAACCTGTCAATAGCTTTGCGTAACTTGCTGATGTGCCCACAGCACCTTTGAATCCTTTTACCTGAATTTGTTTTTCTATATATCTAAGCATCCGGAAATCAATAAGCAGATCCTGAGCGTAAAAAGCCAATCGGTATCCGACAGTCGTCGGTTCCGCAGGCTGGAGATGTGTGTACCCGAGACATACCGTGTCTTTGTACTTGATAATTTTTGCTGAGAATAATTTCAGTAATTCCAGACACGCCGATCGGACGAGATCCAGAGCCTCGATTATGCGTATCGATTCGGCGTTATCCACAATATCCATACTGGTTGCTCCCAGGTGTATCTTGCCTCCGCCTTTTTTTGCCGTGAGTGCGAATTCCCGGATTGCAGCAACCACATCATGTCCGGTCTGTTTCTCGATTTCCAGAATTTTTTCTATATCTATATTGCTTTCTTTTCCTATAAGATCATTTAACTCTGATTGGCTTACCAGACCGGCTTTATGATGGGCTTTCGCGAGTGCCACCCAGATTTTCCGCCATAACTCATATTTGTGTTTTTCCGAGAATATCCGTCTCATCGGTGATGACCCGTATCTCCATGATAAAGGAGAATTGTATGTAGAATAATCCATAATTATTGTTATTTATCCGTTTACGGATATCGTCTTGTTTCTCTCGGGCCCGACGGAAATAATTGATACCGGAACACCGGTATACCGTGTAATTTCGTTGATATATCTGATGGCTTCTTTTGGCAAGTCCGTATATTTCACTGCTGATTTCAGGTTTTTATTCCATCCTTTCAAAATTTTATAAACAGGCTTGACTCCCGTCAGCATCTGGGCGTCACAATTGAAATAATCCACTTTTTTTCCGTTTAATGTATAACCTATACAGACTTTTATTTCCTTAAATTTATCCAAAACATCCATTTTAGTGATGACCAAATCCGTAAAACCGTTTAACCGGCAGGCAAATTTGAGCATTACCAGATCCAGCCAACCGCATCTTCTGGGTCGTCCGGTTGTTGCACCGTATTCGGATCCGACTGATCTGATATTATCTCCGATATGATCAGTCAGTTCAGTCGGAAACGGTCCTTCCCCCACGCGGGTCGTATAGGCTTTAGAAATACCCGTTACCCTGTTTATAAGTCCCGGATAAACCCCGGCTCCCGCATGGATATTTCCGGAAATACAATTTGACGCAGTCACATACGGATACGTACCCCAGTCGTTATCAAGAAATATTCCCTGTGCTCCTTCGAAAAGAATATATTTATTCTTGTGTATGCTTTCCTGTAAAGGCCTGAACGTATCTTTAACCATTTTTTTGATTAATTGGTACTTTTTATACGTATTTTTATATATTGGCTCAAGCTCCAACGGATCGTGACCTAATGACGAGATGATTTTATTCTTCACAATAAGCTGAATTTTCAGTTTTTCCCGAAACACGTTTTTGTCTGATAAATCAAAAAGTCTGATTCCGTTATAGGAAACCTTATCAGCATACGTAGGGCTTATTCCCCGGCCTGTCGTACCGGTTCTGAATTTGCCCTTCGCTTCCTCCAGGAGTGTGTCAAGTAATTTATGATACGGCAAGATGAGGTGACACATGGGAGATATGAAAACCCTTCCGATAAAATCAGGCAGAACTTCCGAAAGCATTCTGATTTCTTCCGTCAGCACATCAAGATCCAGAATCGTCCCTCCTGTTATGAATATCCTGCATCGGGTATGAAATATTCCTCCGGGGATCAAATGGAGGGGAAATTTGCCGAAACTGTTTACTATCGTGTGTCCTGCATTGTTCCCACCATGAAAACGCACGACACAGTCTGCTTTCCGGGATAAATAATCCACAATCTTGCCTTTGCCTTCATCACCCCACTGTGCACCGACTATTACATGAATCATACATGCCTCCTTAATGAAAGTATGCAACCGCATTTGTAAAAATTTTCATACCGGGACCAAACACCGGAATTTTTCCGCCGTTTCGTAATAACAATTCTTTCCTGTACGTCCAGTCAGGTAAATGTGTAAAAAATACCGCCCTTTCAGGATGCGGCATCATTCCCAGTATCCGTCCGGTTTGGTCAGTGACAGCCGCGATACCCCCGGTTGTTCCGGTGGGATTTGCAGGCAGATTAAAGTATCTGCAGTATTCCCCTTTCACATATTTCATTGTGATTTGCTTGTTTTTCTTTAACTTGGTCATAACATCAGCTGAAACGATAAAACGTCCTTCGCCGTGTGCTATCGGTAAAGATATACTTTTGATTCCTGTAATCCACGGACTTTTGCCATAAATTTGTAAATCCGTCCACCTGACAATGTATCTGTTTGACTTGTTCGAAACAAGAGCTGCTGATCTTTCACCGTTTCGGCCTTTAAAACCGGGTAGCAGTCCTGCGTTGATGAGAACCTGAAAACCGTTACAGATCCCTAAAACCAATCGGTCCTTTGATATAAATGTCATGAGGTCGTCTGACAGATGATTTCTCATCTTCATTGCCATGGCATTACCGGAACCGGTATCATCACCGTACGAAAATCCACCGGGAATTACCAAAATCCTGTACCTGCCGAGAATTTTCCGGTCGGATATCAAATCATTTATATGCACAATGTCCGATGCGGCGCCTGCCAGATCAAATGCAAATTTTGTTTCCTCTTCGCAGTTGAATCCGTATCCGCCGATAATGATAACTTTTGGTTTGTCTGACATATCAGAAATTATTGAATTTGGATTTATATAACTTCTCTAATCGCCTGACGTCGGTGTTTATAATCGTTTTCCCGGAAATACCGTTTATAATTCCCTTTGTGTCTTCCCTGACCCGCCCTGCAAATGAATAATCCGTGTCATGAAATAATTTTTCAAACATTCGCTTTTTCGCCGGATTTACTGACAGGAGAAATCTGCCTTGTGTTTCTGAAAAAAGTAAACTGTCATTTCTTTTACACTTGCCTTTGAGTTTGTTAAGGTCTACCTCAAATCCCACATGTCCTCCGATTGCGGATTTGCATAAGGATGATGCCAATCCGCCCCTATGGATACTCGTTGCGGACGATATAAGATCTTTGCAGATTCCGGTAAAAACCGAATTATAAATTTTGATATTCTTCTGACAATCCACCCGGGGTACATTTGTACCCGGAGAGAACCGTTTCCGCTGACCGGACAAATACGCATAATATTCTGAACCTCCCAATTCTTCAAAAGTGGATCCGACGATATAGATAAGATCACCGGGAAATTTAAAATCCAGCGTCACTGAATGACGGATATCGGGAATTATAGATATCGACGAAATCAGAAGCGACGGAAGCACAGATATGTTTACACTTTTTCCTGACTCATCAAACCCACGGAAATCATTAAACATACTGTCTTTGCCGGATATAAAGGGTGTTCTGAAACATACAGCAGTATCAAAGCAGGCTTTGGCGGACTCTTTCAGTTGCCAGAGTCTCACCGGGTCTCTCGAACTGCACCAGCAAAAATTATCGAGAAGCGCACACCGGGCAGGATCCCCTCCGGCAGAAACAATGTTTCTTATTGCCGTATCGATTGAACATGCAGCCATCCGATACGGATCAATCTCGCTGTATGAAGGATATAATGCCTGGCTTAATACTAATCCCCGAAAACCATCCGGTAACGGACGGACTACTATCGCGTCAGCATTCACCCTTCCGCGTCCCTGTAATGGCTTGGTCACTGATGTTCCCTGCACTTCATGGTCATATTGACCGGAAATATATCCGTAACCGGACACGTTGTATCTTTTTTGCATATTTTCGAAAACCTGAGTTAAGTGACGATCGTCGGGTAATGCAGGATCAGTAAAAACACTTTTGATATACCGGGATTTCTGTCTGCGTTTCGGAAGACCGTCATGAAGAAATTTCATGTCTACATCCATGATTTTCTTTTTCCGGTAGAACACAGAGCATCTTCCGGAATTATTGAATTTTCCTATAATTGTCCCTTCAACTGCCCTTTTATCCAGAAGTTTTTTTAGCGTTTTCCATTTTCGGGGGTTAACTGCGAGAGTCATCCTCTCCTGACTTTCTGATATCCAAATTTGCCAAGGCATTAATCCCGGATATTTGAGAGGAACCAAATCCAGGTTTACCAAGCATCCGCCTGACTCTTTAGCCATCTCAGCTACCGAACAGGACAGTCCGCCTGCACCGTTATCCGTTATGCTGGTAAAGAGAACTTTATCTCTCGCTTCCTTGATAAGAGCATCACTCATTTTTTTCTGTGTTATGGGGTCTCCGATCTGGACAGCAGTCGACGGACTGCCTGTGGAGAGTGCCTCTGATGAAAAGGTCGCACCGTGTATACCGTCAAGTCCGACACGTCCGCCGACCATAACGATAAGATCTCCCGGGTGGGCACGTTTCTCGTACATTTTTCTGTTTTTTACCTTCCCGGGTATAAGACCTACAGTTCCTACAAAAACGAGCGGCTTACCTTTATATCTCCCGTCAACGTAAACAAATCCCGACATGGTCGGTATACCGGAACAGTTGCCTCCTGAGTTGACTCCTTTAACAATTCCGTCCAGAATTCTCCGGGGGAAAAGCATCTTAACTTTTCTGTCTTTGTCTTTATAAAGTGGTTCCCTGTCATTGGGATCCGCAACACAATATCCGTACGTATTAGCTATTGGTTTTGCTCCCAATCCAAACCCTATCGCATCACGGTTAACACCAACAATGCCGGTAATCGCACCTCCGAAAGGATCCAGTGCTGAAGGGCTGTTGTGAGTTTCTGCTTTGTGCGTGATGAGATATTTCCCGTCAAATCGTATCGCTCCGGAATTATCGGTAAATACGCTCACACAAAAGTCATCCTTTCCCAAGCTTTTCCGTATCTTTTCTGTTGCACGCTTAATATACGTACGGAAAAGACCGTTATCCAAATTGTCTATGGGATCGGAAAATATTGTGTGCTTGCAGTGTTCGCTCCAGGTCTGGGCTATAGATTCCAGTTCAATATCCGTCGGATTCCTTCCCTGTTTCCTGAAATAATCTCTGATTGCCCGGAATGATATAAGATCCAATGCCAGCGGGCCCCTTGCAACACCGTTTTCACCTTTTATGCCTTCCTTACCTATTTGTATAAGTTCTTCGTTGCTGACATTCAGGTTAACCGTATTTGTTTTAACAGACTGGGTAATATGTACTTTAGGCACATATGGCTTGGTGATTTTAAACTCGTCATATGGCAGCACCCTGACATACTGGATCAAAGGATTATATTGGCTGTCTGCAAATCGTTCAATCGCACCTTTCCGGATTTTTCCGGAAAATACCATAAGCGTACTGGTAAAGATATTTTCGTCTTGCAGAAAATTAACTTTCAGCAGATCCCGGATCATTTCTCTTACCGTGGCGGCAACGTTATCGGTAACACCGGGTAAAAATCCTATCTCCAGAGTCCAATCGATTATTTTACCTTCTTTTAATACATCCGTATTTGCAGTTTGCGTAACAGGATTTACCAATACGGAACTCACACGCTGCCATTGTTTTTGGGTAAATTTTTTGGTAAAGGTATACACATCCGCAACTGCAATTTCTAAATGACCGATATCTCCGTCGATATCAATAATTTTTTGTTTAAGAGGACCTACCCTGCTGTCAGAAATTTTACTCGTAATAAAGAGTCGCCTTGTCATATTTATGCGGCAATATCAGACCGGTAATGCATACCTTTAAAATATACGCTTGTTCCGATTACCGAATATGCTCTCCGGGCAGCTTCCTTTAGGGTTTTACCATACGACGTCACACCTAATACCCTTCCGCCGCATGTAACCAGCAATCCGTCTCTGTAAGAAGTACCGGCATGGATTATTTCGGTATTCTCATATTGTCCGGTTGCACCGTGAACAACCTCACCGGATGCATACCTACCCGGATATCCGCCTGATGTTAAAACCACACAGACAGAATAACCGGACCTGAATTTGATCTGTGATTTTTTCAATGTTCCTTTAATCGAGGATAATAAAACCGGTGCCAATTCTGACTGCAATAAGGTCATGAGAGGCTGGGTCTCCGGATCTCCGGGACGGCAATTATACTCAAGGACTTTCGGACCGTCCGCTGTAAGCATAAGCCCGGCATACAAAACCCCTTTATACGGTATTCCTTCTTCATACATTCCTGATACCGTCGGAAGAAGTATGTGCTCATATATATCCTGCAGCATTCCGGTCGTTACATCCGGCACCGGTGCGTACGCACCCATTCCGCCGGTATTGGGTCCCTTATCCCCGTCGAAGACGCGCTTATGATCGCGCGCCGGCAGAAGGGGAACAACTACTTTTCCGTCGCTTATAGCCATTACTGATATTTCCGGGCCTTTTAACCGCTCCTGTATAAGAATTGTTTTCCCGGCTGTGCCAAAATCCTTACCCGACAACATTCCCAGTATTGCTGTTTCTGCTTCCCCTGTGGAATTCGGCAGAACCACACCCTTGCCCGCACATAAACCGTCGGCTTTAATGACGGTGTTTTTAAATCCTACCCGGTTGACAAAATGAAGCGCATCTTCAGGATTTTGAAATTCCCGGAATTGTGCAGAGGGTATGGAGTGTCTTACCATAAACTTTGAACTCCAGAGTTTACTTGACTCGAGCCGGGCTGCAGCTTTTGAAGGACCGAAGATAGCAAGACCGTCTTCCTCAAACGCGTCAACGATTCCTTCTGATAATGGTCCTTCCGGTCCGACTATGGTTAAATCAATCACGTTGTCGGATGCAAACCGGGACAGCTTGTCTACATCATTTACACCAATATCAATATTCTTTCCGATGCCTGCCGTCCCGCCGTTTCCCGGTGCAAAAAAAAGCCTTGCTTCACGCATCAATTTCCTTCCGATTGCATCTTCCCTGCCACCTGAACCGATTACCAATATTTTATGTTCTGCACTCATACATCAGTGCCAAAATACCCTTTGGTGTGTAAATATCATCGGAATTCCGGCGCGATTGGCCGCCTTTATAGAATCCGCATCACGGATTGATCCTCCCTGCTGGACAATCGCTCCAATCCCATACTTCACAGCCAGTTTCACCGAGTCATCAAACGGAAAGAAGCTGTCACTGGCTAAAATTCCGTTCTTTGTATATTTTCCTGCCCGCTCCAATGCTATTTTTACTGCAAGTACCCGCGAAGTCTGTCCGCTTCCTATACCGCGCGTCATAGGGAGCGTTTGGTCTATAACCGCAACGGTGTTTGAGCGGATCCTGGATATAAATTTCCATGCAATATGCATCTGTTCAACTTGTTTTTTTGTAGGTTTACTCCCGGTTACCGTTTCCCAATCGGGAAAACTGCTCTCAGGATTATTCACCGTCTGAACAACAGCACCACCGGCGATGAAGCGAATGAGTTGTCCGGTGGTATCGGCTTTCGGGATATGACCGAATGTATACACTCCCGTGGTTTTTCTGACTTGCTGCAACAATATGAGTGCTTCAGGGTGTATTTCCGGTACCGCGATAATATCCATCTGGCCTTTTCCGGACTCTTTAAATAGGGCTAACTCCTCTGCTGATTTGAAACTCATTGGTTTATTCATAACAACCACGCCGCCAAAGGCGGACTCTGAATCTGCTTCAAGAGCCCTCACAAGAGAAACAGAATCTGAATTACCGAGAGCCATACCGCAGGGATTATTATGCTTGACAACTACTGCCGCAGGTTCGGTAAATATCTGAACTGCCCTGATCCCGGCATCAATATCCGTGACATTTGTTGCGGATAATTCTCTGCCGGATAATCTTTGTAAATCCCAAAGCCATGATTTCTGATGCGGAATCAAATATATACCGGCTTTCTGGTCAGGATTATCTCCGTATCGCAAAACGGTTCTTTTTTTCAGAGGCAGCGTGATTTCATCAGAATTTTTTTCAGATCCTAAATATCCGTTTATTTGTGAGTCATAGAAAGCCAGGTGCCCGAAAGCTTTGGCAGCCATTTTCTGACGAAATACCCGGTTCAATCCTCCTGTCTCAAGTTTATCTATAATAAGCCGGTAATCTTCGGGATCCGTTATCACTAAAACGTGTGCAAAATTTTTGGCAGCAGACCGTATCATTGTCGGTCCGCCGACATCAATATTTTCAACTGCCTCGCTAAGCGTCACACCTTTTTTCTCTATGGTTTTGGCAAACGGATAAAGGTTGCATACAACTATATCAATCCTGGGTACATGCAAATGTTCCGCTTCACGTATGTCACCGGGATTCGAACGGTTATACAGGATTCCGCCTTCCACCTGAAAACTTATCGTTTTCATTCTTCCGCCGAAAGCTTCCGGGTTTCCCGTAATTTCTTTTATGGGAACTGCGGATATTCCGCCCTCAGACAGAAATTTATATGTACCGCCGGTTGATATGATTTGATACCCTGCAGCAACAATACCTTTTGCCAGTTCAATAATTCCGGATTTGTCATAGACACTGATTAAGGCGTATTTAATCTTCTTATTTTGTTTTTTCATACATTATCATCTATCCGTTTGGGTACGCACTTCTGGCGTAAATTATTGCCTGTTTAAGAAAATTTTCTTCGTGTTCATGAATAAGATGTTCCGGACGGTGATATTCAGTACCTACGCCGTCTGATACCCCTTTCCAAAATTCAATCTGCAGCTCGTGTTCATAGGGTAATACCCGTCTTGCCAAACTCTCCGGTGAATCACCGGAAAAAACTTTTACCTGGTTTCGGGCCACCACAACTCCTTCATCAACAACCGGATTAACCCGATGAATTGTAGCTTCCGCAGGAAAACTTCTTGAACTTATGCGCTGAAATTCCAAAACAGCCGCATGCACAGCCAACCCATGCATGCCCTTACCTCCGAAATGTAAAGGCAAACCGTCAGAACCTTTATGATCAGGATCCAATGGCCCGGGATGCTGGTTAAAAATTTTTCCTTCATACTCCTGAATCACGTTGGCGGGAGTAAGCGCCAACCAGCTGTTTTGACTTATAAAATCTGCGGAGAATTCCCTCAAAAACGCCAGAATCGCCCATCCGAATTGTTCGAGTCCTTTTTCACCTTTCTCAAAATCTTTCCTGTCAACTACCCTTACCGGAATATCTAATGCTTGTGCTTTGGAGATCCCGGAAGCATCCGGTTTATTTGAAATAACAACGACCGGTTCTATACGATTATTCAACTGCCCATCCTGCTGCGTTGCCCTCACGATTGCATCCATCGTAGAACCACCTCCGGAAATAAATATTGCCAACCGTAATCGTTCCCTCATACAGTCTTTGAAAATCTGATAATTTCTCCTTCTCTTTCTCTGATATCTATAGGATATATGCCCGTGAAACAGGATGATGAAAATACTTCCTCCGGTAGTCCGGTTGCCTGTATCATTCCCCTGTAGGATAAATACGCCAGCGAATCAGCACCGATTTGCTGACAAATGTCCGGAATACTCAGTCGGGCGGCAATGAGCTTACTTTGATTGGGTGTATCTATTCCGTAAAAATCGGGGTATAAGACCGGAGGAGAGCTAATTCTTACGTGAACTTCCGATGCTCCGGCGCGCCGGAGCATTGCGACAATCGGACCCATGGTTGTTCCGCGGACAATTGAATCATCAATAAGTACAACCGGCTTATTTTTTATAACCGCCCGTATAGGATTGAGCTTCACTTCCACGTCGTGAGAACGCAAACGCTCATGCGGCTGGATAAATGTGCGATGAATATAGCGGTTTTTTATTATCGCTTCCTCATATGGGATTTTCGACGCTTCAGAAAAACCTATAGCTGCCGGGATTGCTGAATCGGGAACCGGAATGACAATATCTGCGGCAACCGGAGATTCAGACGCGAGAATTTTACCAAAATTTTCTCTGATCACATATACGCTCATACCCATGATTTCACTGTCAGGACGGGCAAAATATACTAATTCAAATATGTCGAGCTTCTGTTCTCCGGGATCTATTTGATAATGGTGTTCTCCTGAATCGTCTATTACAATCATTTCTCCGGGCAGAACATCCCCGATACACTCTGCGCGTACGGCGTCAAGAGCACAGGTTTCTGATGCAAACACATATCCAGTTCCGTTTAATTTTCCGTACACTAAAGGACGGATACCTTTAGGATCCCTTACTGCGGCAATTTTATCTTTGGTCATAACTACCAACGAAAAAGCTCCTGTAAATAAAGGATAAGAATCCGTTATTGCCTGCTCCAGGGATGCTCCTCTCCTCAGGTGGTATCCGATGACATCCGTCATCATTTCGGAATCGTTGCTTTTTTGAGTTGGAAATCCTTTTTCCTTCAGAAAATTTTCTAAGATTACCGTACTTGGTAAATTACCGTTATGAGCAAGTGCAACTATGCCGTCACTTCGCATAATCGGCTGCGAATGCTCCAAAGTCGAACCCTGCGATGTGGAATATCTGTTATGGCCAATTCCGATAAACCCCGGAAGGGCATCTATAACCGGTTCCGAATATACGTGCGTGACTAAACCCATTCCTCTGTGCAGGAATAAATCCTGTCCGTTTGACGTTCCTATTCCCGTACTTTCCTGCCCACGGTGCTGAAGAGCAAATATTCCGGGATGTACCAAACGGGCTGCACTTGAATGAGGTGAATAAACACCGAATACACCGCATTTCTCACCAAATTGTTCACAACTCATATAAAAAATGAAAACCCCCGTAAAAAATCGGGGGTAAAAAAAGAAAAACTATGTCGAATTACGGTTAATACGTATCAACATATGTATTTGCCTTCGGGTAGTATGCGTGTCTGCGGCAATGTCAGACTATTGCGCTAGTAATTTCACCGTATACTATTAATACTCCTGCGTCAAGAGTTCTTTTTTGCCTTCTGAGGTAGTTACAAATATAGGCAGTGTCGAAAGATGAATGAGCGGTCCTTTGTAACGGTCACTTTGCTTGAATATTGCACATTTAGCCAGTACCTGAGCACCGATTTTCTCCATAAGTTTTTCAAGCATGTCGATGGTAGTTCCTGTTGATATGACGTCATCAATAAGTACAACGCTCTTTCCTTTCAGATACGTACAGTCTGATCCGTTCATGACGAGTTTCCGGGCATGTTTTGGAGCATTGCGCCACGGAAGCTGGACTTCAGGAGATGTCATATAGTTTCTGATTGATTTTCTGAGAATCACGTACCGCTTATGTCCGTACCGCACTGCCATATGATGAACAAAACAGAGAATATTTGTTCCGGGGCCGACAAAACAATCCGGTGTTATCTTTTTCTCTTTAAGCTTATCCTCCAATAACATACCGGCTAACTGGGTAAATTCAACGTCACCGAGAATCGTGAATGTGGCGATCTGCTTGTCTGAACTTATAAACGTAAGAGGCAACTGTCTGTGTAAAGAATAAAAATCAATATCCAAATAATCCATAGTTATTTTCAGGATAATAATAGTGGGTTAATTGGATGTTAATCAATATGTGAAAATAAATATATATCCAGATTTTTAACTTATGCTTACCCTACTTGGGGATAATGGCATTTCTTCCACTTTTTCCCGCTCCCGCACCAACACGGATCGTTGCGGCCGATTTGCTTTTGTGTTTTTGGCTGTGCAGCGACAGTTGCCTCATTGGTTCTTGCGCGTTTCGCCTCTTTGGTAATTTTTGTTTCCGAAGGAATTATTTCACCCTGACCATGCACACCGGGATCATCAGGTTGCTGACTTGGTTTCTTTTTATCCTCTGCCTTAATTCCGGAACGTACGACTTGCTGCGGTTGTTGTGCAATCTGCACTTTATAAATTCTGTGAATAATCTCACTGTCGATTGCTCCCATCAACCTTTCAAACATGGAAAATGCCTCGTTTTTATATTCGACAAGCGGGTCACGCTGGCCGTACCCCCGGAGTCCTATACCCTCCCGAAGATCATCAATTGCATCCAGATGCTCCATCCATAGATTATCAATAATACCTAATGATACCCACCGTTCAACCTGGCGCATGATTTCCGGTGTTACCTGTTTTTCCCTGTTTTCATACAGATCACGGGCAATAGCCGTTAAAAAATCCGTTATCTCTTCCGGAGTTTTCAGATCCTTAAGCTGTGCCAGTATCTGACTGCGGGAATTTTCCTCAAAAGGTATGATGGAAAGAAATTCCGATAATATTTTCTCTCTGTCTATTTCAACACCCTGACCTCCTGAATAAAATCCTACCGTATGGCTTATGTCTTTGGAAATATTTTCAAGTATGGTATCTTTCTGGCTTTCCCCTTCAAGCACCTTTCTCCGTGTGCCGTATATAATCTCCCTGTGTTTATTTAAAACGTCATCATATTCCACCAGATTTTTTCTGGAATCAAAGTGAAATCCCTCCACTTTCACCTGTGCCTGTTCGATGGAACGTGATACCATCGGATGCTCTAATGGTACGTCCTCGGGAAGCTTAAAGATCGTCATTAGTTTTGCTACCTGATCCCCGCCGAAAAGCCTCATGATGTCATCCTCAAGCGATACATAGAACCGGCTGGACCCTGCATCCCCCTGACGGCCGGATCTGCCCCGAAGCTGGTTATCAATTCTTCGGGATTCATGCCGTTCTGTCCCGATGACATGCAATCCACCTGAAGCTAAGACCTCATCGTGCAATTTCTGCCATTCTTTTTCATGTTTTTTCCATTCAGTTTCATTTTTCACTTCCCATTTCTCAAGCCTCGGACCACCTAAAATAATATCAACACCGCGTCCCGCCATATTTGTTGCAACCGTTACTGATCCTTTATTCCCGGCCCCGGCGATGATTGCTGCCTCTTTCAGATGGTTTTTGGCGTTGAGGACCTGGTGCGGAACTCCTTTCCGTTTGAGAAACTCACTGATAATTTCGTTTTTGTCTATCGACGTGGTTCCTACCAACACCGGTTGACCGCGTTTATAACAGTCAGTGATATCCTCTACGATGGCTGAATATTTCGCTCTCGGGGTTTTGTAAACGCTGTCGGCATAATCCGTACGGATCATCGTTTTGTTTGTCGGGATTACCACAACATCAAGGTTGTATATTTTTTTAAACTCCTCTGCTTCTGTTGCAGCCGTTCCCGTCATACCTGCAAGCTTCTCGTACATACGGAAGTAATTCTGAAGCGATACCGTGGCAAGCGTTTTGCTTTCCTGCTGAATCGCTACCCCTTCTTTTGCCTCTATAGCCTGATGGATGCCCTCGCTGAATCTCCTTCCGGTTAACAATCTTCCGGTAAATTCATCAACGATAACGACCTGCCCGTCTTTGACGATATATTCTTTGTCCTTGATAAACAGAGTTCTTGCCTTCAATGCGGCTTCTATGTGGTGCACGGTATCAAAATCATTTTCGTAAATATTGCCGACACCGAGCATCTTCTCAATTTTCAGAAGGCCGTGATCGGTCAGATGCGCGGTATGCAGCTTCTCATCTATTTCATAATCCAGTTTGGAAGTGAGTTTATCCACAATTTTGGCATAATCATAGTATTTGTGCGTTGCTTCCGTGTCAGGGGCGGAAATGATGTGCGGGGTGCGTGCTTCATCTATTAAAATAGAATCCACTTCGTCAATAACGGCAAAGTGGTACGCACGCTGAACGATTTGGGACATGTCCGACACCATATTGTCGCGAAGGTAATCAAATCCGAATTCACTGTTTATCCCGTAGGTTATATCCGTAAGGTATGCCTCTTTGCGCGTGATGGGCCTTAAATGCTGCAACCTCCAGTCATCCATTGCATTATCCGTATACTCAGGATCATAAATAAAAGACTGGTCAGAAATCATGGCGCTCACGCTAAGCCCGAGAAGTTTAAGCACTTTACCCATCCATCCTGCGTCACGACGTGCCAGGTAATCATTGACGGTGACGAGGTGCGCACCCCTCCCGGATAAGGCATTTAAGTATAATGCGGGGATCGCTGATAATGTTTTTCCTTCGCCGGTTTTTTGCTCGGCAATTTTCCCCCTGTGGAGCGTAATTGCAGCCATAAGCTGCACATCATAATGACGCTGGGAGATACTGCGAACGGACGCTTCACGCACAAGTGCATACGCTTCGGGAAGAATGTCATCGAGTGTTTCGCCGCTTTGTAAACGCTCACGAAAAGACAGCGTTGCTTTGGCAAAATCAGCTTCTTTATACCTTGAGATTTTCTCTTCGAGTGAGTTGATTTGTGCGACTATGACGCCCAGATCTTTAATTTCTTTGCGGTTGGTATCAAGCAACTTCGACAGAAACTTCAGCATGACGTTAATGATACCACAAAAAACCCTCAATTGCGGTACTTCAATTGAGGATTTGGGCAGGCATCCCGGTATGATCAGTATCGGGATATAAAGAAATATATTTCTTCCCTATATATGAGAGTCTGAAAAATGAGCGTGTTTGTCAAGAAGGAAAATTAACGCGGATTGGACGCTTTAAAAAACATATACGTATCATATGAATATTCATCTGTGTCTTTAAACACGCTTTGAAGCAGTACGCGCATCGTGCGTACCTCTCCGGAGAAATCCGTGTGAGGAGAAAAATTGATAATAAGAGATCCTTTCGGGGAAAGAAGATGCCCAAGACCCATGAGAAACTGTTTGCTTTTGAGCATTTCCGGAATTTCGAATCCTTTATACAAATCCGAGACAATGACTTCATACCTGTCTTTGGCTGTACCGGATTTACATGCGTACATAATAGCGTCTGTGTTTACTATTTTGAGATGTTTTGTCGGATGTATTCCGAAATATACCCGGGCAATGGTAATGACCGTTTCATCGATGTCAACTGCATCAATATCAGCGTTGGGAAACCGCTTTTGCATAAGTGTAATGACATCCCCTCCTCCGATACCCAATACCAATACCCGCGTCCTTTCAGTGTGAGGTTTAGTAATCCCAAAGAAATCGAATACTTTCTGCCAAATAAACCGGAGTTTCGCTCCGGACTGCAGCGCTTTGTTGATAATAAGCTCAGGAGTATTCCCGGAAAGAACCACGCGGATTCCGGTATTATGCTTCGTATCTGCACGGAAAACTGTGAGGGGATACAAAAACGAAAGGATTCTGACAAACGGACTTACTTTTTCCGTTGTATCAACCCCTTTCCGACAAGAGGTACCAGCACATCGGGAACCTTAATGGATCCGTCAGCCTGTTGGTAATTTTCCATAATTGCAATAAGAATGCGGGGTGATGCCAGCGCGGTATTATTCAGTGTGTGGGCAAATTTTACCTCGCCGTTTTTCCCTCTGTAGCGGATTTTTAATCTCCGTGCCTGAAAGTCACCCATGAACGAATCTGACATAGTTTCTCCGTATTCACCCCTTCCGGGCATCCATGTTTCTATGTCATATTTTTTCACCTGCGGCTCACCCATGTCACCGGTACACATAAACATGACACGGTACGGAAGTTTCAAATCCTGTAAAATTTCTTCTGCATTTGTGAGTAATTCCTCATGAAGAGTAATGGAAGTGTTCATTTCTGCAGTTGAGATAATTACTTGTTCAATTTT
The DNA here is from genome assembly GCA_963711735.1 of Candidatus Gottesmanbacteria bacterium. GTDB lineage: Bacteria > Patescibacteriota > Microgenomatia > UBA10105 > UBA927 > CAVQFA01. Next base: position 490,187 of record CAVQFA010000003.1, on the reverse strand, counting down.
ATTGAATTGGTGTACTCGGTAAACCCCTTTGGTATCTTTCCCGTAACTGCCTGCCTCCCGCCGGAAACACGGTGAATACGCAACGAACTTTTTCGGCAATTCAGACTCACTCAGTATTTCGTCAGCAAAGTATGCCGTCACGGGGACTTCTGCAGTACCTGCAAGGTACATGTCATCTTTTTCGACATGATAAACCTCATCTTTACCCCACGGGAACTGTCCGTTACCAAAGAGCGTAAAATCTTTCACGAGTGAGGGAGCAGTCATGGGTGTAAAACCTTTATCGATCAGCTTACGGAATGCGTATAACATGATGGCCCATTCCAGAAGCGCTGCTTCGTTTTTCAGGAAATATGCCCGGAATCCGCCGACTTTCGCACCGCGCGTAAAATCAATAAGATCCAGATTTTTCGCCAGTTCGATATGATCTTTGGGTGTAAGAGAAAACTTCGGAACGTCACCCCATTTCCGGAGTTCCTTATTTCCCGCTGCATCTTTCCCTATGGGAACTGAGGGGTCCGGAACATTCGGTACCGTGCCCATAAGCTCTCCGAATGCTTCCTCAACGCTCCGTAGTTCGCCCTCGAGCTTCTGAATCTTTTCTTTGATCGTTTTCCCTTTCACTTTTGCCTGGTCGGTTCTAAGGGCGCTTACTGCGTTACGGTCCTTCCTGAGTGCATCGATTTCGGAGATAAGAGACCGCCTCTTCGTATCTGATGAAAGAAGAGCGTCCCAGTCGACTTTCCGGTTTTTATCCACGGCTGCTTTTTTGCAGATTTCAAGATTTTCACGGATAAATTTAATGTCTAACATACTATAAGATATAAATCGTATTCTTTAGCGTATATACCTATATTATTATACTCCAAAGGATTGTTTAATATGCGGTTTCAGGGCTTCTACAGCTTTCATTCTGTGATTGAAACGCTCTGTTTCTTCCATTGTCATGATATCGTGGTCGTAAAATTTTCCGATTTGGGGAATATAGAGAAGCGAACGGTACGGGAAACCCGGGGTAATTTTCCCTGACGGTTTGAAAGGGATGATTCCGCGGACTACGGATTCCTCTTTGTATATATTACCGGAAATATCCGCAAAGCAAACAACGACGTGAAGCTGTGCTCCCCTTTTTTCCGAAGGAATATTTTTCATTTTTTCAAACGTGAACCGGATAAGTTCGTCATCAGTATTTTCTTTCCTGCCGTCAACCCAGCGGTGTGATTTGACCCCCGGTTCGCCGGATAGTGCATCAATTTCCAGTCCCCCGTCATCCGCAAGGGTCGCGATGCCGGACTTCCGGAGGTAATACACTGCTTTTTTCTCTGCATTCCCGGAAAAAGTAGGGGCATCCTCGGGAGCATCTCCCGGTAATCTTATATCTGTCAGGCTGATTATCTTAATAGGAAGGTCTGAAAGGCACGTTGTAAACTCTGAGAGCTTTCCGGGATTAGAGGTACCTACGAGGAGCCTTTTCATGTCTTTATGTCACTAACCCTTTCCACTCAAGCGTGCCGCCGCAGTATTTCATAATTCCCGTTATAGCAGAGAGAAGCGTATGCCATACTGCCTCTTTTGAAATGTCATATATACCGTCAACGTTTATCCAGATATTCTTCGTATGAACCGTGACGAGCGTACGTTTGGCATCACGGTAGTTAAAATCAATGTTGTATCCTCCGGACTTATCATAGTATGCCAGCTCTTCGGATGTATACGCTGTCGGTTTGGTGTCGCCGTGGAGAAGAATCTCATCACCGCTTTTGGCAAACCGCAAGACGGTCGGAAACTTTATAGAGTCCGCATCAAATGCACCGACGGAAACCAGATTTTTCACCACTGACAGATTATATGCATCCACACACGTGTTTACCTCATAGAGTCCTTTGCCCTGTATGATTCTCCGCACAAGCGCCTCGGGAGAGGGTCTCCGGGAATGCCAATCGATACCCATTTGTTTATAGAGCTTCCTGTAGCTTACTATCTCCGGAGAGCTTCCCAGTTCTTCAAGAGTATTGGTGCGGATTTGTTCCACAGTTTTTGCTTTTTCCTTTTCCAGCTCATTATTTTTGAGAGTTATGTGGACATTTGATATGAATGCAATTCCGATTGAAACGGTAGGGTACGACTTCGTCACTGCAGGATCTATCGTAAAAAATTCGGGTTTAACAATCACTTCAAAATCCTCCGGAGCGTGCTTAACTTTTTCTTCCCGGTGTTTCGCTGCATCACGTAAGCGTGTCACAACGGTATCTTTGGGATATTGGAGGAGAAACCATGCTGCTTTGGGACCGTACTTCCTCCCGATAAGCGCTATATAAAGTGAAGAAAAAGCATCCTTTGTGCTCATCTTCATTTCCTTCGTGAGTGCATATAAATCTTCCTGTAGTTTCTCAGGATTTTGTGCATCCTTCACCATATCGGCAACACGGGTAAGAAAATCTCTCTGTGTCCCTGATAAAGTTCTCACATCATCGGGAATTTCTTTCGTCATTGATGTGAGCATTTCCTCAGGTGCAAATTTAGAAAGCCAAAGACGTGCATATGAGATACGTTCCCTGAGTATCTCTTCTTCCTGTCCGGTAAGTACCCGTCCGGCTTTTTGTGTAAATATTTTACCCGCATCTGCGTGAGGGGTTTGAAGCACATTGGTAATGTCGCGAAATCTCGGGATGAAAACCGGAGATTTCTCCGGGACTTTACCGATTTGTGATAATACAAATGCACGGGACAGATTTTCATCGCCTCCGTTTACATATGCCGTGAAACACCGGTCGTACTCATCAAACAAATCAGGAATTGCCGTTGTACCGACCGGATCAAATTCTATTGCCTGGTGGTAATCCGTGCGGACGAAAAGAAATCTGCCTAATTGAGGCGGAAGGATTTCCGTTAGCTCCCGAGCTTTGAGACCGATCCCCTTAGAAGAGGACATTTTCCTGCCTCCAATGAGAAAGAATTCGTATGGCAGATTGTACGGTTCCGGTATTTCAAAGACTTCTTTGCACTGAACCTTCGCGATATCCCGGGAACCTCCCGCGGATGAATGGTCTTTACCTGCTCCTTCAATCGTCACGCCAAGGACCCTCCAGTGTGCCGGCCAGTCTACTTTCCACGGCAGCTTGCCGGGATGATGTTTCGGATCATCCGGGTCCGTAAACGGACTGGTTTTCCCGGTAAACCCACATCCTTTTGCCCATGAAACCATGGATTCTTCACATGTGTATGTAACAAACGTCCCGTCCCAATCATGCACCCTCGTTGTTCCGAGTTTCCCGCATTTCTCGCAGATAACCTGAAGAGGAAGCCATCCTTTTTCGCGTTTTTTGCTCCCGCTCACACGCTGATAGATGTCCTGGATGAGGGGTGCATGATCCAAGGCAGTACGGATAACACCGTCAAATTTCCCTTCGTGATACATATCCCAGCTGGAGAGAAATTCCGCTCCGACTCCGAGCGACCGAAGCACTGTCTGAAAATCATGTGCAAAGTACGCTGCGAAGTTCGCGTATCCGCCGTCAGGAGATTTCGCCAGGCGGAGCGGTTTGCCAAGCTCATCGGACAGATGCATAAGCTCAGACGGTAATCCGTCCACAGGATCAAAGTCGTTGAAAACATACGTCGACACTGCTTTTTGTCCTGCATCGGTTATTGCACGGTAGATAACGTCATGGACTAAGGGACCACGCAATGAACCAATGTGTGCATAACCTGAGGGGGTGAACATATCATCCGCCCAAAAAGGACGATAGAGTCCGCTGCCAATGATTTCTTTTGCAATTCTGTCTGCCCAGAACATACGTAGTTCCTATATTGTATATTAACACCATCAATACTTCCTATACATGAAAGTATTAATATTGATTCCTATATACACCACTGTGTGTATATATGCTTACGTTATTACATATTGTTTCCGGCACCTATGTGCCGGATAAATGGTCAGTAAGCCCGCAAATATGAATTTGCCCGCTAACTATCCATTTAAAAAAATGAACCCCGCATGTGCGGGGTTTTGTTGTAATCAGTCTGATTATTCGATGTGCAGAATTTTATACAAAAGCGTTCCCGCAGGAGCTTCCACCTCGACTTTATCGCCGGGCTTTTTCCCAATGAGTGCCTTGCCAAGCGGTGAAGAATTTGAAATCTTTTTCTGCGTCGGATCTGCTTCCCATTCACCGACAACGGTAAATACTTCTTTTTTCCCGTTGATATGAAGGGTAACTTTGCACCCCACGTCGACGGATCCCTTTTTGTGGCTTGTAACGATCTTTGCACCATGAAGTAACTCTTCAAGTTCGGTAATGCGTCCGTCTATGAATGATAAATCCTGCTTTGCTGCAGCGTATTCGCTGTTTTCGGAAAGATCTCCAAGTTCCCGTGCGTCAGCCAGACGGGTCACAATGGAGGGCCGTTTAACGGTTACGAGTTCTTCGTGTTCCTGTTTAAGCTCAGCAAGACCTTCTTTTGTCAGTATTTTTGGTTGATTGATATCCATATGGTCAAAAAAATCTCCCCTTTCATAATTATGTCAGGGAGGTAAAATAAATTCTTTACCCTATCCAGGGTATGAATATTACTTTTTAAGTGTAGACAATTTCGATTGTTGTGTCAAGTCTAACCTGCAATTATTATTACATTTAATGACCCACTCATCTTTTCCCCGGTAAACCCGCCGGCTATAGCCCTTTTTCTCATATATAATATAAGGTATACTAGTATGGAACGCCCCCATCGTCTAGCGGCCTAGGACGACACGTTCTCAACGTGTAGACCGTCGGTTCGAATCCGACTGGGGGTACTCATGAAAAAAGCACCCTAATGGGTGCTTTTTTCATGCCCATGTCGGTGAGAACCGAAGGTTCGCTAACCAGCAGTTAACGAGTAAATTCATATTTACGAGTCATACTGCTGGCGAGCACTCAAAGCGTAGCTTTGCAGTGAATCCGACTGGGGGTACAAAAATCAATAAGTAAATTTAAAAGTGGATAGAATCTGGTTAAAGCCTTTTACGTAATCAATCGGATCTTCTTTATCGTTAGAATTCGTATAAAATATCTGTATATAATCATCACCTTTGGGTAAATATATTTCTCTATACGGTCCTTCCCCTTCCCAAACCTTAGGAACATCAAAAACATAAGAAGTTATTCCTCCGATTTTCATATCAGCTATTCTGGTTGTCGTCTCAAAAAAAGTATCTACTGGTTCATATGTGTACGACTCTCCGACATTTAGCTTTTTTATATTGGTGAACCGATTTCGATATTCATTATACCTACTTATATTTTGTAGGTAGTTAGGCAGGAAGTACATAGATCTTCGGATGAGCCCGACAATATTGTTACCCATTACTCCAATACTAGGGGGGTTTTGATTTTCAATAACAAAATCCTTAGGATATTCAAAACTAAACCCATATGTTGTGTTTGAATATAAATTCTGACCTGTAGCGGGATTTACTGATATTGAAAATACTGGTGTCAGAATAGGGGTAATTGTTGGTATGGTTTTAACTGGTTGTTCAGGCTGTGGCGGCGTAACAGTTAATGTATTATTGAATACGTAATACTTATAACCAAGATATCCTGCTGTAGTGATCGATATAAGAAGAAGTGCCATCAATGCTATCTGAAGATGAGATGACTTTATTTTATTCATTCCGGGGACTGGTGCGCGGGCTTCCTTTGGCTGTTCGGATTGAGGCTGAATTTCTGACGGCTGAATATTAACTTTTATGTCAGATTCACTCATATATTCAGTGTAACATATTTGATTTTCCGAATAATACTCTCGTAAAAAAATATATTACTTAGATATTTGAGGCTAAATATGTTCCAACATCGTCCCAACAGGTGTACTCATGAAAAAAGCACCCTAATGGGTGCTTTTTTCATGCCCATGTCGGTGAGAACCGAAGGTTCGCTAACCAGCAGTTAACGAGTAAATTCATATTTACGAGTCATACTGCTGGCGAGCACTCAAAGCGTAGCTTTGCAGTGAATCCGACTGGGGGTACTTTTTAAACTAATAGAACCATTTGTTTTCAACTTCTCTTACAACCTGTTTTAGTGATTTATTTCCGATAATAATTCCTGATTCTGCGGTAATATGAGCAGGATAGGCATATGCTTGACCATTTGGAGCGATGACCAAATAGTCAGTATCTGAGTCCATATCGCGGGCAGTTTCTAAATTACCTGAAATCCTTGCCCTTCCGGCATTCAGTACTTTTTCCTCAACAATAAAATCTAATAAATATGTATGATTGGGAAAGATCAAGTAATTTTCGAATCCGTTACCGATATCCATCTGACGTGCGATTATTTTTGGTAACATCACATCGCGCATTGCATGTGAAACATCAAGATTGAATACAAGTGATTCAAAGATATGCTTTTCATCTGCATCCTCAGGTAAATCAAGATTACGTCTAATGACGGGAAAGTTCTCACTGGAAAACTCGATAAACTCTTCTCTCAACGCAGGATATATATATCCTGCGTCATTACTCTCGATCATATGCAAATCATTACGCATCGCACGATCATATACCTGTCCGACAATATCAAATGATGGTTGATCTTTGAACGTATGAATTCCTAATCGAATATTTGGGAAATTACCACGTCTATGAACTGAAATTATATTTGCAATTGATTGTGGTGGTACGCTCGGTTGGTGGAATCGGTCTACTGACATGCCAAGACCAATCATACCGTCATAAGAGCTAACTATCTTTTTCAACTCGGATAGTGTTTTTTGTGCCTGTGCTTCTGTTCTTCCCCAAAATCCATTTGTTCCGATTGAAACGAAAGGAAATCCCTCAGCAAAGGTTTGGCGTATGGTGTGAGGAAGAAGTCCGCTGGTCTGGAGAAACGGTTCTCCACCATAGATGCAAACAGTTCGTATGCCAATTTGCTTTGCTTGCCTAAGCGAAGAATTAATGATATTGACATCAAGTTCTTCTGATATTCTCGGTTCTGCTTCGACGATACAGTGACTACATTCAATATTACACTGCCGGGAAAGTGTTAATACAAGAGTTTCAGGTACATACGACATAATAATTGGAGCATTATATCAATGAATACTTTCATTAACAACTATAAGATATTTATCTAATTAATACTATGAACCAAATTCACCAATTTCTTATTAATGCGGATTGAAATCTAAGTGGTTGAGATTAAAATATGTTCCAATTTGGTTCCAACACGTGTACTGCATAAAAATATCGGGTTTTACGCCCGATTTTTTTATGCAATACTCTGCATTAGATGAGAACCGGAGGTTCGCCAACCAGCACTTAGCGAGTCAACGAGCTTTAGTGCTGGCGAGTGTCGAGTAATCGCGGCAATCCGGCAGGGGGTACCAAATAAAAGTGATACAACAATCGTTTACAGTAGCCTCTATATTTTAAGGACAACCTTAGATATCTAGTTAATCTATGCCCTATGTTGGTAACCCATCCCTAATGAAAAGGATGGCTGTCTAATTAACTAGGCACTTGATTTAGTTTTTATAATCATTGATTTCTTCAAAGAAAATCATTATTATTACCTTCCTGCTCACTAAGGAGGAATATGTCTGATCATGAAATACCACAACAAATTCGTGAGCTAGCCTCAAACCTGGTAATTGCACGAATGGAAGAATTGGGATTGCCTATTGAATTGCTCGATCAAGCACGACTTGAAGAAGCAGATTTATCTGATATAGGATCAGAAAGAAAGCAAGGTATAAAGGAATTAACAGCACATCTTGATGCTGCCTGGTTAAATCCAATAATTATTCAAGAGGCAGCACAGATGTTATCACCAGACGATCAAAAAATCTTAGATGCAGATACATTATCATTTGATGGTTTATTTAATTTTAATACACACACAACTGAGACAGAATTTACTTATCGAATACCCGGTAACGATGAACGTGATTTTGGATTAGATTGCGGAGTAGTAACAGCACAAGACGGGTCAATTCTTTATGGTACTGAAAATGGTTTAGCATTTGATTTGCCAGAAGATTTGCTAACAGTTGTTGCTCGTTTACACAATAATATTGGACAAGTATTTCAAAAAAACTTAAATCAATGGAAGTATCCAGCAGATCAAGCTATTCAGAATTAACAAACTGAAGATACCAAATAATTATTATCAAATCATCGATTGAAAATAAGTCCTAATTTGATAAGCTACGGGGTACAAAATTAAAAGTTCTTCCTGTTATAACAACCCGTGTTCCAAGATCAAATATCGTTGATCCAACGTAGATGAATATCACAGGTGAGTATATATAGGGATTTATCTTATTGAAGAGCAGATTTTATAGCCCGTATAGTTCGATCATTTACTAAATCATTACCCGGTTCAGGTTTTTTACCAACCCAAGTATCCAATTCCCCGGCATTTCTTTGGGCGATTCCCGGCCTTTGCTCAACTGGTGCATCTGTCACATCAGCATACAAGTGATACGTCCATGCGACAAACTCTTCAATTAAGTTCCAAAACCATACAATTTTGTCAGTATTGTCCAGATCCAGACTCCATCCGTTGGCCTCATTAAACGTTAGTATGTTTGCTTTTTCTGCTGCAATGAGTACTATCCTCGTGTCGTTGACATATCCCTGATATGTCGGATTTCCGTCAATTGCCATATACCGAGGTGCCGCATGAAGTAGTGTTGCAGCTGCCCGTTTTTGAAATTCTATATCCTGATTATGTCGAATTCGTATTTGAGCGATTAAACCTCCCAGTGTGGCCTTTGCTTCTTCCAGAAGATTTCTGGTTTTCCCAATCGCGTTAATTGCCTCCAGAGTGACCGCTGGTAAATGATTGAGTTCATGTGATTGAATTTCATGAATTGAACCTTCTTGCAAGGAAAATCTTAGATCTCTAAGAATTGTGAGAATTGGTTCGGGATACACTTTTTCTGCAAACACATCTCGTGTATAATGCCCTTTTTCCTGCTGGGCAAGGTCCGGGAATATCCCTGCTCCTTCTTTACTTTGTATACCGGGATCATTTGGTAAAAATTCTGAGGAGATACCAAAAAGCATATCTGACCCGCCGAACAGCGACCAGATCCGGTAGTGAGTATCTGTCCTTTTAAGATTTTCCGCGCCGAACACATTTTGTTCTGTTGTATATTGTATGATCACATTTTTCAAATCTGATTCCTGCAGTTTGAGACTTTGTGCTTGATCGGACTCATCCAAAACCCCAGCTCGAACTGACGGAACCATTGCTATTCCAGCTGGATCTTCATATTCATTTTCAGCCATTGCGACGAAATACAGAGGCGCTTGAGGATTGACTCTTCTCCAGGTGATAAACATATTATCCTCTTTCTCTTTTTGAGTATTAGGATCAACTCCTGCCAGACACTCTGCCCATGCCCGGAAATATTCAACATACCCGAAATCATCCTGTCCTTCGTGTTTTAACAGTTCCAAATTGTCAGCCATTTCCCTGAGTGAAACTATCATGTTGTTAACAGTGGGAAGTGCATCTTTATATGGAACCAGCTGAATATTATCTTTTTCAATGGGTTTGTCAGAATCAATGAGTTTTCTAGTAAACCAACGCATTGAATCGGGAGTCCCGGGTAGTACACCCAATGATGAGCCGGCTGCTTGTTCTTCTAGTGCATGCAGAGCTTTACCTATCTCACTATCACGTATAGTTGGCAACCATTCATCGAAAAATATAGTGTCCGCGTATTGGGAAAGTATAACTGCACCGCCCAATAGTTCATGTTCGACCGGAGAGAATGACTCGGGATGTTCCAGTAGAACTCGGGCAAATAACACCCTTTTTACAGTTTCGGTTTCTCTGCCGATCCGAACCGCTTCATTGTATGCGTCCATAGTCTTTGGTTTTTGAAGATGCTGATATTCCTTGGCAATGACCCTTTCTGCAATCATGTTTTGATAGTCGGAGTCACCGTTGAGCTGAGCAGCTGCCAGAAACGCATACTCATTTCCTAATGTATTTATGGATCTGAAGAGAGATTCTAATAAACTATTTGTACCTTTCGCTTTTTCAGGTTGAAATGACGTTAATTGTTCAGAAACATATTGAGCCTGATGCGTGTTTAGTGGAACTTCAGTTTTAGCATTCATATTGATATAGAAAATGAGGCAGCAGGCAGATACTTTATAATGAGTGAAAGTATATACCTAAAAACAATAAAATAGCAACTATACTAAGTCCTTACCTCATAGACCCAGATTAATACCAGTAATTTTTTCAATCATCACAACGGATGTATTTAATTCTAATTAGTAGTAACATTGCAAAGTTGCAACGAAACCGAATTCAGGTATTCTTCCCACGCTCGTATTGAAGATAAAATCTGGTTCCAACGAGAAATCATTTGGGGTACAGAAATTTCTACTAAAATTACTATAACGGATTGACGATCTTCGATCCTCACTAAAATTTACGGAGGGAGTGCGTAAAATGCTATTCCGTTCAATTTATAATTACCGTTGTTTATTAACGTATTTTTTTCGGTTTCTGATAAAGTATATAAAAATCTCGAACCACCGTCAGAATTGGTTAACTGTAAGCGATAAACGGGTACTGAATCGTTTATTTTTCGGGAATATGCGTAAAACGCAACGCCATTTAACGAGTACCCGTAGATACTAATTGCGTTATTTTTTTCCTTTTCCCCATTGGTATATAAATACCCTTCATTTGCTTTAAATAATCTATAGACAGGGTGTAGATTTGCATCGTTCTTTGATTCCCATGCCCGGAAAAGAGGCGTTGGCGATTTATATCCGTACTTCTCGATTGCACTTTTCTGTTCTGTAGCACTCATGACAATAAACGTAATTCCGGACTCATTTTTTAATCGGTTGACCGTTTTAACGCCGTTTGTTAATGAATCGTATAACTGATAAGCCTTAAGAGCATTGTAGGTCATTGTATAAGGGGTATAATCAGGAAATAATGCAGATGGATGGTTATACCAACTTTCTACTATAACACTATCGAGTCTTCCTCCTTTTTCATAATACTCTTTAAGAAATGCCATCGAGTCATCATAGAATTGTTTATCGTTTCCGCTGTTTTTGTCATAGCCTATTCCTCCACGTTCAGAATTAACAATAAGACCAAACCGTAATCCATGCATTTTTGTTTGTTTTTCTATATCGACTATTCTTTGCATCCAATCGATACCTTGGATTGTATGGGGGCGTTCTCCTATGGCATAATCGTATGGATTATCAATATGAACGTAATAGAGTTTTTCTCCTGCATTATCTACAGCAGTCAATATCTTTTCTAAATGACTTTTATAATCTCCCCAAGGTTCATTATTTGACCAGTATGATATGTTATTTCCATAACCATAATTAGGAAAATTTATAATAAGACCGAATTTTGTTTCCGGATGGACTTCATGAAACCTTTTCATGAACTTGACAAGTTCAGGTAGAGATTCATTAATATTAGTAGTACATATAGGTGTTGATGTTCTGCTTATTGTGTGTGCAGGAAATCCACTAAAAGAAAAATAGTCAACAGTCCCTCCTGCATCATAAAGTGGTTTTAAAAGAGTATTCAGAAAATAATCTGCCCATTGTGCTCCATCAATGAGCTTATTATCTTTACATTTTGCAGGACCACCTTCCGTAGAAATTTTTATATTTTTACTTTTAAGAAGAGGTATAAGTTGCTGTAAGAAATTTCCTTCATTTTTCTCTATTTGCTCTACAAACAGTCCATATACATTAATATTATTCAAAATATTTCCGGTTTGTGATGTATTTGTGAAATAACTTCCCCAAGCAGATGAAGCTAAGTCATGATTGAACTTATAATGGTAATTTGGGTGAAACCAATGTTCAGTAGTTTGAGATGCGGCTTTTGATTTTTGAGGAAGAACACTTTCTCCTATCTGAATACGTCTGACAATAGAAAATGTGGCAAACAGGGAGACTGAAATTACAATGAAGGTTAAAAAAAATATAAACGACTCCTTATTGTACTTGTTTCTATTCATATTTTTAGTTTCATTTAGTTTAATATTAGCATATAAATCAGAAGAAGAAAAATAGTTCAAACTATAAATGTATAATAATAAATGAAATGTCGTGAATATATACAAAATTCTAATACTCGTTTGTAAACATACTTCAAGGCTGGGAGAAGATTAGGTTCTAAAATTCCTTTCCACGCTCGTATTGAGGCTAAAAGCTTGTTCCAACGAGAAATCATTTGGGGTACTGAGAAATTTATTAAATATGCTCCCAGAGGGGACGATGTTGGAACATACTTTATGAGAAAATATTTTGATAAGTGTGTATACTATATGAAATGCCTATACTTATTTTCTTATTAATTATCGGCGCTATCATGGCGTATCTGGCACAAAATAACTCGATGTTGGTAACTTTACGCCTTGGAACATCCGTACTCTCCGGTATTCCGCTCTTTTATGTCATCATCGGTTCTCTTTTAACGGGACTGGGATTAGCGTACTGTATATATCTTATCAATTCAATTTTTACCGCCTTTTCCATGCACAGGAAGGATTCAGCGATCAAACACGGGAAAAGCGATATTGTTGATTTGACCAAACGAATTCACCAGCTGGAGTTAGAAAACGAGAGACTCAAAAATGACTCCAAGTCTAATGAACCTCAAGATAAAAACGCATTGTGAAATCACTACTCGCTAAGATATGGAAAATATTAAACCTACCAAAAGGTGTACAGTTGTTTTTTATGCGCCTTTTTCAGAATCAATTTTTAGTCGGAGTTACAGGAGTTATTTTTAATGAAAAAAACGAAGTATTACTTTTTAATCATACATATAGGCAACACGCCTGGAGTCTGCCGGGCGGTTATTTAAAATCCGGCGAGCACCCCGCAGAAGCACTTGAAAGGGAAATAAAGGAAGAATCGGGCCTTGTCGTAAGCGTCGACGCACCACTGAAAACCCGCACTGATCGTAACGGCTCCCGACTGGACATGTGTTATACCGGTTTATTTATCGGTGGCGAATTTACTCCAAGTCAGGAAGTGTCTGCATATGGTTTTTTTTCACAAGACAAAATGCCACTGCTGAGAAGTAATCAAGTTGTATTAATAGATAAAGCTATGCATCAAAAAAGTGCTAAATAATTTCGCTCCATGACGAAGCTATAAAAAGTTCCAATACCATCCCAACAAGTATACTTACTTATTGAGAAAATCTAGGGCTTTTGGGAGATCTGAAAACTTATCAATAAAGTAATCTATTTTTCCAAAATCTTTTTTAGTCTTCAGTCCGCTTTCAAGTGAAGCTATAAAAAACAATCCGGCTGACTTTGCGCACTCCGCATCACTGACGTTATCACCGACATATACAGCCTCCCGGGGTTTTATGTTAAATTTTTCCAGAATCTCCGTGAACACCCTCGGGTCCGGCTTCCTGAACACCGAATTTTCTTTATAATAGAACGCTTCAATCCTGGTTGATAAAGGATGGCTTCTGTTTATTAAATGTTTAACTTCATTAAAAGTACGAGTCGTTAATAGTGCCAGGTGCATTCCGTTTTTTTTCAAAGCATCAAGTGCTGAAAGATTTTGTGAGGTTATTACATCCAATTTACCTTCCTGAATTAACTTGGGCATTAGTGCCGTTAGTTTTGACATGAATTTTTCCGGGTCAATTCCGGGAATTCTCTCAAGAATGGCAATTTCTACAGGTTGACCCCAACTTTTTTTATGCACATCCCTGCCCATCGGTGGAAATCCTAATTTCGAAGCTGCATCATTTTCAAGATGAAAACACGCCTCCTCAGTCATGCACAATGTGTCATCGAAATCTATAATTGCTAGTTTTATCATATTGTTGAGATAAATTTAATGAATAAATCCAATTATACCAGTTTACTATCGAAGTAAAAACGTTTTAATATTTTCCCAACATGTGTAATTCCGTTGTTTTAACGCCCAAAACATTGACATTTATCATTATAAAAGTACAATACGAGATAAATTATGCTAAAAGATACATCGTTCGCTCTTTACACCGACCGTAACGCTAAACCAATTGACTATCGTCCGGGTTTAGTAGTTAACGTAATGGTTTCACCCCCGGATCTGAAAGACGAACCAATAAAACTTATCGTAATATCCGATGCCAACCGCGTGAGAGAACATTTAGATATGGCCATGATTATCGCGAATATATATCCGTACGGCATGCCTAATGATGCTGCGTTTGAACAATATGGTCTGAAGGCGATTTCTATCGACGATGTTTCCCCTGAGGAACAATTGTTTTGGGAAACCGAGATCCAGCGAAAAAGAGAATCCTGTTATCCCGCGAGTGCCATTAAAGAAATTCTCTAACTTCCGGCCTGTTTCATTTATTGCAGTGATTCTATTGGTTTCTGTTATCGTTCCGGTACGCTATTCTATAGGTGATTCCGTTTGTTCCGGTTGCGATGTGTAAATTCTCATTTCTTCTTCATCTGATGTTAGTGCGATTCCTTTCACTTCTGCCATCCAATCATAAAAATTTCCATCGTGAAGCTGAAGCTCTTTAATATCCCCATTTGCATTTATTAAATTTTGCAGACAATAATCGTTGTATTCAGACAGCAATGACTCTCTATACTTTATTCTATTCCATTGTTCGAATGTTAAATTCTCCCACAGATTTCCGTCAAGACAGTCTTTCAAAAAATCCAGATAACGCGATTCGTGTTGTTCTTCTGCTTCAGGTGACGTATTCATACAGATCATATTATACTATTGAAAATCAAATCACTCCTGCATTTATTGACAAACCGAAATATTGTTTTTATATTATCCATAAATCATATGTATTCATGTTCAATTTCTTCTTTACCAGTATAGACAACCTTTCATCTTCCTGCCAATAAAAATAAAACCCACTATTCAAATAAATTATATGAGTAATTCAATCGAAACATTTTTCGCACAAGGGTCAGATCTTGAATGTGGTTTGAAGGTAGGAAAACACTATCAGGAAATGCTTCACAATTTTTTAGCGATGGTGCAAAAAGAGTTAACTGTTAATACTCCATGGGAGGTTGTCCGTAATCACGCGCAGAAGTTTCTTCCCGCATCTGTACAGCATTTTCCGCATATCATTGATCAGCTGAGAGGAATAGCATCCGGATCAGGTCTCCTGTTTGAAGATATTTTCGCTTTAGCCTCCGAAGAGACATATGATACTTTTGAAATAAAGAAATGCACCGACTTGGTTGTCACAAACCCATATCCCATTATTGCCCACAATAATGATGCCGGTTCGGAACTTCTTCCATTCGTGTCAGTAGTTACGTGGAACACCTATAGGGGCAGCACTCTGGAAATCGGCTTAGGTCCGTTTATGAGTGTCGGCGTGACAAAAAAGTCAAACGGAGACGTGATAGCTCTTTCCGGAAACGAGTTATCCCAAAATGACTGTAGAGATGAAGGAATACCACGATGGATTATTGCGCTAGCAATTCTTGATGCAAAAGATCTAACGGAGGCTCTGACTATCGCAAACCATCCGGAACGCGCCTCATCATATAACAATATAATAGCTGACTATCACCATGTAGTTTGTTTCGAGGGATCTGCAACAAATCATCGCATTGTCAAACCGGATGAATACGGACATATTGTTCACACAAATCATTACACTGAAGAAATGACACCATATGATAAAGAACCGGATGATGGTGATTCTACAGGCCGTTTAATACGAGCTCAGATATTACTCGACAGTTTAGTACCTGAACAACCCATCGTTCCCCAACTGAAAAAAATACTCCGGGATCACGGACCTGAGAATATTCCGTCAGAAATGACCATCTGTAAACACGACGGAAAAGATCATAGACAGCACACTACATTTTCAACTGTAATCGATATGGGAACAGGAACAATTGAGATAGCCATAGGTCCTCCCTGCAGCAATGACTACCATGTCCTCTGGCAATTTCGAAACTAAGTCGGAAATTGAAACTCGTTTCTTATCCAAAAATAAAACCCCGTACATGCCATCGGGGTTTTAATTTTTTTTGGAAAATTGTTGTGTGTGTTTACCAGCGCTTTCCTCTGTCAAAACCGCCTCTGCCACCTCCACCTCCGCCTCTGAAATCACCTCCACCGCCTCTTCCGCCTCTGAAATCACCTCCGCCACCTCCACCGCCCCTGTTAGGACGATCTTCGCGCGGACGTGCTTCGTTGACAACGATAGTCCTTCCACCCATTGCGTAACCATTGAGTTTTTGGATCGCTGCCTGTGCATCAGCTTCGTTGACCATTTCGACGAATGCAAATCCTTTTCCCTGACCGGTATACCTGTCAGTAACCAAATTTACAGATTCGACCTGTCCAACTTGACCGAATAATTCTTCCAGTTGATTGTTTGTTGTGTCGTACGGGAGACTCCCGACGAATAAACGTTTAGCCATAATTTATATTTCCCCTCCTTTCCGTATAAGATTTTTGCATGTTAAAGGAATAAAACTGCTAAAAAGGGAAAACATAAGTATCGTATGTGTGGGGAAATCGGATAGAACAAAGAGGCAACCTCATATCCCGCCACCGGGACGAACCAATTATTTTAAGCAGATATATTGCTTTAAACTTGTAAATGAATATTCGTATGATATCATATTGGTGGAGTATTCACAAGAAACAGTATGATCAAATATATCATAGGTTTTTGCGTCATTGTTGTCATCGGAATTATCGGATATCCCATATATACTTCACGGTCAACGAAACTCACGCATTGCCCCAGAATAACGCTCCTACTCAGGATGTTTCTCCAACCGGAGATTCAAACCAATAACGGAGTACCTCTTCCGACCGGAATAGATATCATTCGCGTATTTATTGCACTTATCAATGAAAAACACACACCGGAGGCTGTCTCCATGTTATCGCCTACCGCTGCACCTGATGAGACTTCCAAACAGGCATGGGGTGTCACGTTTAATGCATTCAGTTCTTTATCCCTAACTACAATTGACGCGTATGATCAATCTTCCTGGACAGATATGAAGGAAATTTATAAAGTTGTATTACATGCGTCACTGAAACCCACGGCAAACATACTTTGGGATGAAGGAGAAAATACGCGGTGGATCACTGTCGAAAAAATAAACGATGTATGGAAAGTAAGCGGTGTTGCAACAGGACCTTAATCCTAATATTTTTACTATTATTCAGCTAAAAGCTGACTTGGAGAAATTTTACCACTGAGTACATCCGGGATTTTTTTAAAAACATCCATAAACCTTGCTTTAAACTCCCGGGAGGTCAGAATTTGGTATGTATCCAATACATGTTGCTGAAATATCTCAAACACGCTTTTAGGACGGCAGTATTCTTTCACTGTCTGGATATCGGCATATGATAACGTCTTCACGGATGTCGTATACGGGTACATGATTGACGCAGAATCGTCCGTATGTTCGAAATTTAGGGCATGTCCGAATTCATGCGAGAGTGTATGGACAAGCTCATCCTTGGTCGTATAGAAAAAAATCGTGATTGTATTATCACCGTGGTCGTATACCCCCATTTCCGGACGGCCACGGATCTCAGTATTGAACTCTGTGATGGTATTGTTGAGACTTTTGACGTCAGCGTTAAACATTTGCGCGGACATGTTAAGCTCCGCGGCAATTCCGTTTAAACGCGCTGCTTCTGTCCTGAGTTGGTTTTGCGTTTCAACTATCTTATTAAATTCATCCTGGGGTGCTCCCCCGTGAGTATTCCAATACTCTATCGTGTTATTCAGATCAGCTACATTTCTTTTTAAACTGCGCCGCATCCCGTTCAAAATTCTGAGATTTCTGGTCTAGTGTAGACTTTCTGGTATTTAAATTACCCTCCATATTCTGTATCCTGTCAGCGAGAGCCTGACGTTCGTCATAGGATAATGTAACGGGTATATCACCATTTGTACTGTATGAAAATATCTGCCATCCGGATGCTGCATTCCAAACTGAGGCAGCCTCACTCACCAGCGTAACAACTTCCTCTCTCGTCATGCCGTATTTGGGATCAACGGAGGCAACGGAGTACGTACGCGGTTTTGCACAGGGTGAAACAATCGTATATTTTCCGATATTAGGCCTCGGAATTCCTTTAATAGGAACAAAAAGCCAGGTAAAAAAAAATCCTGCAAGTATGAGAGGAATGAATATCCTCAGACCGATTTCACTTTTATGCATATGGAAATAATTACACTCTACTTTGAATCATGGCAGCATCCGCAACATTCGCCTTCACATGATTCACACTCCGTACGGTTACCTTCTTTGTCATACGTGTAGAGAATATTCTCTTTTTCATCCAGCGTTTTTCTATGGGATTTATCGCAAAACGGTTGGTTTTCGGATAGTCCGCACATGCATATTTCATAGATGTCTTTCTGTGGTGCAAGTACCTTTGGTCCTTTTGCTGTTTTTATTACTATTCTCGGCATATGTGCTCCTTTCTATAAATCTAATGTTACCCTCCTTCGTAAAACGAAAATATTTACTCATCTATTCTCTACTATCAACAGATAGTGATATGTGTATCATCCAAACACGTATACGCGCCGGAGGGTTCCGCTCCTTTTAAAAAAGGGTTTCACCAACTCCCTCCGCCCCCTCCTCCGCCGCCTCCGCCTGAGAATCCCCCGGAAAATCCTGACGAATACCCGGATGTTGACCTTGTCGGTGTTGCGGCATGGGAAAAACTTGTCAGTGACGAGTTGAGAGCTGATGCAAAAACAACACTGTTAAACATGCGGGTATTTTGTCCTTCATACCATCCCGGCTGGGTCATCGCAATATCTTTGAATCTCTCTGCCCATATTTTTTCCACACCGAATGCAACTGCATACGGTAAAAACTTTTCAAAGAAAATCTGGTTTCTCGCCTCATACGCAAGCCGGTGCTCCTGGCTTACAAGAAAATTTTTGAGTGACTTAGCGATATTGGAGACTTCCACACCAGGGAGAGTTTTTCTCGGCATTGCCCGTCCGAAGATAAATGCGGTTATGGCAAGTAGCATATTGCCCGTCATAAATCCGAACACGGCAAGAATGGTATAGAGAGTCCTCACTGTTTCCGGATTTTTCTGGAAATACCCTTCTTTCACGACTGCGTCGTATATAGCGGTTTTTACCCCTGAAACCACATTGGATAAATCCTTATCCTTCACTCTCACCTCATCGGACGTATCAAAAATTCCATTCAGTAATTTCTTTTCAAAAACCTGGAGGTCTTCCTCTTTTTTATTTTTAAGGCGGATGAGTGTAAAGTCGTTCTTTTTCTTCTCAATAATTTTCAGGTAGCCTTCACGGGCAAGATATACGAGCGTTGCCGTAATATCGCGCATATCAGCAGACTCATCTATGACGGTACCCACCTCTGCCGGAGCAAGTCTCCGGAGTGTTTTGGTTTTCGGTACGTCAAACCAGGCGCTGGTAACTCCCACAACGCTAACCGGATCACGGCCGTACCGCCACCAGGCATACACGATATAAAGTGGTAATAGGATATACCAGAGAATGACAAGGAGGAAAACGACAACAGTAATAGTTGCAGCAACAATTTTCCCCCAGTAGGTATCGGTAAATGAGATAACCTCTACGGGTTCAAGAACCAGCAACGGTTCCTTTTGGAAAGGATACCGCAACCGTAAGTCCTTCACCCGACGACAAGACATTATTGGAACCGATACGTACTTTTGCCCCTTCGATACTTGCTGTGCAATCCGTACCGGTACGACCGGATACTCCCGTGTAACAGACAGCCTTTATAGCATCCGGAGTCACGGATGACGGCATTGTTACCGTCGCACGGACAGTGTCAATCGGGATTGTCCAGTCATTTCCAGTTATGTTCCAATACAGTTCATCACGATCCGAAAAATATGTAAGCGCTCCTGATGCGGTATAGGAAATTTTATAGGTATTAACACCGGTTATAGTCCGGTTGGGATCACCGATTTTTAAAGTAACGGCGCCGTCGGCAACGGATTGGCTGAATGAATACGGAATACCTGCTTGGGTCGGTAACCGTAAATGAACGGAGTGTCATCCGGTACTTTTTCCCGTCAGTGTTTGTTTTTTCATACGGAATGGTGCGGAAAATTCCGTGTCTTGCCTCACTTCCGAAATCATACACAAGCGTTCTCTACAACGCGGATTGTTCCATCTTTCTCAACTGCAACGTCCACAGCATATTCATTAATCTGTTCGGCATGGACGAAAGTGAGTAAGGGGAAAAAAGAGGAATAAAAAAATTCCGATAAGAACTTTTTTCATATAACACTCATCATAATACGCTCTACATCCATTTACAAATAGTATATACTTTCTCCATGCTTTACGTACACGAACAGCGTTTTACAAAAAAGCGACTGACGGGAAAAATTGCAGGTACCTTGACTATTTGTCTTGGAATTGTACTTCTCCTTTATGCAGCGTCGTATACGTCGCGGGATACAGTCATCTCCCCCCTCCCGTCCGAACAGTCAGAAATATCATTTTTTAAACGGCTGTTTACAAAAAAAGGAAATCCAGACGACCTCAGGAAAAAAATTCAGACTGCTGTCGGCGACACATGGCGGAACTATTCCGTCTATGTGGTAAATCATAACACGGGATTTACCGTGGGAATAGGTGAAACCGTCATTTACACTGCTGCGTCGGTAAATAAAGTACCTATTATTGCCGCCCTTTATTACTTCGCACAAAACGGGGAAATTGATCTCGATAAAACAATTACAATCCAGGAAGCGGATATTCAGGATTACGGTACCGGGATTATCCGGTATGACAAACCCGGTTCTTCTTATTCTATAAAGACTCTGGCACGCCTCATGATGCAGAAAAGCGACAACACTGCTGCATATATATTAGGAAACCATATTATCGGTATAGCAAAAATTCAGGCACTTTTAAACAGCTGGGGACTCACACAGACGGATATTGTGAACAATAAAACGTCAAACATCGATATGGAACTTTTGTTTACGAAAATCATACAGGGAAATATAGCAAACCCCGCGATGCAGAAAGAACTCCTGTCATTCCTCATGGAAAGCGATTTTGAAAACCGCCTGCCGGCGCTTCTCCCTGAAGGCACGAAAGTTTACCACAAAATAGGATCGGAAGTCGGTTTAATCCATGATGTGGGGTATGTCGTGACACCAAAAACATCTTATTACGTCGGAATTTTCACAAGCGATGTGACTGATGAGGTAAATGCGGAAAAGAAAATTGCTGAACTGTCCAAGATTGTTTACGATTTTCTGGACTGAGCTGTTATTTTCTTCTTCCCGGAATGTTTCCCGACAGCTGTCCGTTTCAAAGGTCTGACAAGTGCGACGCGGAGCACATCATCCATCTGGTCTACAAAGTGAAATGACAGATCCCGGAGCACTGATTTCGGAATATCCTCCAGATCTTTTTCGTTATTTTTCGGCAGTATTACTTTTTTTATACCGGCTCTGTGCGCAGCAATAACTTTTTCCTTCACGCCTCCTATTTCAAGTACTCTGCCGCGAAGCGTCACTTCTCCTGTCATCGCAACCGTCCGGTCAACCGGAATTCTCGTTAAAGCAGAAACGATAGCCACCGTTATTGCTGCACCTGCAGACGGGCCGTCTTTCGGTACTGCACCTTCGGGAACATGAACATGAATATCAAGTTTTTGGTAAAACTTTTCCGGAATGCCAAGCTCCATCCACCTGCTTCTCACGTAGGATAATGCTGCCTGTCCTGATTCCTTCATGACATCACCAAGCTGTCCTGTCAGTGCGAGCGTACCTCTCCCGGGCATAAGGGCAACTTCTATAAACAGAATATCCCCTCCTGCTTCAGTCCATGCAAGTCCGGTTGACATGCCTATTTCATTTGTTTTTTCGGCAAGGTAGGAAGTAAATATATACGGACCCAGATAATGCTGCAGGTCATTTTTTCCGATATTGAAGGTCTTAGAGTTTCCGGACTGATCGTCTGCTATTTCCCTTGCTACTTTACGTAAAATTGTGGCTATTTGCCGCTCCAGATTCCTGACACCTGCCTCGCGTGTATACCTTTGGATTATTTCATCAAGCGCATCATTTGTTATTTTTACCGTTCCCTTTGAAATGCCGTGCAGTTCCCGCTGTTTTTCAAAGAGAAAATCCGCTGCTATATGTTTTTTTTCTTCCTGCGTATACCCGGGATAACGGATGACTTCGAGTCGGTCACGTAATGCAGGAGGTATCGTATCCAGAAGATTGCATGTGGTTATGAAAAAAACGTCGGAAAGATCAAAGGGAACCTCAAGATAATGGTCCGAAAACGCAAAATTCTGTTCAGGATCAAGCGCTTCAAGGAGTGCTGCCGACGGATCACCGCGGAAATCTGCGCCGACTTTGTCTATCTCATCGAGCATGAATACCGGATTTTTGGTACCTGCCTGTTTTATCCCCTGGATAATCCGACCCGGCATTGCGCCGACATACGTACGCCTGTGTCCCCGGATTTCCGCTTCATCACGTATGCCGCCGAGAGACATTTTAACGAATTTTCGGCCGAGAGCCCTCGCTATAGACTTGCCTATTGATGTTTTGCCGACTCCCGGAGGACCGACGAAACAAAGGATGGTCGGTGCGGATTTCCCTGTCGGTTTTTTCACATTCACGCTGTTGGTTCCGGTCGTTTCCGTTTGTTTTCCCTTATCTTCGTTCTTTTCTTTCGGTTGTTTTTCATGTTCATCCACAACGAGCAACTGAGACCGCAGTTTCATAACCGCAAGATACTCCAGTATCCGCTCTTTCACTTTTGTAAGACCGAAATGGTCAGCATTTAACACTTCTTCCGCACCTTTGATTTTGACGTCGTTGGGACTTGCGACAGACCACGGAAGTTCAACCAGCCAATCCAGGTAAGAACGTACATACGATGATTCCGGATTGTACTGGGACATCTGCATGAGACGGGATAATTCTTTTTCAGCTTTTTTCTGAATATCCGGAGGCATCCCGGCTTTCTTAATCTTATCCGCTAAATCCTTCAGGTCCTTGTTTTCCGTATCTTCACCGAGCTCTTTTTCAATGGTTTTCATGCGTTCCCTGAGTACCTGCTCACGCATGCTTTTGTCAAATTTTTCCTGTGTTTTATTGGCAATCTTTTTTTCTATCTCGAGTATGCGCGTTTCATTGGCAAGGTGCGTTACCTCACGCGTCAGCCGTTCTTTCACCGATGACAACTCAAGGAGTTCCTGGCGTTCTTTCGGTTTTAGATCAAGCGCTCCGGCTAACTGATAGGAAAGAACGGTCGATGATACCCCTGACATAATATTCATAAATGTCAGAAAGTCCATGGATTTCCCCATATTTACCGTGCGCCGCAGTTCACCCGTCAGGTGCCTCACAAGCGCAGTAATTTCATCGTCATTTTCCTCCGTATCGGTTATTTCTTTTGCCTTTGCGATAAAATACGGCTCGGCTACTTCAAATGAAGTAATCTGAACTTTTGCAATCCCCCGGACAAGTGCATTTACTTCCCCTTCATTTTTCATCATCTGGACGATCTCGCCGATCACACCTATCTGATATAAATCCGTCGGTGTCGGATCATTCATGTTCGGATTTTTCTGCATTGCGAGAATGACACGCTTACCCGTGGTTTGTGCAGCATCTATTGCGGATACTGAACGCGCGCGGCCGAACGTGAGGATCATTTCTGTGTTCGGAAAAACGATACCATCCCGAATGGGAACTACCGGATATACGAATTCTTGTGTTTGTTCTTCTGACATAGGCATCAAATTAGCAGTCTAGTATAGCAACTGCTAAGAACGGTGTCAATGGGTTCGTCTATAAATAACTTCTTAGGTATTTACGGATACGACCTGCTTCGCCGGAGTATCAGCGAGGCGGGCCCATTGTGCCGCATGCTTCCTAATATAGCAAATGGTCAGCGAATGAGGCAAATGGGAGACTTTATACAAATTCATCAAGCAAATGCACCGTGTCAGAAAATATTCCTGATGTTGTGAGGGGACCCTGTGACAACGCCGGTTCGATATCTTCTATTGTCGGACGTTCCTCTTTATAGAAAACCCCTACCGGAATCCGTTCACCCCACTCCATGGATTTCTCAATTGCCTTCAGCTTATTATCCGGAACGTATCCCTCTTTTTCCATGGAATATATATGCGACCGGTACCATGCAAAAGAATAATCCTTATTAAAGGTTACGCACGGCTGTAAAACGTCAACGACGGAAAATCCCTTGTGTGATATGGCCCGGGCAAGTATGTCCGTGAGGTGGAGAATGTCACCTGAGAATGACCGTGCGGCAAATGTAGCTCCTGATATGATTGCGGTTGCCAACGGATTGATCGGCATGTCAGTCACACCGCCCGGCGTTGATTTTGTTTTGAGTCCCACTTTCGCTGTCGGTGACGCCTGTCCTGTAGTTAATCCGTATACCTGATTATCATGAAGAACAACGGTGATATCGGGATTGCGTTTGGCTGCATGCATGAAATGGTTTCCTCCCTCACCGAGTCCGTCTCCGTCTCCTGACACGGCAATGCAGTGAAGTGTGTGGTTTGCGCATTTCACCCCCTGGGCAACGGGAAGCGTCCTGCCGTGAAGTCCTTCCATACCGTACACTTTCATCCATCCGTTCATATTACCGTGACACCCGACACCATAGACAATAAATGCGTCATGTGTCTCTATCTCCAGTTTTGCAAGCGCATTTTTGAGAGACAGCCATATTCCGAAATTTCCGCATCCCGGACACCATGTGGGCAAGTGTCCCGTATCATATTCGGTAATGTTCATAGCGTACCCAACCTTTCTACAATTTCTTCAGGATAAAATGGCCTGCCGTCATATTTCAGCATTTTTTCCCGGATTTCGATACCCGTATATTCGGCAATAAGCCCCGCAAGCTGGGCTGTAGCATTCATTTCTACATCAATAAGACGGTCTTTCCCCTGCAGCAAGCTTTTAACCGCATTTTTCGGAAACGGGAACATCCAGCTGAAATGGATAAGCCGGGACTGAATGCCTTTTGCAGACAAAATTTTCATTGCCTCAACAATCGGCCCTCTGTTGGTCCCCCATGATACAAACGTAATTTTCGCATCGTCAGGACCGATTACCTCAGGCGGCGGTGCCATGTCTTCCAGAACCTGCAGTTTTTTTAGCCGTTTATCTGCCATTTGCGTCCGTTTAAAGGGGTCTTCCGTAACAAATCCCGTTTCATCATGCTCGTACGAATTTGCAATATAAAAACCGTTTTTCATACCGGGAACACTCCTTGGAGATACACCGTCATCCACGCCCAGCGCATACCGTTTAAAATCACCTTTTGACTGTAACTCTCCCTCACTGACCATTTTCCCGCGGTTTATTTCAATATTTTTTGCAAATGACTCATACGGCACGCACCAGTGACTTTCGTTTAAGTATTTATCCGTTAAGATAAATACCGGTATCTGGAATTTATCAGCCAAATGAAACGCCTGTACCGTGAGATCAAATGTTTCCCCGGCATTTCCCGGAGCAAGTACAACGCGCGCAAATTCACCGTGCCCCGCGTGTATGACAAAACGGAGTTCACCCTGCTCTGTCCACGTAGGCATACCTGTTGCCGGTCCCACACGCATTCCAAGATCTATAACGAGAGGAGTTTCCACCATTCCGGCAAGCGCTAATCCTTCCACCATAAGTGCAAACCCGCCGCCTGATGTTGCAACGAGACTCCGTACGCCGGCAAGTGATGCTCCGATTGCCATATTGATACCGGCGATTTCGTCTTCCGGCTGACGGTAGACGATACCGTACTTTTTCGCGTGGTCTGCAATGTACTGAATGAGTGCATTGATAGGCGTCATGGGATAAATTGCGGCATATTTAAGTCCTGAACGTACTGCCGCCACGCCGACTGCTTCAGATCCGTTTATGATAAGCTGTTTTTTCTTCTCCTTCGGAGGACTGAGATGAAAATCGGAAATGGACTGGTATGACGACGTGATATGATCATACCCCTCTTTCGCAACATCTACATTTTCCTTAATGACAGCATCGCCTTTCTTTCTAAACTGCGCTGCGAGCAGATCGGACAGAAGCTGAAAATCCGCACCGAGAATAGATAAAGTCGCACCGATTGCTATGGTGTTGCGCATGACCGGAAGGGCCTGATGTTTTTTGAGAATGTCATTCAGGGGAACTGCCAGAAGATGCACTTTCTTATCAAATTCCGTTTCTTTCCACTGGTAGTCCGCCGGATCATACACGATAACAGTTCCGTCGTGACATTCCTTTCTGTGAAGTTCAACCGTCTCTTTGTTAAGTGCAATTAATACATCAAGAGTTCTCGTCATGCTCTCAAAATGAAAATTTGCAATCCTTACGGTGACAAGATTATGGCCTCCCCGGACAAGTGACGGGTATTCGTTGGTCACAAATACATGATATCCCACACGGGAAAAAATCTTTGCGAGGATACTCCCGGCAGACATGATGCCGAATCCCGCTTCGCCGCCTATCTTCCATGTAATTGAATCTTTCATAGTATACTTCTACGCTATCATGAATAAGGTCTTTTTAACAACAGAATAAAATCAGGGGAAAATCTGTTTTCCGTTTTCGTCAGTAATGATAATTGCCGCAACAGGGCAACCTTTCGCTGCGTCGACAAGAGACTGGTCGGATTCCTGATCCGCTGATTCCAGAATAACGGCTTTTGCTTCGTTGTCCAATGTCCACGCTTTGGGAGCAATTGCAACACAGGTCGCAGCACCGATGCAGAGATTCCTGTCGATGCGCATTGTCATATTACGGATTTTACGTATTGATTTTGGGTCTCCGGTATCCATGGTCCTATTGTAATAGAGCTTTCTGAATAACTTCAAGTGCCAATGTTGCACACCTTATACGGGACGGAGTTAAGGGCGATCCGATAAGCTTCACCATATCATCCCCTTTCATTTCAAGCACCTGTTTTTTGCTTTTTCCCATCACTCTCTCAGTTAACATGGATGCTGCCGCCTGACTGATGGCACATCCGACTCCGGAAAATTTAATATCCGCAATATGTGTATCCGAATCTTTTTTTTTCTTTTCCCCATACGTTATATCAATCCGTATAGAATCTCCGCAGGTAGCATTTGAACCTTCAGCCTGTACATCCCGTTTTTTCAGAGTACCGAAATTTCTGGGATGTTTATAATGGTCTAATATGTTCTCGCGGTAAAGATCCATAAGAATAATCAGATGACGAATATCAAAGGAATGTCTTTTTCACTTTCTCCAGACCGATGACTAACGCATCTATATCATTACTGGTTGTATAAATATAGAAACTGACCCGTGCGGTTGGTCCGCACCCCAGAAATTCGTGAAGCGGTTGGGCACAGTGATATCCGACACGGATACATATATTATCTTCATCAAGAAGCTGAGCTATATCATGCGGATGTACTCCTTTGAGGGAAAATGATATGATTCCGCCGCGCAGATCCGCATCAGAAGAACCGTAACATGTGACTCCGTCTACTACACTTAGTTTTTTCAACGCATATTCCGTTATCTTTTTCTCGTGTGCTCTGACTTTTTCCATACCGATCGCTGAAAGGTACCTTACAGCTGCTCCCAAACCAATTGCACCCGCTATGTGCGGCGTGCCGGCTTCAAATTTATGAGGTATGGCGTTAAATAATGTTTTTTCCCTGTGTACTTCAGAAATCATATCTCCGCCGAATTGAAACGGCGGCATTCCCTCAAGAAGATGACTTTTCCCCCAGAGCACACCGATACCGGTCGGTCCGAGCATCTTATGTCCTGAAAATGCAATAAAATCCGCTCCCCACAACGCAACATCAACGGGCATATGAGGAACTGCCTGTGCTGCATCAACAACAACAATACATTCAGGAGCAATACGTTTCACAATCCGGACAACCTCCGGAATATCAACAATAGTACCGATAACATTTGATGTTCCCGTGATTGTGAACAATTTTGTTTTTCGGGTAATTAATGTCTCCAATTCTTCATACCGGAACATTCCGTCTTTGTGAACATTCCAAATTTTTAAAGTACATCCCTTCGTAAACGCTAATTGCTGCCACGGTACAAAATTGGAATGATGTTCTGCAATTGACGTTACAATTTCATCACCTTTCCCCACATTCCCAAGTGCCCAGGAATAATACAAAAGGTTCAGCGATTCACTTGTGTTTCTCGTAAATATAATTTCTTTGTCTGATTTTGCACCGATAAAATCAGCTACATTTTTTCTGGCTTTTTCGTACTCATATGTTGCTTTTTCCGATATTTTGTATATTCCGCGGAAAACATTCGCCGGGTATTTTACGTAGTAATCGTTGACGGCGTTTATAACAACTTTGGGTTTCAATGCCGTTGCCGTGGAATCCAGATACACAAGAGGCTTACCGTGAATCTTCCGGTTAAATACAGGAAAGTCTTTTTTGATCTTTTGCACGTCAAACATAACAATCGGATTATATCAAATACTTTTCAATCTCTTCCGTTATCTTTTTTTGTTCATGGAAATTTTCTCCTCTTTCTTTTAAAGCATCCAAAAACCCGCGTGAGAGAATTTTCTTGGCAACGTCTCTCCGTATACCCCTCGTTGACATATACCAAAGCTCCTCATCGCGTAAAGGACCGATAGATACTCCGTGTGTACACCGTACATCGTTATTTTTTATTTCCAATATCGGTTGGGAATCAACGGAAGCATCTTCCGATAAAGTCAAAACGTCATTTCTCTGATATGCATCGGATTTACCGGCATCCCGGTTTATCCGTATCGTTCCTTTATAGATGAAATCTGCACTGTCATCAATGACGCATTTTATACACAGATCAGATGAAGTATTAGGTGCTTCATGGGTTTGAATAGTCTGTATGAAAACACTCTCCCTCTGAGCAAGGGAAAATGCACCTGTTATCCGGGCGCTGGCATATTCCCCCATCAGACGAACAGCAATAATGCTTTCTGATGGCTCCCTGCCTATCAGAATAATATGCGCTGACGCATGTTCACGGATGCTGTATTCAGTATCCGTATGACCTATTACTGTTTGGAATATTATTTTACTGCTGTTCGGCTGAACTGTTATTTTTTTCATACATCTTTTACCCTACTGTTCCGGACATTTCAAGTTCAATGAGACGGTTAAGTTCTACTGCATACTCAAGCGGCAGTTCCTTAACGATCGGTTCTATAAATCCGTTTACAACAAGCGCTTCCCCGGATTTTTCATCAATACCGCGGCTTTTGAGATAATACAGCTGTTCGTCGCTTATTTTTGATACATTTGCTTCATGCTCTACGACGCACGATGCGTTTCTGACGCGCATAGTGGGGTAGGTGTCAGATCTCGATATTCCGTCCAGAATGAGTGCGTCGCACACAACCTTTGATCTCGCGTTCATTGACTGGTGAGGTATATGTACGAGTCCCCGGTACGATGTCCTCCCTCCGTAGCGGGAGATTGATTTGGATATGATACGGGATGTTGTTTCCGAAGCTATGTGATGTGCTTTAGCACCGACGTCCTGATGCTGATCGGATCCCGCATACGCAATGGATAAAATTTCACCGCGGGCTTTACGTCCTGCAAGAATAACGCTCGGGTACTTCATGGTTACTTTACTCCCCAGATTTCCGTCAACCCATTCCATCACACCTTCTTCTTCGACATATGACCTTTTCGTCACCAGGTTGTATACGTTTTTGGACCAATTCTGTATTGTCGTATACCGTACCCGTGCGCCTTTTTTTACGATTATTTCAACAACGGCACTATGGAGAGAATCCGTAGAATAAACAGGTGCTGTGCAGCCTTCAACATAATGCACAAAACTTCCCTCGTCGGCAATGATGAGTGTTCGCTCGAACTGACCCATATTCGCCGCGTTTATCCGGAAATATGCCTGCAATGGCAGATCCACACGCACACCTTTGGGTACATATATAAACGAACCACCTGACCAAACCGAAGAATTCAGTGCTGCAAATTTATTATCCCCCGGAGGGACAACCGTACCAAAATACTTCCTGACAATCCCGGGATACATCCGAACGCCGGAATCCATGTCAAGAAAAATAACACCTTTTTTTGAAAGCGTCTTCTGAATGCTTTTATACACTACTTCACTTTCGTACTGTGCTGAAACACCGGAAAGGTACTTTTTTTCCGCTTCCGGAATTCCTATTTTGTCATACGTATCTTTGATATCTTTCGGAAGGCTTTCCCAGGTATCTGCCTGGCTTTCTATCGGACGTATATAATAATACAGATCATTAAAACGGATTCCGGACAGGTCTCCCCCCCATACGGGCATTTTTTTCTTCTGAAATACGGAATAACTTTTCAGGCGAAAATCACGCATCCAGACCGGCTCATTTTTCCTATTTGAAATATCATGTACAAGACCTTCATCCAGCCCTTTTTCCGATTTATAGGAATACTTCTCTTTGTTGTGAAATCCATAGCGATATATATCATGAGGGGAATTGTTCATAGGTTTTATGTGTGTCCGGCTATTCGGAAAGGAGCGTATCCTTCATCCTCAACACGTTTGGCAAGTGTTGCCTTCCCGTTTGCTACGATGTTCCCTTTGACCATAATATGGACAAAGTCGGGCTTCACAAATTTCAGTATTCTCTGATAATGGGTTATGACGATAACTCCTGTTCCGTTTTTTGAAAGCTTCCGTATGCCTTTTGCGACACTTTTCAGGGCATCAACATCAAGTCCCGTGTCTATCTCGTCAAATACGGCAAATTTAGGGGAAAGAACTAAGGCCTGCAACATTTCCACTTTTTTCCGTTCGCCTCCGGAGAATCCGTCATGGACAGAACGTGACAGAAGCGAGTCGGCAATATCCAGACTGCGTGCATATGTTTTTATTTTCTTCGTAAATGCTTCTATAGAAATCCCGGCTCCCGCCCAACGTTTGGCAAGTACCGGATTTGAAATTTTCTGAAAGACTTTTGTTTTACTGCCCGATCCGCGGATTTCCTGATACGACAAACGGAGAAGCTGCATGACACTTACTCCCGGAATAGCAATCGGATTTTGGAAAGCCAGAAATAATCCCAGGCGCGCACGTACATCCGTCGGCATAGTCGTAATCTCTTTGGCATTTAACAAGATAGAACTATGATTTCCCGGATCTATCAGGTATCGGGGGCTGCCCATTATAACGTGTGCAAGGGTGGATTTACCGCTGCCGTTGGGACCCATAATTGCATGCACCTGCCCTCCCGAAACGGCAAACGATATTCCGTGAAGTATGGTTTTTCCCTCTGTTGATGCGTAAATATCCGAGAGTGTCAAAACGTTATTTTTCATGTGTTCCCCCTTTGAGCAATAAGGTCTTTGAGTGAAATTTCAGAAAGAGAAGTATGAATCTTTTCTTCCACTGTCGAACGGATTTGCTGCGGCAGACATGATGCGTTAAACGGACAGAACACATCGGCAGCATTTTTTTCCGTTCTGTTTTTTGTTGCACCCAAACAAGCATTGAGAATCCAGTCTACTGATATGAAAGAGGGGTCTGTCGCGAGCGTATATCCGCCTTTAATACCTTCCCTCGCCGTGACGAGTCCTGCCTGACGGAGTGAACGTGCAAGTTTTTTCAGAAATAAAACGGATAAACCATGACGCCCGGCAATAACGGATAGCGGTACCGGTTTGTCCCTACCTGCAAGAGCAAGCTCGCACATGATGAGAATTGCTGAATCTTCTGTTCTCGGGAGTTTCATAAACTGATACTTAATAGGTATCAGTTTAAAACATAAGAAAGAAATTATCAAGGAGTATACGATTAGGAATACGGGTCCTGCCTCTCGCGTATCCCATCTGACGTCCTCGCGACGCGTTACCGTTATCCCGTATTCACACTCCTGTATGTTCTATGATTGTTGTGTTGATATATTTATTCAGAAGTACGCGGCTGCGGGCGATCAATGGGTCCTTCGCTCGAGTCACCCGTATTCCCCAAGTCCGATCTTTCATCGAATTTCTTTTCGTTATAGTCTGTCGGAAACGCGGTCGTTTTTTCCCATGAAGATTTCCGATGTACCCTGCATGCGGAGTATAAAAAATTCCTTTGTTTTCATCGGATTTTGTTCCCTCCCCATAAAACGCTCCGAGTCCTCAGTCTGGGAAATGTGCTGTTTAAGCGCCTTCATTTTTATAGATGCATACCTGGTTCCGTCAATAACCGTAGTGATCCGTGCATCCGGGGTGCCCTTCCAGGGTTTCCCGTAAGACTCTGCCGGTATCGCTTTCAACTTTTTAAAATATCCGGCAATGGATTGGGGCATACATACATAATACAATTTCGGCTCATTGTCATCGGTCACCCTGTCGGTAAAACTCTTTTGCCGAAGCGCGTACATATGCGTACTTACGAAATGTCGCTTGTGTACAATTTTTCCTGAGGCATCGACGATATTTCTCGTATCTTCCAGATCCCTGGCATACCGCTGAAATGCATACGTTGTAGAAAAACACGTTCTAATGTGATCAGGATGGTTGCTGATGCCGGATGTATCGAAGGTGATAACGATATGAGGAGACAGCTCAATAAGTTTTTTGTAAATCACGTCTTCCAGTTCTCCTATCGGAAGATCCTTGAGCTTACCGTCTTTATAGGAAAGAAACGATACTGACGAAATCCCCAGCACGCGTGCGGCATCTTCCGTCTCTCTCTTCCTGATGGTTCCGAGTGCATCACCCTCCGCATTTTCATACCGACCGCTTCTGCCGGCCTGTCCGTCTGTAACGCAAATGAGGTGGATCTTCCAACCGTTTGCTGCGTACTTGGCTACCGTAATACCCGCGCTGAATGATTCATCGTCAGGGTGAGCGAAGGATAATACCATGGTTTTCATGGTACAATCATACCATGAATATGCCCGTTATAGAGCATCCAAACGATTGGAGTGACTATCAGGTCATCGATTCCGGTGACGGAGAAAAGCTGGAATCTATCGGCGGGTACAGAATCATCCGGCCTGACCCCCGAATTATCTGGAAAAAACACAACAGTCCTGAATGGAATAAGTTTGATGCAACATATGTCCGGACAAGTCCGACGGAAGGAAAATGGAATATCATACATCCCCCTCCTTCAAACTGGAAGATACAATACAAAAACCTTATATTTGCACTCAAACCGACGGAATTTAAACACATCGGAGTTTTTCCGGAACAGTCAGTCAACTGGAATTGGCTTATAAACACAATAAGCAATAACCCCATATCCGTTTTGAATCTCTTTGCATATACTGGCGGTGCAACGCTCGCAAGCCTGACGGCAGGCGCGCGCGTTGTGCATCTTGATGCTTCAAAAGGCACGGTTGAGTGGGCTAAAGAAAATGCACGGTTTTCCGGATTATCAGACAAACCGGTGAGGTGGATAACTGATGATGCGATGAAGTTCATAGAACGAGAGGCAAGAAGGGGAAATACGTACGACGGAATTATTCTCGATCCGCCGAAATTCGGGAGAGGTCCGAAAGGCGAAGTATGGAAACTGGAGAAAGATCTCCCGAAACTTTTTGAAGGTATAAAAAAAATTCTTTCTGCCAAACCGCAATTTCTTCTTCTGAATGCATATACAGCAGACCTCTCTCCTATAGCACTTTACAATCTGGTTTCAGACGTCATGAAACCGTTCGGAGGAACACCTGAATACGGAGAGCTTACCCTGAAAGAATCGTTAAGCGGACGTCTCATCCCTCATGGATTATTCGTGAGGTGGAAAAAAGAATAATTCACTTCATTAAATTTTGGAATGCACTGATGAAGCGCTCCGGACTCGCCTTGTCAAATTCAAAAAACAGATACGGTTCGATAAGCTCAAGCTCCATAAGATGAAGTACCCCACCTATATTCACCGCGTCAACGCGGGCATACAAAAGAGGGCTTTCCACTGATTGAACTATTGTATCTCCCTGTGTGATTAGACCATCAGGAAGGTTAACATGCTCTTCGCTACCGCCGAATTCCGGTTGCGTGCGGTATTCACCTTTTTTTGGTTTTTTTAAAACTGCATGGCTGAATATTTTGTTAAAATACAGCAAAGATAGCTCCCCGCTTCCGGATACTTCCCGGATAAACGGTTGAACGATAATATCTCCGTGTGACAACATTCCCGTTGCACGTATCTGTGCTTGTTTGATTTCCCTGACAGAAAACTTCTCTACGTTATGTGCAGATGCACCGATTGACGGTTTAATTATGAAGTCTTCACAATTGAACGGTTGAACTGAAGCGGCAATGTCACATACCCCGCCTGACGAAAAGTATACCGTAGGAATAATTGAAATACCGTGCTTTTTGACATCCAGCAAATACTTTTTATTACTGTTCCAGCGGATAATATCAACCGGATTAAAAACAGGAATACCGAATTTTTCGAGCCGGTCCAGCCATTTACAAAACTCAATATAATGCAGATGGTAATTCCAGGATGACCGGATTATGATGGCAGTATATTCCTGCCATAAAATATGCTCATCATCCCAGGGACACGCATCAATACGGTATCCCGCCCTGGCAAAAGGTTCGACAAGCAAAGCATCACCGGGATTAAGTTTGGAAGATCTGCGGAATGTGACAAACGCGATCTTTTTCATGGGCTATTTGAGCCATTCAACGTACGTGCATCCTGTGGCGACACGGTTTACCTTATCCCAACCGGATGTGGAGCATTTTTTCATTTTCTTTCCGCTTGACGTCGTATAAAGAACCAGCTTTTCTCCGCATTCCGGACATTTCTCATCCAATGGTTCAGTCGTTCCGTTGATCCACTCTATATAGTCGCATCCCGTTGCCTTTTTTTCTTTGGGATCCCATCCGCCGGTTGAACACTTTTTCATTTTTTTCCCGAATCTCGTAACAGCAAGAACGAGCGGTGCACCGCATTTCGGACACTTTTCATCAAGAGTGACGGGTTCAACGGGAAGCCATTTCACATAATCACACCCTTCGTTTTTATGCGTTTCCGGATTCCAGTTGCCTTTGGAACATCTCTGCAGTTTTTTACCTGACGGTGTAGTTGTAACATCACTCAGAGGACTTCCGCATTTGGGACAAACACCTTCTTTACTTTCATCGGTTTTATTTGTATTCATATTTTGGTATTGTATCACGAACACGAATATGCACATCAATACGTAAAATGACTGTTTGGACCGGTAAAATTACGAATGATTTTTTGAGAGATGGATACCAAGAGGAAGGGCTGTAACGAGAGTAATGACTCCTAATATGGTATAAATCATCCTGACGCCCCCGAGGTGTTCAATGATAAAACCTGAAGAACCCATTATAAAAACGTAAAGAATTCCGATTGCCATGGCAAGTGTGGATATGGCAGTAGCGCGGTTCTTTGATTCAAACTCCGCATTGGTGTAGCGGGAAAGCAGGTTCCACCGTGCTCCTGACACAAATAATGCTCCGATAACGGACAAAAGTACAAACCATTTAGTAAACAGAATGGTCGGTATAAATGAAAAAATGATAATGACGGGCAACAATGTAAACGTCACACGCCTGGTAAAAATTTTCCCGATGCTGATGAGACGGAAAAACACAACACTGTTTACAATTCGTATCAGACCAAGAGCAACACCCATCTCTGCCGTCGTATATTTCATCTCAGACAAAAGCATGGTATTGAAGGTGAATGCGCAAACGTACGTGAGAGAACCGATAAGGACATAGTACAATGATATCTTTTTTATGTATGAATTTTTCATTATTTCCTTTGTTCCCAACTTCACTTTTGCGATGTATCCGGCTAAAGAAAATTTTTCCGAGTAAATAACAGGCTCACGATAAAAGATACAGGACACTGCAGCCAGAAAAAATGAAAACATGGTCATCCGTATGACAATAATGTATGAATACATACCGATAATTCCTCCGATGAGGGTAGCCAAAGCAAGCGTAATCTGAAAAATCACGGATAATTTGGATGACACATACGGAAATAACTCTTCTTTATGATCCTCTTTAAGCGTGTCGTAAAGCAGTGCCTCCCGCGTTCCTTCTATGAACGACTCAGCCATACCCATAAATAAGGCGTATATGAGAAATAAATTCATTGTATTTGACATGGAATACACGCCGATGGAAATTGCGTACAGGAGACAACCGATGATCATGGCTTTCTTTCTGCCGAAAATGTCCGCAAATGCACCCGTCGGAAGCTGCATGACTAAAGCCACTCCCAATATTAATGCCTCAATGAGTGTAATCTGGGACATTGTGAGGTATTGCCGTTCAAAGAGGACCCAGATGCTCGAGATAAACCAGAGCGCCCGGAGTGCATCGACTATATAGAAAATACGGATATTATGCTGATAAATATTATCGGAGTGTTCTCTCGTCATTTTCCTATTGTATCAAATAGGATTTACCTTGAGATATGTTCATTTTATGAAACGAATTGTGACGATACTACCAGATGATATTGAGATATACACACAGAATGATTCCTATGATTGAAGGAAAGTTGTGAAAAAAGATGTATTACGTTCAATGATTAGTGTGACGTTTTTGGAACAAAATCAGACAAATGATTATACATTAATGCAAATTCATCCCAATCGTTTTTATCAATTTCAATTACTCCGTTTGAGATCATTTCCGTTTTTGCACCTCCTGCCTTATATCCCGGAATACTAATCTTATTGTGTTTATCGAATGGTTTACTCCTGAGAATATCCTGAACCAATTGCGATACTTCCTTTTTAAACTGTTTTACTGATACGAATACAGAAGGATCTATTGCAATAAATATCCCTCCCAAATCAGATTCACCTTTGACCTTAAAACCGCTTTTTGCCCGAATAAGAATGCCTGTCATAATATCGATCATAAGATTTATCGCATATCCTTTATATCCACTACCAAAAGGAATTAAACCTATGGCATGATTCGGATCAGTCGTAAATTTTCCGTCTTTATCAAAATATGTATTATTTTTTAACTGTTGACCTCTTTCCCGTGCTAACCGTATCGACCCATAAGCAAATTCTGCTGTTGCACCATCAAATACAATTGGAAGTCCCTCAGAAGGAAACGCATAAGAAATTGGGTTAGTACCAAATATCGGTTGACACCCATTATACGGAACAACTGAAGAAGGACCACCGTTTACCATAACAATACCTATAAGATCAGACTCTGCAATCTTTCTCGTATATGTTCCGATGATATTATGATACGTACTGTTATACAGACCTACCAATCCTATGCCCTGTTTTTTAGCCATTGTTGAAACCATACCCACCATTTCCATTCCTATCAGACAGGCTGATTTCCCATTTCCATTGATAAGCTTCACGCTGGGTCGGTCAACGACAATTTTTGATTTTTTTCCAATCGAATTTTTCAGCTGTTTCAAATAAAATCCGATTTCTGACTTACTGAATCCTGAAAAACGGTTCTTACAATAATTCTGATCGCAAATCATATCTACCATTACTCCTATTTCTTTATCTGATGCACCTGAAGAAGCGAGTATTTTAATTGCCATCGAACGTGCTTTATTAATCGGAATTTTCATATTAGTCCCCTTTCTTTTCGTATAGATGATAACACATAAATTCAATTTTTCATCTATTTACTGATTAATAAGTGATTAAATTGGTATGGAAAGTAAAATCCATAGGTTAGTAATAATAAGCAGAATATTCGAAATTCTCTAGAAACTTGTGGAATCGTAAAAAATTGGGTTACGATTTCTTAGGAAGATTTTTAAACTCTTTTCGTATCGAGGCTGTGGCCTGGCGGCCGCGTTCCTGGATTTCTTCTATATGAGCAAGGGTCGAATCAATCTTTGCTTTCACATCGTCGGTAATATTCTCTTTCTTCTCTTCGATATTTTCGAGCATCTCCTCTTTCAGTTCTTCTCCCTGGATTGCGAGCTCTTTTCCCTTTTTCTTAAGTTCATCCAGCCGTTCCTGGATATCACCGATGAGATCTTCCCCTTTATCGTGGATGAGTTTACCTGCTTTTTTCCCTTCTTTGGTACCGACAAAAAACAGCGTAATGGCTCCTATGAGTCCGCCGAGAAAAAATCCGAACCAGAATTTATTATCATCGCGGGAATGCGGACACTCATTCATCGTCTTTTCCTTTCTTCAGGGATACTAATGCTGATATGCCTGCTTTGAGTCCGTTTATAAACCCGGACATATTCGTAACACCGTCACCGACGGTTCCGCTGACCCTACCCATATCATCAAGCATTTTATTGATTTTCTGAACGGTAATGCGCAGTTCCTTCAGGATATAAAACACCTGAATTCCGAGTATTATCATGAGGGCTGCGAGTGCGGAGGTAATGATGATTATGACAATTTGTGTTGTTTCCATGGACAGTATTGTTACATCCACTTGTGAATGTATTCGTATTATACAAATCCGGAAAATATAGACAATATATCAATTACGGTACTTTGTATGTAACGGTCCGCGTGGATACTGCCTCTTTCCCATAGCGGGATACGGAAATGACGGTTATCTCATTTGAACCCGGAATAAGCGATACTCTGTCGAAAAATTTCCCGTCAGAATGTACGATTACAGAAGATCCGTTTATGGCAACTGTTGCATCAGTATCCGTCCTTCCGAAAACCTCAACACGCGGTTCGAAAACTGTCAGTCCCGGTTTAGGTGCGTCTATTGCAAGCCTCGGAGGTAATTGAAGACGCCGGTATTGCAGAAGAAAATATCCTAAGAATAAACAGATAAGAACACCGACTAAAATTTTTACAAATCTTGTCGGGGTAAGCCGGAAAAGTGACGGATTTACGGGTTCGGAGCGGTTAGGAAGAAGGCTTGACTTGCTTACTTCCTCAGTCTGCCTTCTGTAAAACGCCATGATTTTCTCTCCATCCAATCCAAGATACTGCGCGTAGTTTCTGACAAAACCTTTCGTATACGCGCCTGTCGGAAGTTTAGAAAAATCGTCACCTTCTATGGATACAAGAAATTTTTTCCTGATTTTGGTAGCTTTTTCTACATCATCAAGTGTCAATCTCCTGGATAAGCGGGCGGAAAGAAGCATATCACCGACTGTTTTCATGACTTACTCCGATGCATTCGTGCCTTCCTGATTTTGGCGGGCGTAATAATCTTCCACACTTTTTACAAGCACATCCCGCGGTTTGGATCCCTCACCGGGTCCGATTACTCCGGCTTCTTCAAGCTGATCCAGCATCCGCGCGGCTCTCGCGTAACCTACTGATAGCCGGCGCTGGAGAAGACTTGCTGATGCTTTTTCATGCTGGCAGATAAGCCGGATAGCTTCTTCGAACAACGGATCCTTCGCCTCGGGTCCTCCTCCCCCTCCACCGGGTCCGCCGGCTGCACCCCTTTTCCACGATGTAAGAGGTTGAGTGAGAACTTCTTCCGTGTACTCAACAGGAGTATTTTTTTCTTTCATAAACTGAACGATTTTGTTCACTTCGCTTTCCGACACGTATGTTCCCTGAATTCTGCTTGGTTTAGACTGATCCGGCGGAATAAACAGCATATCGCCACGACCGAGAAGTTTTTCCGCCCCGGGCATATCAATAATGACACGCGAGTCCACCATGGAGCTCACATTAAACGCAATTCTCGTCGGGATGTTCGCTTTAATTAAACCCGTGATGACATCGACAGACGGCCGTTGTGTAGCAAGAACCAGATGAATGCCTGTAGCTCTTGCCATCTGCGCTAAACGGCATATACCATCCTCCACCTCAACAGGAGCGTAAGCCATGAGGTCAGCCAGTTCATCGATAAGAATGATGATATACGGCATAAGTTGAATTCCGGACTTTTCGTTAAAGCCGTCAATGTTTCTCACACCGAAATCTGCAAACTGTTTATATCGTCTTTCCATTTCCGTCATTGCCCAGCGTAAAGCTGACAGTATTTTGTCCGGTTCGACTATGACAGGGGTCAGGAGGTGCGGAATACCGTTATACCCGGTTAGCTCCACCCGTTTGGGATCAACCATAATGAATCTGACTTCATTGGGTGTCGTTCTGAAAAGGAGCGAACAAATCCACGCGTTTATAAGCACTGACTTACCGCTTCCGGTCGTTCCGGCAACAAGTACATGAGGCATTTTCCCGATATCAGCGATGACCGCTTTTCCGGAAACATCCAATCCGAGGGATACCGATAATTTACTTTTTGCTTTCGACATTTCCTCAGACTGAAGCATGCGTTTCAGTGTGACAAACTCAAGTCCGCGATTTGGTATTTCTATACCGACCAGATCCCTGCCCGGAATCGGTGCTTCTATACGGACTTGACCGGTCGGTGCAGCAAGTGCAAGAGCCAGATCGCTGGAAAGGGATGTAATTTTTGATACTTTGGTACCGAGTGCTATGCGGAGCGCATACTGGGTTACTGCCGGACCTTCGTTTACCTCTGCAACACCGGCATTTATTCCGAAACTTTCCAGTGTATTTTCAATAATTCCTGCGTTGGTTCGGACATCTCCGCGGTCCGCTTTGTGTTTGGGTCCGTCCGAAAGAAGAGATATCGGCGGCAGTTGCCATATTATCTGTTCTTCACCCGGCACAAGACCCGGTGTCACTATCCCAAGACCCGATTTCATATCTTTGGCGCCTTGTGTTTGGGCTGTCCCCGGGCTTGGTTGGGCAGGTGTGTTTGTTTTGGATGTGAGGATGGGCAAAGGCGCTTTGATAAGTGGCTTTTCATCTGACGAACCTTTTATGGTAAGTTTACTTTTGTCCGATTTAAAAAGAATTTTCCCGTTTTTGTCATATATCGTCCTTTCTCCGCTTTTTTGCTTCAACCCTGATATAAGAGATAAAAGAAAATTCACAAGATTGTCGAGAGATGCATTAAAAAGGACGATAAGCCCTATGGCCAAAAACCCCAGAAAGAGAAGTACTGCGCCTTCCGCAGATATGGCAATCATTGCATTATGCCAAAGCGCCTCCCCGATTTTTCCCGTACGGAAGAGTCCTGTAAGAGCAATCATTCCGATTGCAATTCCTCCCGGAACATTCGGTTTGCCGATATCATGTTTAATTTTGAAAAGGAGAAATGAGAGAGAGATAAAAAACGGAGGAAGAAAATAATACACCCAACCGATATACCCGTACAATTCATCACGTATTTTTATAAGAAGAACTCCGTCACCAAAAAAAGAAAGCATCACCGTTGCGGCAAAAATCCACAACCAGATCGCTGCCACGGTATAAACAGTCTGCTGTTTGAGTTTAAACCCGATTAACGGCTTATGACGCTTGTGATATTTACGTTTTTTTCTGGACATATTAAGATACAGATAAGTATAGAGATACCGGCGTGCAACTGCAACCTGCCATCATTTATACTTCAACGACAACCGGTACGATTAAAGGATTTCTGCCTGTTTCTTTTTTGAGAAATGCACTTACTTTCTCCTCAATCTGCTTGCGTACAAACTGCCAGTCGAGGATACGACCTTTTTTTAGCTTCAATGTTGAAATGATCAGTTGTCTCGTACGTTCCACCAGTCCTCCTGATTCTTTGATATACACAAACCCCCGCGAAACAATATCAGGCTCGGCAATAATTCTTCCTGTTGATTTTTCCATCGGTACAACAATAACAACAATTCCTTCTGATGCGATCGTCTGGCGATCACGTAAAACCACATTCCCTACATCCCCTATGCCAAGACCGTCCACCATGATATTTTCAAGCTCAATCCGGTCTATGGTGCGCATGCGCCCATCAGCATAAAACTCCATAACATCACCGTCTTCCGGAATAATGACCTGCTGTTTTCCAAATCCTACATCATATGCTAACCGGCGATACTGCATCATATGACGATATGTGCCTCCAATCGGTATAACATACCGGGGATTAACACTCGTCAAAAG
Organism: Candidatus Gottesmanbacteria bacterium; assembly: GCA_963711735.1. Lineage (GTDB taxonomy): Bacteria > Patescibacteriota > Microgenomatia > UBA10105 > UBA927 > CAVQFA01. The sequence continues at coordinate 448,239 of CAVQFA010000003.1, read as the reverse complement.
AAGCATAAGATCAGCCTGACTCCCGTGTCCGGAAACATGAAGGTCTTCCATAATACTAGTGTACGAAACGCGTGCACCTTTCCGGTACAGTTGTTCTATAAGTGCGTCAATGGCAATTTCGTTTCCCGGTATGGGATCTGCGGAGAATATAACCGTATCGCCTTCTTCAATACTTATAAACCTGTGACTGTCATTTGCCACCCGGGACAACGCAGATTCAGGCTGGCCCTGACTGCCTGCAATTATTAAAAATTGTCTGTTTGCAGGAAGTTTTTTCAGGTCCCTGTCACGGATGATCATTTCGCGCGGTAGTTTCATATACCCGAGTTTCGCTGCCTCTTCCGTATTCTGATCCATACTCCTTCCGAAAAAAGCCACTTGCCTGCCTGCGGCTACAGCCTTGTCAACAGCAAGCTGAATACGGGAAATATTGCTTGATTGGGTCGTGAATAATACCCGACCGGTTGACAGAGACAGCTCTTTTTCCAGTGTTTCTCCTACAACCTGTTCTGACGGGGTAAATCCGCGGCGTTCACTTCCGAGACAATCGGACAGAAGACATAAAACACCGTTTCTTCCTGCGGCGTTAATCTTTTCAAGTTCGGAGATCTTCCCGTCAAGCGGCGTAAAATCAAATTTAAAATCGCTTGCATGATAGAAAACACCGATCGGAGTTTTGATAATGAGATTGGATGTATCCGGTATGGAATGTGTCATTCTGACAAATGAAACGGTAAAAGGCCCGATCTTCAGTGTTTCATCAAAACGCACTGCACGGACAAGATTTTTTATTTTTGCTTCCCGCAGTTTGATGTTGGCAAAAGCTGCACAAAGCCGCGTACCCCACATCGGAATACCCAACCCGATTTTTGACAGAGAATAACTGATACCGCCTATGTGATCGTCATGACCGTGTGTAAATACAAGACCGCGGATTTTATCTTTTTTATTCTGCAAATATCTGACATCAGGAATAACTAAATCTACACCGTACATATCCGGATCCGGAAATCCTACTCCGCAATCGACAAGAAGAATATCTTTTAACATCCCGTCATACCGGTATTCGTATACATACATATTTTTTGTAACATCGCCGACTCCTCCGAGAGGAATAACCCGGATTGTTGATTTGCCGTCGGTACGGTAATCAAACTGACCGAAATTACGGGAATATGATGATTTCATAGAACACCTTCTTTCTGAAGCAGACCCAACAGTTGATCGGCTGATTCGAAAAGACAGGCGCGCATCCCCAGTTCGCGGGCAACGGTAATATTTTCATCCTTATCATCGATAACCAGACAATTTCCGGCATTTACATGCATATCAGTCAGAACAAACTCATACATCTTTCTGTCAGGTTTGGCAAAACCCACAACGGAAGACAGGTATACCGCATCAAATATGCGGAATAAACCCCTCTGTCTGTTACACCGTACATGGATATCCAGCATATTGGAACAGGCTATACGTTTACATCTCCCCGCAAGGCTCTCAAAAAGTTCAACCACATCTTCATTGACGACCGCCTGCTTGATATATACACGACTATACGCATCTTCGATCCCTGAAAGATCCGCAGTCAGTTTATACCGGGTATTTATGTGTTTTGCCAGATCTAATACGCTTTTTACTCCGATACGAAGGTCCGGGAGCGCTTCCTGATATTCACTCATCGCCTTGTCAATCGGGATATGAAATAACTCAGCAATAATATGCGGGGTAATTTTTTCCGATGGTGTAATACAGACTCCTCCGATATCCGATATAACAGTATTAATCATATGTATTGCCACTTTTGCTTACAACTTAATCATTATTTCAATGTAACGATGCGGCATAAAGGATTGTAATCGTTCCGATCAGATCGGGACGAACGAACCTTCAAATAGTTTCAATAAACTCCTTCAGTGTTTCATCATTGACAGTATACTTGGATCCTTTCCCTTCTACTATGCTGCGTGCAACGTGTCTGCAAATTGCATTGATCGTCCGTTCCAGACTTCTGATACCGGAGTCATATCCAAGAGGTCTGACCAGTTTGGGCCAGACAGCATCTTCTATAGTAAGGTTCTCCTGAGTCAAACCACTTTCCCGCATCAGCTCCGGCAGTACATATTCTTTTCCGATTTTAGTTTTTTCTTCATCCGTATATGATGGCATCTGAATAGGTTCCAATCTGTCCATCACTGCAGTAGAGATGTGCGTCGTATTGTTTGCGGTTGCAATAAAAAGCACTTCGGATAAATCAAAGGGGAAATCCAGATAATGATCCGTAAATGACATATTCTGTTCAGGATCCAAAAGTTCAATTAAAACACCCATGACATCACCGCGGGCGCGTTCCGCTACACGGTCTATTTCATCCAACAGGATGACGGGATTTTTGGATCCGGCAAACCTAAGACCCTTCATGACAAGTCCTATCTCAGCATCAGGCCTCACCCTTGACTGTCCGCGAAGATCAAGAGAATCGCTCATGCCGCCAAACGGTATACGGATGAATTTTCTTCCCAGAGCCTGAGCAATAGATTTCGCGAGAGTGGTTTTACCGGTTCCTACCAACCCAACAAGACAAAGAATGGGGGCACGGCGCGCGAGTATCGCCTGCGAAAGCTTACTTTCCGATGCAATCTCTCCCTGTGAAGCAGCCCGGATTTCCGTATCTGATTCTTTTTGCCAACGGTTAAAATTGAGTGATAATACGGCGAGATATTCAAGTATCCTGTCTTTCACCGGAGCAAGTCCGTAATGATTTTTTTCCAGCACTTCTTTGGCGCGGGATATATCAAGATTATCTTTTGTCCGCGTGTTCCACGGTAAATTCACAACCCAATCGATATAGCGAAGCATTTGTTCTATATGGACTCTTGCGGATATATCCCCTTCCAGACGGGATATTTCATTCATGTCATCAATGATGCGCGCTGTCAGATCCGGCGGAGGTGATGATGATTCCAGGGTTTTTTTTACAGCGGCGATCGTATCTGTTATCTGTGACATATATCTATCATACCGCATTTGAACAGCGAAGAGTATATATTTCGGGTTACCGAAATCGTACTGTCTGAAGATTCTCTGTGCACCGGTTTAATATCTTGGTCGTCTGCGGTTAAAAGGTCTCCGGGGCGGTCGTGTATCACGATTTGTCCCGTCTTGATGCTTCTCCTGCGTTTTGTTTGCTGCATCATCACCGAAAAGCATGGATAAATTTATCCTGTGCTGATCGTCGATTTCTATTACCCTCACTTTTACCTTTTGTCCAATAGTAACGACATCCTCAGGGCGGGAAACGTACCCCGTCGACATTTGGGATACATGGACTAAACCTTCTTTTCCCGGAAGAATTTCGACAAACGCTCCGAAACCCATAAGTCTTTTTACTTCACCTTCATATTCTTCCCCGGGATTTACGTCATGCACGAGACCTTCCACCCATTTAACTGCTTTATCCACTTCTTCCTGATTGGTACCGGATATCATAACCGATCCGTCATCCTCCACATCAACCGTAGCCCCGGTTGAAGCTATAATCTGCCGTATCATTTTACCGCCCGGGCCGATCACTTCTCCGATCCTGTCAACCGGAATTTTCACTATTGAGACTTTGGGGGCGTATTGCGAAAGAGTAGGCCGCGGTGCAGAAAGCACTGCTTTTATCGCGTCAAGAATTTTCATCCTGGCTTCAAGGGACCGGGCAAACGTTCCTTCAATTATCTCATCTGTCAAACCGTCAATTTTGATATCAAGTTGTATGGCGGTTATACCGTTTTTCGTACCTGCGACTTTAAAATCCATATCGCCGGCGAAATCCTCAACCCCGAGAATATCCGTCAGAAGTTTATACTCCCCCCTATCGGTCATAAGCCCGATAGAAATTCCTGCTACAGGCTCTTTGATCGGAACACCTGCATCCATAAGCGCCAGCGTTGATCCGCAGGTAGATGCCATAGACGTAGATCCGTTGGAAGACATGACTTCCGACACTAAACGGATAGTATATGGAAATTCCGTTTCGGACGGTATGACACTGACGAGCGCCCGTTCGGCAAGCGCACCATGACCTATTTCCCGCCGTGAAGGTGTACCGACTCTCCCTGTTTCACCGACCGAATACGGAGGCATGCTGTAATGATGAATGTACCGTTTAGACTCTTCACCCGTCGGACTTTCTATAAGTTGTTCGAGACTTGGTGTACCGAGCGTGGCAACAGTCAAAACCTGCGTCTGACCGCGGGCAAATACAGCGCTCCCGTGAGTCCTCGGCAGTATACCGACAGAAAGTTTTAACGGGCGAATTTCATCCAATTTCCTGCCGTCAATACGCTTGTCATGTTTAATGATGTTTTCACGGACTTTCTTTTTAAACAGCTTATCCAATGCTTCTTCTATGCTTTTTGCATTGTACGTGTCGGGATGTGCCTCCATAATTTTACCGGAGAGCACTGCAAATTCATCTCCGCCGAACTCTTTTGATGCTTTGGCAGCAAACGCCTGGTCAAATTCCTTTTTGAACTCTTTGGAAATCACATTCATAAGGTCCGTCAGTTCGCCTTCTTCTCCTGCCGGTTCTTTTGCCTTACCTACCTCTTTAACCAAATCCTCTATACACGCAATGATACGTGCGTTTTCTTTTTTTGCCTTTATAACCGCGCCGAGGACGACATCTTCCGGTGTTTCACAAAATCCACCCTCAAGCATAACCACTTTATCTTTCGATGATGTTACAACGAAATCGAATTCACTGTATTCCTGTTCTGCGGTTCTTGGATTTACTATATATGTCCCTTCTCCGTTCCCGTTTTCCCCTTTCACATACCCCATCCGGACTCCGGATATCGGACCGTCCCATGGAACCGGAGATAAGGCAACAGCTGCAGAAGTAGCAATAAGACCGAGGACATCCGGATCATTTTCCCCGTCTACGGATAGCACCGTCACAATAACCTGTACGTCGTGTTTGTAAGTTTTGGGAAACAACGGACGGATGGATCGGTCAATGACACGTCCCGCAAGTACTGCGTCATCAGACGGTCGTCCTTCTCTTTTTACCCATCTGGACCCTTTGATCCTTCCGCCTGCATAAAGTCGCTCAACATATTCAATGCTCAGCGGAAAATAATTTAAGGATGTTTCTTTTGTGGAACGGGTCACCGTTGAAAGAACCATCGTATCCCCGAAACGCGCAAGAACTGCGGCACTGGCCTGTTCAGCAAACCTGCCGACTTCAAGAGTCAAAGTCCTGTCGCCAATATCTACCGATTTGGAAATAATTTTCATACTACGTATAGTGGGGAACACATAAAGAAGTAAGATTATGAAGCCAGAAAACTGAAAGTGTGGGTATACACAAGCACTTTCCGTTATCTTACTTCACAATCCATACATACATCTTTACAGTTACTCCTATCCTCCTTATTTAAAGTACAACAACATTTGTTTACAACTTCAGCGTCCGAGTCCGAGCTTAGAAGAGAGTGTTTTGTACCTCTTTTCATCCTTTTGTTCCAGATAATTCAGAAGCCTTCTTCGTTTGGATACAATACCGAGAAGTCCCCTGCGGGAATGGTTGTCAGACGGATTTGATTTGAGATGGCCTACAAGCTTTTCAATGCGTTTAGTCAGAAGTGCTACCTGTACTTCCGGACTCCCGGTATCACCCTGGTTGACCTGGAATTCGGTAATTACCTCCAGCTTCTCTGCACTCGGTGCTGGTTGAGAAATAACGCTCTGTTTTTTGACAGTTTTCTTCTCTTTGGGCGGTTTACTTTCTTTTTTCAAAGCGGTTTTCACCGGTTTTGTATGAGTTGGTGCATCGTCCTTTTTTGTCTTTTTTATCTGCGTTTTCGGCATATGTTCAAATGATAAAAATATTCATTTTTGGCTTATTTACAATGTTATTCATTTTACACTAAATACTTTTTTGTGACAAGGAATAAAAAGAGACCCGGGTTCTCCTGTTAAGCTATCGTGGAGCTTTTGAATATTTTGGGCTTAAGCCACTCTGACGGCGGATGTTTCGGTTCCTGACCCGTCGGTGTTCCCGGTTCCTGCGGATTCGGTGTTTGCCTTACCGGTTCTTTGACGGGAGGTTCTTCCCCCCTCTCCCGTATATCCGGACCGGAAAATTCTGCGTCTTTTTTTGCAAACCGTTTTCCGCCTGCTTTCATACATACCGATGCGAGCTCAAATGTACGCTCATTTACATACGGATTTTGAAAATTTGATGTCTGATCAAACAGGGCATTGAGAATATTAGATGCCATATCGCTGTTTAACTTGATGCCCAGAACGGACAGAGTCTGCGCTATAAGCTCAGCAGTCGATGATGCATCCGCCTGTACGATATTTACCTGTCCGTACTGCGCATTGTTGGGGTGTCTGTCGATATTTACAATAGTATTGCTTTTCAGTAATTCCTGAATTTCCGTCTCTAACTTCCCAAATCCCCCGGGATGAATAGTATCGACGGCAAAAACCATATCAAATGGCATACTGCCGGTTGAGAAGTGAACTTTATCTTTGGAAAACTGATTAAATCCCTCACGCGGCTCAATAACCAAATGAAACATATTTCCCTCGATATTATAGCTGACTTTATCGATGGACCCTTCGACATAATCCAGACTTATTATGAAGTTTTTATTGCCAAGTCCCGTTATAACTTTATTTACTCCTATGAAACCGGAAAGTCCGACGGTCATTGGATCAGGACAGATAACCGATACTTTCTTACCCATTCCGGTGAGACCGATATATAATGCAAGAGAGCTTCCGATACTGTCAAATGTGGGATGTTCATGACTGACAATTGCTATAGTTGTCGAAGTTTCAACAAGGTCTTTTACTTTTCCAAAATCAGCTGAATAGTCCATACGGTAAAGGGGCAGTTACGTAGCGAAAGCAATTATATCATCACCTATAGTAAAATCAACTTTTCCGTCCATAAGAATTCCGCACTCTGAAGAAATCTCTGCCTTATTTATTTCATTTTTACCCTGCCGTATGGATTTTATCTTCGTTTTGGCAACAATTTCTTCCCCTTTCATAACGGTAATTCTGTCCCCGCGGGCAATTCTTCCGGATAACACTTTTATGCCCGCAATACGCTGATTGTCAAATGGAAATTCGGCTATAATCTTTCCCCGGCCCAGCTCCCGGTCAATATCCGATGCCACTTCTTTCATACCCGCCACGACTTCCGCAAGTTCTGTCAATAATTCGTAAATAATAGAATATGTTTTGACAATTACTTTTTCCGTCCATGCCAATTTATCTATATCCTGACCTACTTTGACTGCAAATCCGATGACGAGAGCCTGGCATGATTTGGCAAGCAGTATATCCGCTTCGGCGATATTACCGAATCCTTCGGAAATAATAATAATTTTCGGATCAAGTGATTCCCTGATTGCTTCCAAAGATCCTGCAGAGTCTGCTTTCAGTACAATTTTTAATTGTTTTTCGTCCGGTCCTTTCGATGAAAGGAAATCAGGCATTACAGGAGAGACGGGTTGTATGTTGGTTTTTGGTGTTTCCGCGGCGGGAGGAAGCTTAAGCGGTCTATCCGTAAGGATTGATCCGACTTCAGGCATTCTGGTGAACCCGAGTATTTCTACCGGTTTCCCGGGTCCGCCTGAGGCTAACCGGACTCCCCCGTCATCGTTTATTGCACGTACTTTTGCTATCAGGTTCTCGTTTGCATACAGACTCATTCCGGGAAGTATGGTTCCTTGCCGGACAACCGCGGTTGCGACCATCCCCTTGCCTTTATCAATGCGCGTTTCTATAACAACACCCGTGAATGGTTTTTCCGGTTCATTGGTTATTCCGTTTAAACCTGCAACAAGGATGATAAGATCCAATAATTCTTTCAAGCCGTTTTTCTGTTTGGCAGACACCTGAACCATCGGAATATCACCGCCAAATCCTTCTACCTGGACGCCTGACTGTGCTAAGTCCTTTTTTACCTTTTCAATGTTTGCAGACGGCAGATCTATCTTATTTACAACGACGATATACGGAATTTTTGCCTTTTGAATCTGGCTTATCGACTCTTTCGTCTGCGGCATGACGGAATCATCAGCTGCAACGACTAAAAGGGCAACATCAGCAACCATAGCCCCACGGGAGCGCATTTTCATAAACGCTTCATGTCCCGGGGTATCAATAAACGTTATCACGCGGTTATCGGAAAGATTGACCTGATATGCACCGATTTTCTGGGTTATACCTCCGTGTTCGCCGCCTGCAACATCTGATTTCCGTATGGCATCAAGCAGTGTTGTTTTCCCGTGATCTACATGACCGAGGACCGCTACAACAGGCGGGCGTGGAAGAACAGTATCCTGAGTTTTTTTCTTTGCCATAAAAATTGAAAGTTACCTGCTCCGTTTCTCATACCTGGACAAACCTGGGTAATGAAATTATGATTTATTTTTCTTTTTTTGTTTAACCGGTTCCGTTTTTAATGCATCTGCAACGTTTTCTGTTTTTTTCTCCGATTCATCATTCTTTTTATCATCTGTCTGAGCTGTTTCGCTTTTGGATTCTTCGGGGTTTTTCGCAGGAATTCCTTTTCCTCTTATATCAATTTTCCATCCCGTCAGCTTCGCTGCGAGCCGTACATTTTGTCCGTCTCTGCCGATTGCAAGCGACAGTTGATCATCAGGACATAGTACTTCCGCAGTTTTCTGGTCTTCGTTGAGTGAGATTTCTAAATCCTTTGCAGGGGCAAGCGCTGAAAGAATAAATTGTTTGGTATCATCGCTCCATTGAATAATATCTACCTTTTCACTCCCGCCCAGCTCATTGATAACTGCCTGAACACGGACACCTTTTTGCCCGACACAGGATCCGACAGGATCAACTCCGCTTTGTGACGAATATACGGCAACTTTTGTTCTTCCTCCTGCTTCACGGGCAACAATGCGAAGCTCAACCGCCCCTTGTGCAACTTCAGGAACTTCCCGTTTAAACAAGCCTTCAACCAATCCTTTATGTGCGCGGGAAACGATAATTTCGTTTCCGCGGGCAGTTTCACGGATGCCTTCGATATAAAACGTCAACCGCTGGTTGAGATGATATGCTTCACCCTGGCTTTGTTCCGATACGGGCATGACTGCCTGCGTGCGTCCGATATCCACAATCACATTGGGGCCGTCAAACCGTAGTACCATGCCGCTCGCTATTGTCCCTATCTTCATCTGGTAATCGGAAAGCACTGCTTGCTTTTCAGCTTCGCGGATACGCTGAAGAATGACCTGTTTGGCAGTCTGCGCTGCAATGCGGCCAAATCCGGGAGGGGTAATGTCTTTCCCGTCTTTTGTGATTTTTGCTTCACCGGTATCGGCATTAAGCTCAACCGTCAACTGCTCAAGTTCACTTGTCCCGTAATCCTTACGGTACGCGGCAAGAATTGCAGCCTGTATTGTTTCAAGCACAATTGTGGGGTCAATACCGCGCTCGGTAGCGACCTGATTAAGGGCAAGTGCAAATTCTGACCGTACTATTGCTGGCATATAATAAAAAAAATGGCGGGAACTCCCCACCTCATGCGATTACAGATTCGTTACCCCTATTATACCATGGAGATTTGCGCCGTCAAATATGAATAAATAACAGAAGTAGATATAAATAGATCAGAATGATTCATCCAATTCTTCGAGAAGATCCCGCTGGTGTTTGGATAACCGCTTGGGAATATCTATGGAAAGCTTGATATACGCGTCACCTTTGCCTCCGCCGTGTATATGCGTAATCCCGCGGTTTTTCAACCGTATGAGTGTCCCGGGTTCAGTGCCCGGCTGAATTCGGATGCTCACAGGTCCGTCTAAAGAAGGCACATCTGTCACCGCTCCGAGAACTGCCTGTGCATAAGAAATTCGCTTTTCTATTATGACATCGTCTCCCTCACGCGAATACTCTCTGTCCGGACGGACTTCTATGACAATATCAAAATCTTCAAAGCGTATCCGGGAACCCGTATCGACTCCCGGTGGAATTTTTATCGTTTTTTTAACAGATCCGTCACCCGCAGAACCTTTTGGTATATGAATTTCTTTTGTAACTCCATGGACCGCATCCATAAAGTCAATTGTCATTTGATATGCCTCACGTCTTTGTCTGGTTTGCCTGCCTGCAAAACCACCACCGAAAAACTGGTCAAAAATTTCAAATGGATCGAAAAAATCGGATCCAAACGGAGCACCGCCACCGCCAGCACCGCCGGAAGAATAATAGTATGAAAATGGACCCTGTTGACGAAATCCGCCACCGAAGGGTCCCTGACCTTGAGCCCCTCCGCCCATTCCCGGTTGAAATGCACTATGACCGAACTGGTCATATGTTTCTTTCTTTTTGGGGTCTGAAAGCACGGCATACGCTTCATTTATTTCTTTAAATTTTTCTTCTGCCTGGGGAGATTTGTTCCTGTCCGGATGCCATTCGAGAGCAAGCTTCCTGTACGCACGTTTCAGCTCATCTGCTGATGCTGATTTGGATACACCCAATACTTCGTAAAAATCACGTTTCTCTGCCATATATTAAGAGTACCACAAAGCTATATATCGCATAATGCATGAGGCGCGCGAATATAACCGCGCGCCTTCATAAATAACAATTTTTTTAATATCTGCTTTTTGCTGACTAACTTACTACCTCACCCTCTTCCACTTTTTTCTCGTCTTTCTTTTTCCCATTTCCCGTGGGTTGTTCCCCGTCTCCCTTTGTCTCTTCTGTCTTTGCCGAGGATGTCTGTGCATCCTGATTCTGATACATGGATGCGCCTACCTTCTGGAGCGCATCAGACAGTTCACTGGTTTTGGTCTCCAAATCCTCTTTGGTACCGCTTTCCAGAATTTCCTTCAGTGCTTTCACTTTTTCCTCAACGCTTGCCTTATCTTCCGGTTTAGCTTTCTCACCTGCGTCCCTGAGCGTCTTTTCGGCCTGATACAGAATCGTGTCTGCTTTATTCCGCGCTTCGATTCTGTCTTTTTTCGCTGCATCCTCTGATGCATGTTCTTCCGCCTCTTTTTTCATCTTCTCTATTTCATCTTTGGCAAGACCTGTAGAACCGGTAATTTTAATCGTGTTTGCCTTCCCTGTAGCTTTATCCTTGGCAGTTACGTTGAGTATCCCGCTTGCGTCAATGTCAAACATAACTTCAATCTGCGGAACACCGCGCGGCGCCGGCGGAATACCTGACAGGACAAACCGCCCGAGTGATTTATTATCAGCAGCCATAGGACGCTCTCCCTGCAGGACATTGATTTCAACTGACGTCTGGTTATCCGCAGCTGTTGAAAAAATCTCGGATTTGCTTGTCGGAATCGTTGTATTTCGTGTTATAAGGGGTGTGGATACACTCCCGAGCGTCTCAACACCAAGCGTGAGAGGCGTGACATCGAGAAGTACCACATCTTTCACGTCACCTGCAAGTACCCCACCCTGAACTGCAGCACCAACCGCCACAACTTCATCAGGATTAACGGACCTGTTCGGATCCTTGCCGAAAAATGCTTTTACCACTTCTACCACCTTCGGCATGCGGGTCATACCGCCTACCATGACGATTTCGTCAACCTTTGATGATGTAATTTTCGCGTCTGCGAGGCATTTTTTCACCGGTTCGATGGATTTGGTTATGAGATCATCGACAATAGACTCAAGTTTGGACCGTGATAATTTCATGACCAAATGGAGCGGTCCTTCCTTGCCCTGTGTGATAAACGGCAGGTTTATTTCCGTTTCCATAGAGCTTGATAGTTCTATTTTTGCCTTTTCCGCCGCATCACGGAGCCGTTGCAATGCCTGTGCATCTTTTCTCAGATCAACGCCGTGCTCCTTTTTAAACTCATCGGCAAAATAATCCAGAATTTTTTTGTCAAAATCATCTCCGCCTAAATGCGTATCACCGTTTGTTGCTTTTACTTCATATACGCCTTCACCAAGCTCCAGAATGGAAATATCAAATGTCCCCCCTCCGAGATCATATACGGCGATCGTGTGGGCGTTCTTTTTATCCATTCCGTAAGAAAGCGCTGCAGCTGTCGGCTCATTAATAATCCTCATGACTTCAAGTCCGGCAATTTCTCCGGCTTGTTTTGTCGCTTGTCTCTGACTGTCATCGAAATACGCCGGAACCGTTATAACTGCCTGTTTTACCGGTTCTCCCAAATAGTGCTCGGCGTCAGCTTTTATTTTTGAGAGAATCTTGGCGGAGATTTCCTGCGGAGTGAACTGTCTGCCTTCTACTTCGACAACTGCCATACCGTTTTTACCTGATTTGATGGTATACGGAAGCCATTTCATATCAGCCTGGACGCTTGCATCCGTATATTTTCTCCCCATAAGCCGTTTTACGGAAAATATAGTAGATTTGGGATTTATCACCATCTGACGTTTTGCCACATCACCGACGACGTTTTTGATAGGATCAACAACAGACGGAATTACATTTCTGCCCTCCGCAGAATGGATAACCTTCGGGCTCCCGCCTTCCATAACGGCAACGCAAGAATTTGTAGTTCCAAGATCTATTCCAATAATTTTTGCCATAAATACCTCCTTGAAATATTAATATAATTCTTGAATCATAATTCAAGAATATAAACATTACATAAAACTGTTAATTTTTTATACGCTGTGTATCAGGGGAAACAATCGTCCGTTTCCCTACTTTCACACGCGCCGGGCGGATGACTTTATCATGTAATCTGTACCCCGCCTGCGTTTCATTTATAACTACACCATCATCCCCTTCTACAATTTCAATACATTCCATGCTGTATGGGTCAAATAATTTGCCGATTGCATCAATCCTTACGACACCTTCACCCCCCAGTACATCAGTCATCTGCTTCCATACAATCTCCAGACCCTCATCTTTTATGTGTGTCCGCAATTGTTCAAGCGCATCAACAACAGGCAAAAATCGATTAATACACTGTTCTGATGCATATTTTCTTATACTGTCCGTTTGGGCAAAAACACGTTTCTCCAGATTCTGGTAATCGGCAAGTGCACGAATATATTTTGCCTTCCAATCCTCGTGTCCTGTATCACTCCCGACGGAAATTTTTGCATCTTTCCGCTGGGTTTTTCCATCCTGGGGCTCCTGACCTTGCTTTTTCATACTTACCAATTAGCGCTCATATCACGGATAAGCGTTCCCATATACCGTACTGCGGGTATAATCATCGGATAATTGAGCCTTGAAGGTCCAACGATTCCTATGGCTCCGCTGAGCCTCGGAGAATCAAATTTAGAATATACGTATCCGCATTCGGAAAGTAGTGATGATTCGTTTCCGATATCCTCTCCCAGAAGGATATCAAACGGGTCTGCATGAGCCACCAGTAAATCCCACCAAAAGTCATATCGATCAAGAAGCGCAAATAAATTATGCGTACGCTGGAAATTGTAAAATTCAGGCATATCCAGAATGTTTACTGCACCGGCGTAATAAATATCTCCACTTTTTGTAACAGTAAGGGCAAGCGTCCGGGTTTTTTCAGCGAGTGTTCGTGTCGCCTCACGAAGAAGTTTATCTGCTTCCTGACGGTAATCCCAGATACGTTCTTTAACAGACACTTCCTCTGCAACGGACAAATCCTTCTGCTTCATGAGATGATCAACGTAATACCGGAGAGCCATCGGAGTCGGAGTACGTCCTGAGGAGGTATGCGGCTGAGACAAAAGTTTCATGTTTGTCAGCCGGACCATATCATTCCTGATTGTAGCCGGAGAGACACCGAGATTATGTTTTTTCTCAAGCGTTTCCGACCCGACCGGTTCAGCGGTTTCAACGTATTCTTCGATAATAGCCATCAGTACGTGCGTCTGACGGGGTGTCAGATGTATCTCTTTTTCGTCTGTCATGTTAGCAGTAATATACAACGAGTGCTAATCCTTGTCAAGATCCGTGTTTAATGAATTAAACCCTTGCTAATTGGCACAAAACATAGCAATAATAGATATAGCATGAAAAAAGTCCTGCTTATTGTTGCCGGAATTATTACTCTGCTTGCCATCCCGGTCACGTTTTTCGTCCTGTCGCAAAGACAGGATATCCGAAGTAAAGCAGCACCCGCAACGACACTCGTTCTGCGCCCTGCTACAGCGACAAAAAAAGTCGGTGAAACGGTAACCTTGGATGTTGTCATAAATACGGGTGAAAACGCAGTCCTTGTGGCGGATTTATATATTACATACGATCAGACCAAACTGGAAGGCGTAAGCATCGTAAACGGTTCGATATTTCCAAGTATTTTCCGACCCGGCGTTGTGGAGCCCGGGAAAATGTCCATCATGGTCGGAGCTCTCGACAGCACATCACTCTTTACCGGAGAAGGTACTGTGATAACAATAAAATTAAAGGCTCTCGCTCCGTCCTCATCACCTGTTGTAGTACAATTTACCGAACCGACGTATGTAGCAGCATCCAGAGAAGCCGCAAATGTGCTGATCGGATCTACCCCGGCGAGAATTACAATTACCGACTCCGGAGGCGGGACTCTTCCGACCGCAACTCCGACTCCGCTGTCAAATATAACTCCCACACGCACACCGACACCACGTCCGGGATCCGCAACTGTGACACCCACCCCCACCGGAACTGCAAATGCCCGCGCGACAATAACTTATCCTACGGCTAATCAAATGCTGTATACGACGACACCTACCATGCGGGGTACTGCTCCTCCCAACTCAACCGTAACGTTCACTATCTATCCTGAGACGATAACTGATGTTGCAAGCGCCAGTGCAACAGGATCCTGGACGTACACTCCCCAGGTTGACCTGGAAAGCGGACCCCATGATCTGACAATTTCAGCACAGGACCCGGCGGGAGAAACAACGTATACTGCTTCTGTTTCTTTTGTCATTGCCGGTGAAGATCAGACGGCAAGCGAAAGCGCCACTCCTGTTGCAGGCACTGTTGAAATTACATATAGTATAGGTATTATCGGGTTTATCCTTATACTGGCGGGAATTGCAATCGCACCGGCAACATCTACAAGGAGACGCATATGATTTCACCGACGGGAAATATTTCCGGAAAATTTATTTCTGTTTTTAACATGATCGTTCTTATTTTTTTCCTCCCGTTTCTTCTCTATGGTGCATTTACGGCAACCGTATGGTTTATGAAAGCAAGCGGTAAACCGGCAAATATTGTTGTTGACGCAAAAACTATTATCGGTCCTTTCAATACTGACCAGTACCGTGCATTTGCTCAGGGCGGTGAAGAATCTGCTGATATGATCAGCCCGGTTCTTACACAGGTAAAAGGACTGAAACCCCGACTCATCCGTATAGACCATATATATGATCATTTCAATGTAGTATCCGGATCAAGCGGAAACTTATCATTTGATTTTTCCCGATTAGACGGTGCAGTTAATACCATACTTGCAAGCGGTGCAAAACCGATGCTTGCCCTTTCGTATATGCCGTCTGTTATTGCAAAAGACGGAAGCGTCATAAATCCGCCAAACGATTGGAATGATTGGGCGCTTGTTGTGCAAAGAACTATAGAACACTACAGCGGTACAAAACGCATATCAGGGATGTATTACGAAGTATGGAACGAACCGGACCTTGCACAGTTCGGCGGATGGAAATACCAAGGTGACAAAAACTATCTGACTCTGTACCGGTACGCCGCAAACGGAGCAAGAAATGCAAAAGGAACGCTGCCGTTTTCTTTCGGCGGACCGGCAACAACAGGCATGTATCCGGCTTGGATCCGTGCTCTTGCTGCAAGCGGGATGCGCGTCGATTTCTTTTCCTGGCATTCATATCTTGCTGATCCTGTCCGGTTTAAAACGGATCAGGCTAACCTCATGAGCGTGCTTATAAAATTTCCCCAACACGTCCTGAAACCGACAATGATTACGGAATTCGGATTTGACGGCGGAAAAAACAAACTCTACAAGACACAATACGCGGCAGCACATACTGCAGCGGTTATACGGCAACTGGCCGTCGGCGGGCCGAAGTATATATTTTCTTTTGAACTCAAAGACGGACCGGGTCAGGAAAATGCCGGCGGATGGGGACTTATATCGCATGAATCTGCGGGGATAAAGCTGTCTCCCCGATACTATGTGTATAATTTTATCGATACAATGTCAGGACAACTTCTCTCGGTGAGCGGAGAGGGTTCATGGGTAACGGGATTTGCAACCAACGACGACCGGACGATCAGACTGATGCTTATCAATTTTGATACAAGAGGAACACACCTTGAAACTGTTCCTGTCACAATTATGAATATGGACCCCGGTGAATATGTCTGGAAAGTGAAATATCTCTATCAGGCTGGTTGCTCACGGGATAATCCGCCACCCAGAAACGCACAACTGGGAAATAAAGAAACTCTTACCGGTACCGCATTTACCAAACAGATCTGTATGTCTCCGCAGAACATTGCGATTCTTGAAGTGACGAAGCAGTAAACTATCCCGATTCTTTCAAATCTTCGGGAATCTGCCTGTTTGCAGTCATGAGAAGTGATCGAAGTTGTTTAACCCGATCAATAAAGCGCATGAATGTAAGAACTTCCGTGACATTGAATACCCACGCGAGAAATACATAGACGGACAATCCTAAAACTCCAACGACTCCGGTCAGCAGTATAAGTCCGAAAACCCGCGTTGTATCAAATACCAACTGATCAAATATTTTCATACATATAAACATCACAACGGCACTTACAAAACCCGCTATTCCCATTTTGACAGGCATAAGCATAATCTCCCTCAGGGATATGGTGCCTAACCTTCTGAACAGAAGAATAAGCAATAAAACAGCATTAAGTATGCTCGCGCATGTAGAGGAAAGCGCTAAGGACCATACGGGCATATGATAAACAAGAATGAAAACGCTTGAAAGAACTGCATTTACACCGATTGTAATTAAACTCACCGTAACAGGTGTTTTACTGTCATACAGAGCATAAAATCCCCGTATAAAAACCTGACTGATTGCCTGAGCAACAAGAGACACTGAAAACCAGGAAAGCGTATATGCCGTCAAAACCGTAGCTTCCCAATCAAACATGGATGCACCGAAAATCAAACGGACAAGAGGCGTCCTTAGAACGATAAAAAAGGCAGATGCCGGTATAATGAGAAATATAATCATCTGGTATGCTTTTAAGATTGACTGGGTAAATTCATGATATTTATTGGAAGCTGATGCGTTTGAAAGCGTCGGCAATGCTGCCTGAGAAATGGTATATCCGAACAAACGTACAGGTAGCTGTTGCAGGCTTTGTGCGAGAAAAAATACCGTAACCATTTTAGCGCCAAGCAGACTCGAAAGCATAAGATCAATACTCACATCTATTTGTGATGCCCCTAAACCCACCATACGCGGAATCATAAGTTTTATAACGTCCGATACCCCTTCAGTACGGAGTGATCGGGAAAATACGTGTTTATATCCCAGATGAACGATAAGAGGTATCTGGACAAGCATAAACAGACCCGCTCCGATTCCGACTCCGGCTACAGCTGACATAAGTCCCATAGACGGAGACAACAGAAGTACGCCGATAATCATACCGATGTTATAGAGAACCGGAGCCATGGCGGGGATAATGAAAAAGTTGTATGACTGTAACATTCCGGTTAAAAAATTTCCGATGATGAGCGGTACTACCTGCAATACAACCATAATCCGTGTAAACGACGTCATTTGGATAATTTCCGCCTCAGAAAATCCGGGAGCGAACAACCGTGATATTTCCGGTGTCCAGATAAGTACGGGTATAAGGATGATTCCGAGTACGATAACCGTTATATTAATGACGACCGACGCCATAACCTGACCGGTCTTTTCTCTTCCCTGTGATAAAAACTTTGTAAACACCGGAATGAATGCTGTAGTGACAGTGCCCATCGCCAAAAACTCAAATAAAAGATTCGGTATCCGGAAGGCTGCAAAAAACACACCGGTTTGGTCGGGAGTAAAGCGGTCATAGAGAATACGAAGACGGACAAGTCCTAATAATCCGGATGCAACGACCATTATCATGAGAATAAATGCAGCAGAACTCATTGAGTTCTGTTTTTTCGTAAAAAATCCAAAAGCTTTACTCATAAGACACTAAAGACTGAGTGCTCACCACTTAGTAAGCTTCATTTCCCTGATACAAATACTACGAAAAATCCAACAGGACAAACATCCATATTATGAAAGTACTGTTATTATACCCTACATGTGCTTGACGCGAACAGATGCAATTAGGTATACTTCGGCAGTATGCCAATCACAAAACAGGCGGAAAAAAAACTACGACATGACAAGCATATTACGCGTGTGAATGCTGTAATGCGGAAAAAAGTCCGCATGAAGGTTAAAATATTCCGCAGTAAGCCGGATAAGAAAATTTTACCTGAAACCTATAGCATCCTGGATAAAGCAGCAAAAACAAATACTATCCATAAAAATAAAGCTGCACGTCTCAAATCCCGTCTCGCGAAGCTTCTGCAGAAAAAATAAAAAGGTTCCCCTCTTTTTTCCCCGCAATTGTTCTATATATATAGGTATGTGTTTGACCTCTTTTCACCGCTTTTTGGACTGCTATACTAATGTTATACCGGTTTATTTTCCGGGTGTTTATATATAAATAAATTATCTTTATGCCTGCCAGTTCCGTATCAGTAAACCTTCTGCATACCGAAGAAAGCGACCAGTCGCCCATCGGGCGTATAGTCTCGTGGGCAATAACGTATGGCAGGTATATCATGATAACGACAGAAATTG
This sequence comes from Candidatus Gottesmanbacteria bacterium, assembly GCA_963711735.1. GTDB lineage: Bacteria > Patescibacteriota > Microgenomatia > UBA10105 > UBA927 > CAVQFA01. The sequence continues at coordinate 429,459 of CAVQFA010000003.1, read as the reverse complement.
TCGTTCTTTTGGCATTCATATCCCGCTTCAGTCTCGACAGAAAAATGACGGATTTGAATGAGGCTATCGAACAGAAAAAATCAATCATTGAGGTAAACCAGCAGTTTGAAAATGACTTTAAAGTTGTACAGAATAAAGTCGTCACGATAAAAAAACTTATGGATGAACAAACAAAACTGGTCGGGATATTCACACATGTGAAAACAATTCTCCCGCTGGATGTATATCTCACCACTTTTAATCTCACAAAGGAACGTCTCACCGCAAACGTAACGGCAGCAACAAATGAAGGATTTACGGCTTTTCTCAATAATCTGAAACAGTCACCGATACTATCAACGACAGAAGTCGGAGAAATCAACCGGAAAGCACCTGAGGGAATTATGTTTACCATATCTACCCGCACGGGAAAACCGGAAGAAAAACCAATAAAAAAAGCCGCAGTAAAAGAGGAGTCGTTAGAATAACAACATGGATACAAACAAAGCTAAAAATCAGTTTAAAGAATTCCGGAAATATTATAAATCCGTAGGACCGATGTTTGAGAAAGAACAAAACCGGTCATATACCGCCGTGATCTTTTCATTTCTTGCCATATCGCTTTTTGGATGGTATGCCGTACGGCCAACAATACAAACTATCCTTACCCTCAAACGGGAGATTGCAGACAAAACGATCGTAAACCAACAGATGGAACAAAAAATTGCAGTCCTTATTGATGCTCAGAATCTGTATCAGGAAATCCAACCGCTGCTTCCTCTGTTATCGGCAGCTATACCGGAGGATACTAATCCTACTGATGTTGTTTCACAACTGCAGACACTTATTGCGAACTCAGGAGGATCTCTCAACAGTCTGTCTGTATCAAAAATTCCATTGTCTAACCCGGTCACCAAGACGGCAAATGCTTCCGTCAACACACAACCGCGGGACTTCACTTTGACCTTATCCATAACAGGACCCTATAGCACGCTCGAAAATATACTTTTTGGTATTGCTAATATGCGGCGTATAATAACAATCCAATCCATTACAATCCAACCGGCATCACGTTCATCAGAATCAAATCCGACATCAAATGAAGATCAATTGACTATGGCACTATCCGTAAAATCGTATTATCAGCCAAGGTAGAAAGGACTTATGAACAATGACCGTGACCTCGTACTAATCGCAATGTTCACATTCATAACAGTATTTACATGGATACTCATTGATCTCCTGCAGGCAGTCAAAACGTCTACAGTAGAGGCATCTTTGCGTCAACAATTAACACCGATTGAAATAAAAATTGACAGAACAGTATTCACCAAACTGGAACAAAGGAGCGAATATCGATGAATCTGTTGTTCCCTAGAAAAATTCCGACTATTCCTGCTTTTCTTCTCATCATTGCTATCGTTGCCATACTCAATGCAACATGGCAGTATACTGTTCAGACGCGGACATTTGCATCCCGTTCATTCGAAGCGCGGGATATTCAGATTACAAACAGCACAGACACATCTTTTACGGTCGTTTGGAAAACGTCTGATCCCGCAAGCGGAACAGTCGTCGTATCAGCAAAAGGCGGTAAACCGTATAGCGTATTTGACGACCGTGACAAAGGAAAGGTGTTGGGGAAGTTTACAATACATCACGTCACTGTAAGAAACGTCAGTCCGTCTACTGACTATATTATAACTATTTATTCAAATGGCCGGCCCTACAAATCGCCTACCTCAATCATAGCACGGACAGGAGTTACACTGGAAAAAACTGCAGAAGAATCTTCCTTGGAACCTGCATACGGAACAGCATTTACACCCGAAAATACTCCTGCTTCAGGAGGAGTTGTATTTCTCACTCTTCCTGACAGCCAAACACTATCCACGTTTGTTCAGGATACAGGTTCATGGGTGATACCTCTTTCTCAAATACGCACAAATGATCTCTCCGCATACGTGAGTCCCGATGACCGTTTGGATGAACACATAATAATTGCATATGACGGAGATGTTGCAGATGCTGAAACGGATACATTCAATGATTCCCCGGTTCCGGCGATGACAATCGGGAAATCATATGATTTCCGAAAAATTGAAGTGAAAAACGGTCTGGGATCTATGCTCTCTTACGTTCCGCCTGCATCACCCACTTCCGGTACGGGCGGGGCAAACGTACTTGGTGAACAAACGCAACAATCGGCATCTCTGAAAAAAAAGTACACCATATCGATATCGCTACCCGAAGAAAACGCTAAACTCATAACCGATTTTCCGATGATAAGCGGAAAAGGTGTTCCCGGAAAGAAAATATCCATAGTAGTCGGAATAAAAAATCCGGTTAGTTATGATGCGACAATCGGAGAGGACGCCTTATGGAGAGTAACACCTACTACTCCCATTCCCGCCGGCAAACAAAGCGTAACAATCACAACTACTGATATAACAAATAAACCTGTTGCCCTTACACGGTTGTTTGAAATACTGAAAAGCGGAACGCAGGTACTGGGAATAGCTACTCCATCCGGAACGCTTGCACCCACACCGACACTCTACCTTACTCCTACTATATCGGCAACATCAAGTCCGACACCGACATACGCGGTAACTCCGTTTGAGACACCTACAGAAGAACCTCCGGTCACGGGATTTGAGTTACCGCTTCAAATGCTTGTGATAATCGGTGTTTGTATGCTTCTCTCCGGAACGTACCTTGTCTTTGTCTGGCAATAAAAAAACCTGGCATGAATCAGGGACGAGATTTTAACATACACGATGTACGGTTGGTAATACCCTCTTATTATCCACAACCACAAAGCCTGCTTCCACTATATTGTGGCAGATGAACCGGAAGACAAGGGAGGTACTTATGAATCATAATGTATGGTGTAAAGGATAAACCGAAAGAATTATGATCAGAGCGCCAGACCCAGGAGGAGAAGAATTATGCCTCCGGCAACGACCAGTGCACCAAGTATAGGCGGTGCACCGGAAACAGGAATCTCCGGCACTGCAACAGGTGTATCAGTCGGAACAACGCCGGCCTGTGCCACCTCACATGTACAGTTTGTTATCGTCGTACATAACGGATTTCTGCATGCACCTCCTGAACACACGAGTCCCGTTCTGCAATCCCCGTCTACACTGCATGTGTAGTTGCAGGATAAAGGAGCGGGTGTGGACGCGGCTGCTGCCGCAAGCGGCGGAACCTGGGTAGGATATGGCGTATACGTAGGATACGGTGTTCCCGTTGAAGGTATTTGAGTCGGATACGGAGTGTACGTCGGAAGCGGCGTGAGAGTTGGTGCCGGTGTATTCGTCGGGGTAGCAGACGGCAAAGGAGTTGCCGTAGGCGTGGGTGTTCTTGTCGGAGTCGGTGTGCGTGTGGGTGTCGGTGACAATCCGCATATACAATCCGTATCGTTCGTACAGCCGGCATTAACACAAACCTGAACAGTCAAACATCCTCTGGCTCCCGGTGGACACGGGTATTGGCCGCATACATATGAGCTCGCGGTGTCGGCAGCAGATGAAACCGAAGGTGCTGTACAATCAGCATTTGTTGAGCATGGTCTTAAACAGACGGGTGCTTTTGTCGGAGTCGGTGTAACACCGCATATACAATCCGTTTCATATTTACATTGCGGATTATAACAAACCTGCGATGTTATACACCCTCTGACCCCAGGAGGGCACGGGTATGCACCACAGACGAGAGAATATGCGCTTCCGGCTGTTGATGATGACGAAAACGCTGCACAGTCTGCATTTGTAGAACATGGTTTGTAACATACAGGCGCTTTTGTCGGAGTCGGTGCAGCGAGAGAAAATTTAAGAATACACGCCGGTACTGCCGCCTCGGGTTTAATTTCAGGAGCGGTAGGTGCGACAGGACGCGTCGTTGATAACTTCATGCTGGTGAGATACGTAACCACACCAAGGCCGAGCGTAATAATAAGAAGCGTTATGACATACCAATATTGACGAATAAATTTCATACTTATTTCCACACTCCCGCGATATATATTTCTGCTTCAATGGTAAAATCTTTGACTCCTGACGGGATAGTAAAGTTTTCAACAATAAATTCTCCGCTTGCGTTTTTCTTTGTCGTTTCAGTCCATGCACCGGAGTTCACCCGCACTCTAGCTTTCGCAACATTCGTACTCGTCACTGCGGTACTGTTTGTGCTTGTCACGGAGGATGAACTCGTGCCGCTTACTGCAATTGTAATTTTTTCTCCTGCTTTCAGTTTCGGAAGGTCGGTTGCCGGAACAACAACACCATTTTTGTATATTCTGATTCTCGAACACGATACGGTTACAGGTGTCGGAGTCTTTATCGGAGTCGGAGTCTTCGTCGGTGTAAATCTGGGTGTCGGGGTACGCGTCGGTGTAAATCTGGGTGTTGGCGTACGCGTCGGTGTAAATCTGGGTGTTGGCGTACGCGTCGGTGTAAATCTGGGTGTTGGCGTACGCGTCGGTGTAGGAGTTCTTGTTTCTCCCGGTGTTGGAGGTCTTGTCGGAGGAACAGTTGGCACGGATGTGTCATATCCAAACACAAGGAACGTATCGTTGAAATCGTAATCCTGCGTTGGGTCGTTCACAAGCGCATCCCCCCAGCACATCGGAAGATATGAGGGTTGCATACCGGTTTGAGCAGCAGAAAGATATGAACTTATATTTTTCTGTTCGTTTCCGTTCCATCCGCATATGGAACTTGCAGGATCTCTCCATCCATATCCGTCATTTGTATCTTTATCAAACCTGACTTTCACTTCATACTGATTGCTTGCACCCACGACAAACTTATCCGGTAATACATACCCTTCATACTGGGTCATCCTGCGTGTCACAAAGGTACGGACTTCCATAGGATTGCCCGTATTCGTAAGAGTGACCGTTAATACAACACCGCCATTTAGGTCATTTACATACAGGCGAACCGTCTTCCCGACATCAAATGTCAGAATATTGCTTTTTTTGGAAGTGTCTATCGCACACGCAGCATCAACGTTACAATCTTTTTCCCAATGGTCATTCCCATTAACATCGACACATGCATTTTTATAATCATTACTGTTTTTATCTACGCAGGAATAACCTTTTACTGCATCACCGTCATTCCAGTTACATCGCTGTCTCGCTCTTTGTCCTATCGGACAACCATCATTGCATGCACCTTCATGCCATCCCCATACTTCATCATCACAACCGTCACCTTTTAAATTACATGTGTAGTTCCCATTTCCCCCTTGTTCACACCCTGTTGTAGCTTCCGCTGCTTTGCTTCTGGTCTCTGCAATCTGTCTTTGTTGTGATACAAAAAATACGGCAATCGGAGTCGTCACAAGAAGCAGGAAAAGAACAGCCATTGCGGCAACGGAGAGTTTCTTTTTCTTTTTCGGAAGAGACGGAGGGGGTATAACCGGTTTCTCTTCAGGAGCAGGTTGTTTCATCACATCACCGGAAGCCGGAACGGAATATTCTTCTACAGGTGCTGATGTTTGTTTGATAAGAGAATCAACAAGCTCTGCAGTATGATCCTGTCCGGGAGTAGCCGGAGGGGGAGAAACAGGTGGCTGAACAGGTGAAGGAGATACGGGTGGAGTAGTTACAGGTGTATCTACTATCGGATCCGGAACCGGTGGAGGCGGAGGGGGTGATGAGGATTCCGTTTTCCCCGACGGCATACTTCCTGTTAAATCCTGTCTTCTCGCATCAGCTATATCAGCCATAATAAATACATAAACACCCAATTCGGGTCCTGTATCCAGAATAGATGATAATAAATGAGTGAGTCAAGCACCTATTTGAAAAAGCGTTAAGAGGAAAAAAAGGAACATGATTTTTACGTACAAATCCTGTTATTGCATCTGTGAAAGCTGTTTTCCGATATAGGCGTGTATCGCATCAAAACCATCCGCCGGGATTAATACATACTTTCCTTCATAATCAGAAGATGCGGGAACATAGAAAAGATCTTCTATGGAAATTTTTGTTGTACTCCCTGAGTCTATCCGGGATGCAAGCTTACCGACTGTCAGAAGCTGTCCGATATTCATATCAGTTTCGATAGCTGCCATTATGGCATCAAGCATCGGTTTTGCCTTACCGTTCCGTATATACTCCCATGGGTTTGAAATTTTTTTCTTCACCGCTACGAGCACCTCCTGCTGACGGATGCTTCGGGCAAAATCACTTCCTTCGTCCCCTTCCGCATGACGACTACGGACATAAATTAGTGCCCTTTTACCGTCCATATGCTCTAATCCTTTTTTAAACGTTACTGTCTCGTATCTGCACGCATATTTCGGATCTCCGCCGCATTCATCATTCTCTTTGCCGGCTATGGGATATTCCGTATCCGTAAATCCTTTGGAAATGTCAACGTCTATCCCACCAAGAAGGTCAACAATTTTCTGAAATCCGGTAAAATCCAACAATACGACATAATGAATGGATATTCCTAAAATATCCTCAACCTCTGCCTTGGCAAGCGTAAATCCCCCGCCCGGCTTTTTTAACTGCCCATAATGGTAAGCACTGTTTGCTTTATCTTTCATGGAATCACTCCAGATATCGCGCGGAATGGAAATCATGGATAATTTTTTTGTCTCTGAAGCTATCGAAATAACAAGCATTGTATCGGTCAAATCCGAACCGTCATGCGTCCCTCCGCCTATACCGAGGATAAGAATGTTTGTCCGGCCTTTATCGGACGCAAGAGGTGCCCCTGTATCCGTCATCAGATTGATAACAGTAGGGAGGCTTAATCCGGTATTTGACACTGCTGTGTATACTTTTCCGATTGCTTTCACTGCAATGAGAAGCAAAAAAAATACCGCAACACCTGCGAGCGCAAGACGGATTTTCGGCAGATATATACGTTTCACTTTTTGCTGCATGATATTTGATGATTCAGGCTACATCCGCTAAAAACTCGATCGTTATTTCAAAATAGCTAAGCGGCACAAAAGGCCGTAATCGCTTTTATCAATGTAGATTCTAACAAACGAACCTTTAGGAAATTACATTCCGGATCATATCCGCAAAAGATTTTGGTTCCAGGCTAGCTCCGCCGGGAAGCACGCCGTCTATGGCATCTTTTTTCACGAATGATGCTATATTCTCCGGCTTCACGCTGCCTCCATAGACAGCGAGCGGAACATGTGTCTTTTCTTTGATAGTTTTAATAACACTTTCAGCATTCTCAGGTGTATCCGTCTTCCCTGTGCCTATTGCCCATATGGGTTCGTACGCGATAACATCAACACCTTCCGGTACCGGCATATCGGCATCGCTCACGCAGTAAATGACCTTTAGCTTTACACTTTTTGCCTCTTTTACTTTCAGGGTAAGCTCTTCATCCGTTTCATGATAATATTTACGGCGTTCTGAATGTCCGACAACGACCCAGTCAGCAAGTTCTTTTATCATCTGGGCGCTTATTTCTCCCGTATACGCTCCTTCATCATGCTCCGATATATCCTGTGCAGCCAGTTTCACCGGAAGTGAATTTTCCCGAAGTTCGTTTTTGAGTGCATATAAAGACGTATACGGAGCGCAGACAACGGCTGTCAAATCTTTTGGCATTACGACACCTTTCATTTCTTTAGCAAATCCCGTGACCCATTCAAATGATTCAGAGATCGTTTTATTACTCTTCCAATTACCGAACAAATAGATTTGTTTCATATGGTATGATTATACGTTATGAACTCCCCTGTCCTCAACGGACTAAATCCAAACCAACAAAAGGCAGTCGTTCACACCGACGGGCCGGTACTCATTCTTGCAGGTGCCGGAAGCGGAAAAACAAAAGTCCTTACGCATCGTGTCGCATACCTTATCCGGGAAAAAAATATGCGCCCATCCTCCATACTTATGGTTACTTTTACCAACAAAGCGGCAGGAGAAATGAAAACCCGCATAGCAAAGCTTATCGGAACTGACTTTGATCTGCCGGTTATGGGAACGTTTCACTCTTTTTGCGCAAAGGTTCTCCGGATACACGGTTCTGCCATCGGAATACTCCCGAATTTCACCATATACGACGAACAGGATCAGCTGGATGCGGTGAAGGAGATACTCAAAAAACTCGATATTTCCGCCAAAAGCTTTAATCCCGGAGCAATCCTCCATACGATATCCGAAGCAAAAAATGAACTCATCCCTCCGACAGAATACGCCCAATATGCAAGAGGGAATTTCCAGGAAACGGTAGTGCGTGTATACCTCGAATATCAGCGGCTCCTTAACGCTAACAGCGCGTGTGACTTTGATGATCTACTCATGAAAACCGTCCAACTGTTTGAAAAATATGAAGACGTCCTCCACAAATTTCAAAACCAATTTAAGTACGTCCTCGTTGATGAATACCAGGATACTAATAAGGCACAATATATGCTGACGAAACTCATAAGCGCGAGGTGGAGAAATGTATGCGTAGTGGGAGATGCGTCTCAAAGTATCTACCGTTGGCGCGGAGCAGATTACCGGAATATCATGCTTTACAAAAATGATTTTCCGGATGTTGTAGAATTTCACCTCGAGCAAAACTACCGTTCGACGCAGTCAATTCTCGATGCGGCTTTTTCCGTCATACGAAAAAACACATCACACCCGATACTCAAACTATGGACTGATCAGAAAAAAGGAGACAATATACTCCTTTATGAGGCGCGAAACGAACACGATGAAGCAGGATACCTGGCAACAACGATCCTCCAAAGCGGAAAATCGTACTCATCTTTCGCGGTTCTGTACAGAACAAACGCACAATCACGCACCATCGAAGAAGCGTTCCTCCATGCCGGCATTCCTTACGTTCTCGTCGGCGGCACGCGGTTTTATGAACGGAAAGAAATAAAGGATGTCATCGCGTACCTCCGGCTTATTGCAAACGGTAAAGATTCCGTATCCTATAAAAGAATTGAGAAACTCGGAAAAGGGCGGTTGGAAAAATTCCTGACGTATGCAAAAAAACTACAATCTGATAATACGCTTGTTTCTCTCACGACCCTCGAGTTAATGGACCGCATACTGGATGTAAGCGGATATCTGGAACTCTATGACGCAAATGTAGAAGAAGAAGCATACCGGCTTGAAAATATAAAAGAACTCCGGTCTGTTGCTACGGAATTTCCTGATTTGACGGGATTTTTAGAAAACGTCGCACTGACTGAGGCAGAATATACACCGGATAAACTGGCCAAACGCGATAATAACCGCATCGCCGTTACTCTCATGACACTCCATGCGGCAAAAGGGCTAGAGTTTGATACTGTTTTTATGGTCGGCATGGAAGAAGGGATATTCCCCCACAGCCGGTCGCTCATGGATGCAGAATCCATAGAAGAAGAAAGGCGTTTGTGTTATGTGGGTATAACGCGTGCAAAAAAAACGCTCGTTCTCACGTTTGCCAACCGGAGACTGTATTTCGGAACACGCACTCAAAATACTGCATCCCGATTCATCTCGGATATACCTTCAGAACTTATCGATTACCGGGTATCTTTGGATGCGGGAAGAAGAGGGTTTACGGGAGATGATCTCCTCATTTAGGGAAACACTTTAGGCACACCAGTACAAATGAACCGATCACAACACCTACAGCGAGAATCATTTCCGTGATGAGAAAAAACCGTGCCGCTCCTTTCACATGACCGAATGAGAAAATATCCGGAATAAATCTGTTATCAATAGGAAGCCATGAAAGTATTGCTTCACTCCGGCCCCTACGAGATGGTTTACGTCCCTTTTTCGGCATGGCATAACCATTGTACCATACGGCACAATCATGGGATAATACAGAAAAATATGCGTACGGATATAAGAGAAGCTCTTGATTCTGATCAAAAAACGTGGGATTCAACCGTTAATCACCCTCTCCAGACGTGGAGCTGGGGGCAGTTCCGTAAAAAAACAGGTGCAATAGTAAAACGGTTAGTTGTTCCGGAAAACAGCGTACCCGCCGTCGGCTGGCAGATAACGTTTCACCGCGTACCCTTTACCTCTTTTACCGTCGGGTATTTCCCCAAAGGTCCTGAAATGACCCAACGTATGATTGATACTCTTTTTGAACTTGGTAAAAAACATAATGCGTTATACATCCAGGTTGAACCAAATGCGGAAGCCACAAAAGAAAACCGCACGGAAACGGAACGGATTGTAAAAAGAAAATGTCCGATTGTCCAACCATCCCACCACCCGTTATTCACCAAGTATTCATTCATTCTGGATTTAACCAGGACTGAAGATGCGCTCCTTGCCGAAATGCACCCAAAAACAAGATACAACATTAAGGTTGCACAAAAACACGGTGTATCCGTACAGGAAGACTCCTCCAAACACACATTTGATGAATATCTGCGCCTCACCGGGGAAACAACAAGCCGCCAGGGATTTTATGCACATAATACCACCTATCACAGCATGATGTGGGATACGATGCATGAAGCGGGAATTGCCCGTATGTATAAAGCAACACTCGACAAAGTGACACTCGCTGCATGGATTGTGTTTGGTCATAAAGATATGCTTTACTATCCGTACGGTGCATCCTCACGAACTCATCGGGAAGTCATGGCACCCACACTTCTGCTTTGGGAAATAATGCGCCGGGCAAAACAAAAAGGATATAAATCGTTTGATCTGTGGGGTGCAATAGGCCCAAATCCCGATACGAAAGATCCGTGGTACGGATTCCACCGGTTTAAAGAAGGTTTTCATCCGAGACTTGCTGAGTACATCGGTTCGTATGACCTTATCATACACCCGGTACTATACCGTCTGTTTGTCTATGTAAACTCCATACGCTGGACGCTTTTGAAAATTCTCAGGTCGCGTTCGTTCTGACGTATCGGTACTGTATTGATGCGGCGCGATTCAAAGGATTGTAATCCTCCATACCACAGACGGTATAAAGGAATAAATCCAAAGACATTAAACATGGAAATCCAACAGTCAGATTTATATATCCAATATGTCCGAAAACTTGGTTGGGACATAACGCGCACGGATAATGTATATATTCTCCATAGAAATATTCCGTTTTTCGGGGCAATGGCAAAAATACAACGTTCAGACAGTCTTCCTCACATAAAAACGTTATCGGAATTTCTATCGCACAATAAAATTCGGACGCTCGCGCTTGAACCGGACATGACTGTTGAGCAGAATGTGCTCAGTTCTTACATACGCTCTCTGCAATCGCGAGTCCGTATCCGCATAAATCAATCTCCGTTCCTCCCGACTAAAACAATCCGGGTAGATTTACAGGCCACTGAAGATTTAATATTTTCATCATTTTCTGAAGCAAAACGCCGTGCCGTCAGACGTGCACTCCGGTATGGCATAACTGTCCATCCGACAGACACGGTAGATGAATTGATCCGTGTAAAAAACAAATCCGCGGGATTATTCGGGAGTATAACTACATACGGACTGAGGGAAATGTGGGATACGCTTGGACCTCAAAATAGGGATGTCGTACTTGCATATGCACCATATGAAAAAGAACCGCTTGCCGGCATATACCTCGTATTTTTCAGGGACACATGTTTCTATTGGATAGCAGGGTCCGTAAAAAAAGGAAAGCGTATGTTTGCACCGACTCTTCTTGTCTGGGAAGCAATGAAGCTTGCGAAGATTCGGGGGGCATTACTTTTTGATTTTGTCGGAGTATGGGATGAACGCATCCCGCACTATAATCCCGAATGGCACGGATTTACAAAATTCAAGGAAGGATTCGGCGGAACCGTATATTACTATCCGATTGCATCATTATAGATGATGATGCAAATTATAATCTTTTACATTTATCAGGGTCGATCTATCAGCGCGCTATACCCTGAAAGCTCGGGCAGTTTGCTTTTGCCCAAGTCAGAAACTGCTGATTGGTACAACGCGGATCCAACCTCTGCGGACCCGGCATACAATTGAGCCATTCGGATGTCGGACATGTGTATGGACTTGTGAGTCCCGAACATCCGGGAATCGATGGTGAGCCGCTTTCTACCCATTTTTTATACCCTGCCAGGATCGCCGGATCATCTTCGCAGACAATTGCCATGGTACAACCCATCCCCTCTCTCCTAATTCCTTTGCACCCGTCCCTCCAGCACACTTTTCCGTCCCGTAACGTTGCTTCGTTCCAACATCGGTTTCCTGTTACCGGCGGAATCGGTGTTACTCCCGGATTGTCACAATATGATGCCATATCGGTGGCACGTCCTATATAATCTTCAGTATTTGATCTTTGAATACATGATGACACCAATCGGATCCAATCGATGGATACGGTCGATTGATTAGACAGTGACCCAAAATTGATTTTCATCTTTTCCATATCGATATTTCCAATTGCTGCAAGCGGAATCGTATACGTTTTCATGATTCCGTTTGGCGGAACAACCAGGACAAATGATCTTTCCCACGTTGTTTTTCCCTTCATCTGGTAGGAAACGACAAACTTTACTTTTTGCCCCTGATACCCGGACGGAGGACACCATCCTTCACGAGGAGGTGATATAAACTTGCAAGGGGTTTTAGCGTCCAAACATGCAGGTCTCGTTGCACATTGCTTTGTAAAGCCTATTTCGTCACTTGGACGAGTCGGAGGACCATTTATACTAATAGGCATTGCCCGATCCTGATTCTCTGTACCCGATGACGGACACCATCCGCTCATAGTACTAAGCCATGCCGTCACATCCGGATGATTCCTGGATATCCAATCCGGGATAGTCCTGCATGACGTATTTGACCTATTAGCTACAGGATTTACTTCCGGGTTATTTGAAGTTGTAACACCCTGGACTGACGGGTTGCTTCCGTTTTCATCCGGTTCGATGACAGACTGAACCGTCGAGGAACTTGATATCCCCTCTGATTCAGTAGGTAATCCTGAATTTTCCGATGACGGAATTGTTTCCGCTTTAGTGCTATTCAGTGCGTTATATGCTGAGTCCGGAATTTTAAGCGCCATCCGGATCTGAATCATTTTTCTTCCGGACGGAAGTGCCGATTGCATTCCGGTATTTGTAATACCGTTTGAATTTATTTCCCTGCCGGCAGTATCGACTGTACTTAATGCCGGAACTTTTAAAGCGCTGTTCACAACCGCGATTAAACTACCGCCGCGAACAGACAGGTTTGAGACGTTTCCGAATCTAACCCAGTTCTCAGTATCATTCCCGTTAAATTCCCATGATTTCACCGTTCTTGTCGCCTCAGCTGCTTTCGAGCGGGATTCCGTATTTCCTTTCAATGCCTGATAACTGACAATAAGAAGTACTACTCCTGCCACAAAAAGTGCAATGATTGTCCCAATATTTATTTTCTGCTTTTTGGAAGAGCTTTTATAGACAGTTTTCAATAATTTCTTTTTCATACGGATTATTTCCTTTCTCTTATATCATAGTGACACATTATCTAAGAGCGTGTCAACATTTGAGGTGTGTGAAAAAAATTCAGCTCCAGGCTTCGCAGATTAAACGGTATTGGCAAAAATCGCATATTTTACCGGGTGTGGGAGAAAAATCACTTTTGGACATTTCATCCGCCTTTGCGGCAATCTCTTTTTTAACCGTTTCAAGCTGTTCTCTTGTCCTGACTGCAGATACTTTTTGGCTATCTTCGAAATAATAGAAAGAAACTATCACATCACCCGGGGATTTACCGTATAAACCCGGATCAGTCGCTGCAAGCGCGTACACCGTAAGCTGCCGGTCGGTTCCGACGTCACGGTTTTTCGGAGTAGTGCCGGTTTTGTAATCTATGATTTCAAATTTCCCGTCTTTACGAATATCTATCCGGTCGATTCTGCCGCCAAGGGAAAGTGTCGGTGTAATCCGGATTTTAAACGCCTCTTCCATGGAGTCAGGGATAACTTTCGGATCGAATCCATTTTTGAAAAATTGTTCGAGAAGAACTTCTCCGTGGTTTTTCATTTTCTCCTCGTATTTTTTATTCCCGTATCCGACTGAAGACCAAGCATCGTGAAATGAAGACCGGAGTAAATCCAATGTTCCGGAAGATCCTTTCTTTATTTCCTCATAAAACCGTTTCATGGTCCGGTGCATGACATCTCCGAATGTAAGAGCGGATGATGAAGGAACGGGAATAGAAAGGATATACCGGTATTTATATTGGAGCGGACATGTTTCAAACGTTTCCAACTGAGAGTGCGAAAGGTAATGGAAAGGCTCTCTTACCGGCATATCACTCCGGTCGTTTGCGGATTTCTTCCATTCCAGGAGAGTCAATTGGATATCCGTTGCTTTTTCTGTCCCGGGTTTCATAAATAACGCAATTTTTTCTTTGCCTATTGCTTCTCCCACAAACGCAGACAACTTTTTTTCACGTTTGCCGTCTCCGTAATATTTCGCACCCGTCAGAAAAAGATGATCCCTGGCTCTGGTCATGCCGACATAAAATAGCCGGCGTTCTTCCTCTGTATGCGGGTCCCCGACGGGTAAGATTTCCTTAACGAGATCATCCGGGATGGGAATCTGCTCCTTCTTATCAACGCCAGGGAAACGCGCTCCCACGAGATTGACCAGAAATACCATAGGAAACTCAAGTCCCTTAGCGGAATGAACGGTTAAAATATTAACGGCATTGTTTGTCGTCCAGTCAAATTCAGCGGATAAGGGCGACTCTCCAAGGGACATGGATAACTCTATCCAGTCAACGACTGCCATGACGCTCGCGTCTTCGTGGTTGGTTTCATACAATTTAAGCTTATCAAAAAATTTGGCAATGTTTCCCGCTATTTTCTCTTCCTTTACCGAATGAATGCTTGCAAGTTTGGCGAGCAGTCCTGTTTCTTCCAAAAAATAATAGAGTATCTGTCCGGCGGTGTCTTCCTTCATGGCTTTCATATGGCGGTGCATCATGGACACGCAAAAAGTTAGTTTCTTTTTACCTTCTTCACTGAGTGTCGGACGGGGAATGCCTTCAGAGACACCGGAAATTTCCATACGAACTGCAAGCTCCGCACTTTCAAAAACGGATATGCCATACCGTTTGGCATATGTTAAAAGTGCTGCGATATCACGAGGATTAATACCGAATATGTCCATCGATATCACCCGGTAAAAAGCAACAGAATCGTCAAATGCATACAAAACCTTCAGATATGCGATGAGATCTTTCACTTCACCCTGACGGAAAAGTTGTCCCGGGCCTAAAAACTGGTAAGGAATACCCGCACGGGCAAACGCCCTCGTAAAGGGTTCTGCGTGATTGTTTGCGCGTACCAGTATTGCCGCATCACTCCATGTATACCTTTTATCTTTCGTTTCGATTAGTTCTTTTATCCCGGCAACAACCGCATCTGCCTCGTTTTCCACACGGTCTTCCATAATGACTTCAATCGGCTCACCGGAAATACCCCTCATGCTTTCAAGTTTTTTGGAAATGTGTGCGGCAACTTCCAGACGGTCCGGATTGTTATTCTGAATAAGGTCATAAGAGCGGTTTAATATTTCTTTTGTCGAACGGTAGTTTTTGGTCAGAACAATAACTTTACAACCCGCAAACCGTTTCCTGAATTGAATAATGTTTGAAACCGCCGCACCTCTCCACCTGTATATTGCCTGGTCATCATCCCCCACAACAGTTATATTTTTTTTAGGTCCGGCGAGTAATATAGCCAGTTCATTCTGTGCGAAATTGGTGTCCTGAAACTCGTCAATGAGAACATACCGGAACTGTTTCCGGTACGAGTGAAGGATCTTCGGGCGTATCCGAAAAAGTTTCAGCGTATTGGCAATCAAATCCGAATAATCAACCATTCCTTCTTTTACTTTCAGTTCCTCGTATTTCCGATACACTCCGGCAAGTTCCGAATATTTTTTGTTATCTTCTGTTTTGTTTTCCTTGTCTTTATTTATCTTTGAGTTTTTAAGACTGCCCTTAGCACGAACCCATTCAAAGTATTGTGATGGAGATACGTCTTCATCTTTCAGTCTGGAAAAATGCTGGAGCATGCCGCGGATAAACTTCGTCGGATTTCCTAAAGGGCGGAAGTAGTCCAAATCAAACGAAAACAGATGTTTCTGAAAGAATTGTATCGTCTCTGCCTCTGTCATGAGTTTGTAACCCGGGTCCAAACCGATGTTTATAGCCTCTGCACGCAAAATCCGGTCGCAGAATGAATGAAATGTGGATATCCACATTTCCGGTATACCGTAAGGCAAACCGATCTCTACCCGGTCCTCCATCTCACGGCTGGCTTTCTCCGTAAACGTAAGTGCAAGAATTTCCCGGGGTTTGGCTTTCTTTGATGCGATGAGGTACTTTATCCGTTCCGTAATGACAGTTGTTTTACCTGTCCCCGCCCCGGCAATAATAAGAAGAGGTCCGTCTCCGTACCGGACGGCCTTTTCCTGCTCTTTGTTTAATTTACGTTCTTCAGAAGGAATTTTTATCATGGTTCTGGAATTATTGACTTATATAAGTATTGTTTCGAGCAGTTGAGGAAATTTTTTATACTGCTGCCCTTTTTCCAGATTAAAATGTCCCTCGTCGGGTTTAAATATCAACTCTCCACCAACATGCTGATGAATTATTCTACCCTGGTCGATTCCACATTCATACATATCAGAAGCGGAATAAAATAAATAAAATTTCCTGCTGGATTTTTTGATTTTCTCCCATTGAAACGGATCTCTTACAAAATCCTCTTTATATTTAAAGTATTCTTTCTTTGTGCCGCGTTCAACTGGGCCTGCAACGAGAATTGATTTTGCTATAACTATATTCGTTGGCAACTTCTCGAGAATACGCAGAATCAATGTTGCACCGGCAGAATGTCCAACTATAATTGTTTGGTCCGAAAAATTCCATTGTTTATTATTAAATACTGTTTGGAGCCACAATTTTTTACTTGGTCTGTCAGCGTTCGGTAAATCAGGAACCCAAACAGCAAAACCACGCTTTTCAAGTTCATCTTTTAACCATGGAAACCAATTTCCGGAGGAATTATTACCTGCTCCGTGTAAAATTAATACGTTTTTCATTTTCTGTATTATACTACTACCATGACTTCACGCACCCATGATCTCGCTGCATTTACCGCACTGACACTCACTGTTGCTTATATTCCAATACTGCCCACGATGACGGTTGCAACTGCAATAACTGCATTCGGTGCAAATATGATAGGTGGGCTCCTTCCTGATATAGATGATGCGACGAGCGATTTTTGGGATAAAATCCCCGGAGGATCATTGCTCGGAAAAATCGTTCATCCTCTGCTTGGCAACCACCGGATGGTTTCGCATTCAATACTCGGCATGAGTATTGCAGGAATGATTCTTCATTACGTCCTCACTGCCGCAAAATCTTTTATACTTGTAGATATGCAGATTATCTGGTGGGCAATAATGATCGGGTATGCGTCGCATCTCATTATGGATTCACTTACCAAAGAAGGAGTCCCCTGGTTATTTCCGATTCCCGTAAGAATTGGGTTTCCGCCTTTCAGATTTCTGAGGGTTAAAACCGGAGGACTTTTTGAAAAATCAATAGTATTTCCGGGGCTCGTTATTCTCACCGGCTACATTATTTATATACGGTATCCGCTTATCTACACTTTTATTACGACTCATCTGCTTCGCTGATTACGGTTTGAGTTGTAGGTTAAAAAAAGGTGTAGCTCCGCTTCCGAGCACTTGTGACAGATGTCCGTCCCACTTTTTGATCGCTTCGAGCTGGAGATATTCAGCGGTTAATGTCTGTCTCTGTAAAAGTTGTGCTTCAGCAAGACCTTTTGCTTCTATAACTTTTGCTTCCGCCCTTTGTGAGGCTTCTTTTACTTCAAATTCCGCCTGCTTAATCTTCTGCTCCGCTATCACTTTTGCTTCAATGGCATTTGAGTATTCCGGCGAAAAATTGACAGTCCTCAGAAGTACTTTATCAAGTATGATGTACTTGGGCTTAAGAAGTGCGGCGATTTCTTTTGTCATCACGTTTTCTGCCTCCTGACGCCTCTCCGAATAAATTGCTATAGCATTATAGCGTGAAATAACCATACGGATCTGACTTCGTGAGATAGGACGGATCAGTTTGTCTACATAATCAGTTCCGATTTCCCGAAGAATGAGCGGTGTCCGATCCGGATCTACGCGGAAAAGAACCGTTGCATCAACTTTTACCTGCTGGCCATCATTCGTCGGTGCGTCAAGGGAATCATCACGCTTCACCGCTCCTTCATCCGGTGCCATAGACATGGTGTATTCCTGCAGACGCGTGTCAAAAAATACGACGGTTTGCCAGAAAGGTATCGCAAAATGCAATCCTTCTTTCAAAGGAGTTTTCAGAACTCCGACACCACGGTCATACACAACGCCCGTATACCCGGGAGGAACAAATATTGCTGTCGAACGAAAAAGGATAAATAAAAGTATCACGATACCGATAACTGATATAATCCCTGCCGGAATTTTCGGAAAAGGAACGTATGTTTGTGCCATATACCTGTATCGTAGGTTATGGGCGTATTTACGTCAAGAAGGCTCACATTCTTACTCCTACTTGGCACAATAGAAAAAACAGTATACCTTATAGGTAATAGAGTCATTCTGAAAGGAGTTATATGGAAGAAATTAAAACAGCAGATTCACCAAAACAATCAAAAAAACTTCCTGTTATCGCAATAGTCGGAATAGGATGCATCGGACTTCTTGTCGTGACCGGCATAATTCTTTCCATTGCAGGAAAAGTACTGTTTTCCCGCTTCGGAGCCGGACTTCTGAAAAAGGGAATCGAAAGTAAAACCGGTCTGTCCATAAACACCGATAAAGAACAGCTTACGTTTACAGACAAAGATACCGGTAAATCCATAAGTGTCGGCGGAAGCCAGGAACTTCCGGATACGTTTCCTAAAGATTTCCCGCTTTATCCCGGTGCAACGGTAAAGGGATCGATGTCCGGAAACGACACCGCCACAGGGTTCTGGATTGTCATGACGTCCACGGACGATCTAATAAAGGTGACCGCATTTTATAAAACGAACTTGCCATCCCGGGGATGGACTATAAGTAACACAATGACGCTTGATACGACAACAACGTGGGGGGTAACTAAAGGTAATCTGGAAGGAAGCGTCATGGTTCTAAAGAACAAAGAGGATAAAGAAACATCAATAAATATCACGCTGCAGGATAAGACAACAGACACGTCAGGAAGTGAAGCACCATCCCAGTCCGAAGATCAGTCCGTGGGATTATAACCGGATTTCTTTTTGTGATTCAGTAAATGCCGCTAACACTGTGCGCGTCTTTTTGTCCCGACGTTACGGTTGCTTCCCGAGTTATCTGTGCGGTATAGTAATACGCACACCCGGTATCAGACAAAACATCCGATACGTGATATGATAGGAATTTGCTCCTATGATAATTGAAGTAGTTTTTGATGTTGAAACCAAACAACTGTTCCGCGAAGCAGAATCTTCCAACCCCGCTGATTTGGGTGTATCCATAGTGTCCGTTTACAGAAGACTGACAGACGCAGGTTCCATGCAGCATGAAGCGATGACTTCGTTCTGGGAGCATGAATTACCCAAAATGTGGAAACTCTTTGAAGACGCAGACCGGATAATCGGATTTAATTCGTTCAACTTTGATGTACCGGCGCTGTCCCCATATGCCCCGCAAACTTTTGCAAAACTCAGGCATTTCGACCTCATGGATATAGTAAAAAACCGAATTGGAAGGCGTATCAGCTTAAGCGAGCTTGCCCGAAACACCCTCAAATCCGACAAGACTGACGTAGGAACCAATGCTGTACAGTATTTCCGTAAAGGGGATCCGGAAAGCCTGGAAAAATTACGGAAATACTGCGAGGCAGACGTTTTGTTAACCCGGGATCTATATGATTTCGGATTTACACATAAACATCTGAAGTATACCGATAAATGGAATGCGGTACGGGAAATAGCCGTGGACTTTTCCTACCCCAAACCTCCTCCTGATCAGAGCAAACAGTTCTCCTTATTTTAAAGCTACTTCCTCAGGGAAAATTTGCATCATCATATCCTGCCGGTATGAAGATTATTACTGAATAATCTACAATAATATAAATATGCAGAAAATCCGTGATACAACGATCGACTTTCTGAAAGGATCGGCAATACTCACAATGATCCTTTCCCACGCCCTCTATTTTTTCTATAACGGATCAAACGCCGTACTTGTGGCCGCTGCAAAACTCTCAAACACATTTTCGTTTACCGCATTTTTGTTTGCAATGGGTGCTTCCAGTTATATAGTCCGGAAAAATTCTTACGGTTCTAAACAATCTGAAATTGTTTCCCGGACACTCCGGCGGTTTACCATTCTCCTTGCCGGATATTACACCGTTGCTTTTACAAGTTATATATCCGAACAGGTGCATACATCTCTTTACGAAAGCATCCGGCATATTACGGAAATACTCTTATTTATCCGTGTCCCTTCTTTCACTGAATTTCTTCTTCCGTTTCTGTTTTTCGTCTTTCTCGCACCAATACTTTTGCTTGGGATATTCCGGTCATTCAAAAAACCGGCTTACGCACTGGCTGTAACTATCGGATCTTTACTGTTGGGGTATTTCCTCTACGGTTTACATTTGGTTTACCCATGGTCAAATCTAAAAGCGATATTTGCCGGAAATGAAGGACTGCTCAGATTTCCAATCCTTCAGTATGCTCCCGTTTTCATCCTCGGCTTTTTATGGAAACGGTACATGCTGACTATTTCATCCCGATTGCGACACTTCACTCTCTCCGTATCAGCAAGCGTGTTTTTCGGAATAATTGCAATTTCCGGATATATTCTACAGTATATATATCCGTCCCCCGTTCTCAATCCCTCCATGCGCTGGCCGCCTTCAATAGGATTTATATCTCTCGGACTTGCCGGGGTGTTTATGGTGAAGGCGCTCGGGTACCTTGTAAAAAACATGCAACTCATTCAACCACTCTCTGCATGGATACAGTTTACGGGGCGGAGACCGTTTGATTTCTATATCGGACATATTCTCCTTTTGTTCATGTACAAGATCATGGTAAACCGTCAGTTTTCTGATCCTGTTTCCGTACTTTGTCTTTATATTGTTCTTCTGTTTCTCAGTGCAATCCTGACAATCTTTTCTCTTGAACGTCCGGCGCTGGCGTTACGATCATTAGTGTCAATTCATGAAAGACACACCCGGATAAAGAAAAGGCATCTCATACTTTTTCTCGTCGCGTGTTTCGTCTCTCTCGTTCCTCCGATTCTGAACAAATCATCATCACCATACGGGGACAGTATGAAAGTAAACATTATCACTCCGGTTTCCGAGATAATTATCAAACCCATCTCACTGAAAACCAACAGGACGTGGTTTCTTGTGGGTACCAAAACTGCCGCTGACTCCATATTACAGTTCTCTGTTGATACCGGAGAAAACACAACACTTCTTCCACAACTATCAGGGCAATTTACGTACACATATGAAATAAAAAACACGGATATCAAAGGCACTCTCAATCCCAAAAAACAAATCATCGAAAAAACCATCGATCTTTCCGGTATACCGTCCGGATTGTATACGCTCGAAGTTATAAAACAATTACCGGGGAATATTACGGTTTCCGGTGCATCGAAATATCTGATAGTTTCAAAACCGGTGTATGTCGCATGGACGTTGGATTGGGAGGGAGATACTGTTCCGGAGTCAACGCTTAAGAATATCGATACGCTTTCCATGAAGCACTACGCAATACCGTTTACGCAATTTTTTCACCCAATGGTCTGGCTGACATCAAATGCACAAGTCGACGCACTCACAAGATGGCTTACCAACCGCCAATTACTATCCCGTGATGAAATAAGTCTTCACATACATGCCCAGTTTGATTTTATCCGTGCTGCGGGTGTAGTCACCAAAACTACTCCGCGCTGGGGCTATAAAAACGCGGACGGATATGATGTACTTCTGACAGCATACTCCAAAGACGAGCTGGAAAAAATATTGTCGTTCTCCATACAGGAATTTGAAAAAAACGGATTCGGAAAACCGCCCGGATTCCGTGCGGGAGGGTGGTTTGCAGATGAAAATACGCTATCCGTACTTTCCAAACTCGGATTTCTCTATGATACATCAGGAAGAGATCATGTCATGTGGAACGGATCTTATACCAGTCCGTGGAATCTGAATTCCCGTTCTCAACCATACTTCCCGTCGATTTGGGATCAAAACAAAAGCAGTACGGATAATTTAACAATCTTTGAAATTCCCAATAACGGCGGAAACACGTATGAATCCGACAGCACGGCACTCCTTGCCCGTTACCGGGATAATTTTTCCGGTGACCCCGTAAATGCTCCCGTTTCAATCGTCTTCACCAGCCATCCTAAATGGGCGGGAACGGAATTTCCGAAAGCGGAGAATGTGCTCTCACAAATTGATCAATATCTGTTTGTAAGAGATATGGGCCCGGTTATATATACGACAGTATCCAGAATATATTCTGCATGGAACGATTAACAACATCCGTACCATTTGAAGTACTTTTTTATCTCGCTGCCCTTTTTGGGTTGGTATCCGTCGGACTTTTTTGCCGTTTATGCGTTCAAACAATAAAAAACAGGCAATTACATAATCTGTTTCCCGCAATTCTTCTTATCCTTTTTATTACTGTTTCTTTTAACAACGTGATACGCTTATTATCCATAAAACCGCACGTATCATCCACGAGTCCCGTCAAAAACAGCACGGTTGCAGCGTACGATACTCCGGTTGTAATTACATTCGACGCGCCGGTGGACATACGGAAACTTACCCTTCACAGCGCACCGGACACACAAGGTGCATTTGTCGCAAACAAATACCTGGGAATATTACCTTTTGCGCGGACCGTAACGTACTACCCGAAAATTTCATATACTCCCGGTGAAAAAATTATGATATATGCAGCGAATATCACTCCGGCATATTCCCGTGATTTCGGAAGCGAGTATTTACTAGAATTTAACGCTCCGCCCATATCAACCTCCGTTTCAGCAAATATTGCCAAAGGGGCAACAGACATACAGCCAAACACCAAAATACAATTCCAGCTTGCATCACCAGCGGGCAAGGCGTCGTATATGGAAGCTGCCGTCATACCGGAAGAACAGTTCCGGTTACAGTATACGGATGGTCAAACCGCCACACTCATGTTTGACAAACAACTTACGCAGGGGACAACCTATACCGTACATCTCAAACAAGCTCCCGTGGTATACGACATAACGAGCGGCAGGACTATCTCAAAAGGAGAAATAAAAGAAATAGAAACGCTGACATTTACAACCGTCCGGCCGCCTCTCATCCGGGCTATCTATCCGGAAGGCACATCAGTTCTCCCTAATGAAACAATACGCATATATTTTGACGATACAATGGATAAGGAAAGTGCCGAAAACCGTGTCAGTCTGACCCCTCCGGTAAACGGATCATATAACTGGGACTTCAGCGGATCCATCCTCACATTCACACCGAATGAAGCGCTTGCAAAAAGTACTGCGTATACGCTCACGATCAAAAGCGGCATAAAAAACACAAGCGGCGGTGCTATTGAATCTGATGTAACACACGCGTTTACGACGGTTGGCTCTCTATTGCTTACTAAATCCAACCCCGCCAATGACAGCGTGACTATCCCCGTAACCTCACCACTCACATTTACGTTTAATCAGGCAATCGATAAAGAACTCATTGAGTCCCGTGTATCCGTTTCTCCGCCGTTTCAGAAAAAAATAACATGGGAGGGAAATATTATTACTATGACTCCGTCAATCCCTATGAAATTTTCCACCCGGTATACGGTAACATTCCCCAAAGGGATGTCCGGAGTATACGGTTTACCTTCTGCGGATGACATGCGGGTGTCATTTACGACACAGGATGAACAATACCTCCTGCATATTCCTTTGATACATCAGGAAGAACTTTTTACCTGCAACATCGCTGCAACACGAATGCTTCTTGCACATAAAAATATTTTCATAACCGAGAATGATTTAAAATCAAAAATCGGTTCTTCGGGTGTCCGCGGATCGGGAAATCCGCATAAAGGGTACGTCGCAAGTTACGGTACATACTGGGAGCCTATTGAAAAAGTACTGAATTCATACGGAAAAACGCGGCTATACACATCATGGAATATAACCGGAATTACCGCGGAGATAGTAAAAGGAAATCCCGTCATGATCTGGAGCCAGAACGGATGGTCTGATCCGCATGATGTTTCATGGACTGCAGGGGACGGAACTGTCATAAAAGCGGTCAATGGCATGCATTCGTATATCGTAACAGGATTTAAAGGATCTGCTGCAAACCCTACGCACCTGTCTGTCAATGATCCGTGGAGAGGTTCCTACGAACTCACAACCGCGGAGTTTTTAAGCAGGTGGAAATATTTTTATACCGGAATTGTATTGGAATAATGTGAGACACGGCATACGTACAAATTTTTCTTCCGGTTATTTCAATGATGAGAATTAAACGGAATCTGTTACATCTTTGTACAATCCTTATTCTGATCGTTGCATTCATGCTTTGTTTTGTAAGTCTCGGGAGAGAACCCCTCGCACGGTGGGATGAGAAAACTAATGCCGGGGTCGTCAAGGAGATGATTCAAAGAGGCGATCCGTTTAAAATGACGCTTGACGGAAAACCGTTTTTCGAAAAGCCTCCGCTTTGGTACATGATAACCTGGCTTGTTTCATCCGCCGGCGGATTACATACGTATTCGTTCCGTTTCACCGGTGCATTATCAGGATTCTTACTCATCCTGTTTGTATATATCATTACCAAAAATCTGAGCACTCAAACAGGCGGAATATTTGCAGTTCTGACTCTTCTTGCCACACCACATCTCTTTATAACAAACTCCGGCGGTTTTTTTTCAACGCACACGATACGCTCTGCGGATATGGATATACTTCAGATCCTTTGGATAACAATGTCGCTGTATTTTTTCCATCTTAACCTCAAAGGATTCAGACAGGGATTGCTGTGGGGAACATTGTTTTCTGCTCTTGCGGTCCTCACTAAAGGACCACTTGGCCTGGCGCCGTTTGTTTTATTTTGGTTTTACAGAATTATCTGCCTCCGGCAACCAATTTTCTCTATAAAAAACCAGCTGATGAAAGCGCTGTTCTTTTTGCTTCTTCTTATACTTCCCTGGTATGTATATATGTATGCAATGTACGGTAGTAATTTTCTCCTGTCACACTTCGGGTATCATATATTTCAAAGGATAACAAACCCAATCGAAGGTCACGCACATACATGGACGTATCCCTTACAGGTTATTTCAGATCCGCAGGTATATCCCCTTTTTCCGTTTTTTCCTGTCAGTATATTTTACGGAATTTTTTATACCCGTAAACGTCCGGAGTTTCCGGTATTTTTTTCTTTAAGCATGATACTTATAATTCTTGTTTTATCCATTGGTATGAAAACGAGGTTAGCCTGGTATGTGCTTCCCATATATCCGTTTGCATCAATTCTCACCGGATATATGTTCGGAACTTTCAGCGGGGACAGGGAACCGAGGGTTTGACGGCATCGGGATTTCCGTGTTTCACCCACTGCCCATTTTGACAAATCCAATCATCCTCACCGCTAAGAAGGCGGATAGCACCGACGATCATGATAATAATGAGTAAACCGATATAGACATATTTCATCTTTTCCGGTGATTTTTTAAATAACAGAAACGAATACATAACCGGAAGGAAGACAGACAGCATGATGCTTCCGAATACCACAAACGGGGCAAACCGGATAAAAATTGCTTCTAAAAGTACGACAATACCGGCAACGGTAAAACACTTGGCTGCAAAGTTATGTGTTTTGTTCCAGTTGTCTTCACTGGATAATGTCCACGGCACACGGATTCCGATAAAATAATTCTGTTTGATTTTTGACATGGTTCTCCCTAAAAGAATAAACAGTGCCCCGAAACCGGTGAACATAACCGGCATGATCTGTAATTCCGGGTATACCGAGGCATACAGAATAATACATTGCATGTATGCAAAAAATATGATCAAACCCGTCTGAATAATATCCCATTCTCTCTGAAACAAGCGGTATTTTTCCCGTTTCGGATCAAATGAAGGTATGAAGTGGAAAAGTATAAACAATACCAGAACCAGAACCGGCATGATCCAGACCCCGGTATCTTTCGGTGCATAATTATCGATCTGACCTTGGATATTCCAGTGTAACGGAACGAGTGAGGGAAGACTGGGCAGCATGAGGTACGTGCCCAAAAACAAAAGGACGATAATGAGAAGGTTTATCTTTTTCATACTCTACCCTACCTTACGGATAGTATATTTCATTATTCCTTTCGGTGCATCTACTTCTATGGTTTCATTTTCCCTCTTTCCCATAAGAGCCCTTCCGAGCGGTGATTTATGTGAAATTGTTTGTTCGGACGGGTTGGATTCGTAACCACCGACAACAGAATATTTGTATTCCTTCTGTCCGTCCCAAAGAGTGACAGTGCTTCCGATATCCACATAACCGCTTCCTGAAGATTCCACCACTACTCCCAATTTCACCAGCCGTTCGAGCTTACGGAGTTGTGCGTCGAGAAACGATAACCGTGCACGTGATGCTTTGTAGTACCCGTTTTCCGACAGGTCTCCCATTTCGCGGGCCTTCCTGAGGTGTTCTACCGCCTCCGGACGCTGGGACTGCAGTTTAGATCTCTGGTCAATCACGTCCTGATAGCCTTTGCGGGTAAACGGAATCCTTGCTTCCTTTTTCATATAGAACTTGTTTGTCATGGCTATACTATACCACGAGAACGCTACCGCGCTATACTGATACATATGAGCCTGAAACACAAACCTGCGGCAATCATTACGTTACTTGCAACCGTCCTCATTCCTTCGATCTTGTTTAATATATATTTCTTGATCACCCGGACACCTGCGTCACGCGGTGTGCCTGTAATCGGCGTCATTGACGGAGACACATTTGTCCTTGAAGGAAAAACGAAAATCCGGCTGAGGGAACTGGATGCGCCGGAGTTGGAATTCTGCGGAGGAAATGAGGCAAAAAAATACCTGGAATCATTAATATCCGGCAAAAATGTGCGGATCGATGAACAGGTACCTGACCAGAGAGGCCGCGGTATGGCTCTCGTATACGCAGGCAATGCTCTCATAAACGAAGAAATGCTTGCAAGCGGTTGGGTACGCTACCATCACGACAATACTTCAAAATCGGACGTCCTCAAAAAGGCAAGCGTTCAGGCAAAAGAAAACCTGAAAGGTGTCTATGGACTCTGCCAATCAACGGAAAATAAGGATAATCCGAAATGTGTCATAAAAGGGAATATCGACAAGAACAGCGACAGGAGGAATTACTACCTGCCCGGATGTGCGCAATACCAATTTACCATTGTTGAGAAAGAGATCGGGGAAAACTGGTTCTGTTCGGAAAAAGACGCGCAAAAAGCCGGGTTTACGAGAGCAAAAACCTGCGACTGATGCTCTCCGTGTCCCTCATCCGCATGGGCTTACGGACAATACGAAGAGCTGGTATAATTGCACTGATTGCGGGATCGTATAACGGTAGTACGCATCCCTCTGGAGGATGTTATCTTGGTTCGAATCCAAGTCCCGCAGCACATCACTTATTCGTTCAGCGAAAAATTAACTAGTTATAATTACATCTTGAGAAGTTCGAAGACGCGGAAGATGAGAAATGCCGGCCAGACGAGGGCTTTGAAAAAACCGGTTACCCCTTCCATAAATGTTTGAGACCCCTGGATATAATATACGAGTGCTCCGATTAATCCGAGTCCATACACCGCACCTCCTGCACCTGTTCCTCCGGTGCATTTATTTACACAGCGTACATCTTTTTTTGGTGTTTCCTCTTTCATATAACAGTCTCATTCCTTTTTGGAGAACAACCGCATCGTGAAGGCGCCCAATCCTACCCAGAGAACCACGAGTCCTGCAAGAAATCCCACAAACGGGATCAGTTTCAGTATGTAAAATACCAAAAGGCCGAGAGCAAATGCACCGTAGGCTGAGGCTTTCATGTTGAACCGTTTTGTAAACCATGAACCAAGTGCCGATCCGACGACAATTTTGGCAAGATATGAATAGATAAGCAGTGAAAGAAACACAAGTCCGGCAACCGGTATACCGACTACGGTAATAAGAAGGATAATCATGGCGGGAATAAAAGTAATAGTCACAAGAAACCCGATACCGAAACTTTTCCAGAAGGAAACGGAGACCAATTTCGACGTTTCGGTAAAACTCTTCGGAAAAAGCTTCATGTATATAAACCCGACTATGAGTGCGCCTATGAATGAAAAAATACCAAAAATGAATTTGGCACCGTTAAATATGACAGGTGCCTGCCTTTTGATAGGCTCTAAATCAGCGCTCTTTTCGGGAGTTACTATTTCTGACTTATACGTATTTCCTATGATTTTGGCGTTTGCGGATATGTTTGCCTGTCCTTTTTCCTTGCCTGATGCGTAGTACAGGTCTTTTCCGATTATCGTGCTCCCGCCTATGGTTAAATTGCCGGTACCGGCATATACGCTCCTGCCGATTTGGGAATCTATCGTCAGGGAACCGGTCCCTACCATAAGGGTCCCGCCTATTACAGTTGACTTGTCGAGGTTGACTGTCGCGGCACCGGCAATGAGAGATCCCCCGATATCGGCACCGCTTACGATAATATTTTGAGCACCTGCGTACACATTTCCTTTAATTTTTCCTTCAAGCAGCAGCGTATTTGCACCTGCATGCAGGTTGCCGTTTATAATACCTGTAATTTTGACGGTTTGCGCTCCGATAAATGCATCCCCGTTTACGGTGCCGTCAATATTTACCGTCTGCGCGCCGATAAAAAGATCATCATCAACCACTTCTGAATTGGCGATATTTACGGTGCCGTTTTCACCCGTAATAACTTTTGCGTAGACATTTCCAGCGGAAAATGTAAAGTAGATGAAAGCAAAGATAAAAAATAAAAAATAAATCCTCTGCATATTTACAACAATATTATATCTCATACATGCAAGTACTGATATCCAGATACAAAATAATTTATGCATAATGATGCAAAATATACGGTACCCGGGGATATCGGGTAAAATACACATATGGAAAAAATCAACTTTATAAAATCCCACTTCAAAAAAAATGACCGTGTCATATATGACGTCATGACACGTATGACATTTAATTTTCCTCGGAAACGGGTATTGCCGGCTAATTACTTTATGAAGCTCACTGAGGACATCATCGGCCAACAGTTAGGTTCACGGGCGGCTGACGCTATCGTCAACCGATTCACCGGACTGTTTCCAAACAAAAAAATCACTCCGGAAAACGTACTTGCCATACCAGACCAAAAGCTGCGTGATGTCGGCATGTCCTGGGCAAAAGCCAGATACATTAAAAACCTCGCCCTGAAAACCACTAATCATGAAATTTCTCTTGACACGTTACATAACGTGGACGATGAAGCCGTTATCACGGAATTAATTAAAGTTAAGGGAATCGGCAGATGGACAGCTGAGATGTTTCTCATGTTTACCCTCGGTCGGGAGAATGTCTATTCCCACGGTGATCTGGGTTTAAAAAATGCAATGAAAAAACTGTATGGGTTTAAAGGTAAGCCGGGTATAAGGACTGTTGAAAAAATCGTCAAAAAGTGGTCACCGTATAAGACATACGGCTGTCTGGCACTTTGGAGCATTTTTGACTGAATCATGGGCATTACAGTTGAATTTTGGAGAAAAGGTAGCTTCCGACACCCAGAAGTATAAGGGTAATGACGGATAAAATGAGAAAATCCGTCGCCATACCGAATTTGGAAACACCGATTAACGCTCCCCGGAGTCCGTCTATCCCGTACGTTAACGGATCAATTTTTGTAATAAATTCGATGGGTTTGGGAAGACCCGACAAAGGAAAGAATGCCCCTGAGAGAAAAACGATGGGCATGACGAGAAAATTCATAATGAGCTGAAATCCCTGCATGTCTTCAAGCATTGACGCTACTGCCGTTCCGAGAGAAGTGAATAAGACGGCAACCAGGAACGTAAAGAGAAATGCGGGAATCAGAGCTATGACATGCTGTGGTCTGAAACCGATAAGCAATGTCAGAAGAAATACTATTACACCCTGCAGCACTGCAACAGTTGCTCCGCCCAGAGTTTTTCCCAAGATAATTTCCATTCTGGATACGGGTGCGACGAGTGTTTCTTTCAGAAATCCGAATTGCCTGTCCCAAATAATGTCAATTCCGGAAAACATAGCGGTAAAAAGAACGCTCATAAGTATGATTCCCGGTGCTAAAAACTGTATATAGTTCCCTTCTCCTGCTTTCTCGTAAATCGATCCGAATCCGAAACCAAAAGCAACCAAAAATAGAAGCGGCTGTGCCAAAGAGCCTACTATTCTTGATTTTGACCTGAAGTATTTGATGACTTGCCTGAGCCAGAGAATATATATTGTACTCATATTAGTGGTGCATTATCCTCCTTCTCTGTCTCATCCTGTCTACTGCACTCATTTCTTCCTCTCTGATTGCATCCCCCGTGAGTTTAAGAAATGCCTCTTCCAGGGATTTTGTTTTTGTCTGTTCCTGCAATTCTTTGTTTGTTCCCTGTGCAACGATTTTTCCGTGGTCAATAATGGCAATCCTATGAGCAATTTTTTCCGCCTCCTCCATATAGTGAGTGGTAAAAAAAACAGTCATGTTTTCTTTCCTGTTTATGCTCGTTATATAATCCCACGTGTGTTTCCTGGTTTGCGGATCGAGTCCTAAAGTCGGTTCATCAAGATAAAGAATTGTGGGGTGATGCAGAAGTCCCCTGGCAATTTCGAGTCTCCTTTTCATACCGCCGGAAAAAGTTTTTACAAGGTCATTTTTTCTGTCCCACAGTTCCACAAATTCCAATAAATCCTTTATCCGTGCATGTGTAACATCTTTTGGAACTTTATATAATACGGCGTGAAAATACATATTCTCCCAGGCAGTCAGATCATCATCAAGGGACGGATCCTGAAAAACAATGCCGAAGGAGTGCCTGACGGAGTCTTTATCATGGGATGCATCGGTTCCGTTAATTATAATCGTTCCCCGGGTTGGTTCAAGAAGCGTCGTTAACATCTTGATAGTTGTACTTTTGCCTGCGCCGTTGGGGCCCAAAAAAGCGAAAATTTCTCCCTTTTTTACATCAAAAGAAATTTCGTTTACCGCAGTTAAGTCTTTAAATTTTTTTGTCAGGTTCTTTACGCTGATGATATTTGTGATATCAGGCATGATGATAAATTATACCGCCATAAGATATGGTTATACAATGTATTGTAGGAAAATGAATATGAGAAGAAAATGAGAATTTATATAACTATAGGATTATTCCTTCACTCTGTCCGTTACGTCCTGAAATTCATAACGGTGATTCATGTCAAGATTCACGTAACTCCTATTCCCAAGAAGCGGAATGTTTGTTGCAAACACGGTATTAAATATAAACCGGAATGAATTCACGGGTGTCATATCATCCGGGATACCGGACAAGTTCCTGCCCTGAATATAATACGCAGAAAGTACCGGAAACTTTTCTTTCAGAAGGTCATCACTTGCTTCCTTCCAATTATCAGGCGGTGTAAGCAGGTTTGCCAGAAACGGCGCTCCTTCGTCTGACTGGAGAAGAATAACCGGCGGCTGTTTGGATTTGGTAAGTATTGCCGTAATTGCATCTTTAAGCATACGGTTAATACACTGAACCTGGTCTGTATACCCTGCCTCATCGGTAACACCAATCCAATCATTCTCACCGATATACTTACACTCCGCGTCAAACACGTTAGGTCCATGCGGAGCTATGATGTGCGCGAAAATAAACTTCGGACCCGGAAGCGATGAAATTTCATCAAGCGTATTAAACTCATACAGGATCCGTTTCCGCTTGTCATCCACTGATTCCGTCATAACACTGTCCAGAAATTTCTTCGGCAGAAACGGATAGATGAGGGAGGATCTCAAAATGATGGATGAAAACGCATCCAGACCCGCAGGGTTAGTCAGATCCAAATTATAATTCCGTTTTGCAAGCCAGTTATATTGCGTCGGCCCCCACCAGGATCCGATGTGATAATAGGTGTACCCGATGGATTTGAGAAACAATACAACTGCGTTATTCTGAATAACCGGTGTGATAAGGGTTTCATCTGAAGAATTTTTGTATACCGAAAGGTAATCAAGGTATTCCATGTTTAATGCTGAGGCAACAGAAAGGTATGTTTTGGGGTAGTTAGACGTAGCATTTCCTATAACGGAAAATCCTTTTCCTTTCAGAAATTCCGCGAATTGACTGTTGTCATATCCGAAATATTTCGAAAACACCGAAGGGGCTGAATAACTGTCAGGAATGATGTAATAGATATCAGGTAGCGTGCTTGTGTTAATGGGTTTGCCTGTTTGTGCCGGTACGCGAAAGCGGCTGGAAATTGTCTTATGAGGACGGTCTTTCACCTCATACCACCCGATACGGAAAAGCGGCATGAAAACGGAAAAAATTCCTGCAATGAGCATGTAGGAATAGAGAGCGGATAATGCTGATTTCGTACGTGACAGACAGAAATACAAAATAATAAGCACGGCAATGGAACAACCGGCAACCACGTTTCCGCTCTCAATCCTAAATACTTCCGTAAAAAATTTCCATGATCTGACTATCGGTACGATGTCACCATAAGAAAATACGGTAATACTGAAAATACTGAGAAACAGATTTGATTTGATTGAATTTTTCAACAGTACCATCAGTACCCCGTACAGGACAAGAACTGCGATACCGACAATCAGAAGAGGCGCAAGCAGCACACGAAGCGTAAGCTCACCAATATTGTGATAGTACAGGGATAAAATATACGAATACGAAAATGCGAGAGGAATGACGGGAATAAGATTCAATGGTTTTTTCATTTTCATCTGTTGCCGGATTTCAGTTTCATGCAGTACAGTATGCGTCCGGAATCGGTAAGTTTTTCTTTTTTCTCAATCGTAAAGTACCTCCGGAATGTGCTTTCAAAAAGCTTTTCATTATAATCCGTAAACATGTATTCCCTTCCCAGGATAAGTGACTGTACCTGCTTATCCTCTTTTGGAATAAATTCAATGATGAGAGAACGGGTATGCCCGGCAAAAAATGACGCAAGCATCATAAATGTTACGTTGTGTGTACAGACAAGGTGATGAATAATAGCGAGAGCCAGTATGGTATCCGGCTCGGAACGCGTAAATATCGATGCGCGCTCAGACGCGTCCCACCCTGCTGACGATGTCGGATTCATAAGGTCAATACAAAGGGGAAAAATCCTAGTTTCTCCGGTACTTTTCACTTTGGAATAATTTTCATCAACAACCATCGGATCAAAATCCATGGCAATGGATGTAATCCCTTTACCTGCTGCAATCCTAGAAAACTCACCTGTGTTTGCCCCTATATCCCATATGTGTCGCGGTTTAAGATAATCAAGATAGTCTCCCACAAGACGGACTTTGTGCCTGAGAGATACGCCTGAATAGCTGGGAGATAAACCTTCTTTGCTGTATGACGTCCATGCTGTCTGGCGTGAAGGAAGTTTCAGATGTTTGACGGTAGATTCCAGACTGTCGATCAGGCCCATTAGTGAAAGCCGGGTAAATGATTTCGTTGTGTTTTTCCGCACTGATGCGTCTGTATTTGTCTTCTGGCTTCCTGCATGAAAAAGAATATGCATGACGATTCCCGGATTTATTTTTGCTTTCAGAGGCAAAAGCTTTGATACAAGATCAAGCGGAATGCCGTCCATATATCTGAAAAGCAGTGCGGACAACCGGTAATCTGCCTGCGAAGCAAGCGCAAGCGGAGAGAGAAAATGCTCACAAAACTGCTTATATCCCACCCACGGAGTTCCTTCAACATAGCGTTCAAATGATAATGTATCGATAAAAACAGGCTTGCCGGACAAAAACTGTATATTATATGAAGAAGCATCCTTGAGAGTCATGCCGTGACCCAGGGCAGTACTGAAAACCCGAAGAGTCAGAAGCGCGGCATCCCTGAGCTCCCCGAAACACCATTCATAGGGATACGAGATAAACGGAATTTTTTCAGGTTCTATGATTTTATATGCACCAGCCGTTCCTGATGATTTATCGACTTCCGTATGCCCAATGAGGGAGTTTGACTTAACGAGTGCGTCATACAAACCGGAGCGCATCAGTAAATCGTAGTTTTCTTTATACGAATTATTTATCTGCCTCAGCACCCGATTGTTTCTTTTGAATATGAAACCGGAAGGATCCCGAAATGACGAAGGGTCATTTATCACTGCTGGTTGTTTTTTCATTTTCGGTATCTTTTTTCAATTTTCCTTTTATTTTTTTATATATGGATTTAAAGAAAAACGATCCTCCGAGAAGCCCGGCTACCAAAAGCTGAAAAACATAACTTCCGGTACCGGGATCAAGATACGCATGCGCCTTTGACGGAAGTGCTAAAAATATTCCTGCTCCCTGGATGATTGCAAGTAGAATGTCCATAATTAAACATCTTATTATACAATAAAAAGATATTATATCCACTGATGACCTTTTCCGGCAATAACAATGCTTATATGACAATATTCAATGAAGATTTATAATACTGATCACTGTATATATATATGGATTATAACCGGCAAAAGTATCTCGATGCCATAAAAACACAACTTGAGATAAATATTTTCCGGCACTCGCTTGCCGTTGAAGCATGCATGGACGGTGTATACGAGTACCTAAAATCAAACGGGCAATTCCGTCCCGATGAGCCGATAAAAGAAGACTGGCTTTTGGCAGGACTTATCCATGACATAGATTACTCCGGAGAGTTTAAAGACGATCATCCTCATAAAACAAGAGAGGCGCTGGCAAAGTACGGACTGACCATATCTGATGCCGTACACAGAATTATCCAGGCACACGCGGCAAAACACTCGGGAATAAATCCTGTTTCCCAGGCCGATTGGACGATATTTTGTGCAGACAGCTTAACCGGACTTATCACGGCTGTAGCCCTTATTTATCCGACGAAAAAACTAGCTGAGGTAAAAACATCATCCGTACTCAAGCGGTTCCTTAAGCAACCGAATTTCGCGGCAGGAACGAGGCGAGATGAAGTAGCTCTGTGCAGCAAAGAAGAAGGACTCAATATTCCGCTTGAAAAATTTATCGAAATCTGTCTTGCCGCAATGCAAAAAATAGCGCCGGATTTAGGATTATAGCACCTCGGAGAACCGCAAGGTTTTCTGACGCTTGGTTGAATAATACCGAATCTGTATCAGCAACCACTCCGTCAAAATCCAAAAAAATAATAAATTTTTCGTTTTGGTGTTCATTCATCATCCTGTGTAAATGAGAAATAAATGCAGTCGGATTTGCACGAGGATCAGATAACTTCATATGATAATTATGAAGAATGACATGAGGAAGAACGCTATCAGATAGTTGCATAACTTCATAAAGAATATGATCTTTATCGTCAACTGCAATAACGTGCGTTAAAGTATTTTTTACCTCATCAACAGGTATTGTTAGTAATAATTGTCTCAATCTTTCAACTTTATTTGATCCGCAGGAAATAAAATGTTCATCATCAACATATTCTGACGCTGTAGATCTCTCAAATTTTATTTTTTGCCAATCTTTATCCCCAACTGTCCATACATAATACGGAATTCCCTTTTTTTTCAATACTGAAACTAACGGTTCAAGTTGAAAACTTCCGTTTCCATCATCCTCTTGGACGCAACTTAAGCATGCTTCAGTAAATGCACTCGCGATAGCTTCGTGAACGAGCTTCGGATCTTTATGGATGGTATCTGCAATATTTTGCACGCTTAAATCCCAGTTAAATTCCCCTTTGGGGCCTAAACCATACCAAGATTTATCTTTAACTATCTGACGAATGTGTTCAACAGAAGATAAATTTTGTCCTTGTTCTGACATACGGTGCTATTTGTTTTTATGAGAGTGAATAGTATATAGTATATAGCATAATGGTCAAACAATTGTTTGTAGGATTCATCGGTTTAATGTCAACGCTATACCTCATCAATCCCGGAATGGGGGTGTTTGAATTTATTCCTGACAATATTCCGTTTATCGGCAATCTCGATGAAGGAGCCGCTACATTTCTTTTCCTCTCAGCTCTGGCCTACTTCGGCATTGACCTGAGGGAAATATTCGGAAATTTTTTTAAGAAAAATAAACAATCATAAAAACGGGATTCATTTACTCATACCTTCAGATACTTTATAGTTACTCCGTATGCAGAATCTTTCGGATGATCAGAAAAAAGCGCTCAATGAACTTCTGATCTGGTATAAAAAAGACCGGCATGCCATGCAGTACGTCACGCTCGGCGGATATGCAGGAACCGGTAAAACTACACTCATAGCGGTCCTGAGAAAAAACCTCAACATAATAAATACATCATTAAAGGTCGGGTTTGCGAGCTATACCGGCAAAGCTGCACGTGTCCTTAACGGGAAAATCAGGGAGGAGAACGTACTGTATAAACAGGATACCATAGGAACCATACACTCCCTTATCTATTCCCCGATACTCAATGACAACGGGGAAATCATCGGATGGAAAACAAAAGACTCTATCGACAGGGATTTAATCATTATTGACGAGGCATCCATGGTTGATGCCCTCATATGGCAAAACCTCCTGTCATACCGGATTCCTATCATCGTTGTCGGAGACCATGGACAGCTTCCTCCCATACAGGGTTCGTTTAATCTTATGCAAAAACCGAATTTGCTTCTGGAACATATACACAGACAGGCAGAAGGTAATCCCATCATTGCAATATCCATACAGGCACGGACAAAAGGCTCAATAGATCCCGGAAAATATTCCCAAAAAGTTATTAAATACGGTCATGATGACCCGGACGGCCAGGAGCGGATGTCGGAGCTGCTTTCATCATATACTCCGGATACGCTCGTCCTTTGCGGATATAACCGTACGAGACAAAAACTGAATGCGTATATCCGTAATTCTCTCGGATTTGATACAGAGACTCCTTCAAGCGGTGACCGAATTATATGTCTGAGAAATAACCATAAAGAAAATATTTATAACGGAATGCTCGGAACCGTTGTCCGGATAAAATCTGCAGACAAAGAATGGTATGAAGCAGAAATTGCCATGGACGGAGAAGTTGGACATTATCGCGGTTTCATCTCCAAACAACAGTTTAATGCTGAAAGCGGATTAAATTTTTCAAACATGCGCAAAGAAACCGTAAAAGGAGACCTCTTTGATTTCGGATATGCACTGACAGTTCATAAAGCGCAGGGCAGTCAGTCAAAGAGGGTCATTTTATTTGAAGAACGGTTCGGGAAAATGGATGATGAAATGTGGCGCCGGTGGCTTTATACTGCTGTCACCCGCGCTGAAAAAGAACTCTATATATTCGGACAATAAATATAATTACACAGGGAGTTCAACAATATTCCCCTTAATGCTGATAAGTCCTTCGTCACGAAGATTTGTAAGTATTTCAATGATCTCTTCCTCTGATTTTTCACTCATTTTCAGCAATTTTTCCATTAAGGTATCTTTCCGTATGGAATGAATCCGTAGTATGTCAATTATTTTTCCCCGAATATACCGTTTCGACTTGCGAAACGGTACGGAATGCTTTTTCAACGGACTCGGCGTATTTTTATGTATTTGTTTTGTCATCTCCAGGCTCCCGTAATCCATGAGTGCCTGATGCCACTGCCATGATTTTCCTGAAGGAACTAACTGATCCGCAACGTGCTGTATTTCCGCATACGTCGGAATTCGGTCATTGAAAAAATATTTTGTAATAATCTTTTTTATGTTTACATCTACTGCGGCAATATCTTTTTTATACGCAAATACCATAATTGCCCGGGCAGTATATATACCCAACCCGGGAAATTGAGTTAGTTCTTTCTGGGTCTTTGGAAATATTCCGTTGTGTAAATTTACTATTTTTATAGCAGTTGATAATAAATATAACGCTCTCCTGTTATAACCCATCCCTTTCCAGGCACGAAGCACATCGCCTTTCGTTGCTTTTGATAAAGACCGCACATCCGGATATTTTGTAATAAACTTCCTGTATACGGGTTCTACCCGGGAAACCTG
The DNA here is from genome assembly GCA_963711735.1 of Candidatus Gottesmanbacteria bacterium. Classification (GTDB taxonomy): domain Bacteria; phylum Patescibacteriota; class Microgenomatia; order UBA10105; family UBA927; genus CAVQFA01. The sequence continues at coordinate 391,238 of CAVQFA010000003.1, read as the reverse complement.
CGTCTGCTGAAGCATGACCTCTGAAATCAGTATCTTATACGGATCCTTTGTATGACGCCACGGCAGATCACGCTTGTGGGTTTTCCACCAGGAAAATATTTTTGTCCGGAAATCGGAAATATCAGAAGGACGAAGTATGTCGTAATTATCCATAAAAATACAATACGGTTTTTCGGACTCACGCCCGTAAGTATCCGGAACTATTCAGGTATTGCAACTGTATGCTACTCAGCAGCTGCTGTCGGAGTTGGTGCGCGTGTAGGACGTACAGGTAAATTATAATCTTTCACCTGGGTTACTTCCGTAATGGTATTGAATGCACGATCCCACATGCCTTTAACTCGGATACGGTGCCCTACAAGGATATCCGATAATACAATAGGTGTCATGTTTCTGCTCACGAGCTTAGTTGACGCTGAAACAGTAACCTTTTGTGTGCCACGGCTTACAGTCGCGAGCGTAATATCGTTTCCGGAAATTGCCGTCACCTGGCCGACAAAAACCCCAAACCTCTTCTGGATGGATATATCACGGATTAATGTAGCCTGAATTGTTTTTTGTGTATCATCGGTCCATTTCCCGAACACGTTCACTTCGTGCCCGACAAGGATGTCATCCAGTGTCGCTTTGCCGTAAAACCGTCTCCGTATTTTTGTATTTGCATCAACGTTAACAGTATAGGAAATACCGTCCTTATCAACCGTCAGAACATTTCCGGATTTGGCTATAACTTTCCCTTTGATTATTGCTTTTCTCGAAAAAAATTTCTTGAGTTCTCCTACGCGGGATGCCACGTTTTCTCTAATCTGTCCCCGGACAGTGGATCTTATCGTGTTTTGGGTTGCGGCAGCAACAGGAGTAACAGCAAAAAAACTTAATACGGTCATAACTGCAAATTTCTTCATATAATTCATAGATTCCTCTCTTTCATAGATAATACGCGCCACAAAGGGAAAAAGTTTCATTATTCATTACTGCTTTCGACATTTACCGTCATCTCTTTTTCAACAGAATTACCGTCCTGGTCCGTTGCAACGATGACAATATAGTTGTCACCCTCCTCCAGCGTAATATATGCCGAAAAAGCACCGTTTGCATTTGCAACCACTTCCGTTTCATTCACAAATACTTCGGCCTGCGGTGAGGTCGTGCCTTTCACAGTAATTCCGGCGGTTGATACCGTTGCCCTGTCAAGCGGGTATGATACAGTAAGTGTCATTGGTGAAGATGGTGCGGTTGTGGATATCGTACCCGGAGATTCATTAACCGGTTCTGTCTCCAAAGATCCGCTCCTTTCTTCTGCGGGAAAAGTCCCTTTGTTGTTTTCTGATACGGTATTCTTCCTCCCTGTTTGCATATATACAAATAAAGACCCGGCAAGTGCAAGAATAACTACAATAACAACACTCACGATTGTATTTTTGGCCATATGCATGTCCTCCTTATAATATTGTATACCGGACAGATCTATTGAGCGAATCTTTTTCTGCAGATTATCACGTTTATGCGCTGTTGCAAGAATAATAACACCGATACATATAAGTGATGCTACGGCAATAATCGCTTTGTAAACAGGAAATTCCATGAGAAAAGTGAGTACGGAATCCTGCCAGAATTCGGAAATAATTTCCCAATCTTCCCGGAAAAAATCCAGAATATCCCACGAACCCTGTGTATTCAGGTCCGCAATCACTCTTGCGGAAACAAGAACAAATACAAATATAAGTCCGGCCAATACGGATGTAAACAGAATGAAAAAACGCGAAATGCGCCGTTTTTCGAAACTCACTACGCGTTTCATGACTGATGATGTCAGTTCATCGTTATTCATGGTTTAATAATCCCAACAAGCATTTCTTTTGCACGTTTAATATGAGTACGTACAGTATTGATCGGTATATCCAATTTCCCGGCAATCTCTTCATACGACAAATCGCGGAAATAGTAAAGAGAGATAACGGTCCGATATTTAACGGGAAGCTTATGCAGTGACGTTTTTATAGACTCTTTGATTACGGCTTTTTCCGTAAACTCCTCCGGTGTCAGGGATTCGTCCGGAATCTCCGGTATATCCTGAACAGAAACATGCATGTGCCTTTTTCGTACGTATGAAATTGCGGAATTTTTCGCTACTGTATATAAATAGGAAGTAAATTTTTTGGCTGTATCAATTCTTTCTACTGTCTTATACAGATTGATGAACGTATCCTGCACGACCTCTTCCGCATCTTCAGTATTATTCACAATACGCCGGGCAAACCGCAGCAGTTTATTCTGGTAACGACGGACGAGTATCTCATATGCCGGAATGTCCCCGTTCTGTATGCGGGTAACCAATAATTCATCTGATAAATGTTCATTTTTGTCCATACAAACAAAAAAATACCAGCTTTACTCTTTAAAATACATTACAACAAATATGCATAGACAGGCTGTAATAGTATACAATACGCACATGAAAGCAGGTATTGTAGCGCTCGTTGGGCGTCCGAACTCCGGCAAATCAACACTCCTCAATAATATCCTTGGGCACAAGGTATCCATAACGTCCCCGAAACCGCAGACAACGAGATTTGCCATAGAAGCCGTATTTGAGGATGAACGCGGACAAATCCTGTTTATCGATACACCCGGAGTTTTTGCGCATGCCGATGATGCTGCATCAAAACGGGTAAATACAAAGGCGGAAGAAAGCCTCATGCGGGATATAGATATCGTATTATATCTGGTGGATCATACGAGGGACAGGAGTTTTGAAGAAAACCGTGTAATCGGGATAGTGCGGAAAATCAATGCAAAAAAAATACTGGTTATAAATAAAATCGATATAAAAAAGCCGACATATATCGTGCAATATAAATTTCTCCAGAGTGAATTTGATGCTGTCATCGAAGTGTCAGCACTGACACGATCCAATCTCAACAGGCTTCTGGATCTCATTTTTTCCTATCTGCCGGAAAGGGATGCAATCGTCGACACAACAACTCTCGTACAACCGGGTCTAAACCTTGACAGCAGATTGTTTATCTCCGAAATCATCCGGGAGAAGGCATTTTTGAATCTCAGACGGGAAGTGCCGTACACCATGACGGTCATCGTTGATGAAATAAGCAACAGGGAAAATAACACAATGTACGTAAAAGCACGGATATTAACCGGGGCTGACAGGTATAAAGCGATGATCATCGGAAAAAACGGAGTGATGATAAAAGAAATCTCCATGGCTGCGCGCAAAGAACTGGAAGTGGCCGGGAACCGTAAGGTATTTCTGGATCTGACAGTCGAAACTGACCCTCACTGGATAGAATATTTAAATTAAATCCGTAATCTCACAAGGCTTTCTTCTTTCCCCAGAATTTCAAGAGACTCCAGAAGAGGAGGGCCTACTGTTTTTCCCATCACTGCAATGCGCAGATCCATAAACATATCTTTTGCTTTTATCCCCAATCCTTCTGCCTTTTTCCGGATGGTTTGTTCCATAGCATCATGTGTCCACACGCTTTCGGCTAATATATCTTTCAGGATAGACAGGTGTTTTTTATCAGGAGTCCTTTCATACTCCCCGGGTCTTTCAAAGAAAAAACCTGCAAGAGAGGCAAATTCTTTCAGAGTTTTCATGCGCTCAACAACAAGCGGTAATACTTTTTCAATCAATGCTTCAGGATATTTCTTATCAAAAAAATGATAAATTTGGTTTTTTATTGCCGATTTTTGCATTTCTCTTATGTATACCCCGTTCATCCACCGCAATTTTTCCCGGTCGAAAATCGGTGCGGTTGTCTGAATTTGATCGAGAGAAAATGACGTAATCATTTCATCTGTAGAAAAAACTTCTGAACCTTTTGGGTTCGACCACGCAAGAGTAGCCAAGTAATTCCTGATTGCTTCGGGAAAAAATCCCTCACTTCTGTACCATGACACCCATACGGGATTCTTTCTCTTGGATAACTTACTTTTGTCGGGATTACGAAGTAAGGGCATGTGTGCAAATACGGGCTTGTCCCATTTGAAAAAATCGTATAAGAGAATATGTTTGGGAGTCGAGGATATCCATTCTTCACCCCGTATAATATGCGTGATTCCCATAACATGGTCATCTACGACAACGCCAAGGTGATATGTAGGATACCCGTCAGACTTGAGAATCACCTGATCGTCAATAAGTTTGTTTTCAAATGAGATATCACCTCTTATAAGATCATGAAACTTCGTAACACCATCCTTCGGGATATTCAGCCGGATAACATGCTTTTCACCTTTTTTTACCCTGGTTTCTGCCTCATCACTGTCGATTGCCTTACATTTTCCGTCATACATGGGAGGTTTATGCTCTGCTTCCTGTGTTTTTCTCATTTCCTCCAAGCGCTCCTGTGTACAAAAGCAGTAATAGGCGTGTTTATTTACCACCAATTCTTCAGCGTACCGCCGGTAAAGAGGCAAACGGTCGGATTGCCGGTATGGGGCAAACGGACCTCCTATATCAGGACCTTCATCATGGATGATCCCAAGCCATCGTAATGAATCAAGGATTCTTTTTTCGGACCCTTCTACAAGCCTGGATCTGTCCGTGTCTTCAATACGGACAATAAATTGACCGTTATTTTTTTTCGCAAATACATAATTGATAAGTGCCGTATATGCATTTCCTATATGTAAATTTTCACCTGTAGGGGATGGTGCGATGCGTGTGCGGACTTTCATATACAAAATATAACCGGATATGTATTCATAAGAAGGTGATGCGTTATCTTTATTGATTCTAACACGCATGCACTTTATACTCAAAGATGATGACCAATCTCACGGAAACTGCTTATTACGCACGGAAGGGTATCGTCTATGCGATACTCGGCATTATAGCGTATATCATTCTCAGAATTGTCCTCTCAATTCTCTTAGCAATCTTTCTTTTTATCTTTCCTCCGAAACCGGCGCCTCCCAATCATGCATTCGGCAAACTTCCGGCTGTTCAGTTTCCGAATATTGCCAGCCCGTCGGCAAATTTTACATTTAAACTGGAAACGATACAGGGAACAGTACCCCGTGCATCAGAGTCTGCTGCGGTTTATTTTATGCCTAAGTCTTCCCCAAACCTGCTTGCGCTTACGAAAACCGAAGATTTTGCGGCGTCTTTCCAATTCTCACCTGATCCGATACAGGAAAGCAGGAATATCTACAGATTTGATGATCCGGAAATACCCGGCAGAATACTTCGGTATGACATCGTCTCCAATAATTTTATGATCCGGTATGCATATGAAACGGATTCTTCGCTTTGGGTAAGTAAACAAATAAACGCAACCAGTATAGGAAAAACGGAAGCACAGAAACTTCTCCAGGAACACGGCATCATGCCTGAAGATTTCCGAAATGGCCCTTCGGTCATAACATACCTAAAATACTCCGGAGGCACTCTTGTAGAAACACAAAGCGTTGTTGAAACAGACGCCGTACGTGTCGATTTGTTCCGTGCGCAAGTCAGGGGTCTTCCGGTCGTATCCCCGTACACAAAAGAAGGCCTTATCTCGTGCATCTTTTCCCTGTCATCTGACGAAAAAAAGCACCTTTTGCAACTGGGATACACATACTGGCCGGTAGATTATAAACAGGTTGCTACGTACAAGCTCAAAACAAGTACGGTAGCATGGACTGATCTCCAGGAAGGACGGGGGTATATCCCCGCTTACCCGACACAGGGCACTGTTATAACCGTCAGAAAAGTGTACCTCGCCTATTACGACACATTAGAACCGCAAATGTATCTTCAACCTATTTTTGTATTTGAAGGAGATGACGGTTTTGTAGGTTATGTTCCCGCAATATCACCCGAATGGACCCAGTGACAGTAAGATATAAGATTTACGATTCAGGATTAATGATTCATGAATCCTGAATCACGTATTACCGTTCTATTTAGGTTTGTATTCTTTCCATTCAAATGAGGAAAATGCCCAATCAATAAGCTTCGTCGTATCGCCAAACCGGTCGGCGCTATGCAGGACTACAAAAATCACTTTATGTCCGTTCCTGTCAACGAGGGTTATAAGATTTTCTCCTGCTTCTTCGGTCCATCCTGTTTTCATACCTGCAACTCCGGGAATTTTACCGATGAGCTCATTAATATTTTTCAGGGAATGATAATAGGTATGGGTCACATCGGAAATGGTAATTGCAGGAATTGCAACCATTTTGACAATAATCGGATTATAAAGAGCAGCCATGGCAAGCTTTGTCAGGTCTATAGCTGTCACTTTGTGCGCCGGATCATCAAATCCGATGGGATTTGTAAATACACTGTCTGTCATGGAAAGACTCCGGGCTTTTTTATTCATCGCACGGATAAATGCGTCATACCCTCCCGGATAGTTTTCCGCAAGCGCGTATGCAGCGTCATTACCTGAATGAATAAGCATGCCGTAGAGTAAATTTTCGACTGTGATCTGTTCACCGGAAAAAAGACCCATCACCTGACCGTCGCTCACAACCGTATTGACAGTCATGATATCGTCAGGTTTAAACCTGTCCAGAATCACAAGTGCGGTCAGCAATTTAGTTGTCGAAGCGGGTGATAAAGACTCACGTTCATTTCTCTTGTACATATAAGTGCCTGAATCGGCATCGCGGATGACAACAGCGCTTGCCGTAATATCATCACCCGGTACAACACCGGATGTATTTACGGGATACGGATGCGGGGACGGAATCGGAATATCCAGAGTGTGCTGTTTTTCATATATAGTTCCAAGTCCGGTCGTATAAATATTCTGACCGGGAGAAAGTAATATGAGCATACCCAAAAGAAGAAGTGAAACAATCTGAAACAGTCTTTTGCCGAACATTACGGAAAGTTCCGGCAGGGTAATGGTACGTTTTGACATACATTTATTTGGAAAACTTTCCGACTATCGGTCGTGTAATGCGCTCATATTCCTTACCCGAAAGTGATATGGACTTCTCGTGAAGACCTGCATTGAATATGACGGTATCGGAATCCAACACATGCCGGTCTGCATAGAGCGGAATATGGAAAATGTGCCCGAACGGAGGAACCGCTCCGATCGGTACGGATGTCACTTTCAGAACCTCATCGGGAGTTGCCATACGGAGATCTTTTACTCCGAAAGCGGTTTTGAATGCCTTTCCGTCAATCTTTGTGTCCCCCGCAACAACAACCATAACAGGATTACCGTCTGCGTACATAACAATGGCTTTTGCTCCCCAGGATATAGGAGAATTTCTCACCTTTGCGGCTTCCTCTGAGGTATGTACCGGCTCATGTGTATATGCTTTATAGGTAATATGCTTAGCCTCTAAATCCCTGATAATCGTATCGTATACATCCTGACCTCCTGATGATCGTTTGATACTAATGCCGAGTTCATCGAGCTGTCTTTCGTCAACAACGCTTGGTGCATCCATGATACTTGTCTGACCGCTTGAAGTCTGAGGAAATGCCTGCACTTCCTTGATGGATGTTTCTCCGGTAAAACACATGACCCACCGGTCAACACCAAGAGCAATTCCTCCATGCGGAGGAACACCGTATGTGAAAGCTTTGAGCATATGTCCAAACTGTGATTGGATCTTTTCCTTACTGTGTCCGAGAACTTCAAATACTTTCTCCGTTACCACGGGATCCGTATTTCTTATACTTCCTCCGCCGGCTTCATAACCGTTCCATATGAGATCATACTGGGTCGTCAGTATACCCTCAATCTGACCTTTCATGAATGCTGCTTTGTCACCCGGCATGATATCGGAAAACGGGTTATGGGTATATGTCCAGTTGCCGTCTGCGTCTTTTTCAAAAAACGGAAAATCCACGACCCATGCGAAAGCATGGATTCCCTTTTTCTTCTCTTCCTCTGTCCGCATATCAAACTTATCAGCACCGTATTTCGCCATTGCCTCTTTGTATGAAATGACCGGAAAGGGCTTTTTTCGGATCTTTCCTCCGAGGGATTCGATAACATGTATCGTCAATCCTTCTACCATTGCCATAACATCTTCCCTTTTTACGAAACTCATCTCCATGTCCACTTGTGTGTGTTCAAACCCTCTGTCTGCACGAAGATCTTCATCCCTCATACACCTGGCTATCTGGAAATACCGCTCAAACCCTGCAACCATCAACAGTTGTTTATACTGCTGAGGTGACTGCGGAAGTGCGTAAAATTTACCAGGCTGCATACGCGAAGGAACGAGAAAATCCCGTGACCCTTCCGGTGTAGATTTGGTGAGGATGGGGGTCTCTATTTCCGTAAAATCCTGCTTGAAAAGATACTGACGTGCACAGTCAACCATCCGTGAACGTAAGTGGATATTTCCTGCAAGACGACTTCTCCTGAGATCCAGGTATCTGTACTTCAACCGCGTTTCTTCGTTTATATCCCGTCCGTCGGTATCCAAGGGAAACGGAAGTTCCGCAGATTTGGACAGGATGACCAGATTCGTCACTTCCACTTCTACGGTACCGGTCCGCAGCTTAGGATTTACCATTGCCGGCGGTCTGCTTTTCACTTCTCCCGTAATTTCCACACAATCTTCCGGACGCGCATCTCCCAAAGATTTATTTGACACCAATTGGACGATGCCTGAACGGTCACGCAGATCCAGAAACATAATCTTTCCGTGATCACGGCGTTTATCTATCCAACCCTGAAGAAAGACCTTGCCACCTACTTGTTTTATTGTTTCTGATGAAAGTATTCGTGTCATAGAAGGAAAATATACCACATCACAATTGATACACCCGTATTCCAGATGATTGTAGTGGGATTTTTTCATATTGACAAGAGAGTGAAAAACAGGTATATACAATAGGCCGTATGAACAGAATACAGCGTATATACATGATTATCATTACACACCTCCATGAGGAGGACGGGTTTATGGTGTAAAAGGAAAAATTCAGGATTATCACCATAAACCTCCAAGCAGGAGGTTTTTTTATGACTTCGAAAATCGAAAGAGTATTTAAAAAAGCGTTTGGCGTCGATCCAACACAATTGGAACCGCCCATGAATCCACAGTGTATGCAAAAACTGCTTGCTAAACACAGAGAGGCTACATCGCTGCCGGAAATACGAAACGCAAGTTTTATCGTAGAAGAAATACAACCTCAAACAGACGGAACAACAATGCTCCTCCTGTCCAGGACAGAAGGCGATCTTCCTGTACAATTAGGGTTTGCCATAATCGAGCCGGATGAGACATATTCACTCGAGATTGCGGCAGCCAGAGTTTTGGGATGGTTTGATGCGGAAGGTTATACCGGATAGATAATATCTTTAACTATTAACTGAACCTTTCTGTGTGAATTCCATTCATTTATATCTATAGTGTATGCAATATCTACAACAGGATGACCTGTCAATTTTCCTGCGTGATCTCCTTTGCCGAAAGCAATTGTGTCGAAAGTTAATCCTTCATCTGCATTATTTTTGACCTTCATTTTCATGTGTTTTCCGTCTTTTCCTACCAAATGGGATTCAACAACAGATATACTTTTCGTTGCAAACACCGGTTCGTAGTTGCCAAATCCAAACGGTGCAAATTCCTGAATTTTTTTCCATAAATCTTCAGTAACATATACAAGCGGAATTTCTGTATCTATATGAAGGGTTCGTATAAGCATCCCGTCGGTGAGACCTTTTTGGGCAATCGCCTCCAGTTTCGCTCGAAATTCGTCAATTTTTGCCGTTTGAAGCGTAAACCCTGCTGCCATCGGATGTCCGCCCGCGTCAATGAGACTATCCGAACAGGATCTGATAGCTTCAATAATATTAAATCCGGGGATGGAACGCGCTGATCCTTTTGTAACCTCTTCTCCCACTGACAATACTACACTCGGTCTGTAGTATTCTTCTACGAGTTTACCCGCAACCAGACCGATAATACCGGGATTGTATGATGTATCTCCTATCATGATAAGTTTTCTCTTATCCAATCCTTTCACCTTCCCGATGGCATGGACGGTAGTATCGAGTGTCAGCTGCTGCCGTTCCCTATTTGTACTTCCGAGAAGCAATGCCAGATCGTGCGCTTTATCAGTGTTTTTTGTACAAAGAAGCCGGAGTGCATCAATTGCATGAACTATTCTGCCCATAGCATTGAGGCGCGGAGCAAGAATATGAGATACATCGTATGTTTGTACGGTTTTACCCGCAAGTCCTGCCTCCTCAATAAGCGCCCGGATGCCGATACGGTCCGTTTGATTGATTTGTATAAGACCGTATTTAACAATGGACCGATTCATCCCCGTTAAAGGTACCATGTCAGCAATTGTTCCTATGGCAACAAACGCAAGGTAGGTGTCGGGAATGGATTTGCTGAATGAACGGAAAAGCTCACGCGCTAACATCCATGTAACCCCGACTCCGGAAAGCTTGGTGGTATGCACGAGCGTGCAATCCGGTAATTTATCCGGTTTCACGTGATGATCTGTCACAATGACTTCAATGCCAAGCCGGTTGGCATATTTCACTTGCTCATGGGCTGTAATACCATGGTCAACGGTAATAATAAGCGTCGGATGATGTTCTCTGATAACGGTATCAATCCCCTGCCTGGATAATCCGTACCCCTCTTCCGTACGGTGCGGGATGTACGGCATGACGTTTCCCTTTAATGCGTATATTGATTCCCATAGAACTGCGCCCGACGTAATACCGTCTGCATCATAATCTGCATAAACAACGATGGATTCTTTTTTCTCGATAGCGTCTTTAATGCGCGCTACAGCTCTTTTCATCCCGGCCTTATCAATACCGACTCCGGATATGTCTATATCATTCGGATGAGGTGGATTGAGAAATTTTCTTTTTTCTATATCCGTATGGATGCCGCGGTTGGCAAGAAGAACAGAAATCACGGAATCTATTGGATCAGTTTGGTGAAAATCCGGGGTCGCACCGAGAATATTCCATTTTTTTTGATGCATATGAGTTATTAGTTGTAAATTATAGGTTTATGTTATATGTTGATTAGTAGGTTTTCGTAGTCGCCTAAGATGGGTATATAATACCAGTATGATCCGTCTTCCCACAACAGCCCAACATATTATCGATACGATGCATAAAAAAGGATTTCAGTGTTATGCTGTCGGCGGTTCCGTGCGCGATACGCTTCTGGGTAAAGGGACAAAAGGTTGGGATTTTACGACGAATGCAACTCCGGAACAGGTGCTTGGAATTTTTCCCGATAGTTTTTATGATAACCAGTTCGGAACGGTAGGTGTGAAAATATACAGTACCGGGAAAGATACAAGCGTAAAACCTGATGACATTTATGAAATTACGACATACAGGAGCGAGAAAGAGTACTCGGATTTCCGCCATCCGGATAAGATAACGTGGGGCGTAACCCTTGCGGAAGATTTATCACGACGGGATTTTACGATAAACGCAATCGCTACGGACGGTAAAGAAATCTTTGACCCACACGGCGGTCAGAAAGATTTACAGGATAAAATAATCCGTACAGTAGGGAATCCTGAAGACCGCTTCCAGGAAGATGCGCTCCGCATGATGCGTGCAATACGGATAGCATCAGAGCTTGGTTTCCTCATTGATCCGACGAGCGCTCAGGCCATCCGGAAACATGCAACGCTCCTTTCAAACGTATCTCCTGAGCGGATTCAGGCGGAACTTATTAAAATCATGGCATCCGACTATCCTTCCGACGGTATCCTTCTTGCAAAAAATACACAAATCCTCTCAGTTATTCTGCCTGAACTGGACCGCGCATTTGAAGTAAAGCAGAAAAGTCCGAAGAGGCATCATATCTATGATGTCGGGACACACTCTGTGATGGCTCTCAAACATTGTCCGTCAAAAGACCCCATTGTCCGGCTTGCGACACTTCTCCATGATATCGGGAAAGTACCGACTTTCCGCGAGGACACAACAGGGCTCGTCACATTTTATAACCATGAAATAATCAGTACTAAACTCGTAAAAGGAATTATGCAAAGACTCCGCATGTCTAAGAACGATAGTGAACGCATCCTTACCCTGGTACGATGGCATCAGTTTACTGTAGACGAAAGGCAAACTGACAGTGCAATAAGACGGATTATACGGCACGTGGGTAAAGAAAATCTCGAAGACATGCTTGCACTCCGTACCGGAGACAGACTCGGCGGGGGCGCTCTGGAAACATCGTGGCGGATGGAACTTTTCAAGAAGCGTCTTGTTGAAGTTCAGAAACAACCTTTTACGGTTGCGGATTTACATATCGACGGATACGATGTCATGAAAATACTACACCTCAAACCCGGTCCAAAAGTAGGAGAAACGCTTAACGCATTATTCTCACAGGTGGAAAAAGGAACGATACCAAATGAAAGGGATGCTTTATTACGGGAATTGGAAAAAGCGGTAAAACCCATTTCGAAATAAATTTATTTTTTCTTCCTGTTTTTCCAACGGTTGATAAGAATGAGTGACGGTGTAGCTATAAACGGTGATGAATACGTACCAGAAACGGTACCCACAAGCAAAGCAACGGAAAACCATTTGACAGTATCTCCGCCCATAAATATCAGAGCCACGAGCATAAAAATGATTGTCATTGAGTTTGTGATAGATCTGCCCATCGTTTCGGTCATAGCCCTGTCTGAAATATCTTCAAAAGATATGTGAGATGCTTTTTTCTGATACTCACGGATGCGGTCCAAAATGACGATCGTATCATGAACGGAAAAACTCATGGTAGTGAGAACCGCAGTCACATAGAGCGTATCAACTTCTACGCCCAAAAATTTCCCCAATAGAGAAAATATTCCGAGCATCACAAGCACATCGTGCACCAGTGAAACAACGGCTGCAACACCGAACATGATATTTTTAAACGCATACGCAACATAACAGAGTATCGCTATGATAACGATAATCGCAGCAACCAAAGCTTTACTAAGAAGTTCTTTGCCGATAATCGGTCCGACAGATTCTTCGCGGACAATTTCAGGAGATGCTGATGCTGCTTTTGATACATCTGACAAAAGAGTCGTCATTTTATCTGCTTCCTCCCCTTTTGACCGAAGGATAAATACATTACTTCCTGACGGCTGAATACTTGAAAGTTCCAGTTTTACTTTTTTTGCTGCATTTTCGATGTCTTTCATTGAAACAGATTTAGAGAACCTCACTTCAAAAAGAGTCCCTCCGGAAAAATCTATGGACGGTTTCAGACCGTAAAAAATAAGTGACAGTATTCCGGGAACGATAACACATCCGGAAATAAGTGCGTATAACCAGATATAGCGAGAAAATCGTATCATGCGTGACCTCCCTTACTGACGCGGGGTCTGTATAATACGCGGATAAACGTGCGTGTAACAACAATACCGGTAAAAAGACTAATAAGGACTCCGATTAAAAGTGTCGCTGCAAATCCGCGTACTAAACCGGAATTCGGCAGAAACTGCCAGTTTCCGGGATTATATAAAATAATTGAGGTTATGATGGTGGTAAAATTTGCATCCCGTATACTGTCCCATGCTTTACCGAATCCTAACTCCATTGCAATATTCCAGGGTTTACCCCTCCGAAGCTCTTCTTTGTAACGCTCGAATATTAGAATATTCGCGTCCACCGCCATACCTATAGAAAGGAAAAATCCTGCAATACCGGGAAGTGTAAGCGTTATCGGAATCCATCGGAACACCGCAAATGACAGAAATCCGTAGAGAATAAGGGCTAAATCAGCTAATATTCCCAAAACTCCGTACTGAGCGATCATGAAAAGTCCGACGATACCTAAGCCCACTGCTCCCGCCCGGACGCTAGCGGACACGGACTCCTGCCCGAGCGTGGCTCCGACAGTACGCTTTTCAACTATTTTCACCGCAACGGGCAAAGCACCGGCGTTAAGCTGCAGCGCAAGCTCTTTTGCCGCTTCCCTTGTAAATGCACCTGTAATAACCCCTCTGCCATCGGTTATCGGTGTATTTACCTTCGGCCAGGTCAGAGGAAGGTTGTCTAAAAATATCGGCAATTGTTTCCCGACGAGTCTGGTTGTAATATCGGCAAACAATTTACTGCCCTCACCCGTAAATTCTATGGATACTTCCGGCTCCCCTGTTTGGGAGCTGAAAGTCATTTCTGCACGTTTGAGATCTTTCCCGGTTATACCGACGGGTTTTGTATTGAGAAGTGTCGGAAAAAGAAAAGCAGAATCGGTAGCCGGAGTGTAGTTGGTAAACTCCCTGAATTCGAGCTTGGCTGTCTGTCCGATAAGACTAATTGCTTCCTGTGTATTTGTAACACCGGGAAGTTCCACAATAATCCTGTATTTCCCGTCTGAAACTGCCGTCTGCACAACAGGTTCCGACACACCGAAAAAATTCACCCTCCGTTCTATGACACCCTGCGCTGACGCAAGGGCATCCAGTCTTGTATGAGACGGAATGTCTTTCATATCCGCTTCAAGCACTACATGGGTTCCGCCCGCCAAATCCAATCCCAGACGGGTATGAAATGTTTTCCGGATGTTCATGTTAAAGATCTTATAATTCACGGATACAGGGTTTATAACAGTGTCGATTTTTTTCCCGAAGAGTGAAAAATTCACTTTATAATTTTCCGGAAGATCAATAGCAATAGCAATTACTCCTAAGAGAAGAAGAACGAGAAAAATTCGAAAAGGATGCTTCGTCATAATAATCTCAGGCAGGACAAGAATAGTATTGTACCAATTTTTCTGCGGCGTTTGAATCCCGCAGAAATTTATATTGTAAAAATATCTGAAACGCGCATGCAGATAATGTAAGCCCTCAACTCACCACAAGCTCTTCTTCATCACCGATGAGCATAAGACGGGATCCTTCCAGGATAGAGAGAACAAACGGATCCCTGCGGCGCTTCCTGAACAGAAATTCTTCTTCCGTCATGACTGTATAGTTAAGCTCAGTACCGCGTTTTGCTTCTTCTCCTTTTACCAACTGGGCCAATTCCGGAAGCACGACACTTCCGACAAGAAGAAGATCAACATCATTGGGAGATTTTTTGGCTTTTCCGCGTATATACCTTCCTGACAACATGGCAAATTTAACTTTCCCGAGCTTCACACGGTTTTTTATGATATCCCACCCTAATCCCTGTGTCTTGCCGATAAGTTCCATCAGGTCATAAAAAAGAGGGTAATCTTTGCGGAAAAGATAAAAAAGCCTGTTTGCACGCTGCTCCTTGACGACCATCCCGGCGCGCTCCATATGCCCAAGTTCACGTCTCACTGCGTTTATCTCTTCATCCAGCTTTCTGACAATATCCCGCACATGGAACATTTGTCCCGGATTGGACAAAAACAGAACGAGCATTTTCACCCGAACACGCGATATGATAATGTCCTCTAAAATCATACGCCACCTCCTGGTAGTATCGGGCAGGTCTTTGCGATAATTAATACTTCACATTTGCTCCAACCGGAAGCATCTCTATCCAGATAGTCCCGCGATTGAGAAGCACCTCTTTGCCGGATACATCATAAAACTTCGTTCGTGCGGATCGGTCCGGTTTCCTCCAGGTGATTTTTGTAGTTTTACCGTCCATAAAAAGCAGACCGTCACCGGAGCCGATATTCTGGTATAAAAGGTGCATATGGTCGTCAACAGGACCGGTTTCTTTGGCAAACTCAATGACGACATTTTTTGCACTCAGCTGTTCATTCGTCTCTAAATCCATATGCGGTACTCCGCCGTTAAACCGTTTGTATGTATTTGAATCCCGGTTATAGACCCATTTCACACCGTATTCGTTTTCATACGCTTTCCAGGCAACGAACTGTGCCGAAAAGCTTGCAGCTCTCTCGCCGGATGCTGCATCGTCTTTCCATTTCCAACTCATAAAATTTTTGTCCCATGAAACACCTTTTGCGTCTACGTTAGTCCAGCCGTATTCATTGGAAGCGACGGAATACAATCCGTTTGTTTCACACACCATAGTGTGTTCCGTTGCTACAGGATGATCCAATCTGTCGTAATTCCTATAACAAACGGAAACTTTTGTTCCGTTTGGTTCTTTATATTTAAACGGTAAACCGAACTGATCCATATCTTTTATTTTGTACGTATCGATCTGACAGAGTGCCTTTGCCCTGTTCATCAACCGTATCATCATTACAGAGTCCCGCTCCTCCGACGTGATTGTAGAGCGCATCATATTCAAGCACCCAGGGAAGGAAATAGGTCCGTGCGCTTCGAACCGGAGCAACTTTCGTCTGGCTATATGCAATATCACAGTAAAATATACCCATAAACCGCGTAATGCCCCCTTCCGCGACAGCTTCATACACAATATCCGCACGCGAGAGTCCTGACTGCGGACGGGAATCTGCGTGGTTTTCTATCATAATTGCAAGCGGCCGCCGCTTTTCCCATGTATCACGTTCACTTTTGGCATACATCTGACCGTTCAAAGGACACGCCTCAGTTTTTGGTACGGACGGATCGATACGGAAATGAGATACGGGTCCTTTCGGGGTCGGACTTGCAGACGGACCGCCCGGTAGTGTAAATCCCCCTTTGACATAAGAAAATCCGGCAAATGAGATACCTGTTGATATGAGGTATAGGGCAAAACCAATTAGACCGCTTATGATAAATTCTGATTTTTTCATATTGGACTCCTACGTATTACCTGATACGTGTTTGGCAGATTGAACAGCCATTTGCTCTTCTTTGGACAATTCAATACCAACCCCGTGTCCGGATTTGATATTTTTTACGTAAAACCTGTTACCGGATCTCGCATACAATGATGTAATAAGTATACCGTTTTTTTCATCATCCAATAAAGCTATAGTAAAACTCTGGCTTCCACCCGTGTCGGAAAACGGATTAAAACGAATAAGTCCGACATTTTGAATCGGGTAATGTAATTTTTGTACCACCTCTTCAATGTTCTTCTCACAGACCGATATATTTTTTCCGTGAAGCTTCAGCCGGTTATCTATAAAATCCAAAATTTCATCCAATGAATGGATTTTTTTCCCGCTGTCGGTCAGAAACACATTCCGTTTATACAGACGGTAGCATACGATGCTGACCAGCATCAGCCATAAGACGATAATACAGATAATACCGACAAAAATTCCATTGAACACCATTCGTATTCATTATACTACACTTATTTTGTCGCGCGTGTCAACCCAAATATAATTGACAAATTGTTATATACTGTGTTACGCTCAGCTTCGAAGCTAACCAGGCACAAAATATATGCCAAAAAAAACAAGGAAACAAAAAATTCTCGCGCAGGCACGGCGGATCGTCAGCAAGCATGTCGCTGAAAAAAAATATTATCACCCACATTATCTCCGACTACTCACACGCAAACAAATCTACCCATAGGATATACTTTTTCGGAAAAACCAAAACAGAATATCCGTGTAAATGATAAAGAGGAAGTGGACTCTGATGAATTTAAATCCATTCGAAAAGACCTCGCTAAAACCTTACTACTGTCACTTGCGATGTTCGTCATCGAATTCATAGCGTATAAAACGGTAAAAATGTAATACGATAACTATTGTTTGACAATTTGAAGGGAGGTGAGGAGTATATGGCAAGTATGTATTGTGTAAAATGCCGCGCAAAAAGAGAAGATCCTAACGCAGTAAAAGTGACAATGAAAAACGGAAAACCCGCAATGAAAGGCAAATGCCCGGTCTGCGGAACAGGAATGTATAAAATCGGCGGCTAAGAATTAAACTTTTGATGTATTCATAAAACCCCGGCTTATGTCGGGGTTTTACTGCCTATGTATCTCCGTCTTTCGGTCTGTATTGTAAAGCCTCAGCTATATGCGATACCTGTATATCCTTCTCCGAAGCCAGATCTGCAATTGTGCGTGCTACTTTGATCATCCGGTAATAACTGCGCGCTGAAAGTGAAAACCGTGATACAGCCTGACGCAAAAAACGGGATGCCTCATCTGATAAGACACATATCTCTTTCACTACTTTCGTTGACATTTCCGCGTTTGCTACAAGTTGAAATGGGATAAGACGTTTGGTCTGAATATTCCGCGCTTTTTGCACCCGGCTCCGGACTGTTTGTGAAGATTCCGGAGTAAAAAGTTTTGACCTGATGAGTGAGTCTACTTTAACCGCCGGAACACTGACATGAAGGTCAATGCGGTCGAGAATCGGACCGGACACACGTTTTTTATACCGGAGTACCGAACCGGGCAGACAGGTACATCGCTTATCCTCCGAACCGAAGTTTCCGCACGGACACGGATTTGCTGCTGCAATGAGTATAAACTTCGCAGGATATGATACGGTACCGGCAGCACGGGAAATATTTACGGTCCCATCTTCCATCGGTTGACGTAATGCTTCCAGAACATGACGCGGAAATTCAGGAAACTCATCCAAAAACAACGCACCTCTGTGTGCAAGAGAAATTTCACCCGGCATGGGATGAGTGCCGCCGCCGATAAGACCGATTCTGGATGTTGTGTGATGCGGCGCACGAAATGGCCTGTTGGTAATAATGGAACGACCGGAAGGAAGATTTCCCGTGACGGAATAGATTTTTGTAACTTCTATCGCTTCTTCCTGAGTAAGAGCCGGTAATATTGAAGGAAGCGTACGTGCGAGCATGGTTTTACCTGCGCCCGGGGGACCTTGCATGAAGAGGTTATGCCCGCCGGCTGCTGCAATTTCCAGTGCGCGCTTGACATGCTCCTGACCGCAAATATCAGATAAATCAAATTCGTACACTCCGTGATCTCCATCCATAGTGTCAAATGGGACGTGTGGATGGGGTACAATCGGCGCCAGACCGGCATGATGCCTAAATAGTGCTCCCAACGACCCGATACCGTATACAGTCACTCCACTGATAACTGCTGCCTCGGGTGCATCTATGGACGGCAGGTAAATTTCGCGGATATTCTGAATCTTCGCGCATAACGTAAGGGGGAGAATACCGTTGGTATGCCGAAGACTCCCATCAAGAGACAATTCACCACAGTAGATGGATTTACGGGTAAGCGGCATCAGTTGACCGGATGCAATAAGAATTCCAAGCGCAATCGGAAGATCATATGCGGGACCTGCCTTGGGGAGATCCGCAGGAGCCAAATTTACGGTTATCCGTTTGGCCGGAAATTCCGCACCGCTGTTTCTAATCGCCGACCGGACACGTTCCTTAGACTCCTCTACTGCTTTATCCGGTAACCCGACTATTGTAAAAGAAGGAAGTCCCTGAGATGCAATATCTACTTCAACATCTATGGGTACGCCGTCAAGTCCGACAACAGCACCTGATGTAATTTGGGCAAGCATACATCCACTGTATCATCGGAAAATCCAAAAACAAACAGCGGAAATGCTATAAGATGAGCACATGAAAGACCAGATTCAACACATTAATTTGAGTGATTTTCCGGTATTATGGAAATTATTTTTTCTATGTACATTCCAAAGCCTCGTAAGCCAGATTCTGTTTCTCCGACCGCTTAAGCCGGATATACTCTCATTTCTCTAATGCCCGTATACTTTAGACCTCATCCGCCTCCCTAAAAGGGAGGCGAGATTCCCCAAATGGCGGTATTGGTCAGTTCGCCGGTTGCAGCAGGTGGGATTGCCCGTTTCATACAAAGATCATACCTTACGGTGAAAACCTTCGCTCGTCTCTGTTGCTCTCTCATCCGGTTAATTCCGGAATCGTTCTTTTTGCCTTTCGGCAATAAGACACCAGTGATGTACCTTACGGTACACCATCACCACTTGCGTGGAGTCCCTCCCATTTGCGCTGTCTGGACTTTCCTGAGCATATCCTTGCGGATATACCCCGAGAGTCCGGGCTCTGGAAATGTACGACTGCATTATACCATCACGGGTAACGATTTACTGATAACGGATCAAGCTATATTGCTTTATCTCACGAATGTTTATGATTCCGCGGAAGTTTCTCGGGAGGCTAAAAGAGCAACAATAATTGCACGCATCATAACAACAACGGGGATTGCTAAAACCGCACCGGCTAAACCTGCCAGCCGTGATCCCACCATAAGGGAAATGATAACAATTAAGGGAGATATACCAACGGCTTTTTTCATCACGACTGGAACGATGATATTATTTTCCAGTTGTTGAATAATAAAATAGAGGGCAACAGCAGCAAGCCCCAGAAACGGAGATATGGATAAAGCAACAAGAACGGCAGGGACTGCAGACACAATCGGTCCGATAACCGGTATGATTTCAAGAAGACCTGCAATAATAGCCAAAGGTAACGCATAATCAATGCGGAGAAATGAAAGCCCTATATAGGAAAGAAGCCCGACTGCGAACATTAAAACCAATTCCCCACGGAGCCACCCTCCGAGACTCATCTCAACAGTATTGAGTGTGGAAATAACTTTTTCCCCTGATTTGAGAGAAAGCATTTTCCGTATATACCGCTCGATACTCTCATGCTCGAGAAGTAAATAGAATGTAAATACGAGTACGGTCATTGTTGTTACGATGTTGGAAAATATTCCGACCGTGACCCTGACGATATTTTCACTGATCGGAGCAATTTGAGATGTAATGGAGCGGATGTCCATCTGATAATAAGGAGCAATTAATGCAACGTAGTTTGGAAAATTAGCAATAAATCTGGTTGTTTGTGTGATCAGCGGAGGAATTAAACTCGAAATTGCCGCTCCTATGCCGCCGATAACAACGATATATACGACAAGAATCGACATTACCCTCGGAATTTTCTTCTTTTCCGCCATATCCACAAGCGGCCTTAAGGCAGACATAACAATAAATGAAATAAACAGAAGAAACAGAATGTCCCTTATTGCTAAAATAAGCCAAATTGCCGCAAGTAAAGCAATAATAAAGATAATTGTTCTGTGGGAAATTTCAATTTTGGACGTCATACGGTATCTTTAGTATACCATGTGAGAACGCGTGCCGTCACGCCTCCCGGATACGACGGATCTTCAATATCGAACCACTCTATGGAATCCATGCCCCGTAAAAATGTCATCTGTCTTCTGGCATAAGCATGTTCATCATATTTCCATTTTTGGATAATCTGGTTTTTCAATTCCCGGGTTTGATCATCAGGATCGGTAAACCATATTTTCCATTGTCTATACCCCATACTGCTGAATGAAGGTAAATCCCATGAATACCCCTTTTTCAACAGTGTTTCAATTTCCGCACTTATCCCCTCCCGGACGCGCGCATTTACCCGCGCATCAATTTTCTCATAGAGATGCGACAGTTTTGCTTTTAAACCTATGCATAGCATATTGCCGGAGATATCTTTTGATACTTGTACGTGATTTTTTACCTTTTTTTCTGCATGAAAAATTTCCAGTTTTCTGATTAAACGCCTGGGATTTCCCCTATCGGACGTATTCAAACCTGCCCATACCATAGGTGCCTCTTTTTCCAGCATCTCCTGAAGTTTTTGAAGCGGGGTTTCTGATATTGATTTTCGAAATGTCATATCCGGAGGAATATGTATCGTTTGGGGCGGATGAAGTATTGACCGGATATAAAAACCCGTTCCCCCGACGATAATGGGGAGTTTGTTTCTTGACTGAATATACCCAATAACGGAAGTTGCCACGGTATGATACTCTGATACGCTAAAACTCATATCCGGGTCAACAATATCATATAACCAAAGAGGTATCCCATTATACTCATACGGGTGAAGTATATATTTCCGTTCAGGTGACGTGAGAGGGCATTGAAGTGTCTTTACAATTTTTTTATCCGGGAGATCTTTTCCGGTCCCGACATCCATTCCCTTATATACTTGTCTCGAATCTGCCGATATAAGCTCGCCTCCAAACTGCTTTGCAAGAGCAAATGCAAGTCTGGTTTTCCCGACTGCAGTCGGTCCGCAAATGACGAGGATTCTATCCATATTATATATATGTACCCGCTCGGAGGGCTGATTTATTTATCATTTCATCCAGAAATTCCCATCTCCGTTTTTTTTCTTTATACGGTATATCATCCTGAAGTGTTTTGTGCGCTTGGGTACCGGGACGGTCTGAGTATATGGATATATATGCCTTCGAATATCCTACCTTCCGACAAAGTGCAACCGTATCTTCAAACTGTTCTTCCTTTTCACCGCAAAATCCGACAATGATATCCGTAGAAACGGTAACTCCGGGAATATGATCCCTTAATTTTTTCACGAGCTTAATATACTCATCCGGTGTATACCATCTGTTCATTCGCTTAAGCACCGTTTTGCTGCCTGACTGAACCGGCAAATGGATGTGACGGGAAATTTTTGCATTTCCTGCAATGACGCGGATAAGTTCATCGGAAAAATCCCACGGATTACTGGAAATAAAATCAATTTTCCGTATTCCGGGTATCGCGGAGACCTCCTTAAGAAGTTGAGGAAATAAGGTCGGAATACGGAGCCGTCCTAAATGTTTGACGTATGTTATATGAGGAAATTGTTGACTTTTCAGTTCACTTTTAACTTTTTGCCTGTCTGTTTCCGTTTGGGTACCGGAGAGTGTATTCCCTTTAGACTTTAAAACGATATCAGACCCGTATGAGTTTACGTTCTGACCGACGAGCGTTATGGATGTATACCCAAGTGCCGCTAAATCTTTACACTCGCGTATAATGTCAACGTACGGACGACTGACTTCTCTGCCCCTGGCATACGGTACAACACAGTATGAACAATAATTATTGCATCCGTTGGAAATCGGTACTAATGCGTGTGCGGAGTCCGACCGCACAAAAGGCACGGAAAATCCGACTTCTTCCATGGAAAGAAATTCGTCGACCGCAGGCATTTTTTTTCTCCACAGCGCAAGAAGTTTGCCTGTCTTATCATGCATTGCCATGCCTACCATGCACCCTGTTACGATAATTTTCAACTTTCTGCCTTTAGCTTTTTCACCCGAAAGATTTCTGATTAATCCGTAAACTCTGTTCTCTGCTGACTGACGTATCATGCAGGTGTTGATAACAATCTCATCCGCATCACTCGCGTTTGCGGCCTTCTGAAATCCTCCGGATATATAAGCACCTTCTAAACGCTCGCTATCAGAGGCGTTTGCGGCACAACCAAATGTAACGATGTGGTATTTCACGTACGGTATTATATCAAAGAAATCAGGAAAGCTCTAAAATAGGATTTACTCTTTTCCGACAATCACTTCTGCGTCGGCGGATGAACTTTCTGAGAGTTTTGCGTCTGTTATTCCGAGCGTATACGAACCCGTAAGGTCATCCGTCAGCTGCTTTAGCGCTCCTGAAACTGCGGGTTTTACATGTATTTCCGTTTTGTCGTATGTATATTCTTCGGTATTTCCAATATTGGAAATTTTGTACCCTTTTTCTACAAGTAAATTTTTCATTTTCAGCGCTGCACCCGGAACTCCTCCCCCATTGAGTACTTCTATTGTAATGTCTTCACGCGCAACAGGTGACGGAACAACCGTTGGTGAAGGGGTTGCACTGGGTACGGGTGATGGTGTGGGGGTAGGTGAAACCATTATTGGTAATGACACTTTTCCGTTTCTGGTAATTAAAAGACCCAATCCGGTAGTACAGGATGCAACTATAATGATGATTACCCAGCTTATGAGGGATAACCGTCTTGGACGCCGATGTGCAGAAATCTGGGAAATTCCGCTCGTTGCCCCCTCTTTTGTAAATAATTCCTCAACAACTGTTTTATCCTGTACGGACTCGCGCATCTGTTCTCCATGTTTTTCCTTCAGTGCAGATACGGGCTTTGAAGTTGTATGTTCGTCTGCACGTTCGTCTTTTTCACTGTATTCTTCCTCATCTCCTCCTACTTCTTCAAGTTCGGTATCCGTTATTTTTTCTGTCTCGGAAATGGATGTATCCTCAATATCCCCGGAGTCACGTGCTGTATTTTTCTTTGCAGATGCGTCATTCTGAGTATCAACAATTTCGACAACCTGTTGTACCACCGGAGGTTCTTCCACAACATTTTTATCATCAATATCAGACTCATTCAGAAATTCAAGTTTAACTTCCTTTTTTTGGCGTACCATATCTAACTTAGTGTACTACAGAAAGAAAAAAACTACCATGTCTTTTTTGTGCAGGCATCAATACCCAAAAAAAGAGAATCCCGTTTACACGGGACTCTCTCTAGATCCTAAGAATAAAACGTAATATTACCGGACAACTTTTTTCAGTGCTTTGCCGGCTGTGAATCCCGGAGTTTTTCGTGCAGGAATATTAATCGGAGCTCCTGTTTGGGGATTTCTCCCTGTACGGGCTTTCCGGGAACGTACCATAAATGTTCCGAATCCTGTCACAACTACCTTATCACCCTTTTTCAAATTTTCTGTGATTGTAGCAAAAACTGCTCCAACTGATTCACGGGCTGCTTTTGCTGTAAGATTTGCTTTCTTTGCAACAACTTCAACAAGGTCTGCTTTAGTCATAAAATATATTCACCTCCCTTTTGGGCAGAAGGATAGGACGCATTAAAAAAATATTTAGAAGGTAACGACAATCTTTACGAGGCAATGTAATCAAATTAGATTGTTCTGTCAATATATCATTAAATACATCGCATCAGATCAATCTATATAAAAGTTACCCGACTGAAAGATTGTCTGGTCAATCTATTTGGCAATTTCGGAAACTCTCAGCTCCCGTACAACTGTAACTTTTACCTGTCCGGGGTAAGTAACTTTTTCCTCAATTTCGTTTTTGATATCCCGGGCGAGTGTCGTAACAGTGGCATCATCTACACCACTTGGATCAACAATGACGCGGAGTTCTCTACCAGCCTGAAACGCAAATGATTCTTTCACTCCCGAGTGGGATTTCGCTATTGTTTCCAAATCAGTCAGCCGTTTGATGTATTCGTCATAATTTTCATAACGCGCACCGGGACGGGATCCTGAAATTGCATCAGCAATGTATACGAGCACTGATTCCACAGATGAAAACGGAACGTCTTCATGGTGTTGGGAAACACACTCGATGACTTTTTGCGGAATACCGAATTTTTTCAGAAGCTCTACACCAAGCTCTATGTGATTGCCTTCTTTGTCCATCACAACTTTGCCTATATCATGAAGGAGACAACCTAAACGCACAACATTTACGTCTGCACCGACTTCCCGCGCAAGCGCTATACCAATTTTCGTTTCCTCAAGCGTGTGGGCTATCATGTTTTGTCCGTAGGAAAAACGGTATTTAAATCGGCCAAGTGTCGCAATAAGCGGAGCGGGTAGATTAAAAACTCCGACTGCGTGGCAGAGTTTCTGTCCTTCTTCAAACATTATTCGTTCCAATTCCTTTTTCACCTGCTCAACGAGATCTTCGATTCTTCCCGGTTGAACGCGCCCGTCACGAAGCAATCGTTCGAGAACTACGCGTGCAATTTCCCTCCGTACCGGATCAAAACACGACAATCTGACTACCCCTTCCTCATCCAAGTCCACATCGACACCTGTTGCAGTTTCAAATGCTCTGATGTTACGGCCTTCTTTGCCGATAATTCTGCCTTTCATATCCTCATCTGTTATTTTGATTACCGTGACTGTATATTCCGGTACATATTCGGTTGCACCGTGACGCATCGCATCTACCAATATATCTTTTGCTTTACTGTCTGCTTCTTCCCTGGCCTGATCCTCTGATTCACGAATTTCTTTAGCAATTTCTTCTTTCAGTTTTCCTTTAAGTTCGTCCAGAATGATTCTCTTTGCTTCCTCGTGTGTAAGTTTGGCCACGGATTCGATTTTTTTAAGATGCTCTGTTTTCAGCTCATCGAGCTTACGGAGTTTCTCATCAATTTCCATCTGTCTTGTATGAATAAGTTTCTCCCTCTCTTCCTGCGCGCCTTCCCTTCTGTCAACAATCTCCATTTTCCGTCTCGCCTCATCTTCTGCCTGATGCCGGATGCGTATCGCTTCATCTTTCGCTTCTAAGATCATTTCCTTTGCCTGAGCCTCCGCAACAGCAAGTCGTGCCGCAGTTTCCTGGCGAATGGCCTCTTCGTTTATCATGGGTTTTATGACTACTTCACGCTGTTTTTCGGATGGACCCTGAATGTGCTGATCATCCCCGTCTTTTTTTACGGTTTGTTTGGGCTTTACGGGTGAAACTGACTTTTTTGTCTTAACAAGCGTGGAAAGTGTTTTTAGTACGTCAAACATATATCCTCCTTCGTGATTACATATGAATGGGTATATACACGCACAGTGTGCGTTGTATTCGCAGGAAACTATGAAGATTGTACGAAATTACGTCAACTTACAGCCTGGAAGCCGTGAGTAATGAAGGGGATCCCCTATATATGTAAGCCTTCATATAAAAATAAACGTTTTTCGTAAGCATATCTCCATGTTATCCTGATATACCACATTTATACTTCAATCATCAGTGCGGACATTGTAGCTTTTTGGGACAATTTCGTCAATGACAGCCCATATAATTTCGCTTGTAAAACCGCGGCGCATGAGGTAATCATGCAGTTTCTTTTTCTGATTCATGCGGGGAAGATTTTTCCATATGTGAAGCTTTTTTTCTACTGCTCTTTTTGCACGGTCAATCTCTGTTTCCGTACTGTCCGCACTGTCAAGAGCACTTACTGCAACTTCTTCATCTACACCTTTGGCACGAAGCTCCATTTCTATACTCTTTATCCCTTTGGGTTTGTTTCCATGCCGTGCAGATACCCACCAATCGGCGAACTTGCGGTCGTCTGCATATCCCAGATCCACAAGCTTCACGTATGCTGATTGCGGGATAGCATCATCGGCAACTCCCATTCTGCGGGCTTTTTTTGCCAGATAAGTACGGATCTCTGAAATGCTCCGCGGACGGATGGAAATAAAACGTATTGCAGATTCCACGAGACTGTGAAGGTCTTCGTCACTGTCTGAAACCATATGGTGTCATTCCTCACTCTCCACACCCATGGCAACTTTTGTCTGTACCGTACCGGATTTGACTACTTTCCAGACTGCATCAGAAATTTCTTTTGCGATTTTATGATTTTCTTTCAGATATAATTTTGCTGCTTCCCTGCCCTGTCCGAGCATTTGCGAGCCGTACTTGAGAAATGCACCTGATTTTGTCAGTATGGAGTATTCCAGACCTACATCGATGAGTCCGCCTTCTTTTGATATCCCGCCATGCATAACATCAAACTCCGCAACGCGGAAGGGAGGTGAAACTTTGTTTTTCACAACGCGTACCCGATGGCGGCTGCCGATCACTTTGTCTCCGTCTTTGAGGCTTTCTATTTTCCTCGAATCCATACGGATTGACGCATAAAATTTAAGCGCCAGTCCTCCTGTTGTTGTTTCCGGATTCCCGAACATCACACCGATTTTTTGCCTCAACTGGTTGGTAAATATAACAACTGTTTTTGATCGCGAAATAACTGCTGTAAGTTTCCTGAGTGCCTGGGACATTAAACGTGCCTGTACACCAATCATGCTGTCACCCATCTCTCCCTCTATCTCAGCACGCGGAACGAGTGCGGCAACGGAATCGATAACAATAACATCAATTCCTCCGCTTCTGATAAGTGTTTCCGCAATTTCAAGCGCCTGCTCTCCGGTATCCGGCTGGGATATAAGAAGATCATCAAGTTTAACTCCCAGTATTTCCGCCCAAAGCGGGTCAAGTGCGTGTTCTGCATCAATAAATGCTGCAACTCCGCCGCTTTTTTGTGCTTCAGCTATTGTTGAAAGACATACCGTGGTTTTACCCGATGCCTCCGGTCCGTATATTTCTATGATCCTGCCCCGGGGAAGACCACCTATGCCCAAAGCGAGATCCAAAGCAAGTGCACCGGTTGATATGACATCTATACCCATACTTTTTTGTGCCTGTTCACCGAGTCTCATTATGGACCCTTTTCCATACTGTTTCTCAATCTGGTCCATTGCAAGACGGATAGCCTGAAGTTTAGCATCCTGTGACATATCGTTACTCCTTTCAAAATATTCTATAAAGGCAGGAAATGAAGCTCACCCATTTTTACATAAAAAATGGTAGAATACAAGCACGGATAAAGCGTTTTCATCATAATCTAAAACGATTGATAATTAAACGGGGTGTGGCGCAATTGGATAGCGCATTCGCATGGGGTGCGAACGGTTGGCAGTTCAAGTCTGCCCACCCCGACAAAATTTCCGGTATAAAGAATTGTTATTTCCTGTTTCCGCCTTCGCTTATGCTACGGCGGATTAACTGACAGTAATTCTCTCCGCGAAACGCGGATCGAAAACTGTCAGTTGAACAAGTCTGCCCACCCCGACAAAATTTCCGGTATATCGGATAACTATTTTTTCTGATGGAATGACGGAATTATTACCGCTTCGGTGATTGCTTCTTTGCTCTTGATTTACCGGCAAAACCTGCTTTGCGGCGTTGTTTAATCCGGGGATCGCGCTTCATAAAGCCGCGCTTTTTGAGAATCGGCCGAAACTTTTCTTTATCCACTTTTTCAAGAGCACGGGATATGCCGAGAATTACTGCGCCAAGTTGTCCCACGAGTCCGCCCCCGGTTGTAAGCACGGTAACACAAAAACGGTTCAGCGTGTTTGTCGTCCGAAATGGTTCCATTAACTCTTTCTTCATGACTTCTCCCGGAAAATATTTCTCTCCCGGTATACCGTTAATAATGGCATTACCTCTTTTGACAGTGACTCCTTTGATGGTCATTTCCTCCTTAGCAACATACAACCTCACACGTGCAGTCGCTTCTTTTCTCCGACCGACTGCTTCATAATAAGCAATCTTTTCAGGTACGGATTGTACTTCCTGTTCTTTTGTTTCTGACTGTGTTTTTTTCACCATATATTTCTTTCTAAGATATGCTCTGAATAACGTGCATGCTATAGAAATGCACATTCTTTGTCATATTCTCATTTATCCTTAAATTTGTCTTTATACGGATGATCCGCTTCCGGATATACATAAAGCCGCGTAATAAGTCTGTCCCGAAGCTTATTTTTCGGCAACATTCCCATAACCGCATGACGTATAAGCTCTTCCGGTTTTTCGGACCTTACCTGCCATAAAGCTTTTTGTTTAAGACCACCCGGATATCCTGAATAATGTGAATACAACTTCTGTTTTTCTTTTTTTCCTGTCACTAATACATGTTTAGCATTTACAACTACAACATAATCGCCGCAATCCAGGTTTCTCACAAAGTACGGTTTAACCTTCCCTATGAGGCGTTCTGCAATTCCCGTCGTCACGCGACCGAGAATCTGGTCTTTCACATCCACTAAATACCATGATCTTTGAATGTCTTTTGCTTTTGTTGGTTTGGTTGTTCCGTTCATATGCATTACCCTTTCTTTACCAAGCGGGTTCCTTTTTTGGCTGCTTTTGCATCTTTGGTATCTTTTTTCTTTAAAGGTATTTGTTTCAAATCTTTTTTAGATTTTATCCCGTGGGATGGTGTCTTGTCTTTCGGTGTCACAGCGGATAGGGGGTCAACAAAAGAAAACAACACTTCTTCCGCGTTATCGCCCGGTCTTCGACCTAATTTCAGTATCCTCGTATATCCGCTTGTTCTGGCAGAAAACCGGGTCTTTGCATCCGTAAGAAGTTGCTTAACTACGCTTCCGTCAGTCAGTATCCGACGGATCTCATACAGATCTGAACTTCCGCCAGTCTTAGCTTTCGTTATAAGGCTTTCTACGAGCGGTTGAACTGCTTTTGCTTTCGCAAGTGTCGTACGAATTTTCCCGTGCAAAAACATATCGAAAGTAAGCCCTTTGATAAGCCGTTTACGTTCGTCAGTAGACCGAGATAATTTTTTTCCGAAATACGAATGCCTCATAGTGTAAGATCGACGCGTGAAGTTCAGGAAACTAAACTTCTGTTATACACATCTTCCGGACTCTTATACTGTTAATGAAATTCCTTTCTCCTTTAATTTTTCTTCAACTATCGCAATTGATTTTGAACCTAAATTTTTTATCTTCATGAGTTCCGTTCTCTGGGTTGCCAATAACTGATTGATAGTATCTATACCACCGTTTCCAAGAGCATTAACGATGCGTGTCGGAATATCGAGCTCTTCAATGCGCATTTTTAACACTTCGTCAGAAATAACCGGTGTTGCGGGTGCTTCTTCGACAACACCAACAGCTTTCGGTTCAACAACCTGCATAAAATACGAAACGAGAATCTTTGCGGCTGATTTCAATGCATCCTGCGGTTTGATGGTTCCATCGGTCCATATTTCCATGACAAGCCGGTCCAAATTTGTCATTCTGCCGACACGGGTTGCTTCTACGCGATAATTTACCCGCGTAATGGGTGTAAACAAAGCATCAAGCGGTATGACTCCGATTTCTTCCGGGTGATTATCTTCTGTTGTAACATACCCGTATCCTTTCGATGCTGACATTGTGATATCAACAGAGGACTTCTTGTCAGCAAGGTTTCCAAGCATTAATTCTGGATTAACGATTGTTACACCTGCGGGTGCTTCAATATCGCCTGCTGTCACCGGACCGGATCCGCTTTTGGCAAGCTTCAGGGTAACCTGTTCTTCTCCTTCGATGCTTAAACGAATCTTTTTAATATTCAGTACAAACTCCACCACATCTTCTTTCAGACCCGGAATGGTAGAAAATTGGTGTTTTACACCTTCAATTTTAACTGTTGTAATCGCTGATCCCTGAAGAGATGAAAGAAGCACACGGCGTAAACTGTTACCAAGTGTCTGTCCGAACCCCTGCTCTAATGGTTCGATAAGAAATCTGCCAAATGTACGTTCTTCAGTATCTGTTTTTATCGTAAATGTCGGTTCAGTCATAAATAATTAATGTAGAAACTTAGTAAGTTAGATGGCTAGACAGTTTTACTTTACATACTAAACCACTAAGTTTCCATTCCTCCTTAATTACCGTGAATAAAATTCTATAATTAGCTGTTCGTTAATATCTTCGGGTATATCGGTTCGCTCCGGAAACCGCAGCACTTTCATGACCGGTCCTTTGCGCTCCAACCACTCCGGAAATCTGAGAGTTTTATCATCTAATAACTTTTTTACCGGAGGAATCTCCAGGATTTTCGGTTTCATGGTGATAACCTGATTTACTTCAACAAGACAGGATGGTATAGATACTTTTTTCCCGTCAACAATAACATGACCATGACTAACCAACTGTCTTGCCATTGTCCGGGTCGGAGCAAATCCACCCCTATAGAGAACATTATCCAGACGCCTTTCGAGAAATTGAAGAAATTTATCTCCCGTGTTTCCTTTCCATTTTTTTGCCATGGCAAAAAATCGCCTGGTTTGCCGTTCAAGAATGCCATATAACCGTTTCACTTTCTGTTTTTCACGAAGCTGAAGACCGTAATCGGATATTTTACGTCTCATCTTCTGTCCATGCGCACCGGGAGGAATGTTCAGTCTCCGAAGAAGAGATGCATGCGCTTTACTCCCAACGGTCTTAAGACCTAAATCTATTCCTTCCCGTCGTGCCAATCTGTTTTTAGGACCTGTATACCGTGCCATATGTTGTTATATTCTCCTTTTTTTCTTTGCCCTGACACCGTTGTGTGGTATCGGGGTAATATCTGCAATAAGACTGATTGATAATCCGACAGCTTTGAGAGCCCGAAGTGCGGCATCCCTGCCGGCACCCGGCCCTTTAATATACACCTCTACCTCTCTCAATCCCTGCTCCTGAGCTTTGCGTGCTACGGCTTCCACTGCCGTTGTTGCTGCATAAGGGGTGGCTTTTCGCGCTCCTTTGAAACCGACTAAACCGGATGATCCCCAGAAAAGAGTATTACCGGATCTGTCGGTGAGAGTCACAAGTGTGTTGTTAAATGTCGCCGTTATATACACCTTTCCCTGTTCCGGTATGATTTTTTTCTTTTTGACTGCCATATGTTATTTACCTTTTTCAGCAACTTCCGGTGCTGCCGGTGTCTTTTGATCCATCTTTACACGATCGTCTTTTTTGAGAGCTCCGATTGTTACACGTTTACCCCTGCGTGTTCTGCCGTTGGATTTTGTACGCTGTCCGCGGCTGGGAAGATTTCGGATATGACGCATACCACGGTACGAACCAATTTCTTTTAGTCTTTTAATATTCGCGTACACATTTTGACGGAGATCTCCTTCTACAACAAATCCTTTTTCCAGAGCTTTCGCGATTTTGTTCACTTCTTCGTCGGTGATGGTACTCATACGCCGGGAACCGTCGATACCGGCTGATTTGAGAAGTTGTTTAACGTTTGTTCTCCCAATACCATAGAGATATGTAAGGGAAAAATCGATCCTCTTGGCGTCTGGTAAATCTATTCCTGCTATACGAACCATAGTTTAAAATTATCTAAAAGAAGCCATGCTTCTTTATCATCCTTGCCTTTGTTTATGCTTCGGATTTTTACATATGACAAAAACCCTTCCGCGTCTCCGGACAATTTTACATGATATACACATTTTTTTTACACTTGCCCGTACTTTCATATTATTTTGATCTGTATGTTATCCGACCTTTGGTCGCGTCATACGGTGTCATTTCTATTTTTACTCTGTCTCCCGGAAGTATGCGGATATAATTTAAACGCATCTTGCCGGACAGATGACAAAGAACAATTCTCCCGTTCGGGAGTTTTACCCGAAACAACGTATTGGGTAATGATTCAGTAACAAGACCTTCAACTTCAATATTCCCCTGATGGGTCATATAAAAATATCAATCACCAATAAAAAACCCTTCCCCGCAATTATAATTTCATGGAGAATGGTTAGAACGCTTATACAAACACTTGTTTGCCCCGGGAAAACTTGTTAAAAGCGGACAGTTTCACCCGATCACGTGCTGGATATTGTACCCCATTGACCATTTAAGGTCAATATGACAGGTCCATTCTTCGTAATTACTATTGTATGCTCAAAAACTGCTGAGATTGAATTGTCTTTAGTACCGATAGACCATCCGTCATCATTCGTATATACGACTGCTCCTTTACCCATAGCGTAAATCACTTCTATGGCAATAGTTAAACCGGGTAACAATTCCCGGGTATTTTCAATGGGGCCCCGGAGAAAACCCGGAATCTGGGGTTCTTCATGAAGCGCTTTCCCCACTCCGTGTCCAACAAGGGAACGGACAATACCATAGCCGGAACCCTCTATTCGTGTCCCGATCATCTGTGAAATATGTCCGACCCTATTTCCGATTTTTGCTTCAGAAATTGCGTCTTTCAACGCAATTTCACCGGTTTTCAAAAACTCTGATACTTTAACATCATTAGGTTTTTGTTTATCCGTAATTATCTTTGTCCACGCAGTATCGGTATGAAGTCCTTCATATACCATCCCGATATCGATTGTAAGAACATCACCGCTTCGAAGAGCGTATGAAGAAGGAATTCCGTGAACAACAATGTTATTTACACAGAGACAGGTCGCCCATTTATAATCCTCAACAGTCATAAATGAAGGTGTACCTCCGGCGTTTTTAATGAGATCACGTGCCCTCTCTTCAAGTTCAATAAGCTGAACACCCGTCTGGGCATCGCTCAGAAGCACATCAAGAATCGATCCGAGTTTTTTGCCGCCTTCCTGCATGGATTGAATTTCAGCGGGATTTTTGGTCGTCATCATATAAGCGTTTTATAGTATGTATCCAGTTGTTTACTGAATATCCGTTGGTCGGATGAGTTATTCACTATCAAATAATCTGCAATAGCAATCGGACCCCCTTTATGTAAATTTTCAATTTCTGCGATATCACGACTTTCAGCCTCCTTAAGCGTAAGCGGCCGGACTAACCGGGATTCAAGCCTCCTATACCGAATATCCGGTGAGGCGTAAATACACAAAAGCTGAAGTTCCGGGAACTTGTTTTTTAAATATATATATTCTTCCCAACTGTATAATCCGTCCAATACAACAATATTGTTTGTCTGATATTCCCTGTTAATTCTCGGTTCTATTTTTATTGCCATTGCAGCCATTCCGAGATCCTGCCGAAGTTTTTCCCTGTACCACCGCTCATTCTTTTCATTCCTCGGTAACCCATGTTCCTTAAGACCAATATCGGTCTGATCGCCAAACCGCAGAATCGGAATGCTTTTTGATGAAAAAAATGCGGCTGCGACACTTTTTCCTGCTCCCGGCATTCCTACAATAGCTACGAGCTTTTTCGTTTCCATAAGATACGCTATTTTGATATACCTACTTTTTGCAGAATGTCTGCGTGCACTTGTTCTATATCCTGAGAGGCATCAACTTCAACCAAAACTCCCTGTTTTCGATAATATTCAAGAACATCCGCTTCGCCTTCCTGATATATTTCGAGTCTGTTTTTGATCCGCTCCGGTGAATCATGAAGCTCAGTAGATCCCGGTATTATGGGGCGAGCACGTTTTATAAGTCTCCTGATTGATTCCTCCGGAGTAAGTTTGAGATATATAACATGTTCAACTTTATACCCGTATTTATCGATTTTATCGTCTAAAAATTTGGCCTGTTCGACATTCCGCGGAAATCCATCCATGATCCAACCGCCTTTTGCATCTTCTTCTTTCAGTCTCCACTTCCACAATACGAACATCTCACTATCTGCAACATATTTACCCTCAGACAAGGATTGTCTGCAAACTTCACCGATTATACCCTTATCATTCGCTGCGGCATCACGTACCAAATCCCCTGATGTGAGAATCGGAAGGTGAACTTTTTCAGCAAGAAGCTTCGCTTGTGTACCTTTTCCGGATCCTTCCGGACCATAAAAAACTACATGCATAGAAAATTAATTCAAAAGTCAAAAAGCAAAAGTCAAATAATACAATTTGACATTTAACGTTCAATTTTTGAATTACTCCTTCAGAAAGCCGTCATAATTACGCATAACTAACTGCGCTTCTAGTGCCTTTACAGATTCAAGTACTACGGAAACAACGATGAGAACGCTCGTACCACCCACGAGCATCGAAGATACGCCGGTTGCACCCCGCGCAAAAGAAGGTAATACAGCGATAAGACCCAAAAATACCGCACCCGCGAGTGTAATGCGGGTGAGTATATAATTGAGATATTGTGCTGTAGGACCTCCCGGTCGTATGCCCGGTATAAACCCACCGTATTTCTGTATTTCACCGGCAATTTTTGTCGGATTAAACGTAATGGCTGTATAAAAATATGTAAACCCTACGACAAGGAGAAAATATATAATATTATACGAAATGCTATTGGGATTAAATATACCGCTTAATGATCTCCCCAGATTTATAAAAGCCGGATTTTTCGCCTGCTGTAAAAATCCTCCTAACATTGAGGGGAGAAGAACGAGGGATACTGCAAATATAATGGGGATAACACCGGCCTGATTTACGCGCAGTGGCAGATATGATGTCGCTCCTCCGGTTGTTTTATTTCCCCGTACGCGCCGCGCATACTGAACCGGCACACGGCGTACTGCTTCATTGACAAATACGGTTGCTGCTATGACAACGCCTGCAAGACCGGCAAACATGAGATATCCCATCATTGCTTCGGCTGTTGCTGTCGAAAGTGTTTTTGAAATCATAACAGGAAATCTTCCGACTATGCCTGCAAAAATAAGAAGTGAAATACCATTTCCCAAACCGTATTCAGTGATAAGCTCACCGAACCACATAACAAGGATCGTGCCTGTTGTCATAGTTACTATGATGGATATTAGAGTGAGAGGATCAGTAGAAGCTATAATACCCTGATTTTTGAGAAGAGCAAACATACCGATGGATTGAATGGCTGCAAGAGGTATGGTCAACATCCTGGTATACTGATTGATCTGCTCACGTCCATATTCACCCTCCTTCTGAAGTTCTTCAAGTTTTGGAAAAACGATCGTCAAAAGCTGCAGGATTATCGAAGCATTGATGTATGGGTTTAACCCGAGAGCCATAATGGAAAAATTGACGAGTGTGCCACCGGAAAAAATATCCAGAAGCCCTAAAAATTGATTGGACGCAAAAAGTGCTGCTAGTTTTGCTCTGTCTATACCCGGAACCGGAATATGAGCAAACAAACGAAACACTACAAACAGAAGTGCAGTTATTATGATTTTCCGCCTGAGCTGCGGCGTGTTCCAACTATTTATAAACGGGGCAAGTATTTTATTCATGATGTATGAGTTATGACTTGTCCGCCGGCTTTCTCTATGCTTTTCCGGACGGAATGAGTGCAGGGAATAATCAGTGTTATCGCCTTTATCAGTTTCACGGGACCAACAACTTTCACTTCACTGACACGTGCGTTCACAATGCCTTTTGTATGTAAATATTCAATTGTAATGCGTGCATGCTCCGGAATATCTCCGAGGCGGGAAAACGGAACGGTTAGCGGACGTTTATGCATACGCGTTGTTTTGGAATAATTTTTTCCTTTCCCGCGCAAAAAAGGAAGACGCTTGTTAAGCTCGAGTTGTCCACCCTCAAATCCGGCACGCACCGTACCGCGGGCTTTTTGTCCTTTTGTACCGCGGCCGCTTGTTTTTACTTTTCCGGATC
The DNA here is from genome assembly GCA_963711735.1 of Candidatus Gottesmanbacteria bacterium. Taxonomy (GTDB): domain Bacteria; phylum Patescibacteriota; class Microgenomatia; order UBA10105; family UBA927; genus CAVQFA01. The sequence goes on along the minus strand of CAVQFA010000003.1, from coordinate 354,746 downwards.
CGTGCCCCCGACCAATCCTTTTTTTGGATCGTTTTACCGAAAGTTTCAGCGTTGAGAGGGAAAATTTTTCTTTCATAGTTTATTTTGCATGCGGCGCTGCTAAAGAAACAAGTTTCAGTTTTTTCAGTGCTTCCATAGTTGCATAAACATTTGATGCCTGATTTTTACTTCCCAGTATTTTCGAAACAATATCCCTGATGCCTGCGGCTTCTACAACTGCACGAACAGCACCCCCCGCAATAACACCTGTACCGGGAGGAGCGGGTTTTATCATAACCATTGCTGCTCCCCGTTTCACTGTTACCATATGCGGAATCGTTTTTCCTTTCATCGGAACTGTAAATAAATGCTTTTTGGCATATGATACCGCTTTGCGTACTGATGAGGTAACATCAGGAGCCCCTCCTAACCCCACTCCAACACGCCCTTTTTTATCGCCGACAACAACCAATACGGAAAACCCGATTTTATTTCCGCCTTTCGTTTTTTTGGATACGCGGTTTACCTGAACTACTTTTTCTTCAAATTCTTTTGGTGTATTTCTGTCATTTATCATAGAGAAACTCCTCCTTCGCGTATGGCATCGGCAATAGCCTGTACCACGCCGTGGTAGCGGTATCCGGATCTGTCAAATACGGCATTTGTAATACCTTTTTTCAACGCTTTTTTTGCGAGTTCTGCCCCGCATGCTTTTCCTGCGTCAATGTTTTTTCCTTTCACGCGAACGTGTACAACAACATTTCGTTTTGTATCATCAATAATCTGGAGCGTGATAGCAGTATGAGATTTGTCAACAACAATCCGTGGCCGTGTATGCCCATGAGAAAGGATTTTTGCCCTGATACGCCGTTTCCTGTTGTTTCGTAACGTGACTGTTGTTTTTGTGTTGATCATATTTTTTTATTTTGCGGCGGTACCACCGACAGTTTTTGCTGATTTTCCTGCTTTTTTACGAATATATTCACCAAGATATTTAATTCCTTTTCCTTTATATGGCTCCGGTTTTCTGATATTACGGATATTTGCAGCTGACTGTCCAACTGTTTCTTTATCTATGCCCGTTACTATAATTTTTCCTTCAACGACGGAAAATACGATTCCCGGAGGCGGTTTGACCGTAACGGTATGCGAAAATCCGATAGTCAATACCAGATTGGTACCTTCTATCGCTGCCCGATACCCTACTCCGGATAATTCTAATTTTTTCGTCCACCCTTCCGTAACACCTTTTATCATGTTGGCGAGCCTTGCGCGAACAAGCCCGTGTAACGCTCTTCCCGGACCAAAAACAGCCCGGGAAGTAACTACAATCTGCTGTCCTTCTATTGTTACTTTTGTTCCTCCGAAAAGCTCACATACCAGCTTTCCCTTCGGTCCTGTCACTTCGACAGACATACCGGACGGCGTCACCGTAACGCCTGTAGGAATCTGAATTGGTGTTTTTCCTATTCGTGACATATTCTTTTTTACCAGACTTCACACAATAATTCTCCGCCAATACCCCGTTTTTTTGCCTCTTTTCCTGTCATGAGTCCCTGAGGTGTTGAAAGAATGGAAACTCCCATACCGCCTATAACAGTCGGAATTTCTTTTTTGCCTACATACACACGAAGACCCGGTTTACTTTTTCTTTTTACGTCGGTCAAAACCGGTGTTTTCCCCTGATACCGAAGAGTGATTCTGATTGATTTTTTAACACCTATCCCGACGTTCTCTACGTCAACTACATACCCTTCTCTTTTCAATATTCCGGCCAATTCAAATTTCATCCGTGAATATGGAATTTCCACAGCTTTAATACCCGCCATTTTGGCGTTTTTGATTTGTGCGAGCATATCACCTATCGGATCATTTACCATATATCTTTATCGTATATTGAAGGTTTGAAAATGATGTCATTTCCGCCTTCCGTTTAATACTTTTATACATTACCACGATGCTTTCATAACTCCCGGTAATTCACCTTTATGTGCGAGTTCCCGAAAACAGATGCGGCATATACCGAATTTGCGCATATATGCGCGTCCGCGTCCACAGAGTGAACATCTGTTTTTCATGCGGACACTATACTTCTGTTTTTTATGAAATTTAACGACGTCTGATGTTTTTGCCATATATATACTCCCTATACATTAACGTTTATTCGCAAACGGCATGCCGAGCTTCTCGAGAAGCGCTTTGCATGTTTCGTTTGTTTTTGCCGTTGTAACACATGTAATTTCAAATCCGCGTATTTTGTCGATCATTTTATATTCAAGTTCTGGAAATATTGTCTGTTCCGAAAGACCGAGGGTATAGTTTCCCTGTCCGTCAAATCCGGAAAGAGAAACACCGCGAAAATCACGCACCCTGGGCAAAGATATGGTGACAAGTTTTGTAAAAAAATCATACATTCTTCGTCCGCGGAGTGTCGCTTTTAATCCTACAATATCCCCTGCACGAAGCTTAAATGTGGATATAGCTCTTTTTGCGCGTGTAGTTTGCGGTTTTTGACCGGTAATAATACCGAGCTGTGAGCTCATTGATTCAATAACTTTTTTATCTCTCAATGCTTCACCTAAACCGCAATTAACAACAATTTTCACAAGTTTTGGCACAGACATGATGTTTGTTATGCCAAATGTTTTAGCAAGCTCCGGTGCAATTTCTTTGGTATATCGTTTGTCTAATGATTCCATAGTTTTTGTTATATAGCCTGTTGACATTTTCTGCACATACGGACCTTCTCATCTTTCAGTACCATATACCCGATGCGCGTCGGTTTATTGCATTTCGGACAAATAAGCGCAACGTTTGATACGGTAATCGGACGTGATTTATCTACAATCCCGCCGGGATTTGCGTTGTCCCGTTTTTTAACATGCCGTTTATACATATTTATTCCCGGAACCAGAACAATCATATCTACAGGAAATACCTTTTCGATTTTTCCTTTTCGGCCTTTATCTTTTCCTGCCGTTACAATAATAGTGTCGTTTTTTTTCAGTTTCATAGTATATATAGTATCAATACACTTCCTGAGCTAAACTGGCAATTTTATCGAATCCTAATTCTTTTATTTCCCGTGCTATGGGTCCGAAAACTCTCGTTCCGCGGGGATTTTTATCCTTTTCGTTATCTATAAGAACAGCCGCGTTATCATCAAACCGGATATATGACCCGTCAGACCGACGATGCTCCTTCCGGGTTCGGACTATCACAACTTTCACCAGTTCATCATCTTTCACCATTCCGACCGGATTAACTTTCAAACACACACACTGGACGATGTCTCCGATTCCGGCAAATTTCCTTTTCGATGAGCCGTAAATATGAATGACTGACATTTGCTCTGCACCGCTGTTATCTGCCGGCGTCAATTTTGTTTTTCTCTGAATCATAATTGTACCTTCCCAACAACCCGAAAGTGTTTAGTTTTTGAAATGGGACGGGTTTCCTGTATACGGACAATATCGCCCTCTTTCAAATCCGTAAGCTCATTATGTACGGCAAAATGCCTGTTTTTTTTCACTGCCTTATGATACTTCGGATGGCGCACCATATGATCGACGGATACAATGGCGGTTGTCGTGCTTTTCAAAGACACAACACGTCCTGTCATTTCTTTACCGTTTACCTCCCTCAGAGTGGTTTGTGATGTTTCCTGTTTATTTGGTTTCATGTGTTAACTCCTCCTCACGGATAACTGTGAGTATACGGGCTAAATTCTTACGCATATTTTTCCTCTCCCGTAAGTTTTTAGATTGTTTAGTATACCTATCCATAGATAATACCGCAAGCTTCTTTTTCATCGTTGACGCGTCAGATATGCGCTCTTTCGCGTCTTTCTTTCTGATTTCATCAAGTATTTTTGTCATAATATTATTCCTTAATAACAAACTTTGTCCTTATCGGCAATTTTGCCGCCGCAAGCCTCATCGCTTCTTCTGCCATATCCTTTGTTATTCCTGCCATTTCAAAGACAATCCGTCCGGGGCGAACAACGCTTACAAATTCATGCACATCACCTTTTCCGCTTCCCATCCTGGTTTCCGGTGGCTTTTTTGTAACGGGTTTATCCGGAAAAATCCGGATCCACACCCTGCCCCCGCGCCGTATATAATGAGTAAGCGCCCGTCTGGCTGCTTCTATTTGGCGGCTGGATACCCATCCCGCTGTCATTGCACGAAGTCCGAATTGCCCAAAATCCACATTTGATCCCCGGATTGATACACCTCTCATTTTCCCTCTGAATTGTTTACGAAATTTGGCTCTTTTGGGTGACAGCATAAATTTTTACCTTTTTTTACAGATCCATACTTTAACACCAATGTAACCGGACTTTGTAAGTGACGGAATAGATGCATAATCGACTTCTTCCCGGATGGTAGACAAAGGAACGCTTCCCTGTTGATATTTTTCCCTGCGTGCGATTTCTGCTCCGGCTATTCTCCCTGCAAGCAGAATTTTTGCTCCCTTTGCACCACTTCCCATAATGCGGTCGAGTGCTGATAAACATACCCGCTTATGCGGCATACGTTTGGCAAGCTGGTCTGCTATATTGACCGCAACAAGATATGCATTTAAATTCGGTTCTTTAATCGGTTCCACTGAAAGTTCAATCTTCATTTTATTACTTTCCCCGGGAGTACCGCTTGCTCTTTTTTTCTTACTTGCCTCTTTGGCAAAAAAGGATTCTATATATTTCTTTAATTCTTCCAGACCGCTTCCTCCCCGTCCGATAACAACACCCGGGCGTGAAACGTGAAGCGTCACTTTTGTTTTATTTATGGAACGTTCCAAATCAACCTGCGCGAGTCCTGCATGCTTGAGCTTCTCATAGAGCGCCTTCCTCAGTGTGATATCCGATAAAAGCATGTGTTTATATTCTTTATCACTGGCAAACCATCGTGATGACCACGTAAAAGTAGTGCCTATGCGGAAACCTTTTGGATGTATTTTCTGTCCCATGGATTTTTTTGTAATGAAAAAATGATTGTTTTTCTGCGGTATACATACGATACATATGTATACAGCTCATTCAATCATGTTTTCATCTGACCTCCTTGCTCTTTCTCTTTAGGCATATCAGTACCGGCAGGTTCATCGGTAAGAATAATCCGGATATGCGTCATACGTTTTTTATAGGCATGTGCCATACCGCGGGAAACTGCATGAAACCGTTTCATACTAGGTCCTCCCATAATTTCTATAGTTTTCACTTTCAGTGTATTGATATCGGCATTCTTTGTTTTCGCGTTAGCTATTACGGAACGAAGAACATCTGCAATAGGTTTTGCCCCCCTCTTGGGACTCATAGATAGGGCAGTGAGTGCAGATTCCGGAGTAAAACCCCGAATCATATCGGCAACTAAACGTACTTTGCGTGTACTTACCCGAATATATTTAGCTGTAGCCTGATATATCATATATGTTTATGTTTTATCCATTGTCCGTTTGGTAACCTGACCATGTCCGCGGAATGTCCTGGTCGGAGAAAATTCACCCAATCGGTGTCCGACCATACTCTCCGTAATGTATACTTCATGAAATATTCTGCCGTTATGTACGCCGATTGTATGTCCTACAAATTCAGGAGGTATCTGGCTTGCACGGGACCATGTTTTTATAGGCGTACTGTCTCCGCCTGATTTTTGATTCATAATTTTTTTCAGAAGCCTAACGTCAATATACGGTCCTTTTTTGCTGCTGCGTGCCATAAATTTTACTTTTTCCTTCCTTGTACAATATATCGATCACTGTACTTTGTTCTCTTGCGCGTACGTTTACCGAGCGTTCGTTTCCCCCAAGGACTTTTGGGTGACGGCATGCCAATACCGCTTCTGCCTTCACCGCCACCATGCGGATGAGATCGGGGATTTTGTGCAACTCCCCGGACTCCCGGTCGGATACCGAGTCTTCTCGAGCGACCGGCTTTACCGATAACACGGTTTCTCCAATCAATATTAGCCAATTGTCCGATAACAGCAAGGCAGTGTATATCAAACATTCTGATTTCACCAGACGGAAGTTTCACCTGAACCGATTTGCCCTCTTTTGACAATACTACAGCCGCGTTTCCTGCGGATCTGATTATTTGCGCACCGTGACCCGGTTTCAATTCAAGCGCATGAATTTCCGTACCTATGGGAATAGACGAAAGAGGTAAACAATTTCCTATTTTTATCGGTGCGTCTGCACTGCTTATAACGGTCTGCCCAACCTGTAAACCATTTGGTGCTAAGATATACCGGCGTTCACCGTCAGTATAAACCAGAAGTGCAATATCTACGGAACGATTCGGATCATACTCGATGGCTTCTACCTTTGCGCTTATTCCAAACTTACCCCGATTCCAGTCTATCTGGCGGTAATATCTTTTATGCCGACCGCCCTGATGACGAACGGATACATGTCCTTTTTCGTCTCTCCCTGAGTTTTTCGGGAGTATACTTTTGAGCCGTTTGAGTCTGTCAGTATTCATATGTGTTTTTATTTACCTTTTTCTTCGTTCTTTTCAGTTTTTAACGTAAATGCATCGATTGTCTGACCCTTTGATAAGCGCACAATAACTTTTTTCCAATCCGGGAGCGTGTGCGGAAGAGCGCGTCTGCCTGAACGGCGGACCTTACCGTGCATTTTCATCGTGCGGACTTCCTTTACGGTAACCCCGTACAGCGTATGGATCTCCTGAGCGATATGTGTTTTATCTGCTGATACGTTTGCCCTGAAGGTAAACATACCGAGCACGGCTAAATTCATACTTTTTTCTGTCACAATAGGCTTGATAAGCGTGTTATTCATATTATTTTGCAAATACTGTTTCTAATACCGGTAGTGCCTTTTTTTCTATGATAATTTTTTTGTGTGATAATATTTCGTATGTATTAAGAGAAGATGCCTGAAGGAGAGTTACCCGGTTGATATTCCGAAGTCCGCGGATATATTCTTGCTTCATGTCTCCGCAGACAATAAGCATCTTTCCGTCACCCGCAAGTTGTTTAAGATATGAAGCCATTACTTTTGTTTTTGGCTCCATTTTTTCAAACTTATCCGTAACTATAATATTTCCTTCAGAATATTTAACGCTCAGTGCCATACGAATGGCGGCGTGCCGCATGGATTGCGGCATTTTCATACTGTAATCACGCGTTTTTGGACCAAATACGATACCGCCCCCGACATATATCGGTGCCCGGATTGAACCGTGACGAGCACGTCCGGTTCCCTTTTGCTTATAAACTTTTCTCGTTGATCCTTCTACTTGCCCGCGGGTTTTCGTAGATGCCTGGCCAAAACGTTGGTTGGCAAGATACATGCGTACTGCCTGGGTAAGTACTGCATTTTTTACTTCAACCTGAAACAGAGACTTTGGCAAATCGGAAGATTCAGTTTTCTTTTTCGGAATGACCGCGGTAGTTTGTGTACGTTTTTTTGTCACTGCGGGCTTTTTAACGGGTGCGGCGTTCTCTGAAACCGCCTTGCGGCGTACAGAACTGATGGTACGTTTATTTTTTACTTCCTTTTTTGGAATTCTTTTTGTTGGCATAGTGTTATTCCTTCGTTATAACTAATAGTCCGTTGGTACCTCCCGGTACCAAACCACGTACGGTCATACTGTTTGTTTTAGGATCAATGTCTACAACCTGTAAACCATGCACAGTCACTCTCTCACCACCCATACGTCCTGCCATTCTTTTCCCCCGGTAGACGCGACCCGGGGTAGTCGTCTGTCCGATAGATCCGGGTGAACGCTCTCTGTCTGATTGACCATGGGTCCGCGGGCCGCCTTTGAAATTATGACGTTTAACAACTCCGGCAAATCCTTTTCCTTTACTCGTACCAACTATGGTCACCGTATCCTTTACCTGAAAAAGATTTTCCACCCGGATTTCCTGACCTAATTTGATGGTCTCATCTGATGCGTCAATCGTCGTAGAATGAAAGTGGTGCAGTTTTTTATCTTCCAGTCCGGCCTTTTTCAGGTGTCCGAGGATAGCTTTATTCGGATGATGAAGTTTTCCGAAACCCAATTGAACCTGACGCCCATTGGGAGCATCCGATACGGACGTAATATAACACGGTCCAACCGTAAGGCGCGTTACAACAATCCGTTTTCCTTCCGGAGTGTATGCCTGTTCCTGACTGTTTTTATTTCCAAGTATGGTAGTAAGCATAGAACAAAAAAACGACCTCGATTTGAGGTCGTGAGAATCTCAATCGAGACTTTTGGTATACCGTTTTACAAATATGAAGTCTTTTTCTCCATACCTTTGTAACCGTGTAGTATACCAAAGTATCTCTTAAACGACAAGTATAGATCCCCTTATCGTATAGTTACATTTTTAATTCAACATCAACACCTGCCGGTAAATCCAGATGCATGAGTTGATCGATCGTCTTATCGGTCGGTTCGATAATATCTATAAGACGTTTGTGAGTCTTAATGATAAAATCTTCTCTGCTGTTGCGGTCAATGAACGTACTTCTGGCTACGTTATAATGCTCTCTGTCTGTGGGCAAAGGTACCGGTCCCACAACCTTCGCACCGGTTCTAACGGCAACATCCAATATTTTCTGACAGCAATCATCTAAAATTCTGCTGTCGTACGCTTTTAAACGAACACGAATTCTTCCTTTCGGCATTATGTTTGATCAACCGTAATAGATATGTTTACGATTGGTTTGGTAGGCAATCTTATTACGCAATAATTTTTGTAATTACTCCTGCTCCGACTGTATGACCACCCTCACGGATAGCAAACCGTACTCCTTCTTCAAGGGCAACCGGCACAATCAACTTAGCAGTCATTTTTGTACTGTCTCCCGGCATAACCATTTCTACACCAGCCGGAAGTGTTACTTCTCCGGTTACATCAGTTGTTCGGATATAGAATTGCGGACGATACCCACTGAAAAACGGCGTATGTCGTCCACCTTCCTCCTTTGCTAAAATGTATATCTCTGCTTCAAATTCCGTATGAGGCTTCACTGACCCCGGTGCTGCTACAACCTGTCCCCGCTCTACCTGATTTTTTTCAATCCCACGGAGCAAGAGGCCTATATTATCACCAGCCATACCTTCGTCTAGAAGCTTCCGGAACATTTCGACACCCGTAACCACCGTTGATTGCGTCGCCCGTATACCAACAAGTTCAACTGTCTCATTTACTTTCACTTTTCCCCTCTCAACCCTACCGGTTACAACTGTTCCCCGGCCTTTGATAGAAAACACGTCTTCTACAGGCATGAGGAACGGTTTCTCGAGTTCACGCACCGGATCCGGTACGTATGTGTCGATCGTATCCATCAGTTTCTGTATCATTTTTTCTGCTTCCGGATCACCCTGAAGTGCTTTCAGTGCGCTCCCCCTGATAACGGGAACTTTATCGCCCGGAAATTTATATTTGGTTAACAGTTCACGAACTTCCATTTCAACAAGATCAAGAAGCTCTTTGTCCTGCACCATATCGCATTTATTCATAAATACGACTATTGCCGGTACGTTCACTTGTTTCGCAAGAAGAATGTGCTCTCTTGTTTGCGGCATCGGACCGTCCGGTGCTGATACCACCAAAATGGCGCCGTCCATCTGGGCAGCTCCTGTAATCATGTTTTTGATATAATCAGCGTGTCCTGGTGCATCGATGTGCGCATAATGACGTTTCGCTGTTTCGTATTCAGAGTGATGAATGTTTATCGTCACACCGCGGGCTTTTTCCTCAGGAGCATTGTCAATTTCTTCGTATTTCAAAGCTTTTGCCAATCCTGCTTTTGCAAGAACGTGAGTTATTGCTGAAGTTAATGTCGTTTTTCCGTGATCCACATGACCAATTGTCCCAATGTTTAAATGGGTTTTAGTTCTTTTAAACTTTTGCTGTTCCGCCATATATTCCTTTCTGGAAGTGTCTTCACGATTTTATCAACTTTTACGAAAATCGGAAAACAAAATCCATCTGACTTATACCTTACTGCCAACTGAAAAACACAACTGAATTTCTCAGCTGCTGTGACAGCATTCTAACATAGCTTATACTTTTTGTGCAATGATCTTTTCTGCAATATTTTTCGGTACTTCTTCATAATGTGACGGTTCCATATAGTATGTTGCTCTTCCTTTGGACATGCTCCGCAGCGTTGTGGCATATCCGGACAGTTCAGCGAGCGGAACCATCGCTAAAATGATGGTAACAGTCCCGCGTTTTTGTGTTCCCATGATCTGAGAACGTTTCGCGCCGAGATCTCCGATCACATCACCCATATATTCATCAGGTGTCGTAACCTCTACTTTCATAATCGGTTCCAGAAGTATCGGTGACGCTTTTTTTACTGCATCCTGCAGTGCCATGCTTCCGGCGATTTTAAATGCAATCTCTGAGCTATCCACCTCATGATACGTACCGTCGTAAAGAGTCACTTCCATATCTACGATCGGGTATCCGGCAAGAACACCGTTTTCCATAGCTTCTTTTATGCCTTTTTCGATGGGAGCTTTATATTCGTTCGGAATTGCGCCGCCTTTGATCGCATCAATAAATTCAAATCCTTCACCTCTGCCTTTAGGTTCAATTTTTATCAAACAATGACCGTATTGCCCACGGCCACCGGTCTGACGTATATATTTACCTTCACCTTCAGCGGGAGTTTTTATTGTTTCTTTGTACGCAACCTGGGGAGCACCGACGTTGGCTTCTACTTTAAACTCACGTTGCATCCGGTCAACAATAATGTCCAAATGAAGCTCTCCCATTCCCCAAATGATTGTTTGATTTGTCTCCTGATTTGAGCGAATTTTGAACGTCGGATCTTCTTCCGCCAGACGCTGAAGGGCAAATCCCATTTTCTCCTGATCATTTTTCGTTTTCGGTTCAATAGCAAGGGAAATAACAGGATCAGGAAATGATATTTGCTCAAGAACAATCGGATGATCATTATCACAGATGGTATCGCCCGTAGTTGTATCTTTGAAACCAACAACTGCAACAATTTCTCCTGCATACGCTTCTTTGATTTCTTCACGCTGATTGGCATGCATGAGAAGAAGTCTTCCGATGCGTTCCTGTTTATCCTTAGTAGAATTGTACACATACGAACCGGATTCCAGTTTACCTGAATATATGCGGACATATGTAAGTTTCCCGACATGCGGATCAATTTGAATTTTGAAAGCCAGGCCTGAAAACGCATCCGTAACAATACGTTTTCTCTGTAACTTTTCCTTTGTTTTGGGATGAATACCTTCAACAGGAGGTAAATCCAAAGGAGACGGAAGATAATCAATAACCGCATCGAGTACCGGCTGAACCCCTTTATTCCGAAGGCTTGATCCTGCATATATCGGAACTAATTTATATGCAATAACGGCTGCGCGAAGTGCTTTTTTAAGCTCATCAACTGTGGGCTCCTGCCCGTTGAGGTACTTTTCTATCAGAACATCATCCGTTTCGGATATCCTTTCTATGAGATCATGTCGTGATTTTTCTACTTCAGCTTTTAGTTTTTCCGGAATATCGTCCGTAACGTCAAATTTGGCACCCAGTTCATCACTCCCCCAGATATATGCTTTTTTGGACAGAAGATCAATAACTCCTTTAAATTCATGTTCCGCCCCTATCGGAACAACCATGACGGCAGTCCGTGCCCCAAGCCGTTCTTCTATGGAATGGATAGTAGCCCGGAAATCCGCTCCGATTTTATCCATTTTATTGATGAAACATATTCGCGGAACTTTATATTTATCCGCCTGGTGCCAGACTGTTTCTGATTGGGATTGCACACCCTCCTCAGCATCCAGTACCGTAATGCCGCCGTCAAGGACCCGCAAAGACCGCTCCACTTCTGCAGTAAAATCTACATGTCCGGGAGTATCTATGATATTGAAACGAAATCCTTTCCAGAATGTTGTAGTCGCTGCGGACACTATCGTGATGCCCCGTTCCCTCTCCTGATCCATCCAGTCCATGACCGTTGTTCCTTCATCAATATCTCCGATCTTGTATGAACGACCGGTATAATAGAGAATCCGTTCCGTTGTTGTGGTTTTCCCGGCATCGATATGCGCGATAATACCGATGTTTCTGACTTTTTCAAGAGGAACATCGCGGTTCAGCGTAATTTGTGTTTGTTGTGATGCCATAGTTTCTTTGCATACATTGCGAAATGATTTCAAAGTAATCCCGATCAATCATGCACAATTTTATGCAACAACAAAAAACTGCTCCGTTTCCGAAGCAGCTAATGCTTCATAACTCTTTATCCAATTGTATAAAATTTACCTGCGGGTGTCCAGTAATAAAACGTACGAATTATTCATACACAACACTCTTCCATAAGGATTCACCCATAATCACTTTTCCGTGACGGAAAGAAACTCCCTCTGTTCGTAATTTCGCCTCCTGTCCGCTTTTTCCGCCAAACGCGTACCCTACGGCACACTCTCCGCTTGCATGCACCACCCTATGACATGGAATGGTACCCGGAGAAGGATTTCGATGAAGAATACTGCCAACAGTTCGTGGGCTTGGGCAACCGGATAAGGTTGCTACGTCTTTATATCTGAGCACATAACCCTTTGGAATCTGTTTCACAACACGGTATATACGGTCCTGTACATTCATGACTTGTTTGTGACGGAAGAAATGCTTCACTACTTTAACTGTATTTGGATAGGTTTGCCCTGGTTATCATACCACGTGGTTCCGGAAAAAATTTCCATTTCATACGATGCTCCACGCGGAACACCGTCTATATTAACCAGATGATCCTGTACTTGTTCGCCGAAGTTTCCGATAATAATACGTTCAGTATATGGTGTATGCGACATATCCTTCACTTTCACTGATCCGATTTTTTTAGCATCCGTACTCCAGATGACGCGCAACGATTCGGGCGACTGGGAGATGATACGAATATTCCGCGGTATCTCGTCAGGACCGGCTTTGGCCTGAAACACAATACCCATATTCAGCATTGTTACAATAAACGGAGTTCCGGCTGTAACAAGTGCAAAGAGAAATGCCATCATAATTTGTCTTGCGCTTTTCACTTTATTCACAATCTGCATGGCAAACACACCGATAAAGAGAAGGAAAAATACAACAAACGGAAGATACATCATATACGGAGCAAGTACCGGAACCGGTGCTGTATCAGTTACAGCTGATTTAGTAATTTGTCCGGTTGCCGCTTCCGCCTTCGGAGATAGGAAAATAAGTTCCTGATAATATCCAATCTGGGCTTTTGCCAATGTCTGATCAGAATTCATATGTCTTTCTATCATTGTACCTTACTTATGCCATTATCAACACTCGCGTCTTCTATTATACGTAAAATTTTCTGTCTTTCCATACCTTTCAATATTCCGGGCTGGCCGTAATTTTCAATCAATACGGGATCAAATGACACGTCAATGAGTGATGTATCAAAAAATGAATATGTCCCGATCAATCCCACTCTCGTTTCATACGACCACATCTGATCAAAAATAAAATTACCGTGCGCATACATAATGAACTTATCCTGATATAGCTCAGGTGGTTGAATCCAGTGCGGATGATTACCAATAACAACGTCTGCTCCCGCATTAATAGCAGCGTGTGCAAGCTCTCGTTGCCGAACGGTAGGCATGCGCGTATATTCTTCTCCCCAGTGAAACGCAACGATAATAATATCTGATTGGTTTTTTGCATCACGAATCTGACGAACTATAGTGACAGGGTCCGCCACGGCAATCGGTAAAGCAGGGACACCGATATCATTAAAACCCAAAAAACCGAATCGTACTCCCCGAATATCACGCACATAGAGATTTCCAAGTCCGACACTGGTAATATTTCCTCCCATGAGAGTCTTTACCGTTTCATTGATTCCATCTGTTCCGTAATTACCGATATGGTTATTTGCAAGACTTGCAACGTCTACACCTGCAGCAATTAGGCCCTGAACGTGTTTGTCACTGCCGCAAAAAATCATTCCTTCATTTGTCAGCGGACACTTTTGAAAAAGAGGTGTTTCCAAATTTATAAATGTAATATCTGCATTCCCAAGTGTGGTATACGTTTTTGCAAATGGCCATAAAAAATCATTCCGACTGACAGACAGAAAATTAACGGATCGGGCCGGTATAACATCACCTGTGACAATGACAGTACGAATACGGTCTGCAGAAAGTGTGGCGATCCATCTGTGGTCTTCACGAAAAATTCTGATAAGCGACAGTTTTTCCGGTACGTACTGATCATTTTTCATTTTTAAAAATCCAAAACGGATATGCGGAAGAATACTCTGGTATGAATACGGAAATAAAGGAGTTTTATCTTGTTTTTTTACTAAAAACACTCCGAGAATAATACTCAATACTCCGAAGGCACATATACTACTGTATAGCAAGTACTTTGCATACCGATCGTGCATACATTACAAAAAAGAAGTGTATTAAAATCCGAACAATTTCTTCAACTGAATATGTAATTATGATTGATCCCGTTAAACATCTTCCATAGTTCCGTTTTCATTGTGTTCTCCCTCAAGTTCAAATCCTTTAACGCTCGGTAATGATTGTCCGATTATTCCCCGCATGCTACCGAGCATTCGCGCAGTACTTGAAAATAATTTTGTGATTTGCGCTTCTCTGGTTTTCCAACTTTTCTCATATGCAACTCTTTCACGTATAATCTGATGCTGCATATCATCAAACGTTTCTTTGAGTACTTCTATTTGCTGTCGAAATTCGTGACTGGTTATATAGGTATACAGATCCTCTGCTTTTCCGCCTCTGTTTGCGAGTACATAACGCTCCCTGGCAATATCTATAAGACGCTGCCGGATCATTTCTGCAATCGGAATAATAAATGCAGGGCCTACTATTACTACACCATCTTTCATCCCAAAACCTGATTGTGCTTCCTCCGGAAGTTGCGTCGATATAATAATGGGAATATTGGCTTTCTCAGCCCGCAGGTCATTTTTGAGTTTCCCCAACCATTCGTTTGACCAGGTTTTCGTCTGTTTGGATTCCCACAGTATTACTCCGCAAACATTTCCTATCTGTGTCCGCACTATCTGGCGTACATCTGCACCTTTTACGCCTTTACCAATCGGTTCGATTCCGTCAAACGGAAACGAAGACCGAAGCGTTGATTCCAAATCAAGTTCCTGTACTTCCCCCTGAAGCTGTTGAGAGCGCTGATCCAATTTTTTATTCAGTTCCTCATTCGCTTTTTTAAAATCCTGAATCTGTTTGGTGAGCTCAGAAATAGTCAGTTTATGCTCTTCGTCTGCTTTGGTTTTTGCCTGGGTAAATATTTTATCCTGAGCTTCTAAAAGCTCTTTGCGCATCTTTATTTCCAAATCCTGTGATTTGCTTTTTTCTTCCTGAAGTTTTTTGGTAAGCGTTAGGAGTTGTTCCTGAAGATTTTTCGAATACTTACGCATCTCTTCCATTTCACTTTGCCGCTGTTTCGTTTCAAATTCAAAATGCTCCTTTAACCTTTTCCCTGCGTTTTCCTCAGCATCCTTTTGGATATGCTCTATTTCTTTTTTTGATTCTTCACGTAATTTTTTTTCTATGGAAATCCGAGCCTGTTCTTCCAGAGCATCCGTAACTTCAATAATATTACCGCATTTGTTGCACGTAATTGTATTCATAAAAATCCCTATTGTATCTATAAAATATATACATCAGCATTAAAATCATTCACCCCTACATACTCTCCTTTTCCTGCAAGAATCGCTTCGAAAGGTTTGCATGTTCTGCACCCGCCCTCGCGGCATACAAACCGTCCGAGTTTCCGTGCAAGGGCAATTTTTTTCGCGATTTCCGTAATTAATCTTGCTGACTCATTTTCATCAGGAAGAACCATATCAATCGGTTCATCATCCCTGTCCAAATACCAGTACGCGAGACCGGAAATTTTTTTTGTCTGAGCGTGTTTTGTAACGAGATAATAGATAGGTAACTGAAGTGAATCCGGATCTTCATCAAATTTTCCGGTTTTAAAATCAATGATACGTACCGAATCCGAATCCTGCCGATATTCCAGCCAATCGATTTTTCCGCATAAAATGATATTGTCTTCTTCTGACAGCCAATAATACGGGAGCTCCTGACGAATTTTTATTGCTTTTTGCTGTAACGGTCCCGGGTGTTCGGATAATCTTTTTATCATAGCAAGTCCCCGTGCTTTTAACTTCTTTTCCTCATCTTTTTCACGAAATCCTCCTCTTTTGCCCGAAACGGTATCCCATAGCTGATTAAAGTGTTCTTCAAGAGGTACGGTAAACCGATTTTCAAGAGGTAATGTGGAAATGATCTCTATTGTGCCGTGCACCGCCTGCCCGAGTGCCAGCGGCGGTTGCATCAGGGTAATTTTATGATTTGTTTTCGGATCCCTGTACATATTCGCGAGGTAATATGCTCTCGGACATTTGAGATAATCGGAAATAGATGAGTGAGATACCCACACGGCAGAATATTTATCTTTCATAGATGTAATTTACTAAGAAAATTATTAATTATTTAGAAAACATTTCTTTATAAAAATGAAAATATATACTCCGTTATACCCGTAATCATACCACACTGAGAACGAACCTAAATAACTATGAAACTTTCATCATAGTTTTCATTACATGCTGAGAGTTCATTTTTCGTATAATACGTGTTGTGAAACGTTCATTTGCCAGTTTTACGTTTGGGTGCAGAGTCAACGAGGCTGAAAAAATAGCAATCGACAGGAAGCTTCGTGCATTTGGGTTTATTTATTCGGATGACAAACCGGACGTGTATATTATAAATACGTGTGCAGTGACGGGAAAAGCTGAACGGGAGGCGCGTCAGTTCATACGTCGTATCCGAAGAAAATTTCCTGACACCATACTTCTCGTTACCGGATGTCTGGCAACATTATGGAAAACTGAGCGTTACCGTATGAGAGAGACAGATCTTCTAGTTTCCAATTCGGACAAACAGCAAATACCGTATCTCCTGCGCTCGTTTCTCATTCCGCCGACAGCATCAGAACAGCATTCAGATACAGGAAAAATAAAACCGACACAACAAAAAAATGCAGGTGATAAATTTATAGATTCCGGCAGACTCATACTGAAAGTTCAGGACGGATGTGAACGATTTTGTTCTTACTGTATAGTTCCTTACCTTCGTGGAAAACCCACAACAAAATCATCAAAAGAAGTTATTGAATGCATACGTGCATATAAATCAAAAATAAAGGAAGTTATCATTACCGGAATAAATACCGAATATATCGGGAGGGGTCATGGTGAATCATTGCCTATTCTTCTTGATGCCGTATTGGAAAATACCTCTGTTTCCAGGCTGAGTCTTGGTTCTTTACATCCGTGGAGTATCACGGATGAATTTATTGTGTGGTATAAAAATCACTCTGATGATAATCGTTTTGTTCATTTTTTCCACATTCCCATCCAATCTGCATCAGACGAAATTTTACTGCGTATGAACCGCGGATATACAAAAAAATATATTTCTGAGCGGATAAATCAGATTGCATCCGTAAATCCCGATGCGCTTATAGGAACTGATATTATTGTGGGTTTTCCGGGTGAATCCGAAGAAAATTTTGAGGAAACCTTCACATTTCTGCAAACTCACCCTATCTCTAAGTTTCATATCTTCCGTTACAGCAACCGGAAAAATACAAGAGCTTCGTCTATGGAAAAACAGTATGCGCCCTTATCAGTATATAACGCAAAGAAAAGATCCCAACGGCTCATACGTCTCGGACAACTAAAATACCGTACTTTTATATCCGGCATTCCGGACAGATCGTACATTGGACTATCCCTATACCCGGACATGAAAGGTGTTTCCCGAGCGTTACTCGAGAATCAAATTGTTGTACGTCTCATCCGAAATGTACCTCCGGGAAAAATGATTCGTATCGATGGTATAACTGTCTATAAAAATGAAGTCTTCGGAGATTGGAAATTGTATCGTTAATACATTTTGGCTAATTTTGACAAGACCAATAAGAACAGATCCAGAACAACAACTGCTGTTCTTTTTATTGACTGAATGGGAAGCTCTAATTGTTTTGACACACGTTTACAGTAATTATGGCAGAATCTTACCACCGGAAATGAGCAAATGCTTTGTTTGCTTCGGCCATACGGTGTACCGTATCCCGTTTTTTTATTGCATCGCCGACGCCGTTTGCAGCATCAATAAGCTCAGCAGCTAACTTATCAGCATATGTTTTATACTCCTTATTTGATCTTTTTTTTGCGAAACTTACGATCCACCGTAAAGCAAGAGCTACCCGCCTATCACCCCTGACTTCCATCGGAACCTGGTATGAAGCCCCCCCGACTCTCCTGGGCCGAACTTCTATTTTAGGACCTACTGTATTTACGGCATTATCCAGTACTTTGATAGGATCTTCCATGCCTTTCTCTTTGATTACTTCAAATGCTCGGTATACCAGCCCTTGTGCGACTGTCTTTTTCCCGCGTTCCATAATACGGTTGACCAACCGCGTAACTAGACGGTTACCGTAAACCGGATCGGGTTCTGAAATTTTTTTGATGATTTTTCCTGCTCTCGGCATATAAATTAACTGGCGGCAGCGGTAACGGGTCCTGTACTTCCTCTCTTTGTTCCGTAACGGCTCCTGCCTTTTTTCCTGTTTGCCACTCCGGTTGAATCATACTTACCCCGGACGATATGATACTTTACTCCGGGAAGATCAGGGACTCTGCCTCCCCGAACTAATACTATTGCGTGTTCTGTCAATTCATGACCGATTCCCGGAATATATGCAGTAACTTCCTGTTTATTTGATAAACGGACACGTGCAATTTTTCTGAGTGCGGAATTAGGTTTTTTTGGCGTCATAGTTTTGACGACAGTCACAACTCCGCGTTTAAACGGTGAGGGCATTTGCTTCATTAAACGGTCTTTTGCATTAAAAAACTTTCGAAGCGCTGTTGCCTTTATCTTTTTTGATTTAAATTTTCTTCCTTTTCTGACTAATTGATTTATTGTCGGCATACTCTGTAAAAATAATAAACTCTATGGTTTAATACCAATAATTGCACGCTCAGGTGATACGGGAATGAGTCGTCCGATTATAACGTTTTCTTTAAGACCCAGCAACTTATCTTCCTTGCCGGCAAGAGCGGCATCCGTCAGAACGTTCGTCGTTTCCTGGAATGATGCTGCAGACAACCACGACTCCGTATATAACGATGCACGTGTAATACCAAGGATAATAATTTGTGCTGTTGCCGGTTCACCCCCCTGGGACAGAACCCGTGCATTTTCTTCCTGGAATTTGGATCTGTCAATCAGCTCGCCGGGAAGTAAAGTCGTGTCTCCTGAGTTATCGATACGCACTTTATCACTCATCTTGCGAACTATAACCTCAAAATGTTTATCCGCAATCATGATACCCTGTAGTTCATATACTCTTTGGATTTCAGTGATCAAATATTTTTGTGCACCTCGAAGTCCCCGAACCTGTAAAACTTCTTTAATATCCAAATTACCGTTTGCTAATTGATCCCCGGTAGAAATAAGATCGCCGTTTTTTACTTTCAGCTCTGATGTGAGTGGTATCATGTATTCCCGCTCTTCTGCAGGTTTTATCGAAGTGTTCCGGATTGTGACTTTGTATCCGTGCTCGGTTTCTTCGACGTCCGCCTTACCGGCTATTTCCGATATGGGTGACATATTCCGGGGTGTCCGAATTTCAAAAAGTTCTTCCACACGGGGAAGACCTTGGGTGACGTCCAATCCGACTATACCTCCGGCATGACGTACGCGCATGGTGAGTTGAGTTCCCGGTTCACCGATAGACTGGGCTGCTACAACGCCAACAGGAACGCCAATCTCTACAGGTTGTGTTGTAGAAAAATCACGTCCGTAACATTGTGCACACATACCAACCATTGCTCCGCATGTAATCGGTGAGCGTACGCTTACGGATTTCACTTCATGTTCATCAATCAGTTTTGCGTGTTCCTCAGTTATGTATTCACCCTTCTGGACAATAACTTTCTTTCCTCCGGGAACAACAATATTGGTAGCCGCAATCCGTCCGATAATTCGGTTTATAAAAGGTGTTTGACGGTCTTCCTGACGATGAATTTCAAACCCTTCTTCAGTGCCACAATCTTCCATTCGGATAATCATGTCATGTGCCACATCAACAAGTCTTCTGGTTAAATATCCAGCATCTGCAGTTTTTAATGCTGAATCCGTCAAACCTTTGCGTGAACCACGGGTACTGGTAACGTATTCAAAAATCGACAGTCCTTCACGATAATTCGATTTAGTCGGAAGTTCCACAATTTTGCCCAATGGATCAACTACAAGTCCCTTGACTGCACATAACTGTTTCAATTGATCTTTTGATGCGCGTGCTCCTCCTGATTCAATAATCATTTTCACCGGGTTCGTTTCTTTCAAATTCTCCCAGGTCATATTGGCAATTTTTTCAGTGATCTCAATCCATATTTCATTTGATAACCGTTTCTTTTCTTCGAGAGTTATAAGCCCCTGAAAATAGTTATTTTCTACAACTTTTACTCTCTCTTCGGTTTCTTTAATGATGTTTGATTTTTCTTTAATTATATGATTATCAAATACCGAAACAGATAAACCTCCGGATATTGTTGCTCCCCAAAAACCGATATTTTTTATTGCATCGATAAGTTTCACCACTTCTTCCTTTGAAAAAAGAGAAAGAGCTTTTGTGATTATTGTTTTAATCATTGATGCTTTTACAGGTTCATTGATAAACTGAAGTGCCTGAGGCAAACGTTCATTAAAAAGGATACGTCCTAAAGATGTAGTTAAATATTCATTTTCTCTGTTAACACGTATAGGTTGCCGGATGTCGATGCCTCCGCTTTGCCAATCGTATATTGCGTCCTGAACGCTCCCATATTTTGGAAGCGCATCAACATCCTTGATATTATATGAAGAATTGATTGTCGTAATATAATAACAACCTAAAACCATTTCTTTATTTGGAACTGTAATCGGAGATCCGTCTGCCGGTTTTAATAAATTATGAGTCGGAAGCATGAGAGTCCGGGCCTCTTCCTGCGATTCTTTTGATAACGGGATGTGGACAGCCATCTGATCTCCGTCAAAATCCGCATTATATCCTGCGCACACACACGGATGAATGCGTATAGCAGAACCTTCTATAAGAATTGGGTAAAATGCCTGAATTCCAAGTTTATGAAGTGTGGGCGCGCGGTTGAGAAGCACCGGATGATTTTTCGTTATTTCTTCCAAAATATCAAAAACTTCAGGTGTTCTTTTTTCAAGAACATTTTTAGCGTTTTTAACATTCGGAGCTATTCCGCGTACGATAAGTTCTCTTAATACAAACGGTTTAAACATCTCAAGAGCCATTTCTTTCGGAATACCGCATTGCGT
Organism: Candidatus Gottesmanbacteria bacterium; assembly: GCA_963711735.1. Taxonomy (GTDB): domain Bacteria; phylum Patescibacteriota; class Microgenomatia; order UBA10105; family UBA927; genus CAVQFA01. The sequence goes on along the minus strand of CAVQFA010000003.1, from coordinate 333,340 downwards.
CAATGCTAAATCAGGACCGACGACAATAACTGACCTGCCTGAATAATCTACTCTTTTACCGAGTAAATTCTGTCTGAAACGTCCCTGTTTGCCCCGAAGCATATCAGAAAGAGAACGCAAGGGCTGAATAACCGCACGTGATGACGGACGTTGTGTAGCATCAATAAGACTGTCGACCGCTTCCTGAAGCATGCGTTTTTCATTTCTGAGAATTATCTCAGGAGCACCTAAATCCATCAGGTGGCGAAGACGGTTATTTCTATTGATAACACGGCGGTATAAATCATTTAAATCACTTGTGGCAAAACGTCCGCCGGTTAACTGTACCATCGGCCGTAAATCAGGAGGAATAACCGGCAAGGTGTTAATAATCATCCATGACGGATTCACCGCAGCTTTTCGGATTCCGTCAACAACACGCAGCCTCTTCGTTGCCTTAATATGTCGTTGTCCTGAACTTGTCCGAATCTCTTCCCGTAAGTCCGCAGCTATTTTATCTAAATCAAGTTTTTTAATTACTTCTGATACTGCTTCAGCACCCATGGCTACGGTAAAGCATGATGTTGCATCATATTCAAAAAGGCGAAGGTATTCATCCTCTGTAATTGTTGCAAACTGGTGTATTCCCTTCACAATAGAAATAAGGGAATCAACAACTTCTTTCACTTTCTGTTTTTCCTGTTCAAGCTGTGCATCCGATGCATTTATTTCCTGCTTTTCTTTTAACGTAAGCTCTGATGCTGCCAAGTCTCTCGCTTCTGAACCTTTTACTTTATCCTTAATATTTGATTTTTCTTTGGCAAACTGATCCTTTTTTTGGTCAATATTTTCTTTATATCGGTTTTCAACTTCTTTTATACGGATGTTTCCTGATTCAATAATTTTTTCGAGAATTTCTTTTTTCTTTTCCTCATCTACTTTCACTACTAGATACTGTGCAAAATAAATTACTCCTTCCAATGCCCGTGGACTAATATCAAGAAGAAGAGATAATTTGGAAGGTGCACCTTTAAAGAACCAGACATGTACAACAGGAGCCGCCAGCGATATGTGTCCCATTCTTTCACGACGTACTTTACTTTGAGTCACTTCAACACCGCACTTATCACAGATAATACCTCTGTACCGAATCCGTTTATATTTTCCGCAATAACATTCCCAGTCTTTTGTCGGTCCAAAAATACGTTCGTCGAATAAACCGTCTTTTTCCGGTTTTAGTGTACGATAATTTATCGTTTCCGGTTTAGTTACTTCTCCGTATGACCACGCCTTTATCTCTTCCGGCGAAGCTAGTTTAATTTTTAACCCTGTAAAATCAACTATATTTGCAAATGTGGCTTTTTTATCCATAAATGTTCCTATGCCTCCCCCTCTGAATGAGGATTTTCAATTGCTTTGACATCTTCCTTAAGAACTTCCGGTTCACTGATAATCTCAGGAACGATCGCAACTTCCTCTTTAGTGTCATCTTTCACATCGTTGGGTACTGAAGTTTGTGGAGGAACCGGGTTTGATGTCTGAGATGATGGTTGTGGAACAACCGGTTGATCAGATTGCGTTGAACTTACCGGTTTGGCAGTAACTACGCCGGTTGGAATAACATTTAATCCTAAAGCCTGTAATTCTTTAACTAAAACTTTAAATGATTCCGGAACTGTTGATGCCGGAATTTCCGTCCCTTTTACAATAGCCTCAAAAGCCTTAGCTCTTCCTACAACGTCATCTGATTTAATTGTGAGCATTTCCTGAAGGACATGTGAAGCTCTATGAGATTCTAACGCCCAAACTTCCATTTCTCCCAATCTCTGTCCGCCCATTTGCGCTTTTCCTCCGAGAGGTTGCTGGGTAACAAGTGAATATGGTCCAGTTGAACGCGCATGCGTTTTATCTTCTACCATGTGAATCAGTTTCATGACATATTCAATTCCTACCACAACCCGCTCTTTAAACAACTCTCCGGTTCGTCCGTCATACAACTCACTTTTACCGTCAAGAGAAAGGCTTGCCTTTTTAAGCATGTCTGTAATTTTCTCCTCCGAAATATGTTCAAAAACCGGTAATGCGATTTTTTTATTCAGCTTTGATGCCGCAAAACCCAGGTGTGCCTCAAGTAGTTGACCTAAATTCATACGGGACAATACGGAAAGAGGAGAAATTATTATATCTACAACTGTGCCGTCAGACATATACGGCATATCTGCCTGTGGCACGATCTTTGAAATAACACCTTTATTTCCGTGTCGTCCAGCAAGTTTATCCCCGACTACTACTTTTCTGATTTGTGCAACGCGTACGATTATTTTTCTGTTGGTACCTGGCTCCAATTCATCACCCTTTTCTTTATCCAGTATTTTCACTTCAATGACTGTTCCTCTTTCTCCATGCGGCATGCGAAGGCTTGTGTCCCGCACTTCACGGGCTTTTTCTCCGAAAATTGCCCGTAGCAATCTTTCTTCTGCTGTAAGTTCAGTTTCGCCTTTTGGTGCAATCTTACCAACAAGAATATCGTTGGGACCGACTTCAGCACCAACAACGACTATACCGTCCGCGTCCAGATTTCTTAATGCTTCCTCACCCACATTCGGAATATCTCTGGTAGTTTCTTCAGGTCCGAGTTTTGTATCCACTACGCTTGCTTCGTGTTCTTCTATATTAATGCTTGTCAGGACATCCTCTCTCACTAACCGGTCTGATATAACAATTGCGTCCTCGTATCCAAGTCCGTCAAAACTCATATATGCAATAACCAAATTTGATCCGAGCGCCAGTTCGCCCCCGTCACATGCCGGTCCGTCCACGAGTACTGTATTTGCACTTACCTTTTCTCCTGTTTTCACAAGCACCTTTTGATTGTAGCTTGTGGATTGTGCTGATCTTTTAAATTTTTCTATCAGATACGTCTCTTTCTGTTTATCCTTCGTCTCCACAACAACCATAGAACCGTCAGCAAACGTTACTGTTGCATCGTCTTTCGCCCGGATAACTCTGTCCATTGCAGATGCAATCGGACTTTCCATCCCGGTCCCGATAACCGGCGATTGAGGAATTAATAATGGCACGGACTGACATTGCATGTGTGTTCCCATAAGCGCACGGTTTGCTTCGTCATGCGCAATAAACGGAATTAACGATGCCGGACCCCCCACTACCTGCTTTGGAACAGAATCTATAAATTCTATATTTGTCACGTCTGTTTCCAAAAATTCTCCCTTATACCTGGTAGGAACCCGTTCATCCAGAATATATCCTTTAGGATCTATAGATATTGATGCGTGTGTTATATGGTGATATTGCTCATCACTGGCATCCATATATACCACTTCATCGGTAATTCTCATCCTTACGGTTTCGCCTGATTTCACTTTTTCTACTTTTCGGTAAGGAGCTTCCAGAAAACCGAATTCATTTACCCTGGTAAAGAGGGACATGTATGTTACAAGCCCGATATTCGGTCCTTCAGGACTTCTGACCGGACAAATCCGTGAATATTGAGATGCATTGATATCACGGATGGAAAACGAGGCCCGCTCCCGGGAAATTCCACCGACGCCCATAACAGTGAGACGTCTGAGATTATCAACTTCTGATAATGGATTGGTTTGATCGAGTATTGTAGATAATTGGCTTGTACGGAAGAAATCATTTATTGCAGCAATAATCGGACGCGCGTTGATAAGCTGCGTTGGAGTTAAATCTATGGCTGCAGGACCAGCTAAACTCATTTTTTCTCTGACCGACCGCTCGAGACGCAATAAACCAACCCTGAATGCGTTTGTAGCAACCAGTTCACCTACCCTGCGAACCCTGCGGTTTCCGAGATGATCAATATCATCAACGTCACCTTTACCATTAGCTAAATTGATTAAATATCTTACACTTCCTAAAATATCTTCTTTTGTCAAAACCCAATTATTCTTTTGATTCGATACAGCAATTTCCAATTTCTTATTCATTTTATATCTGCCTACCCGTTCAAGAGAATATCTCCGGTAATCAAAAAACATGCTTCGCATGAGTTCCTGAGCATTTTCCAGCACTATTGGTTCGCCGGGCCGAAGTTTCCGGTACAGCTCCAAAATAGCCTCTGTCTGATTTGTTGTCGTATCTTTTGACAATGTTGATTCGATAAAATTATGGTCACCATTTACTTCAATGTCCTGAAATGCTTTTTGAATTTCTTCATTTGTTCCGAGACCAATAGCCCGAAGAAATGTGGATGCAACAAATTTTCTGCGTCTGTCAATTCTTACCATTATGACGTCGTTTCTTGTCGTAATAAATTCAAGCCAACTTCCGTGCATCGGACGGATTTCAGCGCTGTACAATGTCCTTCCGGTTGTGGAATCTACGGTACCCGTAAAATAAATCCCCGGAGAACGCACGAGCTGATTAACCACACAACGTTCAATGCCGTTAATAATAAACGTACCATGTTCTGTCATCGCAGGAATATCTCCCAAGAATACTTCCTGTGTTACATGATGGCCGTTTTGCTTATTTGTCAGTGTTGCCGTAACGCGAAGTGGCATGTCATACGTCAAACCTTTTTCACGGGCAATTATTGGTGTGAGTCTTGGCTTTCCAAAAAAATAATCTCCGAATACCAATTCCCAATTCTTACCCGTAAAATCAGTTATGGGGGTAACTTCGGAAAGAAGTTCTCTTATCCCTTCTTCCAAAAACCATTGATAAGACTCTCGTTGTACAAGAGTTAAATCCAATTGAGGAATATTTGAATAATTCGCTCCCCAATAATCTCTGGTTGGTTGTGGATCAGCTTTTGCCATTAAAATAAATTCTGCAGAATGGACGATATAAACGAAAAAAGAAGCGAACAATGAACGTTCGCCTCATAAAGGCTATCAAATTAGTAATTATTATATGATGTATTCCGGAATTGTCAAGGTGGAGTTTTAACAATTATTTAAATCCCGAAAGAAATATTAAGATTATAAATATTTCGACACGTTCATTGCATGTTCTTCTGCCGTTTTAGCGTAATGGACAAAACCACTTTTATCATGTAGATAAAACATATATTCGGATTTTTTTGGGAAAGCAACTGCCCGAATTGACGAAAGTCCGGGATTTGATATGGGTCCTTTCGGCAAACCTTTATATAGATAGGTATTGTACGGAGAATCAATTTTTTTGTCGTAGTCCGTTAATTCTTTCTTCCACCATGTCTTTTCATTCGCCTGATATCCTAATATATATTGTAGTGTTGCATCAGCCTGTAAAGGCCAATCTTTTTGCAAACGATTCATTAAAATTCCGGCTATCATAGGACGGTCTTCCTCAGTTCTGCCTTCCCTTTCAACAATAGATGCAAGAATCACTGCATCGGATGTGGACAAATGCTCTGCAGCAAAACCCCGGAGGATTTCTTCTGTTACTTTGCTGTTGAAATTATTTGTAAGAACTTCCAATACTGCCCCGGCTGTGGCATCTTTAGGAATTAAATATGTATCAGGAAAAAGATATCCTTCCTTAGAATGAAGAATAAATTCCGATTCCGGAATATCTAAATCTTTTGACAGACGGGCGGCAACTTCTTCTTTACGCCACCCTTCAAGTAACGTAACCCATACATCCAAAGTACCGTGGGTTAACTCCTGGGCAATGGTGTTGGAATCCATTCCTCTGTTTAAACGGAAATCACCGGCCTGTAAATCTTTTTCCAGGTGGGACAGTTTAATATACAAAAAAAATGCAGACGGACTTCGTATAAGCCGTTCTTTTGAAAGCCGGTATATGATACTTTTTACACCTTCTCCTTTTTGAATTTTGAAAAGAATCGGTTGCATGTCTTTGTTATCTACGGGTCCTGCAGCGTCTTTCCACCACACCAGAAATCCTAATACAACCGTAAATAATACGATTATTAATATTCCTATGCGCACAAAACCCAAATTATTTAATTTCTTCAAAAGTTGCCCTCCTGAATTTTTTTGCAGTTGCATCATACATATATATCCTTCCGCATGAACATGTCACCTGCTTATATCCGGTGGCGTCATCCCTCCGGGGAAGTGTTTTTCCGCAACCTACGCATTTTCCCTGATAGAGGAGCCATGCCTGTACCGGTGCAATAATATTTTTCAGCATATCATCGTACTGTATATATAGGAATGTTCTTGAGCGTATCACACGCTTCTTTTATTCTCCAGGCATCATCAGCATAAAGCGTACATAGTATATCACCTTTGTCTACCTGGTCTTCAAGTTTTCTGTTGAGATACATACCGGATCGTTTATCGACGGGACATCCGAGAATTCTGCAGATGACGGAAATATGCTGATTGTTTATAGCAATAATTCTCCCGTGGCGCGGCGCGAGCACGTGATATTGCTTATTACCGGGTTTTAAATCATATGCGGTTATATGAGGGTTTCCTCCCTGGGCTTTAATAATTTCACTCATCTTCTTTGCCGCAACACCGCTTGTGAGTAATTCACGTGCGTATTCCTCAGGGTCTGAAATGAATTTTGACGGTTTTTTCCGAAAACAAATCGTAAGAAGTTTACCCGCCAAACGAAGTGCTTTGCTTTCAAGTTCCAAAGGTCTCTCCGGATGCTGTTCTAGAACGGATAGCGCATCTTTTGCTTCAAGTAAAGGTCCCACACCCCGTCCGGCATTCTGACGTGTTTCATTGATATCCGTAACTAAGGTAATGCCGAATCTTTTCGCAAGATATTGAAATTTTTTTGCTATGATATCTGCGTCTTTAAAATGATTCACTTTCATCGTTGGACCAACGGGAATATCAAGCACTAAATGTGTTACGCCCGATGCAATTTGCTTTGCCATTATGGCAATAATGAACTTATCATATGATTCAAATGCCAACGGCTGTTCTATCTGAATAATAACGTCATCCGCGGGAGCTAAACCGAGATTGCCTCCCCATACAATGCATCCGCCAATTTTTTCCACGATTTTTTTTATCTGTGTCGGTGTAAACGAAACCGGAGCCAAAACCTCCATAGTATCCGCTGTTCCGGCGGGAGATGTTATTGCGCGGGATGAATTTTTTGGGATAAGAAATCCGGCTGCTGCAATAATAGGAACAATAATCATTGTTGTTCTTGTTCCGGCAACTCCACCTATAGAATGTTTTCCGGCAATTATCCCCGGGAAGTGCAGTTTCGGACCGGTGTCTACCATTGCTTTGGTTAAATAATACAATTCGTCCGGACTAAAACCTTCTTTAAATCCTGCTGCAGCAAAATACGTTGTGAGAACCGGTCCTAAACGTTCGTTTGCGATCTGATCCATGACGGCAAAAATTTCATTGTATGATAATTTTTTCCCAATGAGCTTCTTTTTTATTGCAGTAATTGCCAGCTCTTTATTCGATATGTCTGATGAAACAGAAGTAGATACTTTCATTGTAATGGAATAATTCTGGCTTTTACATACATCCTCTCCCAGTAGGTACCAGGAGGTACACACGTAACAAGAGTCACGTACGAATCATCAAATGTTTGCTCTAACGGAGATAAATCCTGCGGTTTAGTAACAACAATATCGATAACCTCGTATCTGTACGTAATTTCGTCATATGTGATAAATATGTCATCTCCCGGACGGGTTGCGCTCGCCGCATCGAGTGTTGGTAATAAGGAAAATATTGTTTTATAGCTTTTTGGATCATAGAGAGCCGGTAGCGTAGAATGCCCAAAAATGACGGTGTTACCGTATTCCCCTGGTATTGCAGTTCCCCCGTAGTGGATGAGACTTTTATCGAGTGAATCGCCGGCAATAACAACGGTTGCGTTTTCAATGTGCAGCTTCGGAATAGATAACGAGTATGTATTTATTGGAGTAACGATCTTTTTTTGCGGTTTGCCGGGAAACCAGGTGTTCGGATCAGCATAGTTCGTCTGATCCTGACTTGCAGCATGGACAATTCCGTCTCCGATCGGAGAAATTTGACCGTTTTGCGAACCTAAGGGGGTTATCGTCCGCGAGAAACCGATAACAGAAATAAACTTAAAACTTACTATCGGCCATGCAACCCATAAAAGCATCACGATCCCCATACATATAAGCAGATATGAAGCAAACCGCGGAGGCTGAAACTTTTTACGCGGGTATTTTTTAACGTAACGGTATATGGGCATATTTGTTATTCATTTAAAAGAACCGTTATCACAACACGATCGCTTTTCAAAGGGAGATAATCCGGCCGTAAAGTTTGTGTTACTTTAAATGAAACGTCTTTTATTCCGCGTATCTTTGTGAGATCTGTCCGTGCATCGGATATTCTCTTTCCGGCTATCAATTTTGACAAATCCGTTTCCGTAAACGAAGGGATTGCGGTCCCTTTGTACGAAATACTTGCTGTGACGGTGCCGTCTTTCCCGATTTTGACAGAGTCTATGGTCGCGGTGGATTTATCAGTCATTATCCGGTATCCGGACGGGACATTCTGCATTTCCAATGTTTCAATAAAACGTTTTAATGCATCTTCGTTGTATGCTAAACCGGTAATACCTATATTCACCGTTCCAGATAGCTGTTTTGCCTCTTCGTCCAATTCGTTAGAAAAAGACTTATCTTTAACGGTCGTCGCTACCGTATTACTGATTAACTTCATCGTTCCGCTCATACTCCCTGATAACTCCTGTTGCGCATTTTTTCTAACATCTTCAAGAGCAAGTTTCACTAAGGAATCATAGTCAGCTCTTGTCACAACGGTAACATCCCTGCTTGTTCCACCGGTAAATGCGCTATCGTTGCGGGCAATAAGTATACTTGAAGAAATATCCTTAAAAACAAATTCCGTATTTGCAGGCAGGTTACTGGATGTTCCGATTGCAGAGGCAGTAACCTGGGCGTTTGTTTTACCAAATGTTATGGATCCGATACTTTCCGATGCAGATGCAACCTGTATATCGGCATCTAATGTAAATAATAATTTGTCACTCGTCAGGATGGTGCCTTTTGATAATTTTCTCGATGAAGTTGCTTTGTTATATATAACCACGCTGCCGGTTGCAGGATCACCGACTTTTTTCTTTCCTGTAACTGAGATATTTTTATCCAGAGAAATTTGTGTCTCAATTTTCTCAGCAGGAAATATCTTTTTTTCTTTGTCAGGTGTCGTTATGCCTGTACTGAATTCTAAAGTCTCTTTAGCCTGAAGTATTTCCGGGACAACCGTAAGCGTAACCTCTGCCTTTGGAAATTCACGCATAATCCAATAGAAAAGTCCGAAAAGAATGATTGCAACCGTTACAACAATACCTCCGATCAACAACAATTTCCTGCTGATTGGTATTTTGTGAACTATCCCTGCAATAATGCTTCTTGTTTTCAAGAAAATTTCTTTTCCTTTCACGAGTACCAGAGAATATACAGGTGGCGTGCTGTGCTTACCTTTGACTTCGACTGACATATCGGTACTTTCAGGTTTACGAGTTTTCAGAGCTTGTGCACGTGTGAGTTCAGATTTTTCTGATAAAACGTCCGTGTCTTTGGTGAAACCGATATCCTCAGGGTTCACGAATGTGACGTTCGACTTCTCTGTTATGTCTTCCTGATTGGTTAGGGTTGTATCATCAGCATATTTACCAATATTACTTGTATCTTTTGGCTTTATTTCTTTTGAAGTTTCGCCTATTACCTCATCGTTCTCTTGTGGTTCGGAGGGTTGTTTTATACCTGTAGAGTATTCTTTCAGATCATCCGGTCTCCCTTCAACACTTCCATCGTCTGTAAAATTTTCAGGAGAGTACGTATCGACAGATGGGTGTTGGGATTCCGGAGAATCACCCGTACCATCCGATATTTCCTGTTCCGGATTGTCGGAGTGAAAACCTTCAGTACCGCCGATTTCACTCGCGCCTGCTAAAGAGACACTCTCTACAGAAACATCAAGGGGTAGTGTTTCTATACGGGGAAAATGCAGAAAATTTGCGCGTATCGTCCACGGATGTTCCGTGATGCGTTTCTTCAAATTCTCTAATTTTCCGTCATCTATGCCGGATAATAAAATCCTGGACGGGAGTACTTCGGCGTTCGGAAAACTTCGAAGAGCATTTTCTATTTCCTGAACTACCGAATTGTTATTGGGTATGATCGATTGGCCTGTAAGCATTCCGACTTTAAATAATGAGAGCGTAACAGTCCTCGTGGTTACTTCCAATAAAATTATTGAAGGAGGTATGCCTTCTTCTGTTTTCAATTTATACAATAGTGCCTGATGTATAGGGACAAAACCAATTGGATTGAGTGTGAGTTTTGTCGCTACATCTTTCAGGTGAGGCCTCACAGACGTGGTTATTGAGCCGTTTGGTGACAAATATGATGCAGGGAGCCCAAAAATGACCTCATGAAAATCAGTCGTTTCTAATTTCTTCTCCAAAGCAGAGATGACAGCATCAGCACCGATTATTCTGTCCTCCCATGAATCGGATGCTATGCGCTTTGCGACAGCGTGCTCTATCTCAGGTGTTCCGTCATCAAGAATTTGGAAAACAGCCCCGACCACATGATCGGATTCAAGAACAAGACTGAGGTACAATTTCTGTTCTTTCTTCTTTTTCTGAAATAATTCTGTAACAATCGATGGCAGCTTCATACGTGAAAAAACACCCCGTACTTTATACTAACAAGGTACGAGCCTGATAAGCAAGTTTATAAATAAGGAAGCAAATCATTTCGTGTGTACAGATGCGTAGATTCTTCGGATTCCGGCACCAGCAGACTCTTCTTTTATAATATTAAATTGACCGATTTTCCCGGTACGCTCTACATGCGGTCCTCCGCATATTTCTTTGGAGAATGTACCTACTGAATATACCTTTACTTTTTCCGGATACCGCTCTCCGAAAAAAGCCAATGCTCCATCCTTTATGGCTTCCTTATACGTTGTTGTTGTATATGTTACCTGTAAATCTTTCTTGATCTGGTCGTTAACAATATCTTCTACCTTTCGGATTTGTTCATCCGTCATTTTCAACGAATGGGAAAAATCAAACCGGAGTCTTTCTGCCGTAATATTGCTACCTTTCTGTGAAACATGATCCCCAAGCGTCATACGAAGCGCCTGATGGAGAAGATGTGTTGCGGTATGTAGTTTTGTCACATCAAAGCTATGATCCTGCAGTCCGCCTTTAAACATTCCGGCTGCCGCGGTCCTTGAAAGCTCCCGGTGTTTACGAAACTCCGATTCAAACTGCTTCCTGTCCGGCAATTGACCTCTCTTCCGTGCCAACTCTTCTGTCATTTCCCACGGGAAACCGTACGTTTCGTACAGCTTAAACGCATTGGATCCGTCCAATGTATCGATCTTATCGATTTCTTTCAACCCTTTCTCGAGCGTTTTCCCGAAACGGAGCGCTTCCTCTTCTATAGTGTGTTTGATCGCGGATACTTTCGCCGATACGCCGGGGTACGCGTCTTTATAAATAACCGCAACCGGTTCAACCAAATCCCCTATATATTTCCAATCCGATGTAAGTCCTATGTTTCTCCCATATAGAAGAGCGCGTCGTATGAGCCTCCGCAATATATATCCCTGCTGTTTATTGGATGGTGTAACTCCGTCACTCATCATCATGACTGATCCTTTTATGTGGTCAGCAATAATCCTCATCGCCTTCGTTTCTTCCTGTTTTTCTCCGAATTTCTGCTTCGAAACATTCTCGAGTATGCCTGTCAACGACGTATACAAATCAGTTTGAAATACATCAGGAGTATTATCGGTTGCTGCTGTCAGACGCTCCAGGCCCCCGCCAAAATCAACGTTTTTCTGTGAGAGTTCTTTGAGACTACCGTCGGATTGTTTCTGATACTGCATAAATACCGAGTTAGCAATTTCCATAAACCGACCGCATTCACAGTTAGGATGGCATCTCTCATTTTTATACTTAGATTTTTCGTGAATTTTTAACTCCGCTCCGAAATCGTAAAACACTTCACTGTCCGGTCCGCCAGGTTCACCGGCGGGCATTTTTTCCGGTTCCCCGGACCTGCTCCACCAGTTGTTTTTCGCCGGATAAAGGAATATACGTTCTCCAACTTCAGCATCAATGTTTACATTTGAATAAATATCTTTCCATATGGAAATTGAGGAATCATCTTTCGGCACGGAATCATTCCCTTCAAATACGGTTACGTATAACCGTTTAGGATCAAGACTAAGTTCTTTTGTTAAGAATTCAAATAACCACGGTAAGTTGTTCTTTTTTAAAGTAATCCCCCAAAGACCAATTTCCGAGCATTTCAAAAAACGTCGTGTGCCTGTTATCACCGACTTCATCGATATCCTGCGCCCTGAATGATTTCTGCGAATTGACAAGTCTTTTCCCTGACGGATGCGGTTCTCCGAGAAGATATGGAATTAAAGGTTGCATGCCGCTTGAGTTAAAAAGTGTTGATGGGTCATTTTCAGGCACTAAAGGAGCTGACGGAATCTCCGCATGCCCTCTGGCTTTAAAAAAATCTATATATTTTTTTCGGACAATTGAAGATGTCATATTTAACTCTCGATTTCCTTACTATCCCCGGTATCTTTTAACGTCTGGGTTCTTGATAATTTCTGCCCAAGAAGGGTAAATGCGCCGGTCACGGTACTCATAGAGTTATATGCGTTATTGATATGTTTGCCGAGAACCGATAATGACTCTTCCGTCTTCCCGTAATCTTTTTGGATAGCCCGAAGAAGCCGGAACACTTCCCGCGAACGGTTTTCGAGCTCTTTACCCTGAAAAGATAATAATAATACCTGAAGGTGCGCATAGAGCGTGTTGGGAGATACAGGATAAACTCTCGATTTCCGGGCAAAATCCATAAGATCGGTATTGTTCACCACTTCGTAATAGACTGCTTCAGACGGTACATACATGAGGGCGAAATCCATCGTTCCCTCCTCGGGTAAGATATATTTTTTGCTTATATCTCCTATATGTTTTTTTACATCGTTCATCAGGTCTTTTTTTGCTGCATTTCTCAAACTTTCCGTCTCCCCTTTGTGCATGGCAGTAAAGTTCTCCATCGGAAATTTCGAATCAATACAGAGTAGTCCGGCATCAGTTTTGAGAACCGCATCAACCTTTGCTCCGCTATGAAAAGCGTATTGTAGATAAAAAGAATTTTTGGGAAAGGTCTGACCGATCATATCCGAAAGCACCTGCTCACCGATATTTCCCCGAAGTTTCGGCGATTGGAGAAATTCCTGCAGAGATTTAATTCCCCTGCCAACCTCACTCATCTCTCCCAGATTTTTCTGAAGCCCTCCGATTACTTCTGCCGCCTTATCAAGCCTGTCGTTGAGTTGTTTCGTATTTGACTGTATGGCACGCGCGACATCGCTTGTCGTTCCCCGCATTGCCTCATTGAGGTCTTTATTGGTTTTATCTATCGACGTCTGCATACTTCTCAACCATTCCAAAAGAGCTTTATTTTCCGGCTCTTTTGTAACCTTATTCAGTTCATTTCTGATGAAGAAATAGAGTATGCCAAACCCCAGAGCAATTGCCAAAAGAAGACTTACAGATTCCACAGTCATAATAGGCATCATTGTAGCATCCGCTTCGTACGACTACAATGAAAAACGTATGACGAGATTCAATACTTCCCGACATAATATAATATGGTTGTTTACTGCAATTATTTTCGCTTGTATTATCAGCTGGTTTGTCAATACGTATCCGCCGCAACTATATTTATACATTGGTATTTGTATTACTCTCATCGGATGTGCCATCTTTTCCTCCGTCATGTACCTCACAAACAACGTACTAAGGGCGGTTCTTATGACATGCGGAGGAATCATTTATCTTGTCTTACGGTTTCTCTATCTGCGGGAAGCACTCTACAGTATTTTACTACTCATCCTCGTTGTAACATCTGATGCATATTTATCCAAACGCTCTATAGATTGAGCTTGCTACACGCTTACGGTACAATTATCCGCATGACACGAAAATTTTATATAACCACAGCCATTCCGTACGTTAACGCTAAACCACATATAGGGCACGCGCTCGAATTTGTACAGGCGGATGCTATTGCTCGGTATCATCGTTTAGTCGGAGATAATTGCGCGCTCCTTTCGGGAGGCGATGAAAATGCGCTGAAAAACGTACAGGCTGCCCAACAGGCAGGTAAAGATATCCGTGAATTTATCAATGAAAATACGGCGCTGTTTGAAAAACTGGCAGTCAAGCTCAATGTACAATTTGACTTTTTTCAGCGCGGAAGTGATGAGAACAAACACTTCAAATCAAGCCAAAAACTCTGGAGATTATGCGAAGCGCGGGGAGATATTTATAAGAAAGAATATGAAGGTCTGTATTGTGTCGGGTGCGAAACATTTTACAGTAAAACGGAACTGAATGAAAACGGAGAATGTTACGAGCATCCCGGCAAAAAGCTTGATGTTGTTTCAGAAACGAATTATTTCTTCCGTTTATCGAAATACCAGAAAACTCTTATCAATCTTATAACTTCGGATACCGTACGTATTGTGCCGACATTCCGTAAAAACGAGGTTTTATCATTCCTCAAACAATCGCTTCAGGATATTTCAATATCCCGGTCTAATGAGCGCGCGAGAAATTGGGGAGTGCCCGTGCCGGATGATCCGACACAAAAAATATATGTTTGGTTTGACGCGCTCAATATCTATCAATCCGGTATAGGATTCGGATGGGATCAAAAATTGTATGAAAAATGGTGGCCGGCTGATGTCCATGTCATCGGCAAAGGAATATCACGTTTTCATGCAGTTTACTGGATTGCATTTCTCCTGTCCGCGAATCTTAAGTTACCGAAGTCTATCTTTATACACGGATACTTCACAGTCAACGGACAGAAGATGAGCAAAACTCTGGGAAATGTCATCGATCCTGTTAACCTTATCATAAAATACGGCGCAGACCCATTGCGGTACTATTTCCTGAGGGAAATTCCCCCTTTTGCAGACGGCGACTTTTCCGAATCCCGATTTAAGGAACTCTATAATGCAGACCTCGCAAACGGCCTCGGAAACCTAATAAGCAGGGTTGCGAAACTTGCATGCCAGACAGATAATGTTGTAATCCCGAAACCTCTTTCTTTTCCTGATTTGACAACAACCGAAAAACATAATATCTACCGTTTGGCTTTTGAATCATTCCGCTTTGATGAAGCGCTTGCGTACGTATGGTCTCTTATAAAAACGGAGGATAAATTCATTGACAGTCGTGAACCGTGGAAGCAAACGGGAAAAGAAAAAACTCAGACTATAAATGCTCTCATACCATCCATACAGGAAATCGCAACGCTTTTACTTCCGTTCCTTCCCTCCGCAGGAAGCGTAATTCTCGCTCAATATTCCAAACAGAAAATCGTTAGCCAAAAGCCGCTCTTTCCGCGCTTGAAGTAAATTGTACGCATATATACCCATGCTAATTGATACACATTGCCATTTAAATTTCTCCGCATTTGATGCAGACCGTAAAGATGTTATCCGAAAAGCAAAAAAGTCGGGCGTTACATATATGCTTGTTCCGGGAGTTGATGAAAAAACAAGCGGTTCGGCAATTACGCTTGCCCGAAACACACCGGGCATTTATGCGGCTGTAGGAATTCATCCTCATGAAACCGATCACAACCCATCGTTTGATTCGGTCGTATCAATTCTTAAAAAAAACAGGTCATCAATAACGGCAATCGGGGAATGCGGCTTGGATTATTACCCATTCAAAGGTGAACGTGCAACCGGAAAAAAAGACAGACAGAAAAGACTTTTTGAAGAACATCTCCGCCTTGCTCTTTTGCATGATCTTCCCGTCATCATTCACTGCAGGGAAGCATTTGATGACATGTTTTCCGTTTTGGACACCCTTGAATCCTTGCCGCGCGGTGTTATACATTGTTTTTCGGGAGGAAAGGCGGATATCCGTGATGCCGTAAAAAGGAAACTTTTTTTCGGTATAGACGGAAATATCACGTATGCCAAACATATCCGGGAGATCGTTTCCTCCGTTCCGATTACACACCTTCTTTTGGAAACCGATTCTCCGCTTCTCACGCCTTCTCCGCACCGGGGAAAAAGGAACGAACCACAATATCTGCCGATCATCGCGGATACAATTGCACACTATATGAATCTGTCCAATGAGGAAATCCGGAACCAGACAACAAAAAATGCTGAACGCCTCTTCCATTTCACAATCGGGTCATAGTATGATGAATATATATGAAAATATCTGTTGTTATTCCCGCGTACAACGAAGAAAAACTCATTCTCCTCACACTTCAGGCTCTGAATATTCAAACCCGTAAGCCCGACGAAATTATTGTCGTCAACGCATCATCAACAGACAAAACGAAAGAAATTGCAGAAAAAGAAGGAGCGAGTGTATTAAACGCTCCGAAACTGACTATCGGGTACAGCAGACAGAAAGGCCTTCAGAAAGCAGCAGGCGATATTATCGCGTTTACTGACGCGGACGCTACCCCGCCACCCGATTGGCTTGAACGAATTGAGCGCTATTTGACGAAACCCGGCGTTGTCGGGTATTTCGGCGGATTCCGCGTTCCTGACGGACCATGGTGGTATAAAATCTATGTAAATATCTTCCAACCGTTCTTTAACAGTTTGTTGTTTTTTTTATTCCGGATGCCTATGGCGACGGGTCAAAATATGGCGTTTTGGAGAGAAAAAGCAATTGCAGTCGGAGGATTTCCGGAGCATTTCAAAATTGCGGAAGACATAGAGATAGCACGAAGACTCATGACTGTAGGGAAAATTGTTTTTACACAATCCGAATATGTCCGGGCATCTGGTCGCCGCGGTAATGAAGGTATAGGGCTTCTCCTTCGCATCCCAAAAGTATTTTTCAACTACTTCATCTGGAGGAAGGCGAACGTTGTCGGCTTCCCTGATATTCGCGAATAAGGCGTCTGAATGATATAATTAATAGCGTTGTTTAGAATCTCCCGTAGTACATGACTTACTTTTGGTATCTGATAACATCCAAAGCATGAAAAAACTTATCCTTCTCTACCCTAATGCCACAAAGCGGTTGTTTGAAATAGCAATACCTGCAACATCATGGCTTCTCATCACGATGCCTTTATGGCTTTCGTTCTGGCATCCTGCTATTGTTGCCTACATTATTATTACCTTTGACATCTACTGGTTTTATAAGTCCTTCACACTTGCGTTCCATGCGGTGAAATCGTTTATAACCATGAATGCGCATACAAAAGTTGATTGGCTGTCAAAAGCGAAGTCACTTCCTCATTTTAAGGATACATATCATATTATTGTCATTCCAGAATACAGGGAACCTTTGCACATCCTACAAAAAACGCTTGTAAACCTGACATATCAGGAGTATCCCAAAAACCGCATTATTATTGTTCTTGCCCAGGAGGCTAAAGATCCCGATGCAGACGCAAAAGCCTTGCTTCTCACAAAACAATTTCAGAAAAAGTTCGGTCACTTTCTCGTAACAAAACATACACTTGTTGCAGGTGAAGTAGCAGGTAAATCATCCAACATGGCATGCGCCGCGAAAGAAGTCTCCTCCAACCTTGCCGGGTGGGGCATAAATCCCGAGTGGACTACTATTACATCATGCGATGCCGATGCTCTCCTTCATCCTAAATATATATCCGCACTTACGTATGAATTTCTGACTGACCCGGACAGACAGTATCACTTCTACCAGGGTGCAATTCTCTTTTATTCCAATATCTGGCGTGTTCCTCTCCCGAGCCGGGTACTTAATACGATGGGAAGCATTTGGAATTTGTCCCTTTTGACACAGGGCAGCAAATTTATCAACTTTTCCACGTACTCGTTATCATTCAGCACGGTATCCTCTGCGGGATTCTGGGATCCGGATGTCATACCGGAAGATTATCATTTGTTTTTCAAAGTATATTTTTCTAAAGGAGGAAACGTACAAACCCGAGGTATATTTCTGCCCGTACTCGTTGACGCAGCGGAATCACATGGATTTTTCCGGACTGTTGTGAACCAATATGAACAATCCAAACGCTGGGCATGGGGTGTTTCCGATATACCGTATGTCATCCGGGGAATGATTCTTCATCCGGAAATCCCAATTTTTGACCGCATACGGAGACTTGTTCAACTTCTTGAACATCATATTTTTTGGCCTGCAAACTGGTTTATCCTGACCGTCGGAAGCATAATCCCGCCTCTTGTCAATCCGGTTTTTGCGAGAACTGCACTTGGTCATAATCTCGCTCAACTTTCAAGCGGTATTATGACATTGTCGTTCATTTTCATACTTGTTGTAGTTATCATCGATATAAAGACAAAACCTCCCCGCCCGAAAGAATTTGCAGCATGGAGACTCCCCTTCCTTTATTTACAATGGCTGACGATTCCGATCGTATCTTTTTTCCTCTCCGCACTTCCGGGTCTTGATGCTCACACACGATTGATGTTGGGAAAAAGGCTGGAATACCGGGTTACCGAAAAGGTATAATACACATATACGGTTCATAGTCTTATAGATGATACAATACCGTGCGTCCGGTGATTATCGTTTCTTAACGGTATTTGGTTCATACGTATGCTAATCAATTGGCTTTTATCCAACACACCACTTCTGTATCTTGTCCAAAGTTTATGGCGTGATGAAGTTTTTTCCATCATGGTAGCCCAGCGTCCGATTATCGAATACTTCACGAAGTTGTCATTTGAACCGCCGTTGTACTATATATTTCTCCATTTATGGATCAGATTGTTCGGTACCGGTGAAATTGCCGCGCGATCCCTGTCTCTTACAGGTGTAGTCCTCTCCGCTATTCTTCTTATAAAATGGTCAGAAACACTGTTTAAACGATCAGCAATATCTGTTATTCTTCCTATCCTGTACATCTTCAATCCCATGATACTGTACTATGCCTTTGAGGTTCGGACGTACGGTTGGTATATCTTTTTTGCACTCCTCTCCATATACAGCTATATATCACGGCGATACCGTTTATTAATTTTTGCTAATATTTGCGGATTCTATACGCACGCGTTTTTTATTTTCATTCCGTTTGTACAAAGTATCCATTGGTTCATCCTGGGTGTATTAAAACATCGTAAAGTATCTTTTTCTCAATTATCCCGTCTTACTGCAAATACATTTGTCCGGGCGATGACACTTACGTTTGTAGGAATGCTTCCGTGGCTTATGCGGATTATTGTTTTGTCCGGGAAATTAAAAGACTCATGGTACTTTCCCGTTGATATACATCTGGTTAAATCAGTCCTTGGCAATATGTTTATCAGTTACGAAGGTACTCCCTGGTATGGCTGGATGTATACCGCATATCTGTCATTATTTTTACTTATAGTATTTGCTGTTGCATGGATACGTAAATCAAACAGGCATATAGTGGGATATTTCCTTCTTAATGTTTTCATTCCGTTAAGTATCATTATCGGAATTTCATTATTTAAACCCATGTTTGTAAACAGATATCTTATTTTTGTTACGATATCGGAAGTATTTCTGATTGCGTATGCATTATCAACAATTCGCAATACCCGTATACAACTCTCTGTTGCAGCTATTTTCATCCTATCATGCATCGCTTTCAATATCTGGTATCCTCCTAAGCATGCAAAATTCCCGTGGAGAGACGTTATCCAGGAAGCAAACGGTATGAGGCAGAGTCACGACGTTATCTATGCTTCCAATTCCCTGCATTTTTTTGAAACACTCTATTATGCCAAGAATAAAAACGGTGTATACCTCTATAATCCGACAGGCGCTCAATTCCCATGGTACATAGGAGATGCGGTTTTTTCCGCTAAATATTTTGCGTATGACATACCGACATACCCATCCCGTGCAATAATTGTAGACTCAAAAGGACAAATTACTATCCGGTATAAAACATACCTCAATACCGGGAGTACCGTAAACGTGTCCGTGAAAAAAAACTAATATGCTCACCAACGACGTTCCGAATGTTTGGAGGATACTCCGTTTTAACATTCAGACCCTTTCACATAATTGGATATTTTCCGTAGCCACATCGTGTGTGGCAATCACGACGCTCGCTTCTCTTCTTCTTATTGCGTTGTATTGGCGGAATCTTCCTCCGGCTGTACCCTTCTGGTATATCAAACCATGGGGAACGGAACGGCTCGCATCACCCGGATATCTTTTTCTGTTACCTGCGGTAAATATTATCTGGCATATATTCTATACGGCAATTGGTATGAAATGGGAGCCCCGTTACCGCGTTTTTATGCAAACAGCATTTCTCGTTTCCGCTTTTACCTCTACACTCTCGCTCATTATTGTCGCGAAAATCATAACGCTTATAACATAATGTATGATAATTGCTTTAGCATTCGTATCATCATTTATTCTTACCTGTGTTGTTACGCCTCTGGTTATTAAAATAGCTTTTATATACGGCCTCGTTGATGATCCTCATAAAAGATATCACCCTGCACACACGCATACCGGGATTATCGCCCGCGCTGGAGGACTCGCTCTTATTATCGGAATAGGTATTATTTCGTATACGTTCCTCGGAATTTCTGCTAAATTATGTATTATTCTCGGCGCCGGACTCCTCCTTGTCATTGTCGGTCTTTTTGATGATAAACGGGACGTGAGCCCGTATATCCGTCTGGCAACAAACGCTATTGCTGCCGGTTGTATCATTTATGCCGGTGTCAATATTCCGTATATTACAAATCCCCTCACAGGCGGAGTACTCAGACTTGATATGTATCATCTTCCGTTTGCAGAAATACTCCCATACTCACTGATTGTATTTTCAAACATTGCTGCATTCATTTGGATATTATGGACCATCAATATCATAGGTTGGTCAGCAGGTGTCGACGGACAGATGCCCGGTTTTGTAGCCATTGCTGCTGCTGTGCTTGGACTTTTATCACTTCGGTTTGTCCCGACGGATCCAAGTGTAGCAAACACCGCGGTTCTCGCGTTTATCGTATCCGGCGCATTTGCGGGATTTCTTGTCTGGAATTTTTTCCCGCAGAAAATTATGCCCGGATACGGCGGAAAAACACTCGCCGGTCTGATGCTTGCGGTTCTCGGGATTTTATCCTCAGCTAAAGTCGGTACGGCACTGCTGGTTTTAGGCATACCGATGATCGATGCCGTATATACGCTTCTTAGACGCGTACAAAAAGGCAAGTCACCGGTACAGGCTGACCGCGGACACCTGCATCATATGCTTCTGGATATCGGGTGGGGAAAACGGAGAATTGCTGTTTTTTACTGGTTCATTACACTCGTTCTCGGTATTATTGCCCTAACGGTCACTAGCCAACAGAAAGTGTTTGCATTATTATTGGTAGCAGTGGCATTTGGAGGATTTGTTGTATGGGTAAAATTCTTTACGCAATTTTCAAAACCGCGAGACCAAGACAATGGCTGAAAAATGTAGCGATTTTTTCTACACTCCTGTTTACAGGAACGATCTTTTCACCCGAACATTTTTTGCCGACCGCTGTCGGATTTATCGTATTTTGTTTCCTCGCTTCATCTAATTATCTTATCAATGATGTTCTTGATGCTCCGTCTGACAGAAAACATCCTTTTAAACGTTTTAGGCCTGTCGCAAGCGGATCCCTTCCTATACCGATTGCACTCTTTGCATCACTCCTTTTTATGGTCGCAGGCCTGGTATTAAGTTACACGTTATCCGTATCATTTTTTTTCCTGTCAATCTGTTTTGTTGTTCTCCAATACACGTATTCACTCCTTCTGAAAAAAACCAGTGTTATTGATATTCTTGCAATCACCGGCGGATATATCATCAGAGTATACGCGGGAGAAGCTATAACCGGTTTACATATTTCCGTATGGCTCGCACTTGCCGCACTTTCTCTCTCATTGTTTCTGGCAATCGGAAAACGCCGGTCAGAGCTTACACTTATTCAGGGATATAAAGGTATCCTTCCGAGCCAGACACGCGAAACTCTGTCTCATTACTCGGAAAAGCTTCTCGATACCTATACGGCGATGTTTGCAAATTCCACATTTATCGCGTATGCGTTTTATACCTTTCTGGAACATCCTGTCCGCGAAGGAATGCTGTTTCGCGGATACACGGGATTTGTTGATGATTTTACCAACAGAAAATGGATGATGATCACTATACCGTTTGTCCTGTATGGAATTATGCGGTATATGCAGCTTATTTATGAAGGAAAGGGTGAATCTCCTGAAAAAGTACTGACTAGCGATTCACCTCTTATACTCACCGTCATGTTATGGGGAGCAAGTGTCCTTCTGGTAATTTTAGGAATAGGCGGATGAAGAATTATTCAACCTTCGTAGCGTACTGTGAGGAAATCCACCCTTTATTCGTACCGTCATATTCAATTTGATACCACCCGCTTTTTGTATCAAATATGGTAAATTTATCACCGGGATATACCTTCGCGGCTTCCGTGGCAGCAGTAGTTGGCTCCATCCGTACGCGTAAAAATCCTGTGGGTGTGTCTTTTATGAGTGCAAACGGTTTGGGAGGATCCGCTGTAGTCTTGGGTGTTGATGAAACAGAAGCTGTCGGTGAGGGGCTCGTCTGGGGACTCACGCGGGCACCGGGTTTAACCGTTGGTGTTGCTGATTGTGAAGCTACACTTTGCGTCGGTGATATCTGTGTACCGCCCGGTGCAAGAGCGAGTTTAATATTTGCCAGTAATTTATACCCGCTTGTCGTTTTGATTTTCAGGGTTCTCGGAAGAAATCCGGGAGATACGATTGTCACTGTATGATCGCCGGGTACAACGTCCGCAACAACAATAGGACTTGCTCCTTTTACATCCCCGTCAAGGGATACCGTCGCCCCGTCCGGATTTGTTATTACTGATAACTCCGATGATTTGGACGGGATTTTTTCAAGCCACAGGATATCGACTGATGACGAAAATTCTGAATCAGCCAGGTCCGCATTAATATAGGTAAGCAGATTCCTGACTATTTTTATCTTACCCTGCCAGGAAATAACCGGTTCTGTTGCGGTTTCAGGAACCAACTTAACCGTGTACTCTCCTTCCGGTACTTTGTCTTCATACGGTACCCGTCCTAAATGACGGTTATCCAAAAAAATCGTGGTTGAGGGCGAAGTGGTAACTTTGAGAACTCCGAGTCGGGCTGGTGTTCCGCGGATAAGCCGATAAAGAAAAAATCCGGCAACGATAAAAATTACGATTATTACCAGAAAAACAAGCTTTCGTCTCATGCTGAATGGATCATATCACATCCCGTAAAACAGGAGCAAATAGATATTTATTTTACTGGGGTTTGTTAATGACGACAGGTTTCAAACGGCTCATTGCTTCCAGTGAATATCTGACCCCCTGAACCCCGACTCCCGATCCTTTTATACCCAAAAACGGGAAATGATCAGGTCCGCGCTGCGGAGAACCATTAATCTGAACAGTGCCGACATGAAGAGGCCCTGCTGCAATAAGTCCTGATCCTTCGTCGGAGGTAAATACACACGCCTGCAATCCATAGTGTGAATTATTGATTATCTTGGTCACTTCCTCCATGCCTGATACCGCAATGAGTGACAACACAGGTCCGAATATCTCCTGACGTACGATGCGCATAGACGGTGTTGCATTTTCCAAAACTGTCGGATCCACATATGCACCGTTTCTTTTTCCTCCCGTGAGTATTTTTGCGCCTTCCCGTACCGCCTCATCGATAACCTCCTGGATTTTCCCTGCGACTTCTTCAGTGATGACAGGTCCGACCAATTTGGTGTGCGGACTTCTGGGATCCCCCATATGGATAAGCTCCGTCATAGTAGACAGAAGAATCGGTTTAAATGTTTCAAGGACTCCGGGTGTAGCTAAAACATATTTTATAGTCGTACATCGCTGTCCTGCAAACGCAAATGCACCTTTGACAATTTCTTTCGCCGTCAGCTTCATATCCGCATCCGGTAATATGACTGCGGGGTTATTGCCGCCGCATTCAAAAAGGAGTGGTTTCATTGCCGCTTTTCCTGCTATAGCCTCACCGGTAATGCTTGATCCTGTGAAAGCCACCATGGAAACAAGCGGATGGCTAACAAGATAATCTCCTATATCTGCTCCGCTTCCGGTTAGCACTGTTAAGATTCCTTCAGGTACTCCGGCTGCGATATACATCTGCGCCAGATGTAAAGCACTTATTCCGCCCTGTGTCGGTGGTTTAAAGACAACCGCGTTGCCCATAAGAAGTGCCGGTGCAATTTTTGATGCAGAAAGATTTACCGGATAATTAAACGGTGCTATAGCAAGAACCGTTCCGTGTGCAACACGTTCTATAACTGCAATTCTTCCCTTATCAAATCCGGGAAAATTGTCACTGTCAAGCGTTTCACCTCTGATGGATTGTGCTTCATCAGCGTAATAATCTATAAGGTCAGCAGTCCGTGCGATTTCGCTTTTTGCTTCATCAACCGATTTACCGACTTCCGAAACGAGAAGTGACGTCAGATATTCCTGGTGAAGACGGATGTAATCTGCAGCTAAATGATTTATTTTTATCCGCTGATTTAAAGGTACATTTTCCCATTTGCCCTGTGCATCCCTTGCCTTCTCGAGTGCTTTGTCGATTTCTTCTTTGGATACAACAGACAACTTTCCGATGATCGTGTTGTCAACGGGTGATTGAACGTCTCTGGTTTGTCCGCTTGTACTGTCTACCCATGCGGATCCGTTGAAATACTTATACGTAGGAGGTGTATCGTTGTTATAAATTGATTCAAATAACTGGGCAGTCATATGCTTATATTATGTACATACTTCACAGTTTTAACAAGATGTAGATTTATGTCATTCTGTGAACAATGAGTGCGGTTGCATTCTGTTTTGAACCTCTTTTTCCCGCTTCTTTGATGAAATAGTCTGCACAAATCTTCAGGTCATTGATATGTTCCGTTACATGCACTTGTATTTCACTGTCGGAAATATAATCCGTCACTCCATCTGATGTGAATACAACCGTATCTCCGCGGTGATACGGAATAACATATATATGCGGCATGATACCGTAACGGTCAACTCCGAGCATGTGGTTGCAGCGTCCGTTTTGGTCTCTGTCAATTTCAGTTTTAACGAGAATTTCTCCGTTACGGATAAGAAATATTCTGCTGTCACCGGATGACCCTATCCAAATTTTATTATTTCCGAGAATCGCACATGCCAACGTCGTTGCCAGTCCTTCCGTAAAGGTATCTTCTCTCCTTTTTTGCCAAAGACATATGTTTACCGACCGGAAAATTCTGTACACTAACCTGTCTTTTTCCGTCCAATAATACCGTCTTTGTCTTATCAGTTTATACCCCCATATTGCGGTTTCTACCGCAAGTTTGCTGGACATATCCCCATGAGGCGTTTCTCCCGCTCCGTCTGCAAGAACATAAAACTCATCCAGGTAATTTCCTATCGTATCTTCCTGCCGTTTCGCATTTCCCATTGTTTGAGCATGCACCTCGGACAGGTGGGGAATAAGAGTTCTTGACCGAAGGAAAATAGGATCGAGTTGTTTCATACCGGTACCTGTAAACCCAGAAAGTGATATGTGCGAAACATCCGAAATACTGTTAAAATACGTCAAACTATTATACCATTCTTACTCCGGGTAGAAATTTGCTTCCGATTGCGGACAGCTGAAAAAGGTTAGCAGAATAGTATATTTTGGAAAAACATTTACAAACTATAGATTTTTCAGTATATATAATGTACCCATGACGTCTACATTTCGACAAAGGATTGAAAAAGGATTTCATAAAATCTCCCTGAAGGGTGTCAAATCCTTCGTTTCCCGTTTTGCGTTACCAATTCCCCGGGTACACGGTCAACGTATCAAATGGGCATTTTGGCTTCTGCCTCTGTCACTTATCATAGGGTCATATCTTCTCATTTTCAAAGACCTTCCTTCACCAAAAGGACTTGAAACATATTCTGTTCCTCTTGCTACAAAAATATATGACAGAAACGGTATACTTCTCCACGATATATTTGTAGAGGAAAACAGAACAGCCGTTACGCTTTCAGAAATTCCGCTTTATGTCCGCGAAGCTACCATATCCATAGAAGATAAAAATTTTTATAAGCACGGTGGTGTAAGTCCTATCGGAGGAATGCTCCGGGCGGTTGTTGCAACCATCACGGGAAAACGTCTGCAGGGAGGGTCAACTATCACACAGCAGTTAGTAAAAACCGCACTCCTTACACCGCAAAGGAGTGTCGTCCGTAAAATCCGTGAAATTGTCCTTTCTTTTTGGGTGGAACTTCTCTATCCCAAGGATAAAATACTTGAGTTATACCTCAACCAGGTTCCGTACGGCGGCACTGCGTGGGGTATAGAAACAGCAGCGGAAAAGTATTTCGCCAAGCGTGCTAAAGATCTGACACTTGCTGAAGCATCTCTTCTTGCCGGTCTTCCTCAGGCTCCTACTTATTACTCCCCGTTCGGTGCCCATCCGGAATTGGCAAAAAACCGTCAAGTGGAAGTTTTACGTCGTATGGTCGAGGACGGATATATAACACAAGCTGAAGCTGAAAAGGCAAAAAAGGAAGCACTCGTATATGCCAAACAGACAAACATAAGGGCACCGCATTTTATCATGTACGTAAAAGAAAAACTTGTTGAAGAGTTCGGCGAGACACTCGTGGCACGCGGCGGACTCAATGTCACAACAACTCTGGATATTACACTCCAGGATTATGCACAGGCAACAGTGGCGGCGGAAATTAAAGATTTAGAGCATTATGACGTATCAAACGGCGCTGCACTTATAACCAAACCGGCAACTGGTGAAATACTCGCCATGGTCGGAAGTGTGGATTATTTCGCCACACCCTCCGGCAGTTTCAATGTCACCACAGCTCTCAGGCAACCCGGTTCTTCCATAAAACCCATAAATTACGGCATCGGTATTGAGCAAAAAAGGGTTACACCCGCAACAATGTTTCTGGACGTACCGACATGTTTTGCATCCATCAACCAACCCCTCTACTGTCCGAACAACTATGATTTCCAATTTCACGGACCCCAGCAGCTTCGGTTTGCACTCGGTAATTCTTTTAACATTCCGGCGGTAAAAATGTTAAAGATAAATTCTGTCGAAGGGTTTGTCGCATCGGCAAGTGCGTTCGGACTTTCTACTATCAAAGATCCCAAAAACTACGGACTCTCTCTGACTCTCGGCGGCGGAGAGGTAAGGATGACGGATATGGCAACAGCATTTTCCGTATTTGCCAATTCAGGAGTACGGAAAGACCTGATAGCTATCACAAAGGTAACGGACAACCAGGGAAAGATACTCTTTGAACAGAAAGATCCTAATCTGAAAAAGTCCGTACCTTCACAGATTCTTATCTCCGGACCGAGGGTTCTTTCCGCGGAAACCGCGTATCTCATTTCACACATACTTCTGGATAACAACGCCCGCGCTGCCATGTTCGGGACAAACTCAGCGCTTGTTATCCCGGGACACGCGGTATCGGTTAAAACCGGAACAACGGATGAACACCGGGATAATTGGACGATCGGGTATACACCGCAATTTCTCATCGCAGTTTGGGTAGGCAACAACAATAACACCCGCATGAACCAGGCGCTTGTTTCCGGAGTAACGGGAGCAGCTCCGATATGGAATAAGCTCATGAAGCGGGTACTTGAAAATCAACCTGATATCTGGCCAAAACAACCCGAAGGTATTGTCGGTGCCGAAGTGTGCACCACGACCGGTTTGCTTCCTCCTAATAGCGAAGGAGATAAGGGATGTTCAACACGGTATGAGTACTTCATAAAAGGCACAGTTCCCACAGCCCGTGAACAGTTACGTATGAGTGTCCCTATAGATAAAACAACCGGTGATCTTGCCACACAGACAACAGCTCCTGAAAATGTTGAAATTCAGGATCATGATGTACTTCGCGATGAGTTATCCATGTGGTGTTTAGATTGTAATCATGATGCCAAAAAACCCGTAATCATACGGTAATTTTCCGAAATTATTCTTCTTGAATAGTCCCATAGAATATGATATAACACTAGTTCACAGGCTGTTCAGTGGACTTCCTGTTTTTTTGTATTGCGCATATGGATATCGTTCTTCAATTAATCACGGGTATTTTCTTATTATTAAAAAAAATCGGAGATCTGGTCCGATCATTTTTTAAATTCCTACTTTTCGCATTTAAAATAACCTATAATATAATAAATTCAGTCGATACTTTCCTCTACACCTATGTTCGGAAACAGTTTCTTTTGCTTGTCGCATTTTTAAAGTACTATTACGCGCTTGCCGGAATCAGAATCCGTGAACGGACAGGTGCATTTTATTACATATCCAAACGGTCATCAGACCGGTTGCGGGCAGCAACAAAAAGTACAGCCTATTCTGCTCAAAATACCATTGTCCGGAGCTTCACGGCGTGGTTCTCGTCACTTGCAAATAAAGCTGCTTCCATCGGATTTCCCGAACATAAAGAACCTTCCTCATCTTTTTTGAAGACGCAGACAACGTACGTAAGTAAGAAAAAAAACATATCCCTGAAGGGTGAAATATATCCGCCGAAAAAATTACATATTCCCTTCCTGTCATTTATAAAAAATCTGAAACGCACGAAAACTATAACACCCAAAACCCCCAGGCAGAGAAAATACGAACCATCACTTATTATCAACAGCATCAGGTGGTTTCTGAGTGGCATTTTCGTCACCCTGGTTTTTATAGTTATTCCGTTTGTAAGCTATCAGTGGCTTGTATCCCTTCCCAATCCAAATCTCCTTACACACAGGGATCTCGAGGTAACGACAAAAATATTTGACCGGAACGGAATACTTTTGTACGAAATATACGCTGACCAAAACAGGACGCCGCTCACTCTTGCCCAGATTCCTCCCATGGTCCGCGAGGCAACCATCGCCATTGAGGACCGTGAATTTTACCAGCATCAGGGATTTTCAATACGTGCGATAACGCGTGCTTTCATAGAAACGTTCGTGAATCATCGTCTGCAGGGCGGATCGACAATTTCCCAGCAGCTTATCAAATCCGTTCTTCTGACTCCGGAGGTAACAATTGTACGGAAATTTAAGGAAATTCTTCTTTCATTCTGGGCTGAACAGATGTATACGAAAAATCAAATATTGGAAATGTATCTCAATCAGGTTCCGTACGGAGGAACCGCGTGGGGTATCGAATCAGCAAGCCGGACATACTTCAATAAATCCGTGAAGGATTTGACTCTTGCAGAGGCAGCGCTTCTCACCGGTCTCCCTGCGGCACCCACAGAATATTCCCCCTTTGGTGCTCATCCCGAAAAAGCCGTTATGCGACAGCGCGAAGTATTACGCCGGATGTCAGAGGACGGATACATAACCAAACAACAGGCAGATGAAGCTGCAAACGAACCGCTCGTGTATGCATCCCCCGCAGTTCAGATGCGCGCACCGCACTTTGTCATGTACATAAAAAATATACTGGAGAAACGGTACGGAACACGTCTCGTAGAGCGCGGAGGGCTTCGTGTTATAACATCTCTGGATATATCCGTACAGGAAACGGCACAAAATATAGTGGAAAACCAGATTACTGCACTTGCCCCTCTTCGGGTCGGCAACGGTGCGGCGCTTGTCACAAATCCGAAAACCGGTGAAATACTCGCAATGGTCGGAAGCAAAAATTATTTTGATACGGCAAGCGATGGGAATGTCAATGTCACTACTTCCCTCAGGCAACCCGGATCATCCATAAAAATTATAACCTATACTGCGGCTCTCGAAAACGGGTATACCGCAGCATCGATTATCGATGATTCACCCGTTATCTATCGTGTATACGGGAGCCCCTCATACGCACCAGTTAATTACGACGGCAAGTTCCATGGACTTACTCCTCTTCGGATGGCACTTGCTAACTCCTACAATGTACCGGCAGTGAAGGTACTTGCGAAAATCGGACTCCCCACGATGATGCAGAAGGCACAGCTCATGGGTATCGACTCGTGGCAGGACACATCACGGTACGGGCTCTCACTCACACTCGGCGGTGGTGATGTCACGATGCTTGAAATGGCTGAGGCGTACGGAACACTCGCTAACACCGGCAGGCATGTAGATCTCCTTCCTATTCTTGAGATCACTGACTATGCAGGACATATTGTAGAAAAAAATGCGCCCGATACCGGGATACCAGCCACAACTCCGGAAGTTGCATGGATCATGGGAAACATCCTTGCTGACAACCAGGCGCGCTCCTCTGCTTTCGGACCCAATTCTAGCTTAGTCATACCCGGCAAAACAGTTTCCGTTAAAACCGGAACGACAAACGAAAAACGCGACAACTGGACTATCGGGTACACTCCGTCGTATGTGACAACGGTATGGGTCGGAAATAATAATAACTCTCCGATGGATCCGGTTCTTACCTCCGGCATCACGGGAGCATCTCCCATATGGCACGATATTATGACTGCACTTCTGAAGAACAAACCTGATGAAGTCGCACCAAAACCGGAAAATGTAATTTCACTCCCCTGTTATTATGGAAGGGTAGAATACTTTGTTAAAGGCACCGAACCTCTCGGTGGACGCTGTGCCCCCATCCCCACCCCCGCCCTGTCACCGACACTAACACCATAATCAACTTTTAATGATCGAAGCTTCAACCTATTTACTCTGTCGGGTATACGATGTTTGAACATATTATCATCAATCGATTCTATGTCTATGGTATATTGAATATATGACTGATAATCCACAACCGGTTCAACCCATTCCTCAGGAACCTTCTCCCCCTGTAATTCCAATGCAAACAAAAAAATCCATACATCCTTTAGTTATTGTGCTCTTAGGGGTATTACTTTTCGGTATTGGTGGTATAGGTGGATATTATTTGGCTACCAAACCATTATCATTCCCTGCCCCAACGGCTTGTACTATGGAAGCAAAGCTCTGTCCTGACGGGTCTTCTGTTGGGAGAACCGGTCCTAATTGTGAATTTGCACCATGCCCTGCTTCTGTTCCAAACCTCACAGCAGATTGGCAATCATATACATTTTCACCTTTACAGTTAAATTTTAAAGTTCCTCCTGAATTATCCGTCCACTCTGAAGTGTCAAATCCAGGCAACGATTTTACTGCCTATATTCAGAATTATTCGTTCAATAATTCTGTTCCATCGAAAAATGCTTATCAGCTTTATATTATTTGGCAAAAGACGTCTATAATAACTGAGTCTGAGTTTCAGCAATTAAAAAGCGACTTACTTGTTAATTCTATTGAAGATACTACCATAGATGGGTATAAAGCAATTAAAGGACAGATAAAGGGAGAAAGAAACCGATATGTTACGTATATCCTTAAAGGAAATACAAAAATATCATTATTTACTTCAGAACCAACACTAGTAAATAAAGAACGCACAGACCAAATCCTCTCCACATTCAAATTTATGTATTCTCCACTCCTGGAGTGATTTAGCCCTGCCTTGCCGGCAGGCAGGTTTGCACCTCGGGAATCATTAACATTTCTGAATAAATGTTCTACTTCTTATTTTCTGAAGATTTCTGGGAAATCCCATACAGAAGTCCCAATTCATCCTCCGCTATTATGGAAAATCTGCTGTCTTTGCGGATTTTGTCGATAAACCCGCGGAAGTAATTTTTTCCGGCGTACCCGTAATACGAATGAAATCCCTTTGTCAGTGCGCCATACACATTATCAACATTACCGAAACTTACACTCCTGTAGA
The DNA here is from genome assembly GCA_963711735.1 of Candidatus Gottesmanbacteria bacterium. Taxonomy (GTDB): domain Bacteria; phylum Patescibacteriota; class Microgenomatia; order UBA10105; family UBA927; genus CAVQFA01. Next base: position 301,605 of record CAVQFA010000003.1, on the reverse strand, counting down.
GGGTGTAGAGTTTTGTATTGTACGTATACATATAAATAGGATCCAGTGTCTCTATGTATCTGTATTCCGGCGCAAGTCCGATGAGGTACTGGCTGTCAGACCAGTTGGTATGAAAAACAACAGAACCTTTGGGAACCTGTGCTTCTATAACTTTGGCAATACGTATGAAATGCGCGTCGTATATCAAGTCGGAGCGCATCATGTTTCGGAGGGTCGGTATCGTCATGGTAAGGGCAAACACGGCAATACCTCCGAATAACAACGCCGACAGGATATAAACTCTCCTCCGGAGTGTATCGCTTACTTCTTTAAGCATACCCTCCGTATCATGAAGGAGTGATCCGAAAGCAATAAGTGCAATCGGATACATGTGCGTTATGTTCCGCACGGAAAAAAGTCCCATGACACCGAAAAATAAAACAGCAACAACCCATATACGGGATTCATACCGAATTTTTGACCGACTCACGAGAAATGAAAGAATCATAATCCCGAAACCCGCAACCAGAAAAGGGAAACGGATAAACGTATCACGGGTCGTAAGCGGGAAAAATTCCGCACCGAGCTCAAGGATTGATCCGCGAAGTATCATGATGGGAACGAGGAGCCCGTTTAGGTAGGCAAAAAAAATATTGTTCGGAAAATTCGGGTGGAGAAGAAAGCTTATGATATATCCCGACACGGATGCAACAAAGATTTTCCGGGTACCTCCTTTACCCTGCACCCACGAAACTAAAAGCCAAAGGAACGCAAAAACAGGTAACACAAATGCGGAGAGATGAACCATACCGTAAAGCAAACTCACAAATAATACGGCCCATGGCTTTTTTTTGAGAATTGAGTGTATACCCCACACAGTCAGAGTTAGTGCAAAAACAAGCGGACGTGCTTCTGCCGTATCCCGTATAAACTGAGCGGATAAAAAAAGTCCTGCAGTCATAAACGGAAGAATTTTGGTGCCCGTATACACGGAAAGGATATAGATAACGGAAATGTAAAGAATCGCGGTTGCCGCAAATGCTCCGGTTTTCGTTCCGGTCATATACCCGAATGTACGGACAAACGGATAGAGGTAAACGTGATACAGAAAATCTTTGTCGCTGAAACGGTCGGTATTAAACCAGGAATACTGGGCCTGCGGGAGTCTTTTGAGAAATCCCTGCTCACTGAGCATGAGTGCCATTCTCCCGTGGAGATATCCGTCAGCTCCGATAATAACGGGTTGGGAAAATTGGATAATGCCGATGAGTAAGACGGATAGGATGGCACAGATAATTGATATCCAACCGATTCGATACCTCATGAAAACATTGTATATTATTGCGTCACAATTACAGCACCGGTTTGATCCGGCTTATTTTCATTGTGATACTTCCATGTGCCTACCTTGCTGAATGTGTAGGTATATGTGCCGCCGTTTACCACACTTTTCCCTTCATTGAGTCCGGACAAAACCTGGTGTGTGGGGTGTATGGCAGATATCACATACATGGATACCTTTGACTGGTTTACAAATGTCACTGCGGTTCCGACTTTGACCGTCAGGACGCTCGGTGTAAAACCGGTATCCGTAAAGGTTATGCGTGATACGGCAGACTTCGTTTCTTCGATCCCGCCTTTTGTCACACTTGTAACATTAGGTTCCGGTGTCGCTTTAGCATTTTCCTCTGTAAACTGGTATGTGCCTGTCGGTTCTGCTGTCGGCGTTGCCTTGGGAGTCAGGGTTAATCTTTTACTATCCGGAAATGTCGGAATTCCCCCTTTTCCTCCGAAAAGATACCACCCGGCAAAGACACCGAGAATAATAACTGCAAACGCGATAATTGCTTTATTTGCCATAAATGCGTTTCTCCTTTCTCTTACGCGCTATTGTACCATTATGTATATTTATCCGCCACTTTGCTTGCTGCGAAGCTCTCAGGTTTGATCTTCACCGCATACCCTACGCCGCGTATCATACCGACAATTTCTGAAATCATGTCCCGAGTTGGCCCAAATGAACCTATATCCACATGAATTTCGACGTCATACCGGGTGAAACCATCGCTTTTGAGAAGTGCAAGAACATTATCAGCTGTCTCTAGGGATCTTGCAGCCTCTTCATACATCCGTTCCCGGAGAACCAAACGCTTCACGAGACACGTCCGTTTCCAGAAATAGATACCTCCCGCACCTACCCTATGGATAACAATTGCCGTTACGAAATCCACCCCGTCTCCGTTTTTCGTTTGTGAATCCGTACCAATGACTAACCGGTAAACACGCTGGATATCTTCTTTTATAAACCCGAGAATATGCGTCCGCACAGAAGGCAACGTGATATCTCCCCATGTTGGACTGTGAAACCCATCGGACATATGTGCCATATTATACAGCAAAGCCCTAAGAAACCTTAGGGCTTTGACTTGTATAAAAATATTTTTTTATTTTACGTGCGTGCTGTCTGTTGCGGAGGACGTGCCTCGTTAACAACCAGTGGTCTGCCATCGAGGTCTTTACCGTTAAAAAGCTCTATCGCTTTTTTGGCTTCCTCGTCAGAAGACATCTCGACAAATCCAAAACCGCGTGAACGGCCTGAATATTTATCTTTGATGACTTTGGCTGACGCGACTGTTCCTGCCTGAGCAAATGCTTCAGCAAGTTTGGCATCATCTGTAGTGTAAGCCAGATTGCCGACAAACAAATTCGCTGCCATATGGGCTCCTTTCTCTCCAGAGGACCAGAAGAAACACTATCACGCCTGAAGAGAAAAATATTTGGGAATAAACCCTCTTCTCACGGACAATTCTGCTTCTTTCCTTGGACAGGGGTAGTATATCACATGCTGAGCGGTTTCTCTACATTATGCCCACCGGACGCGTCTATTCTATAGTTTCTTCTTCATCAATTGTTCCCGAATCTGCGCCGGTGTTGTCGGATGCCGAAGAATTACTTGTTGAATTTTCTTCGAATGGTATAAGAGTAAATGTTCCGGTAACCGTCGTGAACACCTTATCCCAGTATGGTTTATCTGCCAAATCGGCTTCTACGGAGAACAAGAGACCTTCAAATATGGTACCGGTGACAGCCATAGGTTTGGGAGTGGTAAGCAGAAATTTTTTTGCGTTTTCTCCGCCGAGTGTCGTATCAATCGAAGGTGCACCGGCAAAACGCGCGTCCGTTCGTGCCCAGGACAGAATATCCTGTGCCGTCGTATCTTTCACCCACACGATAACATTTCCGGGATGATCTTTCTGGGTCAATTCTACATGTGCATAATTTTCCGTATCTTCATCATGTTTATTGACAACTATACCTTCGGGGTACTGAAACGTAAACCCGGCCGGGTCTTCCCACGTCGTCAACTTATCGGGCGTTTGTGTCGGTGTCACTCCCCCTAAGCGTGATGCGTCAGAGGATTTCTGCGTGCGGGAACGTATGCCGAAATAGACAAGCGGTACGGAGATAATCACAACGACAAGGAGTGTCACGAGAACTATGAGTACTTTCTTATTCATATGCTCATCCGCAATAATTACTCTCATAGTATATCATGTGTATGGTTTGTTATACTGAAAAAACGAAAATTGGGGAGGAATGGTATATAATATTCCCATTAAGATATGATGAAACGATTAAGTGTAATTGTTTTAGCGGCTATTGTGCTTACTCTTGCCGGCAGTCCGGTTATAGCTGCGAAACTCCGTGTACGCCGAAAAACTGCATCCGGCAAAAGCGCTGTTTCTTATTCAAGCGCAAAACTTTCACGACCGACAAATTCCGTCATTGTTACGTTTCTCAACCTCCAGTCGGTAAAAAGCGTCTCGTATGAACTCTCGTATGATGCAAATGGTATTGCTCAGGGAGCAACAGGCACGCTTATACCGACATCATCAAGTGAAGTACGGGATCTGTATTTTGGCACATGCAGTAAAGGTGTATGCACACCTCATTACAATATTGCAGATGCAGAGCTCATCGTGCGGGCAACATTAAAAACCGGAGCATCCAGAACGAAACTGTACCGGATAAAAATATAATTCCAGGCTATGCGGATTCTTCAGCTTTTTGCTACATATTCAGGAAGTACCCAGGCTGCAAGTGAGATTCTCTCGCAGGAACTTACCTCACACCATACTGTTAGGGTTAAGTCACCCGGAGATGTGAAACCCGATGAGATAAAAACCTATGACGTTGTCATTTTCTGCACACCAACATGGGATCTAAACGGACTTGAAGGACAACCGCATGAGCTTTTTATCGAATTTATACATAAAGCAAAAGGGGTATCTTTCACCGGCACAAAGTTTGCCGTCATGGGTCTTGGAGACTCATCGTACACGCATTTTTGCGGAAGCGTCGATGTTCTGGAGGGATTTATCAAATCCGCCGGCGGTACTCTCATAATTCCGTCCCTTCGGATAGATGGATTTTTCTATAATCAGGAGAAACACACCGAATCGATTAAAAAGTGGGCTCACACCCTCACGGATACGCTGCATAAATAGTCTTCCGGCAGACTCGTTTTACCATGGAAATCCCATTCACAGAGATATAAAATACTTGTTATTACACATTTATTGTCCGGTTTTCTTATGAACGGAAAAGTATGAATAACAGAAATCTCATAACGATTTTTCTCATAGTATTTATCGATCTTTTAGGATTCGGGCTTATTCTTCCCCTGCTCCCGTTTATCGGTGAAAAATACGGAGCCAACCCTTTTGTAATCGGGTTATTAACGGCAGTGTATTCATTTTTCCAACTTCTTTCCGCACCGATCTTGGGCAGGCTTTCAGACCGTTACGGACGGAAAAAATTACTCATCATATCACAACTGGGAACATTCTTGGGTTTTTTGATATTGGGCGTAGCTAATTCCATACCGCTGTTGTTTCTCTCGAGAATTATAGACGGAGCAACCGGCGGAAATATTTCCATTGCCCAGGCTTACATTTCCGATATCACGTCAAAGGAAAACCGCGCGAGAGCCATGGGTTTAATCGGGGCGGCATTCGGACTCGGATTTATTTTCGGTCCTGCAATAGGAGGAATATCCTCACGATGGGGATTTGCTGTTCCGGCATACATTGCAGCATCCATCTCACTCATTACGATTATAACGACAGTGCTGTTTCTCAGGGAATCCGTAAATGTAACAGTTGCACAAAAATCTCCGAAGACGAAATTTACATGGACAGAGTTTAAGGAAGTTCTCTGCTGTTCACCCATCAGGTTATTTCTGTTCGTTTTCTTTATGCTGAACTTTGCTTTTTCTCTCATGCAGGGTAATTTCGCATTGTGGGCTGAGCATACGTTTGGTTTCGGACCGACACAAACCGGACTCGTCTTTACGTACATCGGTATTATGGTGGTTGCGGTACAACTTCAACTGTTACCGAGGCTTCTGAAAAAGATCGGTGAAAAAAAGATTTTCGTGTACGCTACAGGAATTCTCGGAATCGGACTTCTCAGCCTGGCTATTACCATACACCCGTACTTACTCGTTATTTCACAAACTCTCATTCCCATAGGCAACGGACTGGTAAATCCCGTCATCCAGTCTCTTTCCTCAGAAAACGTTCCTAAAGAAGAGTACGGTAAAACATTAGGACTTCTTGCATCAGCCGGAAGCCTCGGACGGATTTTGGGTCCTATTGCCGGCGGTTACATGTTTAATCTGCTTAATAAAGATATTCCATTCATCATTTCCGGATTGCTCATATTGGGGGTATTCGTGTATCTGAAAAAGTACTATCGTTGAAATATGACAATCATACATGCAATTATTTTGTCAATTGTTGAGGGTGTGACGGAATTCCTACCGGTATCATCAACCGGACACATGATACTTCTATCCAACATTCTCAAAATTCCGCAGACGGAGTTTGCCAAAAGTTTTGAAATTATTATCCAGTTCGGAGCCATACTTTCAGTAGTTTTTTTATACTGGCGAAAAGTTATTTTCGGTGTAAACCTCTGGAAAAAAGTTTTTGTTGCATTTCTCCCCGCAATGGGAATCGGGCTCGTACTCTACTCCGCCATTAAAACATATCTCATCGGAAATGCGTGGGTTGTCGTCGTATTTCTTTTTCTGGGCGGTATTTTTTTGCTTTTTGTCGACAGACTATTTCATAATAATGAAAAAAATATGACCGGACTTACGTATAAGGACGCCCTGGTCATTGGCTTGTTTCAGACTATATCCATGATTCCGGGCGTATCCCGTGCCGCAGCGACAATTGTCGGCGGTTTATATGTCGGACTTTCCAAGTCCGAGGCGGTTGAATTTTCGTTTATTCTTGCAATCCCGACAATGTTTGCCGCAACCGTTCTTGACATTGCCCGGTCATCTTCTCAATTCAGCTCGGGGGAATACGCAATTCTTGCTGTCGGGTTTATCGGTGCGTTTGTCACTGCTTATATCACGGTTCAGACGTTTCTCACATTTGTGAAACACCATTCATTTGTACCGTTCGGGTGGTACAGAATTGCCGTTGCGCTTTTCTATATTATTTTTGTTCTGTAGTAATACTGCTTCATTGAAATGCTGTCTCTGAATAGTGAGGGTATATATTTACTTAATGTATTAATCTTCAAGGTATCGGTATCGGATCCGTACTACAAACCACACCGGAAACAGCAAAGGGCTTCCTGGCACCATTTTCATCAAAATCACACGTGAATCCTTTGTTTGTTCCGGTTGGTACCGGAGTCGGGGTAATATATACCTCACCGGTTGGTGTAGGAGTATCTGTCGGTTGTCCAAAAATTGTCGGCGTTGGATACGTGCTGACTCCCGGACCTGGGGTCGGAGTATTCTGAGGTATTTCCTCAATGATGTCTTCAATTGTTCTGATGATATCAGCACCCGGTCCCGGCCCGGTACCTCCTCCGCCGGACCCACCGTTTACACTGTCCACACAAAATGTCCTCGTTCCGCTTTCTGTTTCAACGTGAATTAAATACGTACTGCAGTATGATGTCCCGTCATACTCGGCGTATTTTGCCTCAGAAACAAGTTTCATAAGACGTATGATGTATTTGGCATCATTTAAACGCCTGGCGCTCACAAGTTCTTCCTGACATACGGCATATTGGCGTACCGAACCGTCCGGTGAGACTTCCATACACCCTTTTTCTCCCGGCCTTTGAATGCGCAGTCTCGTAATCGTTTCTTTCTCCGTATGGGAGCTTTGCGCAGGGGGCGGCTGATTGGAAACAGATGCGATATTCGATCCGTATCTGTTACCGATTCGCGATACTATAACTACAACAAGAATCACAAGAATGACCAACACTGCACCTGTGACAAGAATAATTTTATTATCATCGCGCTGTTTCATCATGCTACTTTTACTGTAGAGAATCGGGGTGTTCTTTGCAATGGCAGAGGAGTTTGACTGACGGAAAAAACGCAAACCTTCCCTTGGCAGGGAAGGTTGTGTAAATACTTACGTATTCAATTACGCGTAATCAAATCGCGTACAAAGTTTACCTGATAACGGTGATGCTGGCGCCCGGATTTAATTCACTTGACGCACTCGCAACTACTCTTCCGTTAATATCCCGGTAGATTGTGTACTGCGTATCTGCTTCTGTCCCGGTTGACGGATCTTTCGGCATTGCCGCAATATACGTCGGGACTATTATTGTCGCCAAATCGATACCGCCGGTACCAATATGACCTGGTGTTTCGGTTATAATAACGGGCAAATTGCCATTATTTTCCGTCGCATACTGATATATGGCATTCGTTATGCCGTATAGATCAGCTCTCCGCTGCGTATCGCGTGCAGAGGCAAATTGTCTCGCCGGATTAACTGCAACGAGTACAACTGCTGCGAGGATTCCGATAATACCGATAACTACCAGCAATTCGATAAGCGTAAATCCTTTTCTGTTTTTTAGTTTTGAAATTATATTCATTCTGTTCACCCCCTTTCACTTTAATCATTACTTCTTAGGTCCAAACATTACGGACATTACCAGCGTAACAAATGCTCCCAAGCGTTGTCAATTCATACATTGACAGTGTCAGTCCTCAAGCAGCTTAATCGCTTCATTAACCGTAACTCTGTCAATAGGATCCTTACTGACGGACTCCTTTCCGCGTATATAAATTTCCGTTACACCAGGAAGTAAGATAGCTAAATGAATACCAATGAGAATAACGATAGATAAAGCAAGACCTATCGCCGTTATCATTGCACTATTTTGTTGTGAATGGGTTTTGAACATAAACTTTAAGCGCCACACTGATATCGCTTTTTCCGGTTATATTTTCCGGTGTTTTTGCCTGAATATTGACAACATGTGTCATATATGGCATTACTTCTAATTTTTCCAGAAATGATATGAGGTATACAAACTCGCACCTCATGGATACCGTAACCAGAAGAAATAGCTTATCCTGTTCTGCCACGGGATGAAGTGAAGCAAACTTAAACGTATAATCCTCGGTAAATGTCCGGATTGCCGACTCCAGCGACTGGATGAAAAGAGGAATTGTCTCTTCTGTAGGGAATACCCCGGATATGGCATTTATTTCTTTTTTATATTCTGATTCTATGTCTGCGGATGCCGTTATGATCCTGCGGTCAGTATCGAGCTGTTGTGCTTCCGTTTTAAGCAGTTTAACTGTCGTTATCTGACTTCGAAACAGAAAAAGGAAAACAAAATCCACTATAACCAGCGTCCCAAGAAGAATGATGAGAGGCAGAAGCATGTTAACCCTTTTAAGTGATGTTGGTGCTTTTGTTTCCATACAATCATTTTTTTACTAAAAATGTCATGACAAACGGTGCCTGCTGTGCAGTTTCAAGTGATCCAAGCGGTAAAGTTACATTTGTAAAATATTCAGATGCATCGAGCGCCTTTTTGAATGTCACAAGGTCTTCACGGGTGTCAGCGATACCCGTAACTTTAAATGTCAGTTTTGGGTCATCATATTCCCATTGCGTCACAAAAATTCCTTTTGGAATAATCTCCGACAGTGCGTTTAATGCGTATTTTGGTGTTTTTCGCAAAGGAGCAAGCCCCACAATATTCCGGGACTGGGTATTGAGAAGCAGTATGTCTTTCATACTCCCCACCTGTGACTCACTGAACAAACGCAGTGTTTTTACCCGGGAATCCAGCCTATATCGTTCTGCTGTTACGAGCCAATACGCACTACCCGAAACGGTAAGCATACAGAGCATAAAAATACACAGGCGGACAAATAGGGTTTTATAAAATATATCCGTTCTTTGCGCTTCATAGTGCTGTTGAGTCAGTAGCGGAAGGAGGTTGATTGACATGGGATCCGTAGGAGGCTGGATAATTTGCCGCGCTGCAGCAAATGATTTGTTATATGCACTGTATTGCATCGACGTGGTAAGTACGTCTACCGGATATCCTAAAAGTTGTTTGAGGTGGTCTACCCATTGAGGTGATGCCATTTGTCCCGTGACAAATACGCGTGTTTTGTCCGAAGTTAAAATGTCCTTTTTTTTGTAATACGTTGCTATTTCCGTAAGAGTCTGATCGATGTTGCCAAGATACACCTCCGGTGTATCTCCCGCAGCATACGTAATTACTGTAGTAAATATAGCTTTCTCCCCTTCCACTATCGTCACATAAGCACCTGGTTCATTGATTTCTATAAGCACCGCGTATGTTTGAGGCCCAATGGCAAGGAGACGCGTCAGAGCTGATGCGTCAGGTTCAAACCGGAGAGGTTTAAGTCCGATTTTTACAAGTGTGTCAACGAGTGTATCGAGGACTTTCCGTTGAACCGCAACGACCGATACCTGATATTCCGTATCAGTTTTCACAAGAATTTTCCAATCGAAGTAAATATCCTCAGGAGAAAATGGAAAAAGATCTTTCGTATGCCAACTGATAGCCTCATGTATCTCTTCCGTCGGAAGTATCGGGACCGTATATCCGCGCGTATACGCAAAAACTTCCGGAAATGTAACAGCGACGTATGGTGTCGTAAATTTGCCTGCCTTAATAAGTTCGCGAACTGCTTCTGCAAATATGTCTTTTTTTACGAGAATTCCTTCTGCAAAAGTATCAGTTGGGATTTTTACTTCTGATGCATGAATAGGATTTCCGTTTCTATCCGTTTCAACAGCATGAAGTGACCATCGTTCAATGGATAAACCGAAGTGTTTGATCTTCGGCAGCAGTAAGTCGGGCAGACTGGTCATATATATCAATACATGAAAATCACCGGAATAAACCGGCGTTACATGAAGATATTGTATACCACATTATATATTCGTACTAGAGAAAAAGTAATATGAGTACGTACGGGTTGCGCGTTTATTATTCCGCACTACAAGATTATTTCGGCGCCATCCCGCCAGGAGCACCGGCTGCAGACTGGAAATTTCCGACGACACTGTAAATTGGCGCAATAATGGAAAGAATCATTGCGCCGACCGCAACACCTACGCAAAGCATGAGAACCGGTTCGATAATCTGCGTTAATCCCTTTACTTCCTCCTCTACTTCTTCTTCATAAAAGGATGCAAGATCAGCAAGTGTCGCATCCAGTGTTCCTGTTTTTTCTCCTGCCGCTACCATCTGTACGAGAAGTGAAGGAAATTTCGGATCGCTCTTAACGATCGAAGAAAGTGTTTTCCCTTTTTTTACCTCATCCGGAATGGTTGCAGCCATATCCCTATATTCAGGAAGCGTGAGGGTATTAAACGATATTTCCAATGCTTCAGTTATCGGTACGGCACTGCGAAGGAGTGTGGAGAATATGCGGGAAAATCTGGCTATATCTATTTTGACAAGCAGTTTATGGATTATCGGAATCGGCCGGACTATGGTAAAGAGAAAATCGCGTACCGTACGGTTTTTCAATGACAGAACAAAAAGTCCGCCTAGCACCATCATAGAGATCACAATCGGTATAAATTGCGCAGAAAGTGCAATGGAGACGGTAAAAAGAGTTTTTGTGAGAAACGGCAGAGGCAACCGGAGGCTGAGAAATACCCTCCCTATCTGCGGCAAAACGAAAAAAAACATCATCGTTCCGATGACAATCATGGCAACGAAAACGACCGCAGGATACAAAAGCGCACCTTTTACTTTTGCATTCAGGCTATATTCTGCCCGGAGCTCGGTTTCCAGATACTTAAATACGTCCGACAGTTTTCCGCTGACTTCTCCTGCCCGTGCAAGTGTCAGGAAAAAAGGTTCAAAAATTCCGGGATACCTCTCAAAAATAGTCGATAATTGCTGGCCCTGTTCCATGGAATAATTCATATCTCCGAGAATTTTTGCCATGAGAGGATTTTTTGTCTCGTTCCGTAGGACCTCTATCCCTTCAGAAAGAGAAAGTCCGGTCGTAAGCATGATGGATAGGTATCTGCAGAATGTTATTTTTTCAATAGTAGGGATGGAACCGCGTATCACAAGCTGATCAACATCTGATTTTATGACGAGCGGCATTAAATTCCGTTTTGCAAGAGCCTGCGCCACTTCTTCCCTGGTTTTAGCGGTTTGTTTTCCCTGAATGACTTTTTTATTTGCGTCGATGGCTTTATACGTAAAATTCGCCATTTTATTACTCCCTCACCACACGGAGAACTTCTTCGATTGTGGTAATTCCTCCGCTTGCCTTATTTATCCCGTCCCGTATTAATGGGATCATGCCGCTTGCAATACCGGCTTTCGCTAGCTCATCAGCAGAAACGCGCTTGGCAATCATCTGACGGATTTCCTCATTGGCTTCGAGTATTTCAAAAATTCCGATACGTCCTTTATACCCTTTGCCTTTACACTCCGGACAACCCTTCCCGTGATAAAATTTATTGGAGACATCACCAAGCTCTCCGAATTTCGAAAGGTATTGTATGGTCTCATCAGGAGCTATATACGGCTCTATGCATGATGTACAGATTTTTCGGACCAGTCTCTGGGCAACCACGAGGTTGAGTGTTGATGCAACAAGAAATCCTTCAGCACCCATATCCAAAAGCCGAGGAACGGTACCGGCTGCGTCATTGGTGTGGAGTGTCGATAAAACCAAATGGCCTGTCAGAGCAGAATGAATTGCCATTTCTACAGTCTCTTTGTCGCGTATTTCGCCGACCATGATAATGTCCGGATCATGCCGGAGGAGCGACCGAAGTCCTGCGGCAAACGTAAGCCCTGCCTGCGGTTGTATCTGTGTCTGGTTCACGCGGGATATACCGTATTCTACAGGATCTTCGACAGTACATATTTTCACTTCCGTTGATATGAGGATGTTCAGAATGCTGTAAAGGGTTGTGGTTTTCCCTGAACCTGTAGGACCTGTTACGAGTATCATCCCGTGCGGTTTTTTAATATTGCGTTTCACAAGCTCCAGATTATGACCCGTCAAACCCAATTCTTCTAGCGCCAGCGGACGCGCTGATTCCGACAATATACGAAGGACGATATTCTCACCGTAAAATGCCGGCAGTATGGAAACACGGAGTGCAATATACGCTTCATTGATTTTAAATTTAAACCGGCCATCCTGCGGTATCCGGTGCTCGTCGATTTTAAGCTGTGACAGAATTTTTATGCGTGCAACAATTGCGGGGTGGATGGTTTTTGGCAGCGTGAGTATGTCATGAAGCACGCCGTCAATACGGAAACGGACAAGGAATTCCGATTCTGCAGCCTCCAGATGTACATCGCTTGCACTTTCTGCTGATGCATACTCGAGTATCGTATCAAGGATTTTTATAACAGGCAGGTCTGTCCCAAGCTTGGTAATGTCTTTCGATTGGAAAGAGCTTTTCTGGATGTTTTCTTCTATAATCTTTGTAAATACTTCCTTGATATTTTTTTTGTATTGTCCGATGGCAGCTCCCAGATCCGGAGGGTTAGCATAAAATATTTTCACTTTCATTCCGGTTTTTCTCTTCACAAATTCCCGAGCTTCCAAATCTCCGGGATCCTGCATGGCAAGTTGGATTTCGTTTCCTTCCCGGGCAAAAGGAATCACATGAAAGGTTGTTGATGCTTCCTCAGGAATTAGTGTGAGGATATCAAGAGGCACAACTTTATGAGCAAGTTTAACAAAAGGTACTCCGTAAAATTCACCGATAATCTGTCCAAGCACATCTTCGCTGACAAGCCCCCGGGAGATAAGGATTCCGGAAAGATCTTTACCCAGTTCATCTGAACTTTTCTTTGCATTATCGAAATCTTCCGGAGATACAAATCCTGATTTTAAAATAATTTCACGCAGTTGGGCAGCTTGAATCATATCAAACGTACCGGGTCGTCAAAAACCGGTTTATTTTATTGTATACCATACTCTCTTTTGAAAGTAGCATCTTTTCTCCGCGATTAAACCGTTTTGTCTATTAGGAAGGAGACGGGGCGTCGTGCGGTACGTATTGTTTAATCTTATCAACCATCTGCGTGGGAGAAAGATTCGCTTTTACAATAAACTCTGTTGCTTTCATCTCTTTTGCCCGTGTAATTTCATCTTCGTTATTAAGGTTCGAATACATGAGAATTGGTGTTGAGCTGAATAGCGGATCTGCACGGAGCTTTTCCAATACTCCGAAACCGTCGATACGTGGCATCATAACATCCAAAACGATGATATCAGGTTTCACTTCATACACTTTTTTTAAACCCTCTTCCCCGTTTTCTGCTGATGTCACATCGTGTCCGTCTGCCTTGAGCCTTGTCGAGTAAATCTTAACTATCAAAGGATCATCTTCTATGAATAAAATCTTCGCCATAATTTCATTATATCGTATCCTTGGAAGCAAGTGGCAAGGAAAAATAGAATACGCTCCCGACACCGATAGTCGATTCAAGCCAGATTTTTCCTCCAAGCCCTTCCACTATAATTTTACATATATAGAGCCCGAGACCCGTACCTCCGGTTTGTTTGGCATAGCTTCCGCGTACCTGTGAAAATTTCTTAAACAGGAGCTCCTGATCTTCTTTGGCAATTCCTGATCCGGTGTCAGTTATTGATGTCACAACCATATTGTTTTCTGTATGTGTTTTTACCGTTACTCCCCCTTTATGCGTAAATTTTACAGCGTTACCGACGAGGTTTATGACAACTTCTTTTACCTTATCCTCATCAGCTGCTACCAGAGGGGTAAGCCCCTCATGTTCAAATGTAAGGGTCAAACCTTTTTCCTTTGCGGCACCTTCGAGGTTTGCGACGATCTCTTCAATTACTTTATCCAAATTGACGTTCACGATGGTGAATGTAAACCTACCGGATTCGATCCGGGAAATGTTGAGGAGGTTGTTTACGAGCCTAAGCAGTCGTTCGTTTTCGTTATAGGCGGCAGTGAGAAATTCCCGGACACTCGCGGACACGTCTCCGGCATACCCTTCAAGTATCGTTGAGAGTGATCCCCTGATTGCCGTCATCGGAGTCCTCAGTTCGTGGGACGCAAGCGACACGAACTCATCTTTCAGTTTATCAAGTTCATGAAGCTCTTTATTGGCTTTATTGAGCCCTTCTGTTGTCTTTTCAACTTCACTGTAAAGCTTGGCGTTTTGGACAGCGATCCCGACAACATCAGTAAATCCTTTTATTAAGTCCATTTCCTCTGATGAAACCTGATCGAATGGTTTGACCATACTGAATATCAGAACCCCAAGTGAAGTATTTTTTACAACAACCGGAAAAACCATGCTTGTATGTATTCCCGCCAGTTTTTGGTAATTTTCGGCGTTTACCTTGTCAAAGGGAGGTGTCAGAATATCCGGCCAATATATGGTATGAAGCATTGTCTGCTCCTTAAATGCTTTTACGCATAAATTATTTTCCGCTGTAAGCGGAATATCCATTTTCGGAAACGGAATAGTCGTTGTAGATAATAACTTCGTTGCCTCTTCTGTCTGGGACAAAGAAACGCGTTTCAGTGAATTTTCTTTTGGGTCGTGAAGAATCAAAACAATAATCCTGTACCCCAGATTCAGATATCCAAGTTCTACGAGCATGCTGTTCACGATCTTCTCAACTACCTGATTAAATTCAAGGGTATCAAGTATGATTTTTTCAAGCTTCCAGAGGGATTTGAGCGTCTGTTGAAGTTTTGGGTCAGTTGAATACATATTAACCTACATTTATGATATGAGTCGCGATACTAATGTATCATAACCAATATTTCCGTTCCGAACCAATTCCGGTATATTTGCGACTATACGAATTATTGTATAGGAACCACGTAGGGTATGAGAAGATGGCACATCATCGTCGAGGAAATATATCGCGTTACCGAGGGAAAATCTGGCAGCACCCAATCTGGTTTCAATTGATCCCCAACCCGAATAATTTGCTGAGGTTCCCCCGAGAAACGGTACTTTATATGATCCGGTAGTTTGTGTTATAAGCGTATCAAACATACTTCCTTCTCCGGCAATAAAACACTGGGCAAAAATTAATTCTTTTTCCTCATCCCTGTGATAAAACTGTTCGGGTATAAGACGGGTTGCTTCTTCTGGAATGGGAAATTGTATAAAACATGCTCCTGCTGCGTCCGTCCACCGGATCCGGTCGATATTCCCGGGTACCGTAATTTCATTCACTGTTTGGGCATTTATAACCATACTGAATAATTCCTGACGTTTGGTTCCTCCGACACTCTTTATCCGTACAATTTCGTTAACGCTTGACGGATGATAGGGATTGAACAGAAAACCTCCTACACTCCCTCCGATATGAGCCCCTATGATCCGCCTTTTCCCGGAAGATAAAATCTCCGTTGCCCGGTTTACATCGTTAGGTCTGCTCGCTAAGCCCAAATAAGAATCAAAAACAAAAGTTTCCTTCTCCAACCTTTGTTTTAAATCATTAAAATTGCTGTCAGGCGGCAGATCTTCTTTAAACCATTCGATCAATTCACGCATAGTAAAATTGTATACTTATGAATACGGAATTAGTGTATGATAAATTATGCTTATAGTAATTACAAATTTCGTATAAATTAAATGCTTATCAAAGAACACCAGGATCTTCAGATTTCCGGTGATCCCGGAATGGTCGCCGGGGAATTAATCCTGGAGAAAAATTCCGGTGATTTATTGAAGCTTGAGCACATGCTTGAACAGAAACTTATAACTGAAAATGATATATTAAATCTTCTCATATATGATTGGCCACATCACAAATTTGATTCCCCTCATACACAAGAACCAAGAAACCAACCAGTATATATTCAATATGAAGGTCTTCGTGACGGCGATCAGATCGGTGTTCCGGGTGTATTTAGATTAAGCTCCCGCCTTGATATTGCCAAAGACATATTGAAACGGCTTCCGGAAATCGGAGTAACAATCGCTGATCTTGGTATGCCGGTATCCGGCCCGAAAGAACAACAAAAAATTCTGGACATGGTGTCCTTTTTATCCCGACACAACATACCGATAATTCCTGCCGTAGCCGGAAGAACCGCAGATGATGATGTAATTGCAATACGCGAAACTGCTGAATTTGCTTACAAAAATTATGGGCAAAAGTTATGGGTTTATGCGTTTGTGGGAAGCTCAAGAATCAGAATGCTTGCGGAGGGACAACAAAAATGGAATACCCGTTCTATATCGGATTGGGTGGCAAATTCCGTATCGGAACTGAAAAACGACCCGCACATAGGCGGTGTTATCGTACCTTTTGAAGATACCTATGGTTCATTTCCTCAGGATCTGGATATATTTTTCAGATCCGCACTTGATTCGGGAGCAGACGGAATTTGTATTTGCGATACCTGCAGCCGCGGCATCCAGCCATCGTGGACAGCCAATTTACTGCATCATATTAAAGACACATTCGTAAGGATGTATCCGGATCGTATCTGGGAAATCCATACCCATAATATGCTAGGAAACGCTGTTGCAAATGCAGTAAACGCATGTAACGAACCCTTTATAGCAGGAATTCACGGAACTCTCGGAGGTGTCGGAGATCTCGGAGGCAATATGGCGATTGAAACGTTTATTTTACATGCAATCGCCGCGGGTATTATGAAAGCAAACGGGCACGGATTATTAGGCATATATGATCTTGTAACCGAAGAACTGACTGCTCGGGGGATAGACCCCAGAGCAAATCCTTTTCCCGGAACGATTTACGCAGAAGCATCGAGGCTAGTCCCTACAGGTATTCATGCATCAGCTTTCAAAAGACTGAAAGATGTCGGACCGCACTTAACCCGGATTTTTGAACAGGTGTATTTCCCGTTCTCTCCAACCAGCTTAGGTCTCAAAATCCGATTGGATATAGTAACTGCAGTCTCAGGCAAATCAAACGTTTATGAAATGGGTCAGCGTTTGGGTATCCGGGAAGATCAATTAACACCGGATGTGATCCGTCTTATTTTACAGAGAGCAAAAGAAGTTCATCAGGAACACGGCGTCCCGTTGTCTGACGATGATTTTTTGGGTATTATACAAACGAATTCCCCGCCCGTTTCAAATGCATATGGGTCCTGAAAATCGGATAGAGAGCGTATATTTTCTACCGGACATTTTCTATTTTTCCATAGAACCGCTACCACTTAAATTACAAGTGCAGGGAATCGCACTTTCTTATATCAATCCGGATGATCTTGCGTCCGGTATAAATACCGATCAGATAATTCCCGCTGATGCGTGTAAAAACCCGGATCCGGAAAACCTCGGCAGGTTTGTTATGACCGGACTAAAAGATTCTCTTATTAAACCCGGAGATATGGTATCGGTTTGGCCGAATGTGTGGGTTGCGGGAGATTATTTCGGCAGCGGATCAAGCCGGGAACATGCTCCGATTGCCATGCAAAATGCCGGTTGCTCTCTGGTGATTGCCAAATCATTCTCTCCGATATTCCGCCGTAACTGCGTCAATGTCGGGATCATTCCGTCGACTGACTTTACTCTTATTGACAGGGTTAAAAGAGGTCAGGCAATACCATTGAATGACTTGGTGGATACTCTCAATCCGCTTGAACGGGAGATCGTATCCTCAGGAGGATTGCTGAGATATCTTCAATTAATCCATGAGGGAAAAATCAGTATTCCTGAAATACACACAAATCCCAGACCCATGACTATTACCGAAAAATGGTTTGCCCGATATCTGAAAACTGAATTCGTCAAACCCGGAGACGGAGGTGTCGTCAGGCCTGAAACCATGTATTCCTATGAATATACCGTACCAATATCGGCTGACTTATTAGACACTACGTTTGGAAAAGACGGGTATCACATAATTGATCCGTCATCAATCGTTCTTTTTAACGACCATTTATCTTTAGACGGAACGGATGCCAGATCATTAAACCTTGAAAAAATAACCAGGGATTTTGCATCCAAACACGGTATCCGACTATATGACATTCCTTTTTCCGGTAAATCGCAGACAGAGTTGGAAGCAATATGCCATATCACTATGATGAAGATAGCTCCGCCGGGGCTTATCGTCGGTACTGATTCACATACAACTATGTTGGGTCCCATAGGACTTGCTTTCGGCATCGGCGCAACAGATGCCGCCGGATATATGAAAACGGGTGAAATTCTCACGGTTGTACCGGAAACTGCTCAGGTAATTATTACCGGATCATTGCCTGAATATATGAGCGTCAGAGATATTGCTTTGTATTTATCCTTATTTAATAAACAAACCGGACAGTTAACCGGCAGGGCAATCGAATACGCCGGTGAATCTATAGATAACATGAATATGGACGATCTTGCTATCCTCGCAAATCAAGCTGCTGAGATGCGGGCGGTAAATGCGGTATTTCCGCCGCTTCAAACCATAGCCGAGTATCTTGTCAGTACGGGTCGCGCTGACAGCAGTAAAAAAGCTCTCTTGCTTTATCCTGATGCGGATCCGGATGCGGAATACTCTTCTGTAATACAAATACACGTTGATCAACTTCAGCCGATGGTTGCTGTTCCGTCAAGTCCGGATAACGTGATACCATTAACAGAACTTCCCAATACCGTTGTCACAAAAGTCATCATCGGCTCATGCGCCGGAGGAAACATCGATGACATACGGACAGCCGCCTCTTTACTCTCCGGCCGTCATATTCATCCGGATACAAAACTGATTATTCACCCCAATTCTGTCGCCGTATTGCATCAGGCCAAAAAAGAGGGTCTTACAGAAATAATTGAAAAAACAGGAGGACAAATCATTAACGCTATCGGATGCGGAAGCTGTATAGGTGTCGGACCGGAAATTATCAGGGAACAGGATATATGTTTTACGACAGCAACACGAAATCATGAGGGACGCATGGGGCACCCAAAAGGACGCGTTTATCTTGCTAATCCTCTCATATGTACAGCCAGTGCAATTCTCGGACATTCCCCGTCTATGGAGGATCTCTCTGATCTCTGTCATCACAAAAGATAACCATATCTCCTGTTTTTGAATCTGCTATAGTAGTATCAGGAGGTTAATATGATTACTCTTCAGAATGCAAAAGTAGCTCTCGAAGCGTGTGAAGCTAAAGCAAAGACGCTCGGAGTTGCTGTGTCTGCGGTAGTGGTTGACGAACACGGAACGATTATTGCGTGTTCACGGATGGACGGTGCGTTAACGGTTAGTCCTAAATTTGCGTATGCAAAAGCATTTACATCCGGCACGCTTGGTATGCCGACGGATGCGATTGCTCCGTATACCCAGGAGGGAAAACCGTATCACGGACTTACGTCTCTTATAAGCGGTAAGCTGACAACAATTGCAGGCGGTGCGCCTGTTATGATCGATGGTAAACTTGCAGGCGGTGTTGGTGTCGGCGGGTCAACGGACGTTTCCCAGGACGCCGAGTGTGCCAAAGCGGGAGCTGAAGCTATAAGTGGATAAAATAAAGCAGCATATCAATCCGCTGAATCTTTGGTTGTTTTGATATCGAAAGAAACCGGATATGTTTCCATCTTTTTCGGGTCAAACGGCACAAGCATGGGAAGTAAAGCCTCAGGCTCCCGTACATTACCGTTTAGCCATATCTCTTCATTACCTCTTGTCAGTATCACCGGCATACGGTTATGAACCGGGGTGATAAGAGAATTTGGTGTTGTCGTGATGATGGTACAGCTGACCAGAGGAAATCCTTCTGCATCCTTCCAAACATCATATAAACCGGCAAACGCAAACAGTTCACCTGATGTTAGGCGATAATAATATGGAATTTTCTCTTTCTCCGTATGAAGCCATTCATAAAAACCGTTTGACGGAATGAGACACCGTGTGCTCAGAAACGGTTTTCGAAATGATGGTTTTTCCATGAGTGTTTCCCGACGGGCGTTGATCATTTTGTACCCGATCTTCGGATCTTTTGCCCAGGAAGGAACTAAACCCCATTTGGCAAGAATTGCTTTAGGTCCCTGGTCTTCTTTGATGATAGGAATCATTGATCCCGGAGTGATATTTTTCTGCGGTGAAAAAAGTGACGGACCAATCTGCACACGAAA
Source organism: Candidatus Gottesmanbacteria bacterium (assembly GCA_963711735.1). GTDB lineage: Bacteria > Patescibacteriota > Microgenomatia > UBA10105 > UBA927 > CAVQFA01. The sequence continues at coordinate 281,205 of CAVQFA010000003.1, read as the reverse complement.
CCGTTTATTAAATTCCTCTATAGTACCGTCAAGTGCAAAACGTCCGCACATAGTCAGTTGCTATCATACATGAATCTTCCGTAGAAAATCAAAAATTATGTATTTTTCCGTTGATTTCGTACGCGGTCTATATGAGAAAGATATTTTTTACGGAGTCTTAATGATAATGGAGTGACTTCAAGAAGTTCATCGTTCTCCAGAAAGTCCAGACACTGCTCAAGCGAGAGTATGGTCGGTGGTTCGAGTTGTATGGCAATATCAGATGTCTCACTGTGGATATTGGTGAGTTTTTTGCTTTTTGTCACATTTATTTCAATATCTCCCGCCTTCCGGTTTACCCCGATAATCATACCCTCATAAACCTCGGTTCCGGGACCGATAAATGGCATTCCCCGTTCCTGAACTGTAGTGAGGGCATATGCAGTAGCCGTACCTGTAGCAAGCGAAACCAGTACTCCGTTTCGCATATGTGATATGTGAGGACTTTTTGGAAAATACCCCAAAAACCGAGATGCAAAAATGCCGTTCCCCCGCGTGAGACTGAGCATATCACCTCGAAACCCGAGCAAATTATTACTTGAGATATCATAAATAAGCTTCGTAGTGTGGTTTTCTGTTGTTGTCGTATCCGTCATCGTTCCCTTCCGTTTTCCCAGTTCTTCAATAATGACACCTACGTATTCTTTTGCCGTTTCAATGGTTACTTCTTCAAACGGTTCATAGACAACTCCGTCCGTTTCCTTATAGATAACCTGCGGTTTGGATACTTCCAGTTCATATCCTTCACGGCGTAAATTTTCAATAAGAATTGCAAGATGCAGTTCCCCTCTTCCGGAAACGGCAAATGTGCTGGAACCGGTTTGCGTTTGGATAACAAGTCCAATATTCGTTTTAAGCTCCCGTTTAAGACGATCCGTGAGTTGCCGTGCTGTTTGAAACTTGCCTTCTTTACCCGCAAATGGTGATGTGTTCGGACTAATCAGAATTTTTATTGTCGGTTCCGTAATTTTTATCAAAGGATATCCGGAACTGACGCACATATCGGCAATTGTGTAACCGATTGCTACTTCGGGAACTCCGCTTATGGCTATAATATCCCCTGCCTCGGATTCATTGACGGTTTTACGTTCCAAACCGAAACTTGTGTACACATGCTCGATTCTGCCTGACGCAATTTTTTTATTGTCAGCGTAGATAAAAACCGATTGTCCGGGTGTTGCTTTCCCCTGACTGACTTTCCCTATTGCATAGGTTCCTTTATACGGATCAAAATCCAGTGTCGAAATAAGCATTTTAAACGGCTCGTTTTCATTTGCTTTCGGTTTTGGGACAGTATGAACTATCTCTTCAAAAAGCGGTATCAGATTTCCTTCGTCCCGGGGTGTCTGAGGGAGTTTTTTCCATGCTTTCCCTTCCCTTCCGACTGCATAGATGACAGGAAATACTAGGTGTGTTTCGTTTTTGGCAAGCTTGATAAACAAATCTTCCGTTTCCCGGAGAACCTCAGTCGGTCTGGCGTCTTTGCGGTCAATTTTATTGATAACTACGATAATCGGAATATTCAACTCAAATGCTTTCTCTAGCACAAATTGCGTTTGAGGTAACGGACCTTCCGCCGCGTCGACAACCAGTACTGCCCCGTCAGCCATATTGATCACCCGTTCAATCTCGCCGGAAAAATCTGCATGCCCCGGTGTATCGATGATGTTTATTTTCGTCCCGTTCCACACGACAGCGGTATTTTTAGCGAGGATTGTAATCCCCTTCTCCCTTTCTAAATCATTAGAGTCCAGAATTGTCGTTTCTCCCATTTCCGCCTGATTATCCCTGAATGTATGGGTTTGTTTCAGCATCCCGTCCACCAGTGTGGTCTTCCCGTGATCGACATGCGCAATAATTGCAATGTTTCTGATGTCCATAAAAATAATACGAATATAATACTTATAAAATATATACGGAGGTACGCTAATACGAATAAAACCCGCTACTCGCTTGCGGGTTTGATTATCCTCTATTATAGCAGAGATAGGTTTATCTTGCCTTTTTGAACTTTCCCGCCGTCACAGGAAACTAAGAATTGATATGTCTTACCTGAGCATAAGCTCTACTTTGTACATATCCTCATGCCGCGTCGTGGAGAAATGAAACTTTTCAAAAAGATGCAACATACCTGCATTGTCCGTGAGAGTATAGGCATATAACCGTTGTATTCCCTGAATCCCGGCAATATCAAGCATGTGTTCCATCATGACGGTTCCGAGTCCCTGTTTTTGCCAGGGGTCTCCGACGACAATTGCGAATTCCGCTGATTCATTGTACGGATCAGCGATTACCCGCACCACGCCCGTCATAAACTTTTTCCCTCCGTCCGACATTTCCGCAATTATGGCTATTTCTCTGTCATAATCAATTTGGGTATAACGGATAAGGAGTTCGTGCGTTACGTTTTTTATCGGACCAAAAAACCGGAACCGTTGGGTTTCTTCGGAAAATGTTTTAAACATATCTGCTTCCATAGGTTCATCTTCAGGACGTATCGGACGCAGAAACACAATTTTACCGTTTTTCATTGAAACATTTTTTTCGTACTGCCGGGGATACGGAGAAATGACCATATGAGAATATGGTTTTACTTCCTTTCCTGCGATTTTTTCATCCAGAATCACTTTTGCGTCAAGGACAATCTGTCCTTTTTCATCTACGGCAAATGGGTTGATGTCAAGCTCCGCTATCTCCGGAAAATCCATGACAAGGTATGCAAACTTATAAAGGAGATACTGTACGGATGTTACATCAACACCGGCAACGCCGCGATACCCTGAAAGGAGTTTAAATATCTTTGTCCCTTCGATGATTCGTGCTGCAAGTGTCATATTGAGGGGAGGCAAACCGATATTCGTATCTTTAAATACCTCAACCGCAATTCCTCCCATGCCAAATACAATAGCAGGACCGAATATCGGATCTTTCTTGCATCCTATCAGAAGCTCATACCGCTTTGACACCATTTCTTCTATATATACCCCCTCTATCTGTGCGTAAGGTACACGTTGTTTTACCGCGTCTATAATCCGTTTGTATGCTGTTTTAACATCGTCAGGTGAAAAAACGCCCAGTGCTACCCCGCCGACGTCTATTTTATGTACGACATCCGGCGATACAATTTTCATGACAACAGGAAATCCTATTTTACGCGCAATATCTACGGCGTTATCGCAATCATGCGCAACATCGCCTCTCGGTACGGCGATATCATAATTTGAGAGGAACTCCTTTGCTTCCGGTTCAGTTAAAATAAAACGGTTTTTTGCCAACGCTCCGGATATAATCTGTTTATTCTTTTGGGTCTTCGGCTCAAACGCATGCGGTATGGTGCCGGGAGTTTGATAAAGAAGTTCCAAATTTTTCTCGTACCTGTACATATTGATAAAAGCCCTTATGGCATCTTCGGGTTTTTCGTATGCAGGAATTTTCCCCTCCTCTAAAACACGTCTCCCTTCCGCCACATCATCTTCACCCATCCATACGGAGAGAATTGTTTTTCTGGTTTTTGCACGGGAAACAACAAGTTCATTGGCAGTCCCGACGGCATCTGTCACCGCCTGCGGCGTGAGAATGACGATCACACCGTCAACACTCTGGTCATTTAAAACGGCGTCAATTGCTTTTTTATACCGGACGGGATCAGCATCTCCCAGAACATCGATTGGATTAGCATGGCTCCAGCTGGGAGGAAGTGCTTCATCGAGGTATGTAAGTGTTTCTTTAGACAAAATTGCCAGTTGCCCCCCTTCTGCAATCAGCATATCTGTGGCGATAACGCCTGGTCCGCCGGCGTTCGTCACAATTGCCAGTTTATTGCCCCCGGGGCGCTCCTGCATAGACAGTGTTTTTGCGCAGTCAAACAATTCACTGATTGTACTCACCCGTAAAATACCGACTCTTTTAAACGCCGCATCAAATATCTGGTCGTTTCCGGTTATGGACCCTGTGTGTGAGAGTGCAGCTTTCGCCCCTTCAAAACTTTTACCGGATTTCAAAACGATAATCGGTTTGGTCCTGGCAAAACCGCGCGCGGCGGAAAGAAATCGCCGTGCATGTGTAAGCGACTCCATGTAGATGAGAATTGACGTTGTTTCAGGATCATTTCCGAAATAATCAATAAGGTCGTGATACCCGATATCCAGCATTTCCCCTACCGAAACAAAGTACGAAAATCCGACATTTTCTTTGACAGACCAGTCCAGTACCGCACTGCAAAGTGCACCGCTTTGGGAGATAAACGCAATCCCTCCGGGTTTTGCCATTTTTCTGGAAAAACTTGCATTTAATTTAAGCGACGGACGGATAAATCCAAGGCAATTCGGTCCGAGGATTGTCATATCGTATTTTTCTATAGTTGTCCTGATCGAATCCATGAGTTTCTGTCCATCCTGCCCAGCTTCTTTAAATCCGGCTGACACAATAACACAGGCAGTCACTTTTGCCTCTGCACATTCCTTCACAACATCTGGAACTTTTGAAGCAGGAGTTGCGATAATTGCGAGATCTATGGTATCGGGCGTTTGGGAAATAGACGGATATGCTTTGACGCCCTGGATATTTTCGTGCTTTGGATTGACGGGATAAATAGTACCGACAAATCCGCTCGAAACAAGATTACGGATCAGTGAATATCCGACGGATCCTTCCGTGTTGGATGCACCAATGACGGCTATAGTTTTAGGATGAAACATTGTATGGAGCTTTTTTAAATTCATATATTCCAGTACGGATGTAAATTATTCTTTACCGTTTCCATGGTTACTCCGAAAGACTCCATGACAAGTATCGGGGAATCTGTGAAGTCCTCTTTATATTGCTGTTCCTTCCCATTTATTCCGTCAATGAAATTGTATACGCACAGCGGCAATATCTCCGGTACATACCCCCCTTCAAGAACAGCAAATACGGAAACTGCGGGGAAATTTCCGACTATTCTCCTTCCTGCTTCATAATATGCGTTGATACTATAACGGAGCTGAAGAAGAGTATCACCCCGGTACCCGTCAAAACCTGCAGAAACTCCGATTACATCGGGTTTAAATACCTGTCCGACAGCGAGAATATAGTCGAGTGCCTGTAAAAAAATATCATCGCCGCTTCCCGGAGGAACGGGAATATTTATCGTATATCCTTTCCCTTTGTCATATCCGATATCATCCGCTCCACCGCCTCCCGGAAAAGACGGATCCTGATGCACAGACGCGTACATGACGGTATCACGGTTATAAAAAAACTTTTCCGTCCCGTCACCAAGGTGCGAATCTATATCGATTATCAGTACTTTTTTCCCTTCGCGTGCGAGATTCTCAGCTGCAATTGCCATAGTATTAAATATGCAAAATCCTGACGCGTGATCGGAATGTGCGTGATGCCCGGGAGGACGGACAAGAGCAAAATCACCTTCTCCGGATGCTTGTATACCTGCCCCGACCGCAGTCACAGCCGCATTCCATGTACCGGGAGAAGTCAGGGTGTCATTATCGATTTTCTCGGAAATTATAGAGGCACGTTTAATGTATTCGATATATTCCTGGGTATGAACGAGCGGCAAGAATCTTTCACCGTTTTGGATATCTCTCACCGGCAAATCTTTAAATAATCTGAAGCGTTCTTTATTTTCCGGATGGTTTCCGGTTTCGTGTGTGAGAAATATCGGATTGTAGAGTATTTTCATAGCACCTCTTCCATTATAATCAAACCGGTGTTGCAAATGGGGAGGGAGAAAAGATATAAATGGAGTGCATGAAAAAAATATTCATTCTTGGTAAAACCCACGGAATTCAGATAGCGGTTCTCATTTTTCTTGTTGTAGCTGCATATGCAAATTCAATCGGAAATGCATTTATTTCCGATGACTTTCCTTCAATTGCTGAAAATCCGCTCATTTCAAACCCGCGGTTCATAGTCAGCATCCCTTTTGTAACAGGACGGTACTTTATATTTTATATTCTCCACGCGCTGTTCGGTTCCGACCCTTCGGCTTACCGTATCATGAATATTCTGTTTCACCTGGGATCTACTATCTTGGTATACGCAATTGTGAGTAAGCTTCATAGCCGAAAACTTGCGTTTCCTTCAGCAGCAATCTTTGCAGTGCATCCTCTTGCAGTCGAATCAGTTACATGGATATCCGGTGGAGGATACGCGCAATATGCTTTCTTTTTTCTTCTGTCTTTTTTCCTTTACCTCCTCAATAACCGTACTGCATATGTATACTCCGTAATTTCTTATACTTATATGATTATATCGTCAGAAAAATCACTTCCACTGTTTCTTCTGTTCCCCCTTTATGAATTCTGTATGGGAAATTTGCGTCAACATTGGCGACGGATCATTCCGTATGCGGGCATCAGCATAGCATGGATTTGTTTTTTCGGATTCCAATACGTATTCTCGCGGTTACACGCTCTCGAAACTGACTATTATACAGGCGGGGGCTTGTATAACTCCGCGCTCCAAATACCCGTTGCCATAATAACATATCTTACGCTTTTTGTATTTCCTGTAAACTTATCTTTTTACCAATCCGAATTGTTTCAGGGTTGGACTATATACACCGTTCAGTTGGTCGTATTTCTTTTATTCTGTGTTGCATGTTTCATAGCATATCGGAAAAAGCGTACGCTATTTTTCTATCTGATGCTTTTTTTTACACCTCTTCTTCCGTCACTCACTCCTTTACCGCTTGCGTGGGTTGTAGCAGAACGGTACGTATACCTGGGTATTGCAGGTCTGTCCGTTGTGAGTGTTTTACTTTTTTTCTCTTTCCCTTCCAAATTTCGAAATAAATATCTGACTGTTTTTCTGTTTGTATGCGTCATAGGGGGACTCCTTACGCGTACGGTTATCAGGAATAACGACTGGCGTACATCGGATACCATGTGGCTTGCGCTTGGCAAAACAGCACCATCGGATCCGAAAACGCATAACAACCTCGGCGATTACTACGGACGCCACGGTGATAATAAAAAAGCAATTGAGGAGTTTAAACTCGCAATTGCCTTAAAACCTAATTATCCCGATGCGTATCACAATTTAGGAAATATTTACATAGCAGAAGGAAACAGAAATGAAGCAAAACGTATGTATCAGAAAGCGCTTTCATATAATCCGCGTCTTTGGCAATCGCGCATGGCTCTTGCAGGAATGGATTATGAAGACAAAAACTATGAGGCTTCACTCAGGGAATTAGATGAGGTAAAAAAAATACAGCCCAATAACCCGGATGTTCTTGCAAATATAGGCATTATCTATATTGCAATCGGAAAAATTGACATGGCAAGGAGCATGTTTGCGCAAAGTCTCGCAATTGATCCGAATAATATATCAGCACAATCCGGAATGAAAGTCATAAATAAATGAATCTCCCGAGACCTCGCGTCATACTATGGAATTGGTATATAGTTTAGATAGGGATCCCGCGATATATTCCCCGACAACTGAACAGATGGATATTATGGATAAGGCAGTATCAAGGGAAGATATAGACAGTGTAATGTTATAAAAATTCCGGAAAAAGTATGACTCCGCAAACTACACAGGAAACAATTATCACGTATGCCGGGATGGTATCAGAGCATGCTATGCGTAAACTTCAATCCGCGAATTCAGGTTTATCGCAAAAAGAGGCAAAAAAACGAATAGTACAGTACGGAAAAAATAAAATTGCAGACCAGGTTGAACTCCACATAGTCATTCAATTCCTTCATTCGTTTAAAAATCCGATCGTACTTCTTCTGATAATCGTTTCCGTCATCTCATTTTTCCTGAGAGAATCGGCAAACGCCGTTATTATCATCCTGATGGTTCTATTAAGTGCGGTTCTCAACTTTTTTCAGGAATACAAAGCAAACCGGGCGGCAGAAAAGTTAAAAAACAGCACTGCAACCCTCACAACGGTCATCAGAAACGGTATATCCATGGATATTCTCCGGGAAGATGTGGTTCCCGGTGATATAGTTGAACTTAACTCGGGTGATTTAGTACCCGCAGATGCTCGTATTCTGGAAGCAAAGGATTGCTTTGTCAATGAATCCACGCTGTCAGGCGAATCGTTTCCTGCAGAAAAAAACTCGTCTGTCATAGATTCTAAAACCGCAGATATAACCACGTTATCAAACATCCTGTTTGCAGGAACCAGTATCGTCACAGGGCAAGCCCGGGCAGTAGTAATCGTCACCGGCAGTTCTACACAGTTTGGCAAGCTGGCACAAAGTCTGCAGGAAAAATCAGAAGATAACGATTTTACAAAAGGTGTCACCGGATTCAGCTATTTCATCCTCCGCATCATCATGGGTTTAGTTTTGATAATTTTCTTTACAGCGACATTGGTACGTCATGATATCGTAGAATCTTTTATGTTTGCCATTGCCGTAGCTGTAGGTCTTGCACCGGAATTTCTCCCCATGATTATGACGGTTACCATGAGCCGCGGTTCGGTAAATATGGCAAAGAAAGGGGTTATTGTAAAGAAATTGACCGCAATCCCCTCTCTGGGCAGCATGGATACACTCGCTACTGATAAAACCGGTACGTTAACTGAAGCAAAAATCAAACTCGTCCGGTACATTGACATTGCTAAGAAAAATTCTCCTGATGTTCTCCTTTTTGCATATCTGAATAGCTCTTTTGAAAGCGGGATATCCAATCCGCTGGATGATGCTGTCCGTACATATAAAAAAATCGATATTACGTCTTACTCGAAAATTGATGAAGTGCCGTATGACTTTGTGAGGAAAAAAATGTCCGTTGTTGTTGCCGATCCTAAGGACACGCAAACCATGATAACCAAAGGCGCACCGGAAGAAATCATGAATTCCTGTTCTACGTATATGGATGACAAAAGTTCTGCCCGGATTTTAGGGAATGATATACGCCTGAAAGCTCTGGATGTATATAAACAACTCAGTCAGGAAGGATTCCGTGTGCTTGCCGTAGCCGTCAAAAATGTCCATTCTGCGAGACATACGTATACGAAAAACGACGAGAACGATATGGAATTAATGGGATTTGTTGCCTTTTTGGACCCCCCGAAAGAAGGAACCCGTCAGGCGCTTGATCAACTTGAAGAACTTGGCATAGAACTGAAAGTGATAACCGGTGATAACGAACTCGTGACGCGGAAAATCTGTAGAGATGTCGGTATTACGGTGAAAGGCATGCTTTTGGGACATGAGATTGACAGTCTGACGGATGAAGCCCTGTCCAGAAAAGTTACGGATACCACTATTTTTGCCCGGTGTTCACCACAGCAAAAAACCCGCATCATACGGGCTCTGAAAACCGGCGGACATACGGTCGGATACTTGGGTGACGGTATCAATGATGCTTCGCCTTTAGTTGCGGCGGATGTCGGTATATCCGTGACCAATGCCGTAGATGTCGCCAAAGAATCAGCTGATCTTATTCTTACACATAAAAGTCTGGATGAACTGGCAGGGGGAGTTATAGAAGGAAGAAAAACGTTCGGAAATACGATGAAGTATATAATGATGGGTTTATCGTCTAATTTCGGTAATATGTTCAGCGTCCTTGGTGCGGTCATTTTTATCCCGTTTTTACCCATGCTTCCTCTCCAGATACTTCTGAATAATTTTCTCTATGATCTGTCGCAGATTGCGATTCCTACCGATAACGTAGACCGCGAATATACCAAGTCACCGAAGAAATGGGATATTAAATTCATACGCACTTTCATGTTGTCATTCGGACCCATAAGCTCAATATACGATTTTGCATCGTATGCCGTTCTCTATTTCCTTTATCAGAATCAACCGTCGGCATTTCAAACCGGTTGGTTTATGGAATCCTTAGCTACACAAACATTTGTCATCCATATTATCAGGACGAGATTTACACCTATTCTAAAAAGTAATGCCAGTATCTGGCTCTGGTTATCCACTGTATGTGTCGTATGTATAGGCTGGATCATACCCCGCACACAATTGGGGAAAATATTCGGATTTACGCCGCTGCCGGTTGCAACGATGGTAATCCTCGCCGGTATCGTTGTAGTATATTTAATAAACGTAGAAGTGGTGAAAACACTGTTTTATTCTCATCGTGCTCATAAAATTTAATCTTTCAAACTGCTGAAATTATATATCGGGGAAAATTCATTTATTCCATACCCGTACAACCGGAAATTTTTCCGTTTCGCACACTATTGTGCAGGAAATTTATATCGGAAGGATCTTCGTTTTATGCTGTATGGTTTTTAACACCTCAAACCATATTAAGCTGCATGATCCCGCTCCGATTGCCATAAGGAGAGATATACCAGACGGAAGCGAGAAGTGAAAAATATCCCGAATCCATGGTACTACCAGAATCGCAGCAAAAGATGTAATGACGATAATAAGAACAATACGCAGTGCCGGCGTTGCGTGAATGAGAATTGATATCCATGTTTTTTTCCATGATAAATTGGATACAATCAATCCGAGATTTCCCGTCACCATCGTGATAAATGTAAGTGTACGTGCTTCATCCGGTGTCCTATGAAGTGATAAAGCTACGAGAAGGACAGCAAAGGAAATAATAAAAACACTCAGTCCCTGAAGAAAACTTATCATTGCAATCGGTTTGGATAAAACAGAAGTCCCCAGAATTCTCGGTTGCCTATGCATAACATCGTCTTCCGCGTGCTCTGCCTCAAACACCGTCGAACATGTTGGGTCAATGATAAGTTCAAGAAATGCTATATGAGCAGGTAATAAAACCACCGGCATTCCGAGAATAACAGGGACAACAGCCATACCGGCAATCGGAATATGCACTGCAAATATATACGCCATTGCTTTTTTGATATTGTCATATATCTTTCTCCCGGTTTTAACTGCCCCTACGATAGATGTAAAGTCGTCATTGACGAGTACCATATCCGACGCTTCCCGTGCCACATCCGTCCCGCGGGCACCCATGGAAATACCGATATGTGCGGATTTGAGTGCCGGTGCGTCGTTGACCCCGTCACCGGTCATCGCCACTATCTCACCATTGGATTTAAGAGCATTGACGATGAGAAGTTTCTGATCAGGAAGGATACGTGCAAAAATATTGACCTCTTTCACTTTCTCCTTAAGCTGAAAAGGCGTAAGTTTTTCCAGCAACTCCCCTTCGCAACTATTTTGAAAATGTGCCAAACCTATACGCCTGCCGACGCTTTTTGCAGTTCCCGGATAATCACCTGTCATCATAATTATGCGTATACCTGCTTTGTAACATTCCTGTAACGCATCATGTACCCCTTCCCGCACTGGATCTGAAAAGGCAAGTATTCCGAGGATCCTAAACGGAAGTTGTTCCAGTTTTTCAGGTACTACCTTAACGCCTAATTCACACGATGCAACAGCTAGCATTCTATACCCTTCATCCGCAAGTTTCTCTACATTCATTGTGTATTCATCTTTGTCCGCTTGTGATCCGGATAATCGTGCGATAACTTCAGGTGCTCCTTTTGCTGTCCCAATAATTACTCCTGTGGGATTTTGCCACAATGAAACAACAGCACGAAATTCCTTCGTCATCGGATATTCTTTCACCTTCGTCCAACCGACGTGATCTTTTGCCCAATCGGGGAAATCGTTTATCCGTCTCATTTTTGATGGTCTTTTCAAGAGATCCCGAAGGATTTAAAGCACTTGCTAAGCGAGCGGTATGCAATACGTCCTTAGCATCCGAAGGTATCATCTTTGCGGTAAGGGGTATACGCTGTCCTTTCATAAATATGAAATCTAGCGTTAAAGTGTTTGCTGTAATCGTTCCTGTTTTATCAACACAAAGCGTTGTGGCAGCCCCCAGGGTTTCAATAATTGCCGTTTTCCGTACAAGGACGTTTTTTTTCGCGAGTCTCCAGGCACCGAGCGTAAAAAATATCGTCAGCACTACCGGAAACTCCTCCGGCAGCATGGACATGGAAAGCGTAAGTCCGGCCAAAATTCCCGCAAGCAATGATTCACGGAAAAAAGCCCAGTAGAGAACGATACTCAGACAAAGCACAGCTCCGATGACAACGAATATTTTCACGAGTCTTTGGATTTCCTTACGGAGAAGTGTTTCTTCATCCTCTATTGTTCCGAGTGAAACACCGATTTTACCCATTACACTCCGTGTACCTGTTGCCGTAACCGTCAATTCCGCGCGTCCCTGATTTACCAATGTTCCTGCCCAGAGAAGCGGCTGATTCTCTCCTCCCGGCCGCAGATGTTTGTCCGAATCCTGATCTTCCCATACCCGTTTTCCGACCGGTAATGATTCTCCGGTGAGCACTGATTCGTCAACGAGAAAATTATCCGCATTCGTACAATACCCGTCTGCAGGAATTCTGTCCCCGGTTTTTACGATTACCGTATCTCCCGGAACAATTTCACGGGAAGGAATCCGTACTTCTTTCCCATCCCGTATGACAGTTGCTCTCGGACTGGACAATTTTCTGAGAGCTGCAACAGCACGTTCGGTTTTCCTTTCCTGATAGATAGTGACGCCAAGGACAAAAACAATAAAAGATGAAAGAAGAAGAGCATCCTGTATTTCCCCCAAAATAAGATATATTACGCCGGCAGCCACAAGAATCATAAACATCGGTTCCTTGATGACGCTCCGTATTGTGTGCAGAAGACCACGATCTTTTTGCGACGGCAGTTCGTTCGGACCATTCTGTTTCAGAAGAATTCCTGCTTGTTGTGACGTTATACCCCGACCGGATGATGTGGAATTATTCGTATCCATAATTATGACAAATTAATCATATAAAGATACAGAATATAAAAAATCAGTAATATACATCCTGCCCATTTCGGGACCACTTTTCCGCGCCAGCATGTAACAACGATAAGAAGAAACAGAGAGGAAACAATAAAGATGAACCATTCTTTTGCGGTTATGACATATGAGCCGGCGGTTATATCCACCAATCCGCCGATAAACAGAAGATTATAAATGTTACTGCCGAGTATATTACCGATAACCATTTTATCTTCTTTTTTTATGCTGCTGACAATTGTTGTAAATAATTCAGGCAATGATGTAGCTAGCGCTGTCAGACTGAGACCTAAAATTGTCATGGATAATCCGCTTAGTCTGGATATACGTTCACTCGCAAAAACAACAGCAATTCCCCCGGCAATAATACCCAAAAGAGATGCTGTGAATTTAATCCAGAATATAAAATTCATTGGTTGTTCAATATGACGTTTCAAAAGGCGGGCATGATCTTCATGGAGTCTTCCTTCTACACCCCAACGGTATTCTTCATAAGTAAAAAAAACCGCAAGTCCAACCATGAGAATACCCGTTATAGGATACGGTAAAATCCGCCCGACGATAAAAAACAACATAGAAGCAATCAGTAAAATCAATGTATTTTTCTGGGTTTTGGTCGTTCCGATCCTGATGGAACCAATCAGTATTCCCACTGCCAGAATGAAAAATATATTGGTAATATTTGATCCGATAATATTTCCGATTGCCAACCCGTTGTCACCGCGGAACGTGGCTACACCGGAAACAGCAAGCTCAGGCAGAGACGTACCGATTGCCACAATCGTCGTTCCTATCACCAGGGGCGACAGTCTGAGCCTGTGAGAAATTCTGACAGTAGTGGATACAAAAATATCCGCTGCTATAAGAAGAATTATGACAAAGAGAATAAAAATCGATAACCAGAGAAGCATATCTTTATTATACGGGGTATTAGTAATTATTCACGAGGAGAAATATACACATCTATACGTACATGGATAATTATCAGATGACTATTCTTCTTTCACAAATGTCATAAAGTGCATTCCGTTTTCTTTCCAGGCATCATCCGGGAGACCGGCTTTGAAGCAAAGGTTTGCCAGGAAATTTTTTGCATTCGGTAACTGTTCCCAGACTTGAGGCAGAAACAATGCCCTGTTATAACCTTTCTGAATTACCAGGCCGGGTTTTTTACTCTGAAGATACCAGAGGAGTTCTTTTGAATTTTTTGGTTTAAACGGCATCATCGGAGACAACACCGATACTTCCACTGTTAAACGGGCTAACTCCTCCTTGGTAATTTGGTCAAAACGCGTATCGGATGTTATTGCCGCAACCGCATTCTCCGTTATCGATTTCCATAACGGACCGACAGGCTCGGCATTTCCGATACATCCGCGCAATTTACCGTCCACATATACCGTCACAAAACACGCCTTTTTTCTTTTTTGTTTTTCATCAAAATCCGATTCACTGTAGACGGGAGTATTGCCGTTTATCAGAAAATTCCGTATTGTCTCAAGCGCAATATCTTCATTAGATTTCATAGTTTAGTTATCTGCAAAATATACTATCGCAGCGTATCCTACTGCTCTTTCCGTGTCTCCGGAAGCGGTTGCCGATGTATCGTAATACAGAAGCACCGGTTTCCACTGATTTTTTTCTGCTATTTCCATAAGAATGCAGATTCCGTTCCCCCCGCAAGCGGCGTTATCGCAGGTTTGAAAATATTCTCCGTCTCCGGAGAGAATAGCATTGATTGTTTTTTTATCAATAACGAGCGCTTCACTCTCCGGCAGATAATGGGAAAGGTCAGTTGATATGATAAAAACAGATGATGAATAATAGTGTGCGAGCTGCTCTGCAATGATTGTTTTGTTAACGTTTGTTCCTGTTAATAAACAGGAAATCGAAAAATCTTTCACGGTGTATTGCAAAAACGGTATCTGCACTTCAAGACAATGCTCCGGAATAAATGCTTCGTTATTGGCCGGGAACATTTGGGTATCCGTCATGCTGTGTGTAATTTTTCCCAGCGGTGTTTCCCAATATGCAAAACTGTTGGAAACGATGTTATTAAAATAATAATTATGTGACGGACCTATGAGTACGAAATGCGGCCTGACTTTTTTTGTTTCGTAAATATTGTTTACCTGCAATTGTTTATACCCCCAGGCTGCCGTTTGTCCTGAATAGATATATCCTGCATGGGGAACTATCAGCGCTTTCACCTTTCTGCCTTTCGTTTTGTTCCCGGTTTTTGTAAATAATGTCTCCAACATACCGTTAAGCTCGTCCGGAATATCAGGATAAAAACTTCCCGCAACTGACGGTTTTCGGATTTGTGGAGTATGAGTCATAGTGCTAGTAATTAATACACACCGTATATTTTTTCCCTGCAATTTTTACACTCGGCATTTTGTGTATCCAATTTCATAACCTCGGTATTATATCCGGTTCGTGCAACAAGAAGTGAGCCGCATGTCGGACACTTTGTATCCGAATACCGGTCATCCGTAACGTTTCCTACATATACATAATGCAGACCGGCCTTTTTTCCTGTTGCATAAGCAGATTCAAGTGTTTTATAGGGAGTTTGCGGTACATCCGTCATTTTATACGCCGGATGGAATGCTGATATATGCCATGGTATGTGAGGAGAAACGGAAACGAGAAATTCAGCGATCTGTCTTAGCTCTTCATCGTTGTCATTATGCCCGGGAATGATAAGTGTCGTCACTTCTGTTTCTATTCCCTCTTTATACCATCTCGCAACGTTCTCTTTCACGGGTTTAATATCTGCTTTGCATATGATTCGGTAAAATTCGGGTCTGTTGCTTTTCAGATCAATATTGATTGCGTCTATATAATTTTTCATATAAAGAAACGTTTCCTTTGATTCGTATCCGTTGGAAACAAAAATATTTTTCAGCCCTCTTTTTTTGGCTAACTTTGCCGTGTCATGGGCAAATTCCGCAAATATGGCGGGCTCATTGTACGTATATGCTATACCATCTACTCCGTTTTGAATTGCAATTTCAACTATTTCTTTCGGTTGCATCGCTTTGGAATGGGCATCAATTTCCGTAATTAATCTGTCAATTGTAAATTCAGAACCATGGCTTTTAAACTTTTCTTTAATCGTCTGTGTCATCCAGTCATTTTGGCAGAACAGACACCCGAAATTACATCCGACTGTCCCAAAAGACAGAAATCTGCTTCCGGGTAAAAAATGATAGAGAGGTTTCTTTTCAACCGGATCAATTGCAAGCCCGGTAGTTTTTCCGTAAACGAGAGAATACAGAATGCCTGCTTTGTTTGTCCGGGTTTTACAGATACCAAATGATCCGTCCTTTATTTTGCAGTACCACGAGCAGGCTGTACACCCGACGGTATTGTTTTCTATAGTTTTATACAATATTGCTTTTTTCATTGAAGAAGGCGGTAATACACAACTTCCATGTGTATTACCAACCTTATGTTGGATGTATTATACTACCAGCACATATACCCAACTTACTCAGGTTTGCAACTTTCTTAAGTGAAAAAGCTGATTAGTTGGGTATATACTGAGTAACTTGAGATACAAATTCAAGTTACGTGGGTATTAACGTCTCTTTTGTTCATGAGCGTTTTTGAGATACACATACAGCCTATACACAACTACAAACTATGAATCTTAAAGGGAAACGCATTATTGTCACCGGCGGCGGCGGATTTCTCGGAAAATACATTATTCTCGAACTTATCCGCTCAGGAGCAAAAAAACAGGATATCGTGATCCCGAGGTCAAAAACATGCGACCTTCGGAGTGAACTTTCATGTCGGAAACTCTTGAAAGGTGCGGATATCGTCATTCATGCAGCAGGAAATGTCGGAGGTATCGGGAAAAATCTGAAATATCCGGCTACACTTTTCTACGATAATCTGAAAATGGGCATAAACGTACTACATGAATCTATGAAAGCCAAGGTCGGGAAACTTGTCATCATAGGCACCATTTGCGGATACCCTAAATATACTCCTATCCCGTTTAAAGAAGAAAACTTTTGGCTTGGGTACCCCGAAGAAACAAATGCGCCGTATGGTCTTGCCAAAAAAATTCTTCTTGTCGGATCAGAAGCATATCGACGGCAGTTCAATTTTCATTCCATTTACCTTCTCCTTGTAAATCTGTACGGACCTGGTGATAATTTTAATCCGGAAGAGTCCCATGTTATACCGGCGATTATCAGAAAAATGTATGAAGCAAGACAATCCAACGCTCCAAGCGTTACCATCTGGGGTGACGGTACACCCACAAGGGAATTTATCTATGCAGAGGATGCCGCACGTGCAATTGTACGGGCAACAAAATTATATGATAAGCCGGATCCCATTAACGTAGGAAGCGGTCAGGAAATTTCTATAAAAAATCTTACCGAAACAATAGCAAAATACATGGGTTACCACGGAAAAATCGTATGGGATACCGGTAAACCCAACGGACAACCACGCCGCATCCTGGATATATCAAAGATAAAGAAAGAAATTAATTTTCAGCCCCTTATCAGTTTCCGGGAAGGACTCAGGCGTACTATAGTATGGTATGAAAAACATGCCAAGTCTCTATGATCTCCGGTAAAACTCAAACAATAAAATTGTTCTATGACGGTGTGGCGTCCGAAAGAGCAGGGTGGACAGAAAAAAACCGGTATTACCACAAAGAAGTGCTCCGCTTGTTCCGCCGGTTAGTTCCGGATAAAGCGAATGTTCTTGCTGTCGGCTCCGGTATCGGTGATCTCTTATCCGGCTTATTACCAAGACATGGCGTGGGTATTGATATATCCTCCAACATGACCCGCATTGCCCGCATGCGCCATCCGAAATACGCATTCATCACAGGAGATGCGCAGCAAATGCCTCTCAATGAACCGTTTGAGTATATAGTCATGTCGGATATAATCGGTGATTTTGAGGACGTGCAGCAGGCCTTTGAGGAATTGAAAAAAGTTTCAAACGGACAAACGCGCATTATCATATCCCACTACAACTATCTGTGGGAACCGATATTTACGTTTCTTCAATTTTTGAAATTAAAAATGCCGCAACCTCCTCAAAACTGGCTGACTCCCGTTGATATCAGAAACCTGCTTGATCTTGCGGATTTTGAAATCATTAAAGAAGATTCTCATGTCTTATTTCCTTTGTATATTCCGGTACTTTCACCATTATTAAATACATATATTTCAAAACTTCCGGTAGTGAGATCTCTTTGTCTGTTGCATTCCTTTGTTATCCGGCAAAAACCTAATATATCGACAGATGCGGAATACTCAGTTTCCGTCATCATACCCGCAAGAAATGAAGAAGGGACGATCGAAGATATCGTTCGCAGAATGCCTAAACTCGGATCCTCAACGGAACTGATTTTTGTCGAGGGTCACTCTGAAGACAACACAAAAACTGAGATAGAAAGGGTCATGCGAAAGTATAAAAACCGCATACATATACGGTGTATAGATCAGGGTTCGGGAATCGGTAAAAAAGATGCTGTTCTCAAGGGGTTCACTAAAGCACACGGTGACATCCTTATGATTTTGGATGCTGACCTTTCCATAACACCCGAAGACTTAGTTAAGGTATATCTTGCCCTCCGTACAGGCAAAGGAGAATTCGTTCAGGGAACCCGTCTTGTGTATCCGCTTGAAAAAGATTCTATGAGGTTTGTCAATAAAATCGGTAATAAATTCTTCAGTGTGATGTTTACGTGGATATTAAATCAGCATATATCCGATACTCTCTGCGGTACCAAAGCATTATTCAGAAAAGAGTATGAAAAAATACACTCTCTTTTGTCATCCAAAAGATGGAACGACGTCGATCCGTTCGGTGATTTTGATCTTATATTCGGATCAACGCTTGCCAATCTGAAAATAATAGAAATACCTCTTAGGTATTATCCGCGGGTCTATGGTACGACGAATATCAGCAGGTTTTATCACGGATGGCAGTGCCTGAAAATGATTTGGTTTGCAATACGGCGAATGAAGTTTTCCTGAATTATTTAAATGAAACCCATGCTTTCTTCCGTTATCGAACAGGTACTTTTGAGACGTCTTGCGGGTTCGCAATATTTCCGTATGGTTGCACGGCAAATTAACCGTCTGACATTTTTTAATCATGACATTCCCCTTAATATTCATGGTGCAAAAATGTATGTCCGGACTCCGGATAGACTCGTTGCCGGTTTACTCTGGAAATATTCTCTGCTTGAGCCATATGAGACAAGTGTCGTAAAGCGCATGGTAAAACCGGGAATGTGCATCTATGACATCGGTGCAAATATCGGATACTATACGGTTTTGTTTTCGTCTCTCGTAGGTACACGCGGACGTGTGTATGCATTTGAACCGGAACCGGAAAACGTACGGTTGCTCCAAAAAAATATCACTTCAAACAATATACCGAATATCGTTGTTGTTCCTATGGCAGTATCAAAGAAAAACGGTACTGCAAAATTTTATGTATGCGGTGAACATAAAGGAAATCACACACTCTGTCCGCCCAACCAAGAATGGAAAACAATTACGGTCCCTACTGTTACCATTGATACTTTTGTGAAAATAAACCGTACACCTCAGATTATAAAAATGGATATGGAAGGAGCAGAGTCTCTGGCGTTTAAAGGTATGACTCATTTCATAAAGCACATACAGCACCTTACCATTTTTTGCGAATTTTCACCGGATGCAATTTCCGCGGGCGGATGTTCCCCGCACGGATTTTTACGTACCGTAAAACAGAATGGGTTTCGCATACTCAGAATAAACGAAAAGGATAAACAGCTTGAATCTATAACACCTGAAGGAATTTTGCGTTTCTGTGAAAAAAATACGTATACAAATCTGTTATTCACGAAATAGTAGTATAGCGTAAGAATGTTTACTCACCGCCTACTAACCGAAGCATCAGCATGAGGATAATTCCGGCAATGACTATACCGAAAGAAATCAGTGATTTTTTCAGGCTTTTTTCCTTGCGTATCTCCGGCATCATATCGGATGCTGCCACATAAATAAATCCACCGGCTGCAAACGGAAGAAGGTATGGTGTAAATCCGCTTACCGACTCTGATGCAAAAAACCCGACAATACCTCCTAAAACTGCTGTAAGCGCAACAAGAAAATTCAGAATCATTGCTTTCTTTTTAGTGTACCCGGCATACAGAAGAACACCAAAGTCACCTATTTCCTGCGGAATTTCATGAAACCCGATTGCAAGGGTTGTGACAAGTCCGAGACGAAAATCTGTCAAATAAGCCGCAGCCAGAATAAGTCCGTCAACAAAGTTATGGATTGAATCACCCACAAGATTCATAACTCCGAATGTGTGCACGTCACATTCTCCTTTATGACAATGCCTCCAGTGAAATAATTTTTCGATGAAGAAAAAAAGGACAAAGGCAAACAATACTATCCCATACAGCATATCCCCTTTCAACATCTCCGATGCTTCCGGTAAAAGATGGAAAAACGCACCTCCCAGCATCGCACCCGTTGACAGTGAAACGAGAAACAACAGTATTTTATTGAGTTTTTCCGTATTGACGGCAACAGTAACAATTCCCACCAGAGAACCCAGGCTTACGATAAAGGTTGATAGGACAATTGCAGATAATTCATTCATACGGTTAATTATACAGATACAATACCCGGTCTGTCTTTGAGTAAAATATGACACTGTAATTGATAAAAACTAGGGTATAATGCACTTCATGAGCACACCCGTATCACTGTTTGATTATGATTTACCTGTTGATAGTATTGCCCAGATTCCGGCAATCCCGCGGGAATCAGCCAGATTATTGGTGTATTCGAAATCAACCGGTAAAATCCGTCATGCTCACGTTTCCGATCTCCCGTCGTTTTTTAAATCAGGTGATTGTATTGTCCTTAATAATACCAAAGTATTTAAAGCGCGTTTATTCGGGACTATTGACGTACCGTCTCCGCAAAATAAACATGTTGAACTATTTCTTGTCCGCCCTGTTGATAAAGATACATGGCTGGTTTTAGGTAAACCCGGTAAAAAACTGAAAAAAGGTGTGTGCGTCAGGATATCAGACACTTTTCAGGCACGCATCAGAGAATCTCATCCTGACGGTACCGCATATGCAACATTTGACATGGGGAGGGACGATGTAATCACGCTTGCAAACCGTTATGGTCATGTGCCGGTACCTCCGTATATCAAGAGTGAACCGGATGAAAAATTATACCAAACGTCATACGCAAAAATCGTCGGATCGGTTGCTGCACCTACTGCAGGATTTCATCTCACGGCAAACATCCGGAAACAACTGACACGTCTTGGCGTGCACATTGTTGAAATTACGCTCCACGTCGGACTCGGAACATTTCTGCCGATTAAAACTCAAAACATTGACGGGCATACGCTTCATAGCGAATGGGTTTCGATTTCAAACGGAGCTGCGGACGAAATACATAAAGCGAAACACGAAAACAGACGTGTGATTGCAATCGGAACAACAAGCGTGCGGACACTCGAAGGAGTTGCGTTACAAAACTACGGACGTGTAAAGGTGTTTGACGGTTACATAAACACATACATAACTCCGGGATTCACATTCCGGGTAATTGACGGAATGCTCACGAATTTCCATCTCCCTAAATCATCACTCATCGTTCTCGTTTCAGCATATGTCGGACGGGAAAATGTACTTCGTGCATACGGGGAAGCAATAAAAAAGAGATACCGTTTCTACAGTTTCGGGGACGCCATGCTCATTCTGTAAGCATCTGGCTCAGGCAAATATTTCTTTTCCGATATCATTCTTCGCTTCCAACCGATCGATAAGAGAATATGCGCAACCGCAATAATTCTGTTTATAAAAACCGGCTGTATGAAGCGTCTGTTCAATTTTTATAGGAACGACAAACGGTAATCCTGTCTTTCTGGATAAGGACTCACCAATTGTTATCACCGCTTCTTTATGCATATATTTGCTGGAAAGAAGTGTTGATGAAACAGAAGCATATCCGTTTTCCAGGGCGTATGAAAAAGTTTTTGTGAGACGGAGAGTCCAGCACTTCGGACAACGCAGGGAAGAATTCGTTCTTTCTTCTTTCTGTCAAGAGAGATAGCGCTTCAAAATAATCCTTCGGTGTCCAATTGGCAATAATAAGCTGCAGTGATAATTTTTGTGCAACATGGGCAAGCGCAAGCTGTCTTGCGGTAAATTCCGATTGAGGATGGATGTTGGGATTATAGAAGTAAAGATGTATTTCTTCGGATGCTTCAGGATATTCTTTTTGCAATGAATCAACAGTCTTCAGCATGCAATCAGCACAACAGACATGAAGAAGCATCATAATACCAAGAATTATACCGCATGTCAGAACCTGTATGTGAATTTATAGTATAATGCTTAAGTTTATGGAATCACTCGCACAACATGTTTTAACGATGACGGGACGGGTTCTTTTCCCGCCCCTTGCAATGCTTCTCATGCTTGGCAATCAAACGTCTCTGGGCAAAATCCCGCTTATCATTGCACCGCCCACGCCTACCCCCACAGCTGTTCCTACACCAACTCCTACACTCATACCGACTCCGACAACAACACCCACTCCGTCTCCGATACCTTCGTCCACACCAACGCCGACTCCGACACCCATACCTGTATCGTCCGGACAGCTGGATGAGTGGTTTACCAACTACGCCAATCACTATAGTGTTGAACGGACAAAGCTATGGCTCATCGCGGTATGCGAATCCAATCTCCGTCCGGGTGCAATCAACGGATTATATGGCGGTTTATACCAATTTTCTCCGGGCACATGGCGGTCAACCCGAATGCGCATGAATGCAGATACCGATCCGGACTTGAGGTTTCATCCCGAGGAAGCAATCAAAACCGCTGCGTTTAAAATTTCAACAGACGGATTGTCCGCCTGGCCGAATTGTCCGAAAAGATAAAGACGGGAACCAATTTCCGGCAATCATTCTTTCGGATCTGTCTGGCGTTTCCGGATTTTTTCTATAGTATAGAGAATGCGTTCATGAAGATTGATATTTTTTGCCCTGGCAAAACGCATGATGGCAACAAGAATATCACCAAGTTCCTGTTCATATGTTTCATCCCTCTGTGCGGCAATATTCGTTCTTTTTCTTCCGTGTTCAGCAAGGTACGCACGCGCCATTTCACCAACTTCTTCAACCAGCGTCAGTATCAATATGGATCCGTATTCTTTCGTATCTTTAAATGATTTATCCACCTCGCTTAGTTGGTTGAAGTATTCTGCAAACGGTGATTTTTGATATGGGTTTGATTTTATCATACGAATTCCAATACACTGTATTATTCCCTTTGTGCTGAAATACCGACAGTAGAGAGTATAGTGTAAAAACGTTTTTTATGAAAGTAACCCTTCTGTACCCGAATTATGATGCGCACGTTATACATCCTCCCCTGGGACTTGGGTATCTCGCGTCATACCTGAGAGTTCATGGGCACTCTGTATCTCTCTATGACGGAACACTCAGAAATGCAACGTACAGTGATTTTGTCGCAGAAATTGATAAAGAAAAACCAAATCTCGTTGGTATTTCGGTACTCACACGCGGACATGTTCTGGCAAAACAGATGATACGGCATATTAAATCAGCCTATCCTCATCTGCCTATTGTTATAGGCGGGACACAGGTATCCGCCGCACCAATAGATGTATGTGACGATCTCCGTGCAGATTTCGGTGTTATCGGTGAGGGAGAACAGACACTTCTGGAGCTTGCAGATGTGCTTGCATCATCCGGACATGCATTTCAAACCATTGACGGGCTTGTATTCCGGCCAACCGGAAGCACAACGTTTCAGATAAATCATCCGCGGGTGTTAATCGGCGATCTTGACAGCCTTCCCTTTCCGGCCTGGGATCTTATGCCTCCGGACGCATACCGCATCGTACCGATTTTGGAGCCTGCCAAAGGGTTCCCTATTGCTCCGATACTCACTACCCGCGGATGTCCGTATCAGTGTTCATTTTGCGCTTCAGGTGTTACCTGGAAACACCAAATCCGTTATAGAAGCGCTGAAAATATTATCAGAGAGATCATGCTTCTCAAAAAAACGTATAAAGTGAAAGAGTTGCATATATCCGATGACAATTTCACCATGGATCCGAACCGTGCAATGAAAATATGCGAAGTGTTTATGAAAAAGCGTATCAATCTTCCGTGGCAGTGCCCTAACGGTGTCCGTATAGACAGACTGACACCGCCTCTTCTGCATGCAATGAAACAATCAGGGTGTTACGCGGTGGGACTCGGTATCGAGTCGGGAAATCAGAAGATTCTCGACACGGTTAACAAGCATCTTCGCCTTTCCGTAGTACCGGGAGTTCTTAAAAACCTCCGTCGGGAAAAAATAGAATCGTACGGATTTTTCATTTTAGGTCTACCCGGAGATACACGAAAAACGATTCTGGATACGATTAATTTTGCGCTACATTACCCGTTTGACCGGGCGTGGTTTAATATTTTTACTCCGTATCCCGGCTCCGCGGCATTTGCACGCTGGCTTGGAAAAAGAAAGTTCAGAAACATTGACTGGAATACACATGACTGTTCTACGGTAATCATATCGTGTAAAGATGTAACCAAGAGCCGGTTGGAACGTCTCCAAAAAACCGCACTTCGAAAATTTTACCTTCGGCCTTCCGTGCTTATGAAGCTTTTACCGAGAATAGGGTATAAAGAACTTATTACGCTGTTTATGTCTCGGTTTTTCCGGGGTATTGCCCGTCCTGTATTTACAACGACCCATTTCCTCTTCAGAAGAAGTCGCTGAAAGTTTACCGTACCAAACCAAGCGGCATGTACCATGTCGACGGTTTAAGGCATACGGGACACTTTGCGGGCGGTGCTTTACCTTTGTATATAAACCCGCAGTTAACGCATTTCCATTCAAGAATGGTATCGCTGTTATAGAGCGTATTGCTGTCAAGTTTTTTTGCGATAATGATGTACCGCTCTTCGTGCCTTTCTTCAACCTTCTTCAGGTTTCCGAAAAGTCTTGCCGGTTCGAATGCTTTTTCCTGAGCGGCGATTCTTTCAAAATCAGGATACATCGTTGTCCACTCGTACTTCTCCCCTTCGGCTGCAACTTTGAGATTATCCGAAGTTTTGGCATACGGATGAATATTTAAATTACTTACAAATGACAACGGAACGTTGATCATCTCAAAAAGTTCCTCTGCGTGTGCCCGTTCGTTATCTGCAGTTTCCTCAAATACGCGTGCAATCCATTCCAGATTGTCTTTCCGGGCGACTTTTGCATATACGGTATATTTATTCCTTGCCTGTGATTCCCCTGCAAAAGCGCGCAGAAGATTCTTCTGTGTCTCGGACACTGTTGTTTTCATAGACCCTCCTTTGTTGTTTTGTTTATTCTACCACAGGAAAAAAATCCCTCCAAATGCACGCGTACCGAAACGGGCATCTGTTTCTTATTGAGGTTGATTTCCTGTCGGATTTACTGTCATGCGGGAAATGGGATTGAGTTGAATATTTTGGGCTGTAACACTTCCGTCTGTATTCTCCGCGCCAAACACCGCGATCGTCTCTCCTGCCTTTAAATCACTTGCACTTGCTGTTGCGGCTTTATTGATGGATGTTTTATCCGTAAGGAGAACTATCTTACTCGAACCGTCTGCCAGCTTGACCGTAACGGACGTGTTATCGCTTGTTATAATTTCCCCTGATATTGGCCGAAATCCGTTCCGGTTTAAACCACCTCCGGGAAATCCGTTTCCGTTTCTCATTCCCTGACGACCTAAAAATTGTCCGCCCGGTTGAAAACTTTTATTCTCCTGGTATTTCATACCTCCGTAAAACATACCTGCCCCGACTATCAGTATAGCTACGATTATTATTATCATAGACTGTTTCATATTATTCACCTCCTTTTCTGAATTCTTCAATTCTTATGTATTTATATATTTTCTTATACAGAAAAGTTTTTTATTTTTTTTAACTACTCGTATCTCAATGCTTCAATCGGTTGTAAATTTGCCGCTTTTTGTGCAGGATACCATCCGAATACTATCCCTATAGCTCCCGATACTCCTATGGCAAGAAATATGGACATCACAGAGAGGGTAAAAGGAACGCTCATAATTTTTGTAAGTATAAAAGAAACCCCTATACCGAAAAGCATCCCGAAAATTCCTCCTGTAAACGTAAGGATGATTGATTCAATGAGAAACTGGGTTATTATTGTCTTTTTCTTCGCTCCGAGTGCCTTTCGTAGTCCGATTTCACGAGTCCTCTCAGTGACAGTCACAAGCATGATATTCATAATGCCTATTCCGCCTACGAGAAGTGAAATTGCGGCAATTCCTCCGAGGAGCATTGTGAATGTATTTGTAACCTGATTTACCGTGCTTAAAATGTCGCTTTGCGACAGAATCATAAAATCCGCCTGCGTGGGATCCGTTAGTTTGTGACGTGCGAGAAGTAAGTAACCGATCTGGTTTTGCGCCGCGGTCATCACATCCTGGCTCTTTGCCTCAACGGCTATAGATGAAAGGTAATCCGCACCGAAAAGTTGTTTCTGCGCTGTCGTCAGGGGTACATAAATCGAATCATCGGTATTATTAAATCCCGATCCCCCTTTACTAACGGCCACTCCCACAACCGTTAGCACCTGCTTGTTGATACGGATAGTCTGCCCTACTGCATTTACTCCTTCACCGAAAAGATCTATGGCAGATTGTGATCCGAGAACAGCAACTTTCCGGATTGTTTCTACATCCGCCTGTGTGATAAATACTCCGCTTGCCAGAGTGACTTTCCGGATCTGAGCATATTGAGGATATACTCCGATAATCTGCGTATTTGTGTTATTACCCCCTGCGGTTACCTGAGCCCTTCCCTGATACTCAGGAGAAACACTCTGAATGAGTGTCATTTCAGGTGACGTTGAAAGTGCTTTCGCGTCATCAAGCGTCAATGTTGTTCCTCCCCCGAGTGCACCCCGTACGGCTCCGGATGACTGACGCGATGGCGTAACAGTCAGAAGATTTGCCCCGAGTGACTGTATTTGATTTTCAATTGATTTCTGGCTCGATTGTCCGAGAGAAATAAGGGCGATGACGCTTCCTATACCGATAATAATTCCAAGGACTGCCAAACCCGTACGCATTTTATTGAGCGTCAATGTTCCTAATGATTCGCTGATAATTTCTGAAAGTTCCATAGCTAATAAAACTTTTTGTGTACAAATTTTTTACCGTTTTTTTTATCATTGATAATTTTTCCGTCCCGGATAAATATAATGCGTTTGGCATGTTCAGCCACATCAGGTTCGTGTGTAATCATGACAATCGTATGTCCCTCGGAATTCAGCTTCATAAAAATTTCCATTATCTCTTCTGCCTGATTAGTTGCGATGTTTCCCGTCGGTTCATCAGCAAGCAAAATCGAAGGATTCATAACAAGTCCCCGTGCTATGGCGACACGCTGCTGTTGTCCGCCGGAAAGCTGGTTGGATGTATGAAACATCCTGTCTCCGAGACCGACCATTTCCAGATACTTCCGGGCTTTCTCCTCCCGTTCTTCCCTGGGTATTCCGGCATACGCCATAGGAAGCATGACGTTTTTGAGCGTCGTTAAACGGGGAAGAAGATTGTACGCCTGAAAGATAAATCCGATTTTTCTGTTCCGTATATCAGCTAGTTCATCATCCGTCAGTTTCGATACATTTTCCTTATCCAGAAAATATGTGCCGCTTGTCGGAGTATCTAGTGCACCTAAAATATGCATGAGGGTTGACTTGCCGGATCCTGACGGACCCATAATGGCGACGAATTCACCCTTCGTTATTTCAAATGAAATGTCATCGACAGCCTTGGTTTCTCCTGCTTCTGTTTTGTATATTTTGGTAACGTGAGATATTTGTATCATACATAAATATGGAAACTAATCTCTTGGAATTCGAATTTGGTTTCCGCCTCTTTGACCGCCGCCAAATATCCCAAAAGGAGATTGGCCTGTTTGAGACGTAGAGCTGCCGGTTGACTGAGTTACGCTTGAAACCACCGTATCACCTTCGGTTATGCCCGATACGATTTCCGTTTGCGTATCTGAGGATAATCCTATTTCAACCGTCACTTCACTGACTTTCCCGTTTTTCATCACACGCACCGCTGACACGTCGTTTTGTGTCTGCACCGCGCTTGAGGGAATCAACATAACATTATCTTTGGTTGCGGTGATAATATTTGCTGTTGCAGACATATTCGGAAGTATTTGGGTGTTTGCCGTATCCAGTGCAATAACTGCCGGATAATTCGTAACCCCTGATGTGACAGTTCCGACAGTATCTATACTGATTACTTTTCCGGCAAACGTCTTTCCGCTTAAAGCATCAAATGTTACAGTCGTCTTATCACCGATTGTTACTTTCGGAACATCAATTTCCGTTAAATTCACGGTCACCAAGCGGGTTTGCGTTTGTTTCAATATTTGCTACTTTTGTATTTGAAACTGAAGTTGTACTTGATGTCGATGAAGACAAAAGCACGGTTCCCGGTTGCAGAGAAAATCCCGATACTTTACCGGAAATCGGAGCATATATGAGCGGCGATGCCTGCTGAAGTGAAATCCAGGATGACGACAAAGCCGTTTGTGACTGAGTCACCTGCGCGAGTGCTATTTTATATTTCGCTTCTGATGCAAGCCAATCGTTTTGCAGTGTCACAAAGTCAACAAGAGCCCGTTTGTCCGTATTCGGAGATCCGTCACTGTTTTGGTACGTTGAATTTGTGGCCGTGTCATAATACATTTTCCAATTGTTAAGCATATCAGACTGCGTGGTATAGAGATTCGCTTTCGCGCTCGCTAAGGAATTCTGCGCGCTTTGGTAGGAGGCAAGTGCCTGGGTATACCGCTGTTGTCCGAGTAAATCAAGCGTTAATTCGGCAACAACCTGCCCACCCTGAACCATATCCTGATCCTTTACGTTCACGCTTTTGACTACACCGGAAGCTTGCGTAGTCACTGGATTCACTGTTTACAGAACTTACTTGTCCAGATCCGGCAACCGTGACAATAAGGGTGCCTTTCTGGGCTGTTGCCGTCTGGTACGCAACAGATGCGGATTTATTTGTAAACACTTTGGTATAGGTAAACCATCCCAGTCCGACAAGGACTGCGATAAGAAGTATTTTCTGGAAGAGTGCCAGTTTTTTAAATCTCTCTACTGGAACAGCAATAATTGACTGTATTTTCATATTGTTCCTTTCTTTATACTCATGAAAACTGAAAATAACCTGAAAAATTGATGTTTTATACGGTTTTGGGAAATGTAACGGTAAACGTTGATCCTTTCTTTTCCTTGCTCTTAACATCCATAACGCCCGAATGCATTTTCACGATATTTTTAGCAATGGACAATCCCAGTCCGTATCCGCCTTCCCCTGATTTGGATCTCGCGCTGTCTGCCCTGTAGAAACGATCGAATATGTGCGGCAGATCCTTCGGACCGATACCGATACCCGTATCTTTCACAATTATTGTGACATTGCCGTTTGTATTCTTCTGGCTTACTGTAACTTTCATATCCGAAAAACTGTACTTTATGGCATTATCCAGAAGTATGACGAACATATCACATAAACTGTCAGGGTTTCCTTTTATCTCTGTCTCTTCTATTGATTTTTGTAACGTAATATTTTTTTTCTTTGCCATCGGTTCGACCCGTTTCAAAGCCTTTACCAAAACTTCATGGAGAGCAAGTTTGTGCATTTGAACGTTTCCGTTTGAAATTTTATATTGAGCAAGAGTAAGAAGCGCATCGGAAAGATTTTGAAGTTTTTGTACTTCCTCCATGTTTTCGGTAAGCAGGGTTTTTGCGTCGCTGAGTGTCATATTTTTATCCCTTAAATTCACCTCTATTGCGCTTCTGATAGACGTAAGAGGAGTTCTCAGCTCGTGCGATGCATCCGATATAAACTGATTTTGTTCGTCGAGCATATCCTGTATCGGTTTAAGGGTTCTGCCGGCCAGAATATACCCTAAACCTCCGGAAAACAGGAAGATACTCCCGTTTATAATAATGAGAGTCATGAGAAATCTGCTTTTCGTCTCTTCCACAAGCTCCGGATCCATAACAGGTATTTGAGATGGTGCTATCGGTTGGGAAAATTCGCCTTGAGGATGAACGCTCTCTCTTAACCGCCGTTCTATACGCAATTTTTGAGTTTCAGCAAATCTTTCAACTTCATGGGTGATAGCCTGATAGATAACCCAGCTGAAGGAAACGCTCACAAACATAATGATGAGTAGATACCATGCGGTTAATTTAATTCGTGCGCGTGTAAACATACATTATGTTCCGATCTTATATCCGAACCCCCGGATTGTCTGAATGAGAGGTGCTTTTCCGGTTGTATATATACCAATTTTCGAGCGTAAATTTTTCATGTACACTTCTACAGTATTAGGCAGTATGTCGGCGTCATAATTCCATACATGCGCGATAAGCTGTTCTTTTGTCAGAATCCTTCCGGTGTTCCGCATCATATATTCAAGAAGTGCGTATTCTTTACCGGAAAGCTGCACCGCATTCCCTTTAAAAGAAACTTCGTATGTTTGTGTATTGAGCATCAAATCGCCGACTGTGAGTATTGTACCAATTGATGTTTTCGGGCGTCTGATTAGGGCCCGAATCCGTGCAAGAAGCTCTTCGAACGAAAATGGTTTTGTGAGATAGTCATCAGCACCCGTGTTCAAACCGGATACCTTATCCCCCGTTTGTCCCTTAGCCGTGAGGATAAGAATTGGTGTATGGTTGCCTTCTGTACGGAGGGTTCGGAGAATCTCCAAACCGTTCATGCCCGGAAGCATAAGGTCAAGAATAATACAGTCATACTCCTCGACGGATGCCTTATCGTATCCGTCTTTCCCTTCGTACGAGATATCCACGGCATACCGTTCCTGTATAAGCCCCTTTTGTATGGAATTAGCTATCCGGTGTTCATCTTCTATAACGAGGATTCTCATGAGGTATATTATACTCCGGAATCTGAAAAATACCTGAAAATAAGCGGTATGTATGTAATTTGTTTATCTTTTTTTAAAGCGAGCCGATAGTTTGCTTAAAAAATAAACTTAGTAATTTACTTCCCTTCAAAAACATCGTAAACGGCTTTCGATACTGCCGCTATCCTCTCTTCAGCGCCGGATGGAAATTCGCTTTCGGACAATACAACAATAATATAATCACCGTTTCTTCCGTATACTATTCCGGCGTCATGCGAATATGGTCCGATTTCTCCTGTTTTATGGGCAATAAAGGTACCTTGCGGCAGATACTTAGGAATCTTATGGTTGATCGTCTGTTTTTTCATCACCTCAATCATTTGACCGGTATGCGCCGGGGTACCAAGCTCGCCTTTATACAGTTTCTCCAGAAACGAAGGCAATGTCATATGCACTTACTTTTGGGGGCTGTCCGATAAATGATTCGTTCAGTCCGTGTGACAGTAAAAACGCGGTTACATTTGAAAGTCCGACGGCCTGTGAAAGAAGAAGTGCCGCATAATTATGGGAGATAGTTATCATCTGCGATATGGCATCAGCAACACTCATTGATATTGTCCCTTCGGTAAGTTCAGCTGATTCGCTTGATATCTGAAACTCATCATTCAGAGTCTGCACATCCTGAGTAAGAATTTTCTCTTCTTTCAGTTTACCTTTGTCTATCGCATCATATACAGCAGCCATAATCCATATTTTGTATAAACTGCCCGGTTCATATACGCGGTGTTCATCGCGCATGTATGCTTCTCCGGTTTTCAGATTATTAACTACGATACTGTATGTTCCTTTCGTTCCTTCCAAAGCTTTCTCAACTGACGCGGAAAGCTCTTCTTTATTCGGCTTTTCGGAAGGTGTCGGAATAAGAGCAGTGGATGACAACGGGCTGATGATTGAATTGGTGTTTGCGTCTGCTTTTGAAACGGTATAGAGAAGTAAAAAAATACAGAAACACAACGCAGGAAATAAAACCAGAGCAGTAAATACCTTATAAACCTCTGTCCGATTCATATCCGGCTATTATTACATATTTTTCTGCTGCTTGAAACCACGGATCATTACAAAGTATTTGACATGTTTACATGATTTTTCCTTTTTTGATTATGAAAAATTCGATAAATGCAAATCTCCGGAGGAAAGGTTCACAGTAGTTGTTCAATGCGGATGAAACAATCCCCAGATTTACAGGACAGAGCGTTGAATAGGAATGGTGAATTATATGCATATCATTAACACGGCAGAGTCTGTTGATGTCGGCATATGCTATACGATTGTGCGGTCCTTCCGGCATCTTCAAATGGAGTTTCTCTGCAAACATGAGTACCGGTTCCCATATGGGGTTTGCCATTGTAATGACGAATGTCGTGTGTTTTTTCATAAGTTTTTCAACCGATGCAAAAGCACACACGGGATCGGTAAGATGTTCTATCACGTCTGCCATAAATATCGTGTCGAATGGTATTCGACTGCTGTACTTTTCTATAGATACAACACGGAATGTCATATTCTTTCCCGTATATTTTTTCCGTGCCTTGGCAATCATATTCTCGCTGATATCGATTCCGACACCTTTTGACGGGTTCAGGTGTGACAGTAATTCCCCGGTTCCGCAGCCAATTTCCAAAACCGACCTATTGTACGGGATATAGCGGCGCAATAAGGAAATAAGCGACGAATAATAGTATGAATTCCGTAATTTCCCTTCATCATAGGAAGATGCGAGTGTGTCGAAATGGGAAGCAACGGGTGATTTCATTCTGTAAAAAATGTACCGATCAGAGACGATTACGTATTGCCTGTACTGCTTGTATATGCTCGAGTTTATATGATTCTATCGGTATGTTCGGATGCTTCAGTGCATCTATCATCTTTTCCGTATACCTGTAATACACAGACGTTTTTGTTTCCGGATCCAGGAGTGTCCGGTAGTGAGACGGAAGTGCAAACATGTTTGCACTTATCCATATGCAGCATAAAACAATTATTATCGGCAGCGTTTGTGAAAATTTTTTGGATACGCTCAGCGATACGAAAAGCAAAAGGATATAGTACAGACCGTAGAGCGGTATAGGATAATACAGAAGCGTATATTCACGCCAGGCAATCACCGGGTGACGCAGAAGCATAACATAAACAAGAGCAAAGGAAATTCCGATTATCACGGTAAGATAACAAAGGGAAAGGAGTGCAGAACGCACAGTCAGCCGCCGTGAAGACGATATCATCAGGGCTGACAAAAACCAACAGACAGCAAATGGTATGATAATAAACTCTGTCGGAATAGTTCCGAAAAACAACTGAATCCAGCGCAAAAGAAGCTGTACCCCCTGAATAATACCATCCGGATTGCCAAATGATAAATCTTCAATTCCCCATATGACCGGAGACAAACCTGTGACCGCATGTACAATGTACGGTCCGATATAACTGCGGTATGCCCACAGAAAAGCAACGCCGGCAATGCATCCTGTCATAACAAACATTGTTTTTGCGTTCCGTTTAAGTACATACAACGTAATGCTATATAGTGTTCCAATTGCGCCGAACGCAAGCCCTATTTCATCACTGATACCCATCCCGAAAACAAGGAAAAATGCGGTAATTCCGAGAAGCGCGGAAAGTCGTGTTCCAGAACTCTGTGCCCTTCCCGCACGATAAAAAAGCATCATACCGATACTTGCTCCCAGGGTAACAAGTATTTTCGACGGACGGAAGTACATACCGGAGAGAAACACAGCGGGGCTTGTAAGAAATGCAATTGTAAAAAGTACGGCAATCCAGAACCCGCGGTTTCCGAAATTTTTCTTTGAAAACAGAATCGGAATGCCAACGGTCGGAAGTAAAAGAAGGTAATAAGAGCCGGAAAGAAAGTGCGGTATCCCAAATCGCGCACTCCAGACGAGAAAATAGGTATCAAAAATATCAACCAAATTTGCCAGATCCCTGGCCCGGTAATACAGGTCTATGATCGGGTAATAAGAAATTTTGTACAAAAACGACGCAGACCCCAAAAAAAACGGTATGTACATCTCCGAATGGGATACGCTATAAAATCCCATATTGTAGTTCACGATGACGGACGCAATCAGAACTGCTGCAACGGCAAGTAATCCGGGAATGTACGTAAGCGGCGAAGAAAAAAAGTTCTTCATAGATTCGTAAAGTTGATTATATACCCATCTTCCTTGGATTTGCAGAAATATTTGTGCTCATAAGAATCAGTGTTATTTTCTGATAAGAATGTACGTGGGAGGATTGGAAAGCGTCATATCGCTCGTCCGGTAGTGAGACGCAATATACGATTGTATAATATCAGGAATAGTATCCGACCCGATCGTCTTTCCTCTTATTGTCGGCTGATAAACAACATACGGGGGTTTCTTTTTTTCCAAAACACCCGTAAGAGTTTTTTGAATATCTGCATCATCCATTGCCGGAAGAAATTGAATCCATGGAATTACTGACGGTTTCCGGTTCATTATAAAATAGACAAGAAACATATTTTCAAAACTGAAAAAATCTTTCTCCCCGATATGTTTTGAAAGAAACACCCGGACAGCCTCGCTTTCGCTTTTATTATATGAAAGAATTTTCGGCATCCGGTCGAGATAGAAGTGTTTTTGACTTTGATAGGTGAGCAAACCGGTATACAGTACCATACAGATTATTATTCCTGTGAGGATTCTGCTTCTGGTGACAGATGATATTTCTTGGTACATATACCCGGTACCCAATGACAGGAGGAGTACTGAGGATTGGAGATGGAAATATCCCCACCTGGGTAAAACGGTACAAGCAGATCCCAGAACAAACATAATCCATGCACATACTTCCGCTTTCCTTCCCTTATATCTCCCCCATATCATCAGCGTTATAGATATTACAATCAATGCATACGCAGGAATAAACTGACGAATCTCATACATAGTTGGTATAAGGATAAATTTAGCATTGTGGGATAGATTTGTAAGCGGAAATATGATTGTCCAGTACCAATATTCCCGAAACAAACCGTTCAGTACCATATGTACACTCACGGCAATCATGCTTATAACCGGAAATATCAATATATACACTGTATCTTTCAGTAACGATTTACTTCTTAACAATATTCCCCTGACAATCACGAATAAAACCATCAGAACATATACCCACAGAAAGGTCTGTTTTATGACCAGAACGAGTGCCATTGCAAGTCCGCTTATCAGAATTGATTTCCTGTCATTGCCAATATACCGGATAAAGAAATACAGACTGACAAGAAGAAAAGGGTTGCATGCCGTCTCAAACCAGAAAACGTATCCCTCTGTTATGGGATACCAGAGGATATAAAAAAGGATTACACACACGGCTCGGATAACCGACCGGAAAAGCTTATATGATATGATAAAAAGCAAAATATCCGTCAGGATGAGAAATCCGGTCTGTATGTTAGAGAGAGAATCAAACGTAAATCCGGATAAACGATATAAAGGAAGCAAAATGTTTGGTAAACCGGGCGGATACGTTATAATAACGTCTTTGTAGAGTTGTAATCCGGAATGGACAAGCCACGGGAAAACTACCATCTCCTGAAAATACACATTCGGAAGAATATTTTTTACCGTCAGATGAAGGAAGATAAGAATAAAAAGCATACCCGCAAACAGAAAAAATCTGACTCCGGTTTTCATATGTTATATTTCCCTATCATATCTGATTTATTTTTTATGTTTGTTGAAATGGTGGTAAGAAGCATCCCCGCACCTAAAGACAGAATGAAAAGTAATAATGTGGAAATTATCGGATGCATGTACAAACGTTCCTGAGTTACGGTACGTCCGTACCAAATTAACAGTGATTGGGACATGATGAATCCAAAACCAATGTTTCCGAGCTTCACGAGAAATGTGTGTTCCATAATTTTAGACAATGCACCTTTGGATAGTGCAAAAACATATACGACAACACTTAGTACCGGAACGTAATACACCGCGTATTGATACCTAAGAGGTATGCGGTATGCATACACCACAGCGAGTATAAACAGGAAAACGCTGCATATTTCAAGCAGAGTTCCTGAACGGTATGACAGTATTCCGGCATATTTTTTTGTCTGCAGATACAGAAATCCAAAAACCATTCCGCTTACAAAATCGATGATCCGCCAAAACGGGGATATATAGAAAAACCAGTGAATATTCTGAGTCTGACCGTAGTGCAATCCGTATATATACATATAGGTACCTATCACGCCACCGTATATGGCTACTTTCAGCATTTCCGGTATTCGCATTTTGGTATATACGTATATCAAAACAGGAAAACAGAAAGAAAAAAACAGCAGGTCCGACAGAAACCAGGATACCGAATTGAAACTGAAATAGAAAAGAATATTCGGTACAAAACTCTGGAGAAGACTGAGATTGGCTATCCACATTGCTGCAGACGGAGTGCTGAACCTATACACAAGCGGTAAAGATGCAACAAATGTGGCTATGTGTATGGGGTAGAACCGTAGTATTCTGTTTCGAAAAAATCGGAAAAATTTCGAATGTGTCCATTGCGAACTATCGGAAATAGACAGGACAAAACCGGATAAAACAAAAAAGAAGCTGACACCGAAATACCATTTCGAAAAATAATCCGTATAGAGAAACGCAAAGCGGTCGGCTTGTTCGAGATATGCGAGGTGATGCAGGAATATGGCGCATGCTGCGACAAACCGGAGCGACTGCAGCGATTTGATCATTGTATCGATCCTATCATAAAGACTAAATCACGGGAAGAGTAAGCGGAATAGTCTCTATACGGGAAAAAAATTACTCGTTTACGATATTTTTAAGTTCTTTCTGCGGTATACGAGGGACGTTGGTGTGTTTTTTATTCTGAATGTATTCATATATCACAGGTATGAGAGAAAGAAAAATAATGGCAAATATAACGTAATGGAAATTTTCTTTTACAAAAGGGATATTGCCAAAAAAATATCCCCCTGAAGTAAAAATGGTTGTCCATAGAAGTCCGCCAATAACGTTATACAGAATGAATTTTTTGTAATCCATAGTTCCCACGCCTGCAACAAACGGTGCAAATGTCCGGACAATAGGCACAAAACGGGCGATCATAATCGTCTTCCCACCGTGCTTTTTATAAAATGCCTCTGTTTTGTCGATATGCTCCTGATTGATAAACGGAATTTTCGGATTATCAACGATCTTCCGTCCGAAGAAATGCCCGATCCAGTAGTTGACGGTATCCCCTCCGATTGCAGCGATTCCAAAAAGCGCAAGGATAAACCAAAGGTTTAGCGATCCGATAGCGGCAATTGCACCGGCTGCAAACAGAAGTGAATCGCCCGGCAGAAATGGGGTCACCACAAAGCCGGTCTCTGCAAATATGATCATGAATAGAATTCCGTACGTGAGGACTCCGTATTGGATAACAAGCTGGGCAAGGTTTGTATCAAGGTGCATGACGTAATCGAAGATTGTCTGAAAAATTTCCATAGGTCTCTATCATATCAACAGATATGAAAGTTGGCAATTGAGTGTTCCGTACCTATACCATAAAATCAGTATATGCTTCTGACTTTCATTCTTCTTTTTATAGCGGGATTTTTAAACGGCATTATACGTGTTGTATATAAAACACTTGCCGTCAACGGCAACAGGTCAACGACTCTTACGACGGTTACCCAGCTTATCGGAGCCGTTTTTGCCATTCCTCTTCTGTTCATCAATTTCCAAATTTCTACCTCTCCGGCATATTGGATCCTCATTGGATTCTCTGTCATTTCGTATGCACTTTTCGTTACCTTTACATTCAGAGCTTTACAGAATACTGATGTGTCTCTTGTCAGCATAATCGACAGATTAAATATTGTTTTTATAGCTATTGCAGGTATTGCATTTCTTGGCGAACATCTGACGGTCCTGTCATATGCAGGCCTTGCACTGATCTGTGTAGGCGGTTTTATTGTTGTATTTGAAAAAATGTCATTTATCCTGTCATCCGGAGTTATATTTGCACTCCTGGCAACACTCTTCGGTGCAATGGCAAGTGTTCTGGATAAAGTCATCCTCCGGGATTTTTCCCCGTATACGTATGTGTTTATCAACGACCTTTTAGTCGGAAGCGTTTTTGTCAGCAGAAAGGGATTTATACCTGATGCACAGGATCTATTGAAGAAACACAGCGTGAAAATAGTACTCGTTTCCCTTATGGCAACAGTATCGTTTGCCATCGTCCTTGCGGTACTGAAACACACGAATGTCTCCGTCAGCGTTCCTATCTATAAGAGTTTTTCTCTTCTGACACCGGTTGTATTCGGAATTCTATTCTTGCACGAAACAAAGCGCGTACCTCAAAAAATACTTGGAATGTTCTGTGCACTTTTGGGTATTATCCTGCTTTATTTATAATACGGTCTCATATTATACTGAACGTAATACAATTCGTATAAAAGAGATACCGAACGTATCTTATGAAAAATAACGCTTCCAAACAAACCGTTGAAATTATTCCCGTTATCGGATCCATACTCCTCTGCCAGCTTGCAGGAGTCATCGGATCCGCATTTACCATGAAAGAAATTCCTACGTGGTACGCATCACTTGCCAAACCGTGGTTCAATCCTCCCCCGTTCATATTCGGACCTGTTTGGCTTACCCTCTATACCGTCATGGGCATATCGTTATACCGGGTATACCGACACGGCATGAGTAAACGAAATGTCAAACATGCGGTATATCTGTTTTGTATTCAACTGGTATTTAACTCACTCTGGTCAATCGTATTTTTCGGGATGAAAGAGCTTGGGTTGGCTTTTGTGGTTATATGCATTCTCTGGGGTTTGATTGCTTCAGTTATTATTGCGTTTCGTAAAATCGACAAATGGGCGTCTTATACCCTTATTCCATACCTTCTCTGGGTAACATTCGCATCAATCCTCAACTTCTCGGTTTGGCTGATGAATACGTGATTTTGGGTGTTACTTCCGGAGATCCGGATTATAAAGAATAATGGTAATAAAATCCCGAATAATATTGTACATAGACTTGTTTATTTTTTAGTGAATCCGGTTTTCTTCTTAGACTCATTAACAGATTCCGCAAGCGCCATCCGGATATATTCATCAATATAACTCCTTCTCTTTCTGTATTTGATATAATCCGTGCTGAGATGAATGACAGGTATATACATATTACGTATTTATATAATAAACAGGGTGTAATCTGCAGTAATGTGTACAACAGATGAGATGTCGTGCCCAATCTGAATAAAATGTAATACATATTACATATATTTTGTGAAAGATATCATATATAAATATAAATGAAAGACATTACCGATATATTCAACCGTTACAGATCTCTCAACTATACCAAAAATAGCACTATAATCCCGGCGTTTGATACCCCACGGGAAGTATTTTATATACAAAGTGGTTTCATCCGGATGTACATGTCAAGCAAAGACGGGCGGGAGTTGACTCTGAGCATCCTGAGTGAAAAAGCATTTTTTCCGATGATTTCAGCAATCGGAAATATTGAAAATATCTATAATTTCCAGGCATATACTGATGTGCGGCTTATAAAAGCGCCTTTGGATGTGGTTTTAAACTATCTCAAAACGCACCCTGATGAGCTTTACGGCGTTACCAATAGGATTTTCCGCGGAGTAAACGGGCTCCTCAGCAGTTCCGAGTCGTTGTTTTTCGGTTCTGCGAAGGAAAAAGTCGTAACAACGCTTCAGGTCTTATACCGCCGGTTCGGGAAAATTCAGTCTGACAAATCCGTCCGAATCGATTTACCTCTCACGCATCGGGATATTGCATGCCTTTGCGGTCTATCGCGGGAGACGGTAACCCTGGAAGTAAATAAACTGGTTAAGAAAAAAATCCTGCAATTTAAAAAGCATTATTGTTATATCTCTGATAAAAACTCTTTTGAAGAAATAATGGCAAGCTAAACGGTAATAATTTTGTACATATCATCTTCTGCCAAAACGTATTGATAATTTGTTAGAAGAATAATCGCATGATTTTCAGTATATGCGTGAGAGAAACGCTGTTTAAGATAAAGATTTTTAAATTCCCTGCTTCCCCAATGCGGGAATACAACAAAATTTACAAATCCGAAACCTTCATATCCTTTGATATTCGGAGCTTTGGATGCATTATCCAGTCTTTTGGCTGGATAAATATCAGGACCGGCAATGACGGATCCTGCGCTGGAACCGATGTAGATTTTTCCCTTATTAATAAACGTACGGATTACTTCCATGCAATCACTTTGCTGAATTTTTTCCAGAAGATAAAATGTATTTCCACCGGAAAAAAATATCACATCAGCGCTATATAAATCCTGTTTAATTCTATCTCTCTTTTTACCGGTAACTGTGTAGTCAAATACGTCAAATCGTGCATTAACAAGGGCTTGTCTGTCTTCATTCAACCATATCTTATCTCCCTTTTCCCCTTCCGATGCGGTGCTTATGAATGCCAACTTCATCCCCTTTGCATTCGGTATATGTCTGATAATATCCTCTGCAACAAGATTGACGCTGGATGTTAAAAATAGTCTTTTCATATATTCTTATTCTGCATTGTGTCGTGATATATTACACGTTCCATTACCTTGGTAATATTTACTCGGAAAATATGGATAAATCGAATGTATATCCCGGGGAAATTTTTTTTCCGTCAACGTCAGATGTGATGAGTGTAATATTCCCTTTCCCCATAACGTACCCCTTCATTGTCGTAAGATTAATAATAAGTGCAGTATGTTCATCTATTCCTACTAAATTGGTCCTGAGAGGTATTATATCAAGAAGTTTTGTAAATCTCCGTTTACCCATATACGCATAACGGGTATCAACATCCCTGCCTCCTTCGGTATTATTAAAATGAGTGATAAATGACAGATTTAACCCCCACCTTGAAAAGAAATCCAATCCTTCATCCCAATGCAAATCTTCACCTGCAAAATACAGCTCATACACGGGAAGTACTACTTTTCCGAATGCAATAGACGCAGCTGAAGCGATCGAAGTGGGAATATGCGCATCGATTCTTTGTTTGAGATATGTAAGGGCAAGAGAATTTTTCAGATGCCGGACAGCGTACGTCGGGCTTCCCGCACCGGTGTGGATATAATCGGCGTCAAGAAGAGGTTTGAGAATCTCATGAGAATTCGTACTCTCATCCCCGTCACTTCGTAATGCCTTACATATAGTTACCTCGGGTGCATAATTATGTAAACCGGTTTTCAGTGATCTGGAAAGTTTTCTGTACCAGTTGAATGGATTATCTTCATATCCCGCGGGTGTAGGCAACAGAGTGATATGTACCGGCGCGTGGTATGCATGTATAAGGTGCTCATGGATACTGCGGCCGACTGAGGATAATTCTCCGGAACCAAAAATGGCAATACGTGTCTCCTGAAGCTCATTCTGTTTTTCTGACTCATTTCTGTAAATATGTGTAGATTGGACATCAACCGTATCTGCAATCGTGTATCCTTTCGTTTCAATTTTCTTTCGTATAATATCTGCCTGCACGAAATCACCTTTCCTACGAAGCTCCTTCCGTCTTTTCCAGATGTGTAATGATATCTTTTGGTAGTTTAGCCATAAACGAATGATTTTCTATCCAATGATACCAAATTCATCGATTTTTCTGAAAAATGAAGGAATTATTACCAGTCCGGATGTCTTCTCACACATGAAGCTGGGTGTCGTCACGGGGTTTTGATAAATTCTCCAGTAATATTCTCGCTTTTTCTACTTCATCCTGTTCTTCCTTCTCATATTCGTCAAATTTCTTTTTCCCTTCGAGAATCGGGTTAGGAATACCTTCTATGCCATCGATGATAATTCCTTCGATCCTCTGACTTTTCGGTATGAGATCCAAATCTACGGTAAGTTCCGTATTGTTATCTAAAATCACCGTGGCTGAAGAAGTTTCTCTCCACTCACCGACGAAATTCCACTGCTGAATCTTAACAAACTCCGCTTCAGAGAGCTCCCATACGGTTCCGGAAACGACACCGCTCCCTTTAACGAGCGTATATGCCCGGAAAGTATCTCCCCAGATTTTTCGTAATTCTTCTGCTACTTTTGGCGGTATTTGGTTTAGGCTCTGATACCCGAGCTGGTATCCGCGTAAAATCGCACTGCGTCCGGCACCGGGATCCCTTCCGATAATTTCTTTAACAATTTTTCTGTTTTTTAAAGCACCGTATCCGAAATAGTATTTTGTTCCATATACCCTTATCCTACGTAATATTTCCGGTGTGTTTCAAGACATGACCGATTTCCTGTATCAGAATAGCATTTCATACAACATATGGCACTCTCCGGAAAATATACCGTCATGATTTATAAAATATGTAATGAAATACTCCGTATATTCCTTGTTTCACGGTGCAATATTTTTTGTGTTGTGTATAATGAATACATAAGACAGACATATGGATATGCAATCAACTCCCGATGTAAGCACAAATCAGCCTCCACCGGAACCGGTTGAACCGGTGGTAAAAACTGAAAAAAAATCCCGCACCCCGGGTACGAATTTCCCCCTCACCGTCATCCTCCTTGTTCTTGTTGTCCTTGTCTCCTATATGACGGTTTTTCTTGTGCGCGAGAGAAATGAACAAAATTTACGGGAAGCTCTTAGGCGTTCTACAACTCCCATGCCGTTTTACCTGACCATAGACAGTCCCAGGGCTACTGTTGCGGCTATTAACGGGGAAATCTTAGTAAGCGGCCGCACACTTCCCGAGACTACTGTTATGGTATATTCCGATTCCGACGAATCAATCACCGACAGCGGTCCGGACGGAAAATTCGAGAGTACCGTGCTGGTCGGAAATAATGGTGGCCTGGTCAGGATAACTGCCATATCTTCCTCCGGAGAAGAAAAAAGTGAGACTTTCAGTATCGACGGAAGCAACGGAATTTCGATAAGCGGAGAATCTGATGTTTTAGGTAAATCAAATATCGCACCAGGACAAGCCAAAAAGACAGAATCCGGTACTTCAAATGCTCTGAAATCCAATCCCGGGATAGGTGAGCCGAAAACCAAGTCGACGCCAACAGTGAAACAGAATAAACAGATATCCGTAACTCCTGCCGTTAAAACAAATACGGTAGTCAAAAAATTTCTTGAAACAAAGAAGGTATCAGAGAATCCGAAAAAAATAGGGACTCTAAAAATGAAGGAATTGCTTGCATCGGAGAGCACCAGCAGCAGCGCATCAGGTGTCTACCGGAATTTGAAAAAATTTACTGCCAGGGAGGCAACATCCACAGCAACACTCAAACGACATGCGCTGTCCGGAGTAATTACGGGTGTTGCTGAGGGAACCCTGACTATTGCACACCTGATACAAAGGGATAGAATTTATACGGTATTTTACAATGTAAATACCGTTATCACTTCGAAAAACGGACTCCCGGGATCGGCTTTTTCTGTAGGTATGCGCGTTGCATGTGTCGGGGAACCGATTGAGGGAGGGTTACTCGCTAAACAAATTCATATTATTCCCGGAAAAGCTGTTGGTGCATTTAACAAGCATCCTGTAGCCACAGAAGGAGGCATTGCCTTACTCACACCCTCACCCGAAGCAACCGATTCTGCCTCAGCCACACCGTCATCAACACCGGTAACTACCGTGACAGATACCCCACTGCCACCTCCGTCTGAGACTCCGATCCCGACTCTCTAATATACAAATATATCCGTACGAATGCATTCTGTCTGATACAACAGTTCATTCAATATTACATGTAGGTGTGAGTGAGTGTTGATATCCGTGAAGTTTACCGGAGAAAAAAAGTAAAACGGGGCTGACCGTGCCTCCCGTTTCACTTTTTAAGGCTGAACTGGTGTGGTAAGAAAGGAATCTTTTTACATTGGCTGTACCCCCTTTCACTCTGCTCAAAATCTGACAGCTGTCAGTGGAGTCAGTGTAGTGCATTGATTATGAAAATACCGTGATATGAAAATAAAAGTGTTATGAGAAAAGTGAGAAAACAAAAAATTAGTTGACGGTTTTTTTCGCATTATTCCGCGCCATCTGAAAGAATTGCTCCTGTGACATGAGC
Organism: Candidatus Gottesmanbacteria bacterium; assembly: GCA_963711735.1. Classification (GTDB taxonomy): domain Bacteria; phylum Patescibacteriota; class Microgenomatia; order UBA10105; family UBA927; genus CAVQFA01. The sequence continues at coordinate 237,222 of CAVQFA010000003.1, read as the reverse complement.
TGATCTACATCTTCTTCGTCTTCAACGCCATGATCACCGGTCAGTATGACTTTATGCCATTCTCCTTCATGCCATACCCAAACTACCATTGAATCTCCTTTATGATCATGTAATTCCATATATACTCTCCTTTCTGAATACTGCGTAAATGCTTCCCAAAATACGCTCATTTTCTGATGAATGCATCTTACAATATCACCCATGAGATTGTGATGAAAATGCTATGGGAGATTCATTTTAACGTTTTTATATCGGTAAGAATTTCCTCTGCATGAGTGAGAGGGTTTACGTGCGGATACTCTTTCTGTATTTTTCCTTCCGGGTTGATAAGATAGCTTATTCTGATAGTCCCTTCGAAAGTTTTTCCTAAGAATTTTTTCTCGCCCCAGGCGTGATACGCCCGGATAATTTTTTTCTCAGTGTCCGATAATATCGGAAAGTTCAGATGGTATTTTTCGGCGAATTTTTTATGTGATGCCACACTGTCTTTTGATATTCCGAGAATGACTGCGTTTTTTTCTTTAAATACCAAACTCACATCACGAAAACCACATGCTTCCCGGGTGCAACCCGGCGTATCGTCTTTAGGATAAAAATAGACGATAACCCACTTGCCTTTATAATCCGACAGTGTATGCATGTTTCCGTTCTGATCAGGAAGAGAAAAATTGACTGTCTGCATAATGTCTCCTTATTATTTCTGAAAATCTAATGGTTCTTTTGTAACAAACACGGATATTATAGGAAATCTGTATGAAAATGAGGTGGGAGAATTATGAAAAAGAATTATTTCTGGTATAAGGCAAATAGACGGTAAACGTTGTACCGTTGCCGGGTGTTGAATGGACGGCAATTTTCCCTTTATGGAGGGCTACTATAGACCTGACTATCGCCAAACCCAATCCGTACCCTTTTGTTGTTGACCGTGAAGGATCTCCCCGATAAAACCGGTTAAATATTTTTTCCTGATCTTCCCTGCTTATTCCTATTCCTGAGTCTTTGACTGATATAACTGCGTAATGATCGGAGCGGATTATGGCAATCCGGACAATACCTTTGTTAAAGGAATATTTTACGGCGTTATCGATGATATTTGAGAAAAGCGTCCACATCATGGACGTTTGTCCTTTTACGATTATTTCTTCGTCGGGAGGTACAAATGTCACTTTGAGCTTTTTTTCACTGATCTTTAAATTGAATTTACTTACTATTGAACTGATGAGGTCCGTAATGTCTATATCCTGAAATTTTATGTATTGCCTACCCTGATCACCCCGTGCTAAAAATATGAGATTTTCGATCAATCTCGACAGTCGTTCTACTTCTTCTTTGGAGCTTACAATTGTCTTCTTATACTCCATTGCCGTCCGGCTCTTCGCGAGTGCCACATCCATTTCGCCCCGCATAATAGACAACGGTGTCCGCATTTCATGCGAAGCATCCGATACAAATTGTCTTTGCAGGTCACCTGCTATTTCGATAGGACGTAATGTACTTCCTGTCAATAACCATCCCAAAGAAGGTACAACAATAATCAATATACCGTTGAGTATGAGGATTATATTCCGTAACTCCTCGTATGCCACACTTCCTGCAATCTGAACCACTACGGTATTTTGCGAGCCGAATTCTTCAGGAAACGACGTACGAAGATGTCTTTGTTTCACTTCAGTTATGTATCCTGTTCCCAATGACTGGGAGAACCACATACATAACCCTAAACTCATGATCCAAAAGAGTACAAAAAAGATGAGAGAATAAATGATGGTCAGCTTAATTCTTGCGCGTTTATACATCTTCCACCTTCATGATATATCCCGATCCCCGAAGGGTATGTATAAGATCCTTGCTTTTAGAACTGACGCTGATTTTCTGGCGGAGGTATTTAACATATGTCTCTACGATATTCGACAGGCCGTCATAATTATAATCCCACACATGCTCCAATAGTTGCGACTTGGTGAGAACGACGTTCTGATTTCTCATGAAATATTCCAGAAGAGCATATTCGCGGGACGTTAACGTTATGGACGTAGTACCTCTTATTGCGATGTGGGTTGCGGGATTTAAAGTCAGATCATCAATAGCGAGAAGTACCGGATCGGATTTGTTGCCTCTCCGGAGGAGTGCCCTTATCCGGGCGCTCAATTCCGTAAATGAAAATGGTTTTGTCACGTAATCATCCGCACCGGCATCAAGTCCCGCCACCTTATCCTCAACAGCGTCTTTTGCCGTCAGCATGAGAATCGGTATATGGGGATTTTTCTGCCGTATTGTCCGGCATACCTGGATGCCGTCAACTTTGGGAATCATCAGATCCAGAACGATAAGGTCGTATTCATTGATATCAAATTTATACAAAGCATCCTCTCCGTCTGATGCGATATCAACAGCATAACTTTCCTCCAGAAGTCCGCGCCGGAGAAAATTGGCTATCTTATTTTCATCCTCGATAATGAGTATCTGCATGGTGCGTATTATAGTGGAAAAATTATGAGAATAAAATGAGAGTGTTATTTCCAAGGATTTTCATAATCCTTTTATCTTCGTTCAGCTTCTCATATTCCTCTCATATCGGATATTCTATACTACGTTGTTCTCAAATTTTTCTAAAGGAGGTATTTATGATTACTTTACCAAAACTGCCGTTTCAGTTTGACGCATTGGAACCGTACGTTGATGCAAAGACAATGGAAATCCACTATACCAAACATCACCAGGCATACATAGACAAACTGAATGTAATACTGAAGAAATATCCGAAATTGGAATCAATGAAGCCGGAAGATATGTTGAAAAACATCAAATCTCTTTCCGTTGACGAAAAAGACAGAATAGGAATCCGTAATAATGCGGGCGGTCACGTCAACCATACGTTTTTCTGGTCTGTTATGGGGTCTCTCAAAACACCTGATCTTCAGTTAATAAAAAAAATAAACGGTCATTTCGGATCAGTCGATTCGTTCAAAAAACTGTTTACCGATACTGCCGTCAATCATTTCGGCAGCGGATGGGCATGGCTTACGGAAGATAGCCATAACGAACTGGAAATATATTCTCTCCCCAATCAGGATTCTCCGTATACTTTGGGACATACACCGCTTATCGGACTTGATGTGTGGGAGCACGCGTATTACCTTTCCTATCAGAACAGACGTGCCGAATATATAAACAATTGGTGGAAGGTTCTCAAACTCCTATAAATAAATCATTAAACAATTCTTTCAGGGTTTTTCTCCCTTCAGATATGTGTTGAAAAATGTTATTGTCCGATTCATGGCAACGGAAAACGGTGATCCGGATATATTATGATCCGCACCGGGATAAGAAAAATATTCCGCTGTTTTTCCGGAACTTTTCAGCTTCTCATACAGGGACTGTGAAAACGCTGCGGGTACTTCCTCATCGGACAAACCATGATGAAGCTGTATTGGTGCAGTAATATCCGGGATAAAATAGGTCGGATCTACGGAATGCCAGAAGTTCGGATTAGTCTCCGGCGTACCGTATTGTTTTATAAAATTTTCACGATTTCTGTTGCGAAGCGCCAGTTCCTCGGGCGGCGGGCGGTAGGTAACATTCCGCTGCCAGTTATTCATGAGGTCTTCGTACGATCCGACGACTCCTCCCCATATGACGGCAACTTTTATGTCACGGGATACGACTACGCTGCGGAGAGTTATATTCCCCCCCATTGAATGACCCCACATGCCGATTTTATTGGGATCAGCATCTCCGAAACGCTTGATGGAGGCAACTGCATTCAAAACATCCGTTGTATATGCGGGTGAATAATAAGCTCCTTCCGGTTGTCCCTGAGAACTGCCGTTTCCGCGGTAATCCGGTTTAAAAACGATATACCCGCTCCTGGCTAAACTGTCTACGTATGCTACGTAACGCTCCGTAGTTCTGTATACCTGCGGTGGTATATATCCGTGGTTAAATATAATAACCGGCCACCCTGAAGGGGGTATTTTACCTCCGGGTACAGTCAGCAGTCCGTAAATTTTAAGACCGTCTGATACATAGGAAACAATGTATTGATTGTAATTAGATCCGGGAGATAAGGTTTTTTCGATCGTGATATCACTGCCCCGGAATATTCGGGTGCGCATAGCTTCTATACTGAGAGGATAGACAGTTGCGGAAGTCACCGGTGATGAAATTCCCCGTGTGTCTTTTTGTGCAGAATTTCCGGATATACCATTTCCTACCATACGGTATCCGAATGCCGATATCACGATTACAATGCACGCTATTACCGATATTTTCAGTAATTTACCCATATGATACATACACTATATACTGCCTATTATGAAAACAAGATGATAAACCTGCATGCCGGAGGGGTTCTGTACGGGGAAATAAAACGAATTAACCAACAAACGTGAGCGCAATACCTGTTTTGTTTGCTCTTCCGGTTCTCCCGATGCGGTGAATATAATCATCATACGTCTGGGGTATATCGTAATTTATGACATGACTGACGTTATGTATATCCAATCCCCGTGATGCTACATCTGTTGCCAATAGTATCTGAATTTCGTCCCGTTTAAACTGATCCAGTGTATGCTGGCGCTGGCTCTGACGTTTGTTACCGTGAATTGCAGCTGCTTTAAATCCGCGGGCAATAAGCTCATTGGCAAGCCGCTCGACTCCCCATTTGGTTCTGCCGAAAATAAGCACTTTATCAAATTCTTTTCGGACAAGAAGATCATGCAGGTGATCAATCTTTTCCTTGCCGCGGGCAACTTCAATGATGTTCTGTGAAATCCCGCGAACCGTATCGTGTTTTTTAACCGAAACCGTCACCGGGTCCTTCACGAAATCCGAAAGGATAAGCGATGTTTTCCCTGATATGGTCGCCGAAAAAAACAGTGACTGACGCTCTTTCGGAAGAAGTGAAATGAAATATGTAATATCATGTATAAAACCGATATCTACCATACGGTCTGCTTCATCCAATATGACATTACGGAATTGCGACATCGAGAGAATTTTTTCGCGGATGAGGTCCTTGAGCCTTCCGGGTGTACCGATGACGACGTGAGCCCCGGCACGGATATCCTGTCTCTGACGCCAGGCGCTTGCCCCACCGATAATCATGGCGTAACGTATCCCGAGACCTCTCCCGAATCCCCGGAGCTCTTCTCCTATCTGGAGGGCAAGCTCGCGTGTGGGCGTAACGATAAGTACCCTCTGGTTTCTGTCCCGGGATATTTTTTCTATCATTGGTATGAGAAACGCGCCCGTTTTACCGGTACCAGTATTGGCAACACCGACAAGGTCACGCCCTGAAAGAATGAGCGGTATAGCCTCATCCTGTATGGGAGTCGGAATAAGGTATCCTTTCGTGTTTATATTTCCAAGCAGTGTTTGCGAGATGGAAAAATCGCTGAAACTATGCACCGGTTTATATACTTCATCTGTTACTGCCTGGGTTTTTTGAGACTCCCGGGTGGAAGCGCGGATTGCTGCAAGAACGGACCCGTCGGCGTGTCCGCTTGTGTGTACCGCATGACGGTTAAACGTTCGTTTTGGATGGTAGTATGGTCTCATAAAATACTGCTTCAGATAAAAGAAATGAAACTGCTTAAATTAATAGGTGTTAAATTGAGAAGGACAAGATAGGGGTTCAATAAAAAATATGAAGCTTTATGCGGCTATCTTTATCTAACGTCTCTGATAACGGTTTTTCAAATTAAGCAGATGCATTTCTTTCATCTGCTGATTCATGCAATATAACAGATAAGAAGAAAATAGTCAACAACTACTATAGGATTACTCCGTAGACGGAATATAATTATTTCCTGTCACCTGCCATGTATTACTCCGAATTTATATTATCGCAGTATTCCGAGTCCGATAATACCGACAAGGATAAGATATACGGCAATGAGATAATTCAGGAATTTCGGGAATATCAGGATTAATATACCGAATACCAATGATGCCAACGGGCTTAAATTAGAAAAAGAAAGATTCATATATGTTCACCTCCTTAACAAAAAACAGGTATTACACACGCACACCCAAAAGACGGGCAACAAGAACAATCACCGCAATAACAAGCAGTAAATGTATTATCCCCCCTCCGATTCCGAGAGAAAATCCTCCCAACCATGCAATAATTAACACGAGTATAATGATATCCAAAAGTCCCATATTTCTCACTTCCCTTCATAAACTTTTCCTCAAACCAACAACAACAAACATGTTAATCTGTTTGCTGTTGTTCACCGGATAGTACCCGGATAAGTTTTACTATTCCCCAAGCCAAAACACTGTACACAATGATTGCAACCAGTGTTGACGGCTCAAAAATTGACGTTGTTTCTACACCCTGTGCAAATCCCCTGCGGAATATTCCTTCAAAAGGTAGGATAAAAACGCCGGTTAATCCGTAGATTAATCCCACGAATGCGCTTGACATGCTTGCTCCCGTCAGCTTAAGAATAAGACGGAATGCCAGGAGTATTTCCAGCGCTCCAAAAAAGAAATAGACTAAATATTCTATTGTCTGAGAACTGGTTGCGAGTTTAACCACAGGAGGAACTTCTACGGTTTTAGTGTTGTCATTTTGGGTAGTTACCGTTTCTTTTACAATTTCTGCCATGTATCTTCACCTCCGTTCAATGTTACGTCACTATATCTGTCGTACTTAATTGCTCGAGTTTACGTATAAGTTCTTCTTTTGTAAAACCTGATGTATCTATGCGTTTATTTTCGAAAATCCTTAAACCCTCAATAATTCTCCGGATAAATACTGCTTCCCCGGTTTTCAGATTTTTCATTCTGATTTCATTATCTTCAAAAGTTCTGGAAATGATTACCAATTGTGAAAAAATGATCGAAGTGTTAATAAATATGTTCGAAATATCTCTTATATCAATACTGTGTACTTCGGAAGAAAACAGATGGCGGTTTATTATCGTGATTCTTCCCTCTTCAACATTAATGGTGTCCGGAAAAAGATCTATAGGAAAAGCATGCGAGGATATACTTACCAATATTCTGTTTGATTTTCTGACTAAATTTGCGACAGTTCTGTTGTCCATTCTTTTTTGTTTACCTGCTATCTGACTCTCTTCTTCTATTTCTTTTGCCTGAGATGAAAAACCATCGTTCCGATCTTTTCGTAAAGCATCTACTTGGCTCTGTGTATAGAGCTTTTTTGAGGCATAATGAGTATCTTTATTCTCTCCGTCATCCGGTATTGGTAAATCTGCATTATGACGTACATATAATGATTGAAACGGTTGTAACATATATTTGCCTATGAACGAACGTCTGCTTATCTTTGCTAAGAATAATTACGTTCAAAAATCTGTCTAAATGAGAAGTTGTAATATGTTGAAGCTTAAAAAAGATAGAAATTATATGTTAGGTTGGGCTATCTATATCTCAAGCTTGGCATAAAACCTATAATCGGATTTAAACAGATTTTTGCCTGTAAATCTGTTACTTTTAAATTATCGGGGCACTACCAGCGCCTTGGTGTGTTTCGGAACCATTTCAATCTGTTTCATGCTTATTTCAGAAATCGGTGCGTTAATTGCGTGGTAGGTAGAAAATCGAACGTTTATTTGCTTATCTTTACCCTTTTCTAACTTCGGTGCGTATGCATCCAGTGCTTTTTCTACTATCTGGGATATTGTGAGTCCTTCCAGTGCTCCCCGGACTTTTGCCCGTTTAACGAGATCCGGTTCAATAAAAGCAGTAAGTCTGTGTTTTAAATCTTTTTTTGTAAAAGTATTTTTTTGAATCATACCGATCTTCTTTCAGACCCTATATACATAGTACACACATTACACCTATTTGTCAATTAGCAATTAGTTGTATGTATTGCATATATTGCAATATACAGGTTCTTTGTGTCCGTAACATGAATATTTTTTATATCAACAGGTCTGAAATCCGGATTATGAAGTTTATTTCGAAGGATGTTGGACTGAGGTGCAGTACGCACATCGTTTGGCATCAATGGGAATAACGCTTAAACATTCAGGGCATTTTTTGGTCGTCGGATCAACCGGTTTTTGTTTCCTGGTTAAGGAAATCAGCTTATTCATGGGTAGAACCACAAAAAAATACATAACGGCCGCATTGATCAGAAATGATATCAAAGCGTTCAGAAAATCCCCTATCATGAATTTGCTCCTGTTGATCGTAAAATATATCGAGGAAAAATTGGGATTTCCGCCGATTGCGGCGATAAACGGTGTTATGAGATCCTTAACGAGTGCCGATACGACATTCCCGAACGCAACACCTATGACAATGCCCACAGCCAGATCGACGACATTACCTTTCAATATAAATTGCTTAAATCCCTGCAGCATACGACTGCAGTATATAAATATTTTATCCGGATGGCAAGCTGAGTCTCGCGAGCATATGCAATCAGTTTCCGTTTTTCAAATACTTGTCAAAAAACTCTACTGAACGATCCAAAGCCGTATTCAGATTGTCTGAGAGATTGTGGTTATCCCTTTCATACGAATAAAATGTAACCGTTTTACCGGCATTTTTTAATGCCGTATCCAGTTTTTGGCTTAAAACATACGGTACTTCCTCGTCTTCTGTACCATGCTGTATCTGAATTGGAGCAATAATATCCTTGATGTAGGTCATCGGGTCAATTGACGCCCAAAACTGCGGGTTTGTATTTATATCTCCGTATTGTTGAGCCATGAGTGCCCTTCTGTCAGGACGTCTAGTGGGTTCTCCCGGTTGTGGTGACGGGTGAGGTCTGTTGGTATATCTCCCGTGATGATTCTCAGCAAGGTCCCGGAATGTCCCGACAACGCCTGCCCAGATTTCTGCTGCTTTGATATCTTTTGAAACAACTAAAGATCTGAATGTAATTGTTCCGCCCATTGAATGGCCCCACATGCCGATTCTATTCGGATCAGCTCCTTTATATCTTTTAATTGAAGAAATAGCATTAAGAATATCGATTGTGTAGGATGGTGAATATTCGGGATAATCAGGCTCCCCTTCAGAATTGCCGTGTCCCCGGTAATCGGATTTAAAAACTATATACCCGTTTCTCGAGAATGCGTCGGTATATGCAAGGTATCTTTCTGTTGTCCTGTATTGTTCAGGGGGAATATAGCCATGATTAAATATGATTACCGGCCAGCCGCCGGATGGCGGACTCCCTTGCGGAACGGTTAACAGTGCATAAATCTTTAATCCATCAGACTTGTACGATGCGATGTATCTGCTGTAGTTTGAACCGTCAGGTAAGGTTTGTTCTATAACAATGTCGCTTCCCGGGTATTCCTGCGTACGCATGTATGCAATTGATAGAGTATTGGGTTCATTCGCCGGTCCACCGTAATTTATTGATTCAGCAGAGGAATTTCTTTGTGTGAATTTCGTATTTCGCGGCATTCGGGCATAGGCAATAGCTCCAACGGCAACACACACAGCAAAAATAAAAATAATATACACACGTCTTTTCAAGGTATTCATAGTGTACCAGTTGTTTTCTGAATATTAGCTGATGAAAAAGGGTTTATTTTCCCCAGGGTATACATAAGCATGTTTCACAGGTATATTTCAGTTTAAATTCAGGCTGCTCTATTAGACTTTACATCAGTTATCTCAATAATTATGAAAAAATATATTCTTTCTGCTGTAGTTATTCTTTCATTTCTCTTTTACAGTTTTGTCACACGTAAAGATTCCGTTTCTTCCCCGGTATCTAACCCAGCACCCACACTCAATCCCGATTCCGGCAACAACATAACGACTATTCCTAATCCCACGACATCTACAGGGTATAACAATGGTACGTATAACGGAGATGTTGCTGACGCTTATTATGGGAATATACAGGTTGCTGCGGTTATTCAAAACGGAAAATTAGCTGACATTACAATCCTTCAGTATCCCAACGACCGCAACCGCTCCATTGCGATCAACACATATGCATTACCGGTTCTTCAGTCCGAAGCTATTCAGATTCAAAATGCTTCTGTTGATATTGTCTCCGGAGCGACTGATACAAGCCGGGCTTTTGTAAATTCCCTGCAGTCTGCACTGGATAAAGCAAAAAAATAAAGCGTATGAAACAGCAACGTCTGTTAATGGGCATGCCGATTACTGTCGAGATTACCAGCTCCCGGGTTTCCGGGACTGATATAGATAAAATTTTTGATTATTTCAAAGCTATAGATGCTCAATTCAGTACGTATAAAAAAAACAGCGAAATTTCTCTTTTTAACCGCGGAAAAATCACACATGCCGGGTTAAGTCCCCAAATGAAATACGTAATGAAAAAGGCCGAAGAGACAAAGATACGTACGCACGGCTATTTTAATATTTGCCGTCCTGACGGTTTTACTGATCCTTCCGGGATAGTAAAAGGTTATGCAATATACAACGCCACAAAACGTATTGATAGAATGGGATTTACCGATTACTACGTTGATGCCGGAGGTGATATACAGGTAAAAGGATATAACTCACAACAGAAACCATGGGTAATCGGTATTCGGAGTCCGTTTAACCGATATCAGAATATCAAAATTGTAACTATAGGAAACCAGGGAATTGCCACATCCGGAACGTCCGTTCGCGGTCAGCATATTTATGATCCTTTTCATCCTCATACGCCGATTAATGAAATTGTAAGCCTAACAGTTATCGGTCCGAATGTTTTTGAAGCCGACCGTTTTGCAACAGCTGCTTTTGCCATGAGAGAAAAAGGCGTTGGGTTTATTGCATCCCTCAGGGGATTTGATGCATACTCTATAGATGATAAAGGAATTGCAACGTTTACCCCCGGCTTTGAGAAGTATGTGGTCAAAAATAACTGATGCCATCGATAGTTTTCTAAATCAGATCACCATGTACCGGTTGGTTCTGAATGTTCTCATCTTCTTTTCCGGTATTGCGGTTGTGCTCGCCAGTTTCAATTTGTTGCCCTTCAGCCCGGTTGCGCTTCTTTTTTCCATAGGGTTTATTCTCCTTGTATGTAAAATCAGCAATGACGTGTTTGCCAAAGTATTTCATGCTCCCACGAATGTCGAATCGGTTTACATCACCTCGCTTATCTTAGGACTTATAGTGACCCCGGTGAGTTCTCCTGGTGGTTTAAGTTTCCTTTTTTGGGTTGCATTGCTTGCCACCGCGTCAAAATATATCCTGGCAATAGGGAATAAACACCTGTTTAATCCTGCCGCAATTGCAGTAGTTTTGAGTGCTCTTGGTTTAAATGCTTCTGCCTCCTGGTGGATTGGTACTGCCTATATGGCTCTCCCTGTTGCCATCGGATCACTTCTGATTATCAGAAAAATTCGTCGTCAGGATATGGTCAACGGTTTCCTCTTTATGGTCTTCTTTCTCTCTTTGGGTTTCGGACTTTTACGCGGAAATAACCTTTTTCTTATCATAAATAACCTCATCCTCAGTTCTCCGCTCCTTTTCTTTGCCGGTATTATGCTGACTGAACCGCTAACCAACCCAACCAGTAAAAATCTCCAATTTGTATTTGGTTCCTTGGTAGGATTTCTTTTTGTTCCCCAGATCCATATCGGAACGTTATACTTTACACCGGAACAAGCACTCGTTATCGGTAATATCTTTTCTTATATTGTAAGTCCGAAACAAAAACTGATGTTACGGCTGAAACAAAAAATACAAATTGCTCCTGACACGTTTGATTTTATTTTTTCACCGGGTAAAAAAACTTTTTACCTCCCGGGACAATATATGGAATGGACTCTTGCACACCGTAATTCCGATAGTCGTGGTACCCGCCGGTATTTTACTCTCGCTTCTTCACCGACGGAAAAGGAACTCCGGATTACCATAAAATTCCCTCCAAACAGCAGCAGTTACAAAAAAGCGCTTCGGTCTGTTGATGCTCCTACAATTATTGCATCTCAATTGTCGGGAGATTTCACTCTTCCCGAAAATCCAAGGGAAAAAATCGTGTTTATTGCCGGTGGAATCGGTATCACACCATTCCGAAGCATGATCAAATACCTGTTAGACTCAAATCAAAAACGAGATATGATACTCCTATACTCCAATAAAAATGCATCCGAAATTGTTTACCGTGATTTATTTACCCAAGCCGGGTCTCAAATAGGTCTCAGAGTGGTATATCACCTAACCAGTGTGTCCGGACATTTTGATATACATAACATCCCGCACTTAGTTCCTGATTATCAACAAAGAATGTTTTATATTTCCGGTCCTCACGCTATGGTATCTGCCACGGAAAATCTGCTGAAAAGTCTCGGGGTCAATAAAGGGAGAATTAAAACCGACTTTTTTCCCGGTTTTGTATAAAAATAAACAGACTCAGCTCAGTCTCATGCAAAAAATGATATACATCACATCGTATGCGGTTTAATCCGTTAACTGACGATGAAAAAAGAATAATTGAACGTAAGGGCACAGAAACACCTTTTACCGGAGAATATGATAATTTCTTCAAAGGAGGTGTGTTTATCTGCAGGCGGTGCAACTTCCCGCTTTTTTCATCAAAAAGTAAATTCGATGCCGGGTGCGGTTGGCCGGCTTTCGATGAAAATTTTCCCGATGCAGTCAACCGAATCCCGGATCCCGACAAGCTGAGAACGGAAATAGTATGTGCACATTGTAATGCCCATCTGGGACACGTATTTGAAAATGAGCACTACACCCATACGAACGTCAGACATTGTGTCAATTCTTTATCCATACGGTTTGTGCCGTCCGGAAAAGAGCGTGTTTTTTATTAATTAGCATTTATCATACATGCGTGGAATTTGTGTGAGGAAATAAGAAACAGGAATTAAAAATTATACTCGTTTGTCTTTCGGATAATACGCCTGCTTTAACCAACCGATGCATTCTTGGTCCAATTCTTCTTGTGTGTGCAAATCAATACAGTTTTTAAAAAATTTCGATGATACCGGAACACTTTGCTTTAACCTGGAGCTATCCAGTATCCGATCCAGTGAAAACCTGATTTCCAAACCGTCTTTCCCGGGTAAAACAGCCAGAAAATCATATTTTCCGAACAAATGAATACAGCAGGGAAGAGATATTATCCTGCTTTTACCGACCTTTCCGTTAATTTCTTTTACCAGGTATTCAAATATTTCTTTTGCGTATTCTTTATTTTTGAAGTGTTGTTCTAAGGGAACCGTATGACAACTGTGAGGTTGGTTTGTTTTTTGGAATATTCTGCCGCACGTAGAGCATGTCCACATACGGTTATTATACAAAACCAAGTCAAGAAAAAAGCAGCCGCTATTTACTGTACAATAACCGTTCCTTTTTGACTTGGGTTGAGGTGGTTGTGGTAACCGTATGTCCCCGCTTTATCAAAAACCAGTGAGAGTGTTCCTCCGTCAGAGAAGCTCCCTAAATTGAGAGGAGGGTAATTGGTATGAATTGGGTGAGGATCTGAGTTAACCGTCGCATCGCTGCCGCTATTATTTGTCCACGTCACCGTTGAACCTGCCTTTATCGTGAGTGTTGACGGTGAAAATCCTTCAGCAGTCAGGGAAACGGCATTTTCGGATTGCCGGGTTGACCCGGGTGTAACCGATTGTGAAATTGCCGGTGGACTTTGAGTTACCTGACCGGAAGTAGACCCGCTGCCTCTTGCAAGGATAAAGTAATACACGAGTCCGTATACGACCACGGCAATGACGGCATATATAGCGATCCATTGCCAGAGTGGCCTTTTTCCGTAATTACCTGAATTTGTACTGTTGTTTGAATTATCTGTATTATCCATATGAGCGGATAATACGATAAATATTATGAGAATAAGATGAGAAAATATGCTTCACCTAAAATCACCGTTTTGCTTCGTCGTTCTTTTTCATTCGTGATTTAACGAGTTTTTTTATAAGCGCGACCGGAAGTTTGTCGTCCAGAGGGAAACGGACGGTTGCCGTTGAAGTTCCGTACTTATGCAGCTCTTTTTTATGTTCTCTTATAACCGGAGGTGGAATGTAAAGACCGATATGGTTGGCTTGAAGCCGAAAATATGCAAGACGCCCATTATAACTGTAATACGGCATACCGTAGCTTATTTTTTCCTTAGCTTTCGGAATGGTTTCCCTGATGACGGTTCTCAGAATTTTAAGCTTGTCCTGAATTTCCCCGGGTGCACTTCTGATATATTCTTCAACACTGGTAAATGATTTCATACTGTCCGTATTTTCATACCCTTGGTATTATATGGATTGTGGATTTGATAAGCTATCTTCTAATTTATCCAGGGACTGATTCCATCCCTCATCCATCCCGCTTTTTACCATCGCTTCATACGCCGCGTCAGATAAAGGTTTGGCGTATATAATGGATAGTTTTGTTTTTCCGTTTACGTCTTCGAACAGTATGGTGACTACCGCTTCCTTGGGATAGTCTTTACTCATTCCGTATTTTAGGGGATCTACTATATTGCCGTGTTCATCAGAAAACGTATCCGTTACAACCAACTTTTCCATCGGCACTATCTCACGATAGGAACCGGCACTCCAGAAATCCCGGACAGGTGCACCGGGAGCCGGTGATCCGCGCATACAATAGAGGTAAGAGCCTCCTTTGCGCAAATCTACGTACACCTCCGGTGCGGTAAAGTTTTTGGGGCCCCACCATTTTTTAATCATCTCCGGATCTGTCCACGCTTTCCAAACACGTTCCCGTGGCGCATCCAGGATGCGTTCATAAATAATATCCCCGGGTGAACTTTTCATACAGGAAATCCTTTCTCCGTGCTTTAACGGTTTCTGTGCATTAATTTTCGTTTATTATAAAAAAACCTGCATGAGAATAATGTGGGAACGTCTTTGTCGGAAAAAAACGAATAGGAGTATTTTACTTCCCTCTGGGTAAACTCTGACACGCAACACCGTCTTTATTACCGTCGAGGCGGTTCACATCATTTCCTACGCCTCCGACTTTCAGGAAAAATGCCTGGGCTTCCGGTTGAGTTTTAAAATCATCACAATTGTACTCATCTGCTTTTTTCCCGGTGGTTTTGTCTGTTGTCACATTTCCAAGCTTATCAAATAAAATCTGGCCTAAATCGTTTGTCTTAACGTTTCCCAGTTCATCCCGGGCAACCTTGGAATCCTGGAATGATTTTGTTTCTATAAGTTTTTTCAGATCAAAGTCATTCTTTGTTGCTTCCAGGCCGAATGCTGCAAGGAGTGCTATAAATGCGATAACCAGTGCTACTCTGAGTTTTGCAAAAAATATAAAAAGAATTGCTACAATTACCAGAAGAATTCCGATAAACCATAACCGGAATTTGTGGCTATATCTCAATTTTGTAGCTGTTGAAACACCCTTCGTGCTTTCGGAATCATTCCCCTGTTTTTTATTTTCATTTTCCATATTCCGCCTTAAATATACGCTTCTCATCCCGGTAATGCAAATTATCGGTATATGTAATATATCTAAATCAAAAAACCTTATTTTATGTATAAATCTGTTTTAATTCTTTCAGCCATCCGTGATATTCCTCATGCTTCCCCTCTCCGATAACATCTTTTTCCAATATTTCAAAACGTTCAGCTATATTATCCTGCTGTTTTTCGGAAAGTTCCTTATCGGCTTTCGGAAAAAGGTTGATGTTTTCTTTTTTGATATGTTCTGTCAGTAGCCGGATGTATCCTTCTGCGTTTACGGCTATGTGAAAAGCGTCGGAATTGCCTTTCTCATATTTTTCAACGGAATCAGCTATTCCGCGGATATAATCCCGGCCGGTTTTGTGCTCACCTAATAATTCGTTGACGGTTTTCGTGTTAGATGGGTCTTTAACAAGTTCAGGAAACAATATATCTTCTTCTTTCCCGTGATGGCATTTATCTGCAAAGTTCCGTAAAAATTCAACGATTTTCCCGAGGTGCTCTTTCGGGACATCTTCTCCGTTTCTCAGTTTCCGGGCAACTTTTCCCATAATGTTAAGCATGAGCATGATACCGCCGTGCTCTTCATTTAAATCCTGAGTTGGTTTTTTCATAAATATCCTCCTTATGATTTCATCATAATTAACATCATTTTGAATGATTGGGTTGCTTTGAGGGAGTGTGGGGCTTTTACAGGTATAAGCAACATTTCACCGGTTTTGACTTCATTTTTTTCTCCTGAAACGATTATTTCAGCTAAACCTTCCGTAACCACCACTAATGCATCATAAGGAGCTGTATGCTCGCTTAATCCCTGACCTTTATCAAGTGCAAAAAGAGTAATTGTGCCCGTGGGTTTATTTACTATCTCTTTACTGACAACGGAGCCTTCCTGATAATTTATCGATAGGTTAATGTTTCTTGGGATTGTCATCAATATTCAATTTTATCACATACAAAACGGATTGTTGTAACAGCATATAATTTATTTGCTCCCCTCGTGAATGAAGTGAGAACGTATATGTTAAAATCGTAATAATGAAATTTACCAATGACAGCTATACTATTTTTATCGGAACGAAAAACTTTACGGAACGCTATTTCCGCGATAAGGACGGATGGTTAAAGATATCGGCGCGCAACAGGACATTCAGGATGACCGCTGAACAGGTCCTGAACCATCTTTTACCGGCACTGTCCGGTATTAAATCGAACCTCACTGTCAGAGTGGAACACGACCTCAAATCCGGAGGGTAAAGTCAGCCAATGATATTCGGCTCCGCGGGATACACGATGTCAGAATCAATTATAAATCGCTTAAATTTCCTGGTCTGTAGTTACGGAATGTTTAGAAAAATTTTATCGGAGTATCAGACTTATCCAGAAATAAAATGCGCCGATCAGAAAAATCACGAATCCCCAAACCATCTGCCCGCCTTTAAACATCCCGGCTTTTTTATGAACGCGATCAGGAAATCCGATTTTTTCAATTCCCTTTAATAATGTGACCCACCCTAAAATAGTGATAGCCACTCTCCAATCAACAACCCAAATATTGTGGAGCGTCACGGTAATTAATCCCAAAAGGAAGGTTATATATCCCGTTGAGATGGTAATGGTTTTGTCTTCCGTATATTCTATAATTCTCCCCAGCATTTTTGCCCCGATGGACATGAGGCCAAGAATTATGAACAGGCTGCCCCAAAACTTTGCGAGATAGATCGAAATTTCCATATCATTAACTACCCTTTTTGGAATCTATATTTGAAGCACCGAGAATAATCAGGGCGTAACCCACCACAAATTCAAATTTGTAGTTTACCCCATCAAAGAAAATCTGGTTATTACCAAGCATCATCATTACTCCGTCCGCAATCATAAAAGCGCCGGGAATAATCAGTAAAATCCCGATAATAAACTTTGGAATGTTCATAGTATTACTATACTATACGATCCTGCCGATAACAATTTAAACGAAGCAAGCCTATATATTTTAAACTCCTGAAATACAAAAAAGAGTAGGAATTTGAATCCGGGCAGGTGAAATGCGATTATGCAGTAAATCCCAAATAGGTAAGAACCAAACCGCTTAAAAGTAAAATTGTGAATATCAGGAGCCACTGCCAATTTTTCATTATTGGCCATCTTTTTTTCATGCGTTCCGGCAGAAACAGAAGATCCAGACCTTTTAACAACGTAAGCCATCCGAGTATTGTAATACTCACCCGCCAATCCGGTACCCAGAGATTATGTACGAGCACCATTGCGAGGCCTGTTGCAAATGTAACTATACCCAAAAAAAACAGTATTGCGCCGTTTTCCACATCAGCAAAAAGTCTTTTTAGAAGTATGGGCTTTATGAGGAGAACAAAAGACACTACGACAATAGTGATTCCCCACAACTGCGCTAAGTAATTTGATATGTTCATTTTCGCCTCATTTCTATCATACCAAAAAATGTCTCCCCGCCTTCAGAATAACAACAGCTGCGATCTAAAAATGAGAAGTATTCCAAGAATGACCATAACAATGCCTCCTGCCAGATTGGACAGTTTGCTGTATTTCGTAGTGAGCCCGAGGTGATCAGCGCCCCATAACGCCAAACCAAACACTATCAAATCATCGATCATGTAAAAGAAAATATATGTGGCAATCATCAACAGCCATTGCGGAAGCGGAAGATTATTCAGCTGCAGTATCTTGGTGAAAGCCTGGGGAATCCCGATGGAGCACGCAAACTCAATGATGTTAACGGAAAAGGCAATTCCCAGAATCCCTATAAATGTTATGACGGTAAACTTGCCGGTTGCCAGTTGTTGTATTTTCTGGGTTGTCCGGGACCGCTCCTTAACATCGGTCACTTTGCAGACGAGCTCCTTTTTATGCCATTCTCTCAGGAAAAATAACCCGCCGATGATTGAGACTATTCCTACAACCGGGGTAACGAGCGTATCCAGCCTGACAAAATCCCAGGTTTTATACCAGACGGTCAGAATAAGGGTATACATCAGCGCTTCTGCCAGGATAAATGTTCCTGCAAAGATAATCATTTTTTTACGGTTTCCGATTTCGATTAATATAATGAGGAACGTGACAAGTACCCACATGGCGCAGGGGTTAAATCCGTCAAAAAACCCGAGCATTGCCGAGAGAATAAACAGGGGATATTTTCCCGAATCGACTTTTCCCAGTATCGGGAGCGATACGATATACGAGGGTTTTGGATTTACGACACACGGAACACTTCCGTCTTCCGGACAGACACTGCTTTGTTGTCCTGCTTCTTTCAAATGAGTACTTTTCAAATCTGTCTGGATTCCGGATTTTTGTGCTTCGGAAATGAGCTTTATAATGTCATTCCCCGTAGTTTTTGCATCGTCAAAACCTACGAGATACGTGTTTCCGATAACCGTAATCGGAGTGACTTTTGCAATTTGAAGAGTGGTTGTGAGGTCAACCCACAGCGTATGATCATCCGGATTTTCTAAACGGTGAAATTCCGGAGTAAAGGTCCTGAGTCTGTTTGAAAGATTTGTCAAAAATTCTTCCTCACTTTTGCAGTGGGTACATCCTTCTCGGACAAATACCGCAACAACTGTTTTATCGCGCTTTTCCTGTGCCTGAACTATAGTAGATGCTGAAAACAAGAAAACGGTAAAAAAAAGGATGGAAATTATTACTGAAATTTTTTTAACTGAAAACATAAAGGATCATACCGGTGCAGTGTATACGATTATATAACCTATTAACGAATGGGTCTGACAAATAACTCTAAATCTAGATTATACCGGAAAAAAGCAGAATCAAAACCACAGCTGTAAGAGCTGCGAAGATGCCGACGGTTTTAACAAATAGGTTTACCGCGTCTTTCTTCTTCCCTTCAATAAAAAGCAGCATCGGTTGATAAAAAAACAGAAATGCCATTACTGCAACGGACAATGTCAAAAGCGATAGAACTGCGATCGGAGCAAAAAAAGTGTCAGGTTTGTTCCTTAAAGGCTGTGTCACGAAGGTCATAACCGTGACACCGAGGAATATGTATGCTGACGCGCTGAGGGCATTTATAATGGGATTCCTAGACATATCCAGATTATACTAAATTTTGCCCGCAGGGCGGAATGATTTTTGTACCGGCAATTAATTACAAAAGTCCGGCTTGAGAATGGTATCCGGAAAACCATATTCCTGACGCATTTTATTGCAGTCAACGTTCCCATTACCGTCCCAAACGACCTGCCATCCATTACCTGAAACAGCCAGCCACATACCGCCTTCACTCGGTCCGCCATTCCCGAACAAAACACTGCCTGCGGCATACCCTGGTTGTTCTTTCCCGACTGTAACATTCACTTCAGATATGGGTCTTTTATATTTTTCCGCCAGAATTTCCTGAATTGCAGATTTGGTATCAGGATAAGTAGTTGGTGAAACAATTTCCCCAATTGTTGGGACGGGTGTAACAGAAGGCAAAGGAATTGGTGTATTCACCGGCTTCTTTGAAGAGAATAGATAATAACCCAATCCTCCTGCTACAAGAATTACCAAAACAATTAAAGATTTGGATTTCATTTGTATATTATATCAAACTTGCTCCACGGGATGTACGACGTTAGAGCCTACTTCTTCACCGGTCCTTGACTCTCTGCTTTCACCTGTCTACTTCGCTATAGGCAGAAATTTCATCGTGTCGATTCCCCTTATACCCTTTTCATTTGCCTCTTTCTTCAGCTCAAGATATCCATCGAAAAGAACCTGAAACCCCCGATAGTCATCCATGATCATGAAATTAACGGCCGCCAGATCAAGCCAGATTGGAGTAACACCCCGTTCCAGTGCGGTACGCGTATCTGCAAGATATAAAGCTGCTAACGTCGATGTGCTGTATGAGACTAACCAGGCTGCTTCTACATTACCGCCTTCTGGACCGGATACCAACCGCATCTCTTTGTTAAGCTCCAGGGTTAAATCGGCTAGATATGCATTAAATACTTCTCCATCACCTGCCTCTAACTTTGAAACAGCATCTTCACGCTGGATGTATAGCCTTTGTACAGGCGTGAGTGATCGGTCTTGTTCTGTCATATGGAGACGATTATACCAAGACGGATGCATTTTTAACATTTATATGTTAAAATATGGTGAATGGACATATACAGTCGCGTTTCAAAAGAACGCCTTATCAGCTTGGGATTGTCACCGCAGGAAACCCAGGCTTATCTCGCTTTGCTGAAAAAAGGTCCTCTCTCCGTCCGCACCCTGTCAGACATGATGAGGGTATACCCGAACGCCCTTTACCGCATTCTTGAGAAATTAAAAAAAGAGCATCTGATTACCCTTACGGTAAACCGTCCGAAAGCGTTTGCCGCTGTCTCCCCATCAATAGCATTTACGTCGTTTGTCAAAAATAGAATTGCCGAGCTGGAGAGTATCAAGTCAGAAATTCTTACAGAGTTACCCTCTGAACCGAAAATCGATGACACTCGAATAGACCTATTGGGCGGCAAGGATGACCTATTTCGCGTGTATGTGTCACTTGCCGAGTCTGCCAAGACTGAGATTCTGATCATTTCTCTTGGTGAAGCCGTTCCGGAAGAAACCCTTCTTGTCAATCGTGATTGTATCGAGCGTGGTGTCCGGATCAGGTTTATCGTTCACAAATATGACGAAACGAATAAAGCTATCTTAAGCCGGTGGATACGTATGGGACTTGAAGTACGCCATAGTCAAGGGGAAGGATTCCACATCGTTGTTGCTGATGAAAACACAGCACTGCTGTCTGTAAGTGATACCAAAAATCCCGAAAACCGTGTCGCCCTAAAAATTCACAGTCGTAATCTTTCCAGGGCATTATCAGAATACTTCGAAGGTCAGTGGGAAAAAGCCCGTCCTATTACAACGTAAATTTAAGCTCCGAGGGATGGACGACGTTAGAGCCTATTTAATTTATTGACTAAATAATTAGTGAATATCATTTTCGCTTTTTCTAGGTCGTTTTTATCTCGAACCGAATAACAGACTTTCTTATCTCCCGAAGAAAAACAAATTGATTGAGTAATCCCGCTTCCTATTTTAACATTTAGCTGATTTAGGGGCATAGAAAAATTTCCCTGATGCATATTTACAATTTGTGATAAGGAATTTGATGCGAGTAGATTCTTTAATTTCTCCTCAATATTATTTTTAGATAACAACCATTGCCACATAGCAATATCTGTCCCTGAAATTAATTTATCAGCTCCTTCTACAGGAACAACAATAAAAATTACCTGATTGTCTGTAATAAGTATTGCGTTTTCTGGATTATTAATCTTTCCGGCACCCAAAATCTCAACACCTCTTAAACCTAAACCGGATCTCATAATTCCAACAATATAGTTTATTACCTTTTCATCAGTTCCAATGGTAATAGGATTGCGTGTGTTTGTTTTCTCATCTAGGCTTACTGAACGTATTCTTTTGAAAGAGATTAACTGAAGAGCAGAAAATACTAATAAAAACAAAATGGCCCCTCCACCAATATATATTGGAAGCCCTTTATATATAAATATTATTAAAACAATAATTGCGATTACAGAAAACCGAATTGTCTTCAAAATGCCGTAGCCAGAAATAATTGATGCTCCTGATTTAATAAAACTAGCTGTTTTATCAGGATTAACTTCCTGATTTTTAACAGTATCCACCTGTTTTTTTGCACTATCAATAATACTATTAATATCCATAAATTCCTTTTATCTAAGTATAAGTATATTATTTATAAGTATATAAATCGAGGTTTTGAAGAAAAACGAATAAAGTATGGTATAGGTTCGAACCGTCCATCCGTGCTACTGAAGTTTAGATCGTCAGAATAACTTGCTCCGCGGGATGTACAACGTTAGAGCCTATTACCAAGCTATTATTTAATACATCCAATTAAATATATATCCCATTATCATGATTCCGACAGTCGTTATTCCGAAAAATGTTAGCATCAATGGAAATTTCATCGCCTTTTTTAGAATAAGAGCTTCAGGAATAGAAAGAGTTACGGTTGCCGTCATAAAAGCCAGGGCGGTTCCAATTGGCACTCCTTTTCCGACTAAGGCTTGCATGACAGGGATAACGCTCACTGAATTAGCATAAAGTGGCACTCCCAGAAGTGTTGCAACAGGCACTGACCACCAGGTACGCATACCGAGATATTGTTCAATCAGTGATTGCGGGACAAAACCATGTATGATGGCTCCTACACCAACACCAAGTAAAACGTATGGATAGACTTTCTTAGTAATACCCATTCCATCCTCCCACCATAGTTTTAATCGCTCTTTGAGTAACGGTTCATTACCACCCTGTTCTGCTATAATCTGCCGTCTATTTTTAAACTGCAAAAGTGACGACTCAACATACTTTTCCATGCCTAATCGCTGAATCAACATCCCACCCAGGATGCTCACGCCGATTCCCACCAGATTGTAGAGAATCGTAATTTTCATTCCGAACATTGCCGGAAACAGAAAAAGTGATGATTCATTGATAAGCGGTGAGCTGATAAGAAATGCGAATGTTATCCCCAGAGGAATACCGGCACTCAGGAATCCGATAAACAAGGGAATTGAAGAACAGGAACAAAACGGCGTGATAACCCCGAGGAGTGCGGCAAACAGGTAATCCAAACCGAACCATCTTCGTTTCGTAAGCAAATCCCTGACTTTCTCCATCGGAAAGTAATATCGGGTTATCGCCATCACATAGTTGATGACGACAAGCAATATTCCGATCTTGATTGAATCGTAAATAAAGAAGTTAACCGCACTCCCTAAGTAGCTTGTCTTATCTATATTAAGTAATCCGTAGGTTACTTGGTCAGCGAGCTGTTGAACGGGAAAGAATATGTCCATATTAGCAACAACCACCTCCACAGCTGCATTCTGATTTTTTAACTTCAGGAGCTTTAGCTTCCGTTGTCAAAAGACTCTTTATCTTTTCTACATCAGGGACGAATCCAACCATTACAGGTTGTCCATTAATAGCTAGAACTGGACTGGACATTACACCCATTTCTACAATCTTGGAAACATCGGTAATATACTCCACTTTCTCATCGAGTTTGAGTTGTTTTACCGCTTCTTGAGTGAGTTCATATAACTTCTTGCATGTTGCACAACCTGAACCTAAGACTTGGATATTCATAGTTTTCCGTTCTGTATTTAATGAATTAGTAATAGCTTGACGTATAAGTTCAGCGGGAATTGCTTCATATATATCGTCGCCCAGTTTGACTGTCCGGCAGTTGCATCCTGATGGATCATCTATTAAATCTGAACAGGAATCACAATGGTTTTCTCCAACCTGAGCATCAGGAATTAAGTTTTCAAGAAGCTTCCCGTTAATAATCACCCGATTGGATTCTGACATCCGACTTTCGGGAAGTTTGGTTTCTTTATACTCAATCTCAATTCCTTTTGAGGCGTACTCATTTTTGACTTGTTTTATGACATCACCCAAGTTGCTCCCGGTCTGAGAGCAGCGTTTACAAGTCACACCACCTTTATCAAAGTATTTCCACTCTATTAATAATTTCTGCATACGTTATTTGATTTGAAACAAAATATCGGTAATTTCTTTACCTTTATCAGTTAATGAATAGTAAGCCCACAACCCCTTCTTTTCATCGATCACCAGCTCTGCTCCTTTTAAATCCTTTAAGTGATGTGAGATTAAACTTTGTGACTGGTCAACATGTTTTTCTATTTCGCATACACAATGCTGGCCCTGTCGAAGAATACAGAGGATTTTCAATCTACTTGCCTCTCCCACGAGCTTTAAAAGTGACGATAACGAAGTCACATGATTAAATTCCTGTTTCGCCGGTGTACAACAACTATATGAATCCATATTCATATGGTATCACCGCTATAGCCTTGTTACAACCGGTCAGGTTCGATTGTCCATCCGTGGTCACGGAAAAAATGACGAAATTTGAGGCTAAAAAATTCTAGCTCGAGGATCGCAACTCTAATATAACCACGCAATTAGCTTGTATTATCAAGGCTTTCTCTGACTTTATGCTTGTAGCTCAAATCAGAGAGGAAATAGAAAAAGTTAAACAACAGCAGACTCTAATATTTCCAAACTAAGATTCGTTGAATCCACTCTTGCTTCCAGTCCAATTGGCATAGGGATATCAACTGTCTCGTGACCAAAATCAATCCCACTTAATATCGGGAAACTGTAATTTTTCAAAATTTCCATAACTATTTGCTTTGGCGTTGGTTCTTCTAATCCTTCCCAAGCCGTTCTTTTAATTCCAGGCAATTTTCCAATCAGCATTCCTGAAATAACATCCAAAATTCCTGCATATTTTAATTGATACAAACCTCTTTCAATACGATAAGATGGTGTGTTGTCGGTTTCCCAAAACAATACTGATCCTCTTAAATCTTCTACCTTGGGAAAGTATGTAGTGCCAACCAAAGAAGACAACATGCTTAAATTTCCACCAAAAAGTTGCCCCGTAACTGTTCCATCTCTCCAAGATTCCCATTGAGTAAGTGGGTTTATTTTTCCCAATATGTCATTTGAGGTAAGTGTTTTGAAAAGTTGATCCTTTCCTTCCTTAATTTTATTAGGTAGATATTTTTCCCAAACCCTTCCTAAACCATAAGTTAACAGTGGTCCATGGAATCCAACTAATCCCGTTTTTGTAAATAAGGCGCAGTGAATATTTGTTATATCGCTAAATCCAATGAATGGTTTAGGATTTGCCTTAACGAGTTGATAATCAATGTGTTCTAATATCGCTATAGCAGACTGCCCACCGTCATGAACAATAATCGCTTTTATTTCAGGATCAGCAAACATTAAGTTGATGTCTGACGCTCTCTCTTCAGGTGTACCTGCAAACCACCACTTTGATTTCCGTAAATTCTTGCCTTCTTTAACTTTAAAACCCATACTCTCCAATTCTCGAACACCTTTTTTATATTGGAGAAAATAATCGCTAGTTTCGTCTTTTGGGAACGGAAAGGAGGTTGCAACAACTCCTACAGTGTCGCCTTTTTGAAGTTTAGTAGGTTTAATAATTTTCATCATAAGTTCTCATCTTTAAATGAGGCTAAACTTGGTATACTAAGTGCCAAATGGCTCCCCCGGTAGGATTCGAACCTACAACCTTCTTCTTACAGTTAATCCACTCATTACTGAATGGTCCGGACTATCTCATTCCGCCCAGGGCGGATCGGGTATATAGTCTCTACACATTTATCCTTCAGCTTTGCTCAGGACTAATCCTCAGCATGCTTCGGAATTTAGCTCGGGATAATCCTACACCGTCTGGTGCGGGAGTTCCCCGAATTAGCCCGATTTTACACATAGCATTACTGCTAAGCGCTGCCATTTTGACAGGAAGCCGCTCTACCATTGAGCTACAGGGGAATATCAATGAACGAACGAATTATATCATGATTTTATAACGCCACCAATCTCAATTATTCAGCATTGTATATTTCCAATTGTCAAACGTATTGCATTCCTTTACATTGGTATTATGTCAGCAAAAAAACTTTTTTTTGCCATCGTATCTCTGTGTCTCGGAATGTACGTCGGTATCATCTTCCTTCCCTACCAATTTTCCGGTCAAAAACCCATAGATCCGTCTACACTCACGGGACTCTATGATCCTTCAAGCGTGAGCGGGGTGTTTCACGGCAGGTCCATAAGCTCTCTTTATAATCCTCCGCCGTTTGCATACTCATCCGATGTGCTAGGTGCGTACCGTGCGGACAAGCGTATTGAAATTGACCTTACGAACCAACGGTTATATGCGTTTGAAGGCAATAATAAAGTGTATGACTACCTTATTTCCTCAGGAAAGTGGGGACGGACACCGACGGGTGAGTTTACCATCTGGATAAAACTCCGGTATACGAGAATGACCGGGGGAAATAAAGCATGGGGTACGTACTACAATCTCCCGAACGTTCCGTACACCATGTTTTTTTCCAATAATGAAATTCCTACCTGGCGCGGGTACGGCATCCATGGCACATACTGGCACAGCAACTTCGGACACCCCATGAGCCACGGGTGTATCAATATGAAAACAGAAGAGGCGGAAAAAATCTATTACTGGACTCAACCGGATCTGGACGGCAAACCGTCGGTCCGGACAAACAAGGACAATCCAGGCACGCGGGTGATCATCTACGGTACGGCACCGGCCGAATAATAAAGAGTTCTCCCCACCTTCGATTTTCCCTTCCCTATGTGGTATCCTTCGGGTGTTATGAGTGACATAGATGAAATCAAGGCACGGATAAACATAGTCGACCTTATCAGTGCGCGCGTAAAGCTTAAAAAAGCCGGACGGACATATAAAGCACTCTGCCCGTTCCACAGCGAAAAAACGCCGTCGTTTATCGTCTCTCCCGAGCGGGGAACGTTTCACTGCTTCGGATGCGGCAAGGGAGGCACTGCCATTGACTGGGTGATGGAGTATGAACATGTGGATTTCATGGAAGCGCTCGAAACACTGGCTGAAAAAACCGGAGTGAAACTCGAACGGCGAAGCGGTGATACGCCGGAGGCAAAGACTAAGGAGCGCATGCTTGAAGCGCATCATTTGGCTTCGGAGTACTACCACTTTCTCCTGACCTCCCACCCGCTTGGTGAAAAAGCGCGCGAATACCTCTCCTCACGCGGCGTGTCGGACAAAACAGCAAAAACATACATGGTCGGATACAGTCCAAACAGCTGGGACGGGCTTCTCAGGTTTTTACGGAAAAAAGGATACGACGAAACGTTTCTCTCTCAGTCCGGTCTTATTATCCCGTCAGCACGCGGCGGGTATGACCGTTTCCGCGGACGGATCATGTTTGCTCTCCGCGACCACAGGGGAAGAACCATCGGTTTTTCCGGCAGGCTTCTGGACCCGAAGGCAAAAGAGGCAAAGTACATCAACTCTCCGGAAACACCGCTCTATACCAAAGGACATATGCTGTTCGGGCTTGATGTTGCAAAAGCTTCAATTCAAAAAGAAAATACGGCCATTGTCATGGAAGGAGAATTTGACGTCATATCGTCATTCCAGGCGGGAATCACCAATGCGGTTGCCATAAAAGGATCTGCGCTCACCGAGCAGCATGTCCAGCTTCTCAAACGCTTTGCCGAAAAAGTCATTTTTGCTCTCGACGCGGACATTGCAGGCGATGCAGCGTCCCGCCGGGGAATTGCCATTGCTGGAAATGAAGGGTTGGATCTTTCGGTTATAGAAATTCCGGGGGGTAAGGATCCTGATGAAGCGGTCCGCGAAAGCCCCTCGGTTTTTAAAAAGGCTATACAAACTGCCATACCCATATACGATTATTTCCTGCACTCGGCACTCCGCAGATACGATGTTGCAAGCGCATACGGCAAAAAAAAGGTGGGTGACGAACTTCTGCCGGTTATCTCCGATATCGACAATCCGGTTGTACAGTCACATTACCTGAAAAAACTGGCAAAAGTGCTCGATGTTTCAGAGACGACCATCAATGATGCGATGAAGAAATCCGCACGTACGTCAAAAACAGAGTATCCGCGCAAAACTGACGATAAAGAGGCTGAAGATCAAAAGCCGCAGAAAAATCAGCAGGAACAGCTTGAACTTCTTATTCTTGCATATATACTCCAGACAAAAACCAAAGAGTTTTTTGAGGATCTTCAGGAATCGTTTGGTATTGCGGAATTTTCACATCCGGCCATCCGGCGGATTCTGGAAGCACTCAGCGCCCACCTGTCGTCCAAGGATGTGTTTACTGCAACAACGTTTGCCGACAGCCTTCCGAAAGAGCTTATCCCCGTTTTTGATGAGGCGTTTCTCACGGACCTGTCTGACACGGAGAATGATGAGGCTACTGCCCGTGCGTGGATTCAAACAGTGAAAGAACTGCGCAAATACGTCATCCGGAAAAAAATCCGTGACCTCACAAACGACACCGGTGATACCGCAAAACAGAGCGGTAATGAGGCTGAAAACGGTCAGTCATCCCAGGGGGAACTTGCAAAACTCACGGAAGAACTTCGGGTCTTGGAAAAGACCACCTCAATCTGATATAATTTCGGCACGTATCAAGCGAAACCGTTTGTTTGATATGCGATATGTTTGTTTTAGAAAAAACTGACATATACGCGGATACAGGCGAAGGTTTACGGTTACATATATGGCTAAAATGCGCACGATCACATCTGCTTCCGATCTTCTCAAGGAAGGAAAAAGCAACGGATTTGTTACACAGGATGACATCCTCTACCTCTACCCCAAACCCGAAGACCGCATCAAGGATCTCGACGAGCTCTATAACAAACTCATCCGTGCGAATATCGATGTGTTTGAAACCACATCCCAGGATGAAGAACGGGAAGCATCCAAAAGCATTGCGGATCTTGAAAAAGAAATAGAAGCTCTCGTAAAGGCAAGCTCCGAAGGTGTATCTGATCCGGTGCGGATGTACCTCAAAGAAATAGGAAGAATTCCGCTTCTCACTTTCGCCGATGAAATTTCTCTCGCGAAACGGTACGAAAAGGGTGACAAAAAAGCAAAAAAGAAACTGACGGAATCCAATCTCCGTCTCGTCGTCTCAATCGCAAAAAAGTATATCGGCCGCGGAATGAGCCTCCTTGACCTTATCCAGGAAGGAAACCAGGGACTCATCCGCGCTGTAGAAAAATACGATTGGCGGAAAGGATATAAATTTTCCACATACGCGACCTGGTGGATCCGCCAGGCAATCACACGCGCCATTGCCGATCAGGCACGCACAATCCGCATCCCGGTTCATATGGTAGAGACGATCAACAGGTTTGCGCGGGCTTCCCGCCGGCTCATGCAGGATCTTGGACGCGAACCGCAGCCGGAGGAAATCGCCAAAATCATGGAAGTGGACACAACCAAAGTCCGGGAGATTATGAAAGTATCCCAGGAACCTACGAGTCTCGAAACTCCCGTCGGAGATGAGGAAGATTCGCATCTCGGTGACTTTATATCCGACCAGGGACCGTCGCCGTTTGACCAGACCAGCCGTCAGCTTCTCAAAGAACACATGGAGGAAGTGCTTGCCACACTCTCTGACAGGGAGAAGAAGGTACTTATACTCCGTTTCGGGCTTGAAGACGGACGTCCGCGGACACTGGAGGAAGTCGGTGCGCTTTTCGGTGTTACCCGGGAACGTATCCGCCAGATAGAAGCGAAGGCTTTGAGAAAACTCAGGCACCCCAGCCGCAGCAAAAGACTCCGCGATTATCTCGAGTAAACAGAGCTTATTCTATGATGGGATAGCCGGAGGGATTTTTCAGGTATTTGAGGAATAACCGGATACTTTCTCCGTGGTCAAACGCAAATTCGTCAAACGGCAGAAGTTTATTTATGGGAATCCATTCGATTTTTGAGGATTCGTTGTCCGGTACGCCGGACTGACGTGTGGGTTTAATCAGGTATTCAAATGCTACGTTTTGCCTGTCTTCATGCGGTCGGTTCGGATTTGTATTTATTCGAAACAGCTTGATAATCTCCCCTTCCCATCCTGTTTCCTCCCTAAGCTCTCGGAGGGCACACTCGGCAGCGGTTTCATCCCGATCTAAAAATCCTGCAGGCAGTGACCACTTCCCGCCCTCCAATAAGTGATCTGCACGCTTAACCAAAAGCAGGGAATCGTCCCTCTCTACAATTGCGTGGACTACTACATGGCGCAGATGTGCAGATCGTCCACGTCCATCAGGCAGGGCTTTTTCAAATGTACAGGTAATCATATATGTGTATCTTATTCAGATTTACATTCCGCGATACCCGGAAGAAAAATCTGATTAGATACATATATACCCAAATATTTCTGAATATTTTGGGTATTTGTGTACAATGGCTTCAATGACTGTAACATTTCCTTCCGACAACCTCAAGATTTCCGGAAATCTCGTTCTCCCGGACGGAAATAAACCGTTTCCTGCTGTTCTTTTTTTGCACGGAGGCGGACGGGTGCTTTCCGGCCGTTTCGCCCCATGGCAACAGTCTCTTGCCGGTTACGGATTTGCCAGTCTCTTTTTCTCTTTCCGCGGGTGTGAGAAAAGTGAGGGAATATTTGAGGATGGTACGCTTGAAAACAGACTCCGCGATGCTTCCTCTGCGTATAGATTTCTTTTGTCCGACAAATTAATTAACCCGCATGCGCTTTTTATTGCGGGCGCCAGTATGGGCGGACATGTCGCGTCTAAGCTTGCAACGATTTTTCCAGAGACTAAAGGTTTGCTCCTTTATTCTGCTGCGGCATACGGTAAGCCGGCAGAAAATCTACCGCTTAATGAAAAGTTTACAGGAGAAATCCGGAAGACGGAAAGCTGGAAAAACTCCCCTGCATTTTCCGCCCTGTCCCGCTATCCGGGGAAAATACATGTGGTATACGGATCACTCGACAGAGTCATACCTATCGGGGTGAAAGAAATGTATAAAAAGCTGTCACATAACCATTACACGGAAATTGACGGGGCAACGCATACTATCCTTATCGTAAAAACAGTTCAAGAGAAGAGGTGCCGGGATGAGCTTTTCCGGATTTCAGGAGAATTTTTCCTGTCATGACAATTTTCCTGCAACAAAACCGGATGCCCATGCCCATGAGAGATTGTACCCTCCGACAGGTCCGTCAACATCCAGAATCTCACCGGCAACATACAGGTTTTCCGCTTTTTTTGATGCTAGGGTGCGCGGATTAATTTCGTTTGCATCTACTCCTCCGGCAGTAAATTCCGCTTCATTCCATCCCCGCGTCTGTGCAACGGAAATATGGTATGCGGTAAGGACTGAGACGATCCGAACCATATCATCCGGAGACACATCGCGTGCGAGTTTCCCTTTCGGAATACCGCTTACTTCACATACCGCATTTGCGCCTTTCACTGTGAGCAAACCCCAAAGACAGGCAGGCACGGTACGGTCAGGATGAGATAAGAAACGTTTTTTCAGAAGCTGTTCCGTTTCTCCTCTGGAATCCTCCGGAAAAAAAGAAAGTTCCACCTCTGTATCGGTCTTCCCTTCGCGGTTTATCCGTATGGATACGGCTCTGCTTATATCCAGAATCGCGGAACCGGACAGACCATACTGGGTGAAAATGACGTCCCCGACGGATGATGCCACTCTCTTGCCTGACAGAATCACCGTTGCTTTCATGACCATCTTCTCTCCCTGCAGAAGGTGAGAAAGAGGATTTTTGGAAACCAGAGGAACAGCGCTCGGGACAGGCGTAACGATCGTATGTCCCAGATTTTGCAAAAGAGCGTATCCTGACCCGTCGGACCCGAATGCCGGATATGTTTTTCCTCCTGTTGTAACGATCAGATAACGGGCTTGATACGAAGATCCCTGAGTCTTGGTATTCCACAAGCCATTATCCCGCCGTATATCCGTAACGTTGGCGTCAAAAAACACGCTGATATCGTTTTCCTTCATCGTTTCAACAAGCACATTCCGTACTGTCCTGGCATTCTCTATAACGGGAAACAGTTTTCCCCGGCCGGATTTCATTTCCTCAAAAAGCGGAATTCCTATGTCATTGAAAAACGCAACACATGCGTCGTATCCGAATTGGGAAAATACGGATGAAACAAGACCGGAATTTCCGAAGTAGCCGGATGACGGATTGTGTGCAATGTGAATATTTGTGAGATTTCCGCGTCCCGCACCGGAAATAGTCAGCTTCCGACCAACCTCGCCGGAACGCTCTAGTATACATACCGAATAATCCGGATGGTGGTGTCTGACGGACAGTGCAGCCATCATGCCCGCCGCTCCCCCGCCTATAATGGCAACGTCATAAGTTTTCGTATGTACGTTTATCATAATGGTGACGTTATAAACTCTTCACAATATCTATTATAAATCCGGTATTATCTTTTCCTTGCGCTTACGAAATTCACGAGCGTAATCAGTTTCTGTTTTTTTTCATCCGTCAGAGGCAAAGAGGATATGTCATTCTGGGCTTTTTTCAGATACGCCTGTTTGAGTGATTCCACTTTATCATATGCCCCGCAGGCTTTCACCAGATTTTTTATATTGTCAATTTCCTCAGCACGGATCTTTTTTTTGCCGTACAGGTTGTCAAATGCCTGCCTGTTTTTCCCTTTCAGCAACTCCCTTGCGAAGTGCCAGTAGAGCGTCTTTTTCCCCTCACGGATATCACCTCCTGAGGGCTTGCCTGTTGCGTTTACATCTCCGAATAATCCGATTCCGTCATCCACAAGCTGATACAAAATTCCCGCTGATTTTCCGATCTGTTCGGAAAGTACTCCCATTTCATCATGTTTTCCTGATAAAACGAGCGCAATGGAAATAGGCAGTATCCACGTATACCGTGCTGTTTTTCCGGTATACATATCAATCGTTTCTTTCCGGGTTACCGGGCGGGTTGCCAGGGACAGATACATGTCCTGTATCTGAGAGAGACACAGAGCTGTCATCTCGCGTGAAAATATGCGCAGTATTTCTGATTTTTTTTGCGGTGGCAAATTTAGCGTGCTTATCATTTCGTATGAAAGAAAGTAAGCGATGTCTCCTATGCACATAGCTGCGCTATCACCGAATTGCCGGGCTTGAGAAGATTCTATTTCCTTTACTGCCGTACTGAAATGCACACGCATGGCCGGCAAACCCCGGCGGGTTTCATCCTTATCCATTACGTCATCCTGGATAAGTACACCTGTTTCAAACAACTCAAGCGCTGATGCGACAGTGAGTGCACTTTCCGTATCCGGTTTGTCAGTTAACAGCTGATACACAGCAAGAAGTATTGCTCCCCGGTACATTTTCCCGCGGCACACCAACTCCCCCAGTGCAGAGAATGCTTCACGGTCCATGGGAAAGTGAACGTACTGTGGCGTCTTTTGGGCAAAAAAGGCTGTGAGGAATGCACTCATCCGGATTTTGTATTCATCAAAGTCTTTGCTGATCATGGTGTT
The DNA here is from genome assembly GCA_963711735.1 of Candidatus Gottesmanbacteria bacterium. Taxonomy (GTDB): domain Bacteria; phylum Patescibacteriota; class Microgenomatia; order UBA10105; family UBA927; genus CAVQFA01. The sequence goes on along the minus strand of CAVQFA010000003.1, from coordinate 203,884 downwards.
ATTTTATACTCTGTCATTTGTATCCTGTATGCGTACCGGCATATTATACATTGAGAGTGTATATTATATAAATATAGATGCACGCAATTATCTCAAAATATGAAAACTAATTCCCGTTATGTCTCTGAGATTGCATCATATTACAAAAACAGTCAGTGGTTGTATAAATATTTCTGGTATTCTCCGGAATCCCTCGGGCTTCACTACGGATTTTGGGACACATCAACCAAATCCGACGATGAGTCCATCATCAACCAGTACCGCTATGTCATAAACGCAGAGAAAATAACAAAGAGTATGCGTGTTCTTGATGCCGGTTGCGGTGTGGGCGGAGCATCAATCTATATTGCCAAGCACACAGGGGCACGGCTTACCGGAATTTCCATTACGCCGGAGCAGGTACAGTCGGCATTCCAAAATGCCAAAAAGAATAACGTTTCTTCTCTCACGAAGTTTCTCGTTGCAGATTACTGCCATACCCCGTTTCCGCCGGCATCATTTGATGCAGTGTTTGGTATTGAAAGTATCTGTTATGCATACCCTAAAAACGAATTTCTGAAAGAAGCGTATAGGATACTGAAATCAAACGGAGTGCTTTTCATTACAGATGGATACTCCAAACGGATACCAAATGACAGGATAGAAAAAAATATTTATTCATCTTTTTGCCGGGGATTCCACCTGAAAGAACTTATCACCTATGATGCAATGACCCGTGCGATACGGGCGTCTGAATTTAAAATTACAAAGGTTGAAGATAAAACGCAGGCAGTAGGGCATTCTTTACAAAGGATGAAAAACATTCTCCGGAAGAATAAATTCCTCATTTCCCTGTCTCGCCGCATACCGTTACCATTTTGTCGTGCTGTGACGGATAATGCCGTGTCAATGAGGATGTCTATAGAAGGAATTAAACTCGGGCTTTTCGGGTACTATGCTCATAGCGCGGTGAAGAAATAGAGGTAAATATTTCGGGATGTTATTATAACGTAACTTCAATTCTGTTTGTGGGTTGTTCCTCTATAAAACCGGTGATGTGAACAACACAACAAAATCGTGCATTATACTTCCTCTGTAGGCTTTTTTCACCCAACTTTGAGCAGTTTCTTTTGCCACTACCAGATTCTCCCAAACTATACCGCCGTTTGCCGTAAATGTGTCATGTATACTTTCTCCGATCTGATGATCATTGCTCTGGCTATAACCTCTCACTGGAATATCAAGCGATATATTCATAAGTTTATTTATTGTGCCTAAGTTGAGATAGTTCAAGAAGAAGTGTCTGATAGATATTAAATCTAGATGGTATCACACGATGCTTCTCGTTATTGTCTATCTCAACTTAGGTACACTGAATGTATCGTATAGTTGAGAATAGTTCAGCGAAGTCCATTACATTATTGAGGTGAGATTATATATATGAAATGCGTAATATGCATTACATTTTTCCGGTTTTTATAATGTAAGTATAGGACACTCAGCGTAGCTAATCCGTAGCTACAGTGAAGGATGGCGGAGAGGAGGGGACTCGAACCCCTAATCCCCTTACGGGGACACTCGCTTTCCAAGCGAGGCGACTACCAATTATCACACCTCTCCACTGTTTGACTAATATCCTGTATTATACCCGATACACGAAGGAAACGGACAGAGTGTCAAGCCTCATAGGATTTTACGCGTTGACGAAAATATTTTGCGCACATATCATCACACCATATGCGCCGAATTCTGCCCATTTGTGCAGTGTGTCTTTTTGGTTTAATCGTGGCTTTTCTGTTTTTCCGTTCTCCCACCCCTATACTTTCCGCTTCCTCATCACTTGTTATTTCCGAAGTCCAGATATCCGGTGAAACCGATACCGACGAATTTGTTGAGTTGTACAATCCCACTTCATCTCAAATTATCATGAGCGGATGGAGACTCCGAAGGAAAAATTCTAGCGGTACGGAGGAAAATCTCGTGGCGGTACTCAACGGAACAATTCCAACTCATGGATTTTTTCTTATCGGACATTCAAGCGGATACAACGAGAGCGTTCCTCTGGATATTCCCTATTCTGCACCCAGCAATGCTCTGAAAAATAACTATGCAGTGCTTCTCTACAGCGATGCGGGGATAACGCTCGTTGATAAAGTGGGGTTCGGGACAGCAGCAGATTATGAATCTTCCCCGTTCCCGACTAATCCACCCGCAAACCAAAGTATTGAGCGGATCAGTATGCAGGATACTGATAATAATGCGGATGATTTCATTCTAAGAACCGTTCCGGATCCTCAAAACAGTGCATCCGTTTCCGCAACACCGACTTTAACACCAACTCCAACACCCACTATATTGCCAACTCTCACACCCACACCGATTCCTGAACCCACACCAACTCCGACAGAAATCCCGATTCAATCTCCGACACCGACTCCTGAACCCACAGCAACACCAACTCCTGAACCTACTGCTACTCCGACTCCGTCAGTTAACGAAACACCGACACCAACACCTGTTATATTTCCTACCCCTACACCATATTCTGAAGAACTTATTCGGGTGTATTTTCCGCGGGGCATTTTTATATGCACCATAAAACACAAGCCTTTTCTGACTCTGTTCGGATATTTCTATATACCCTTCGTCCGCTGCGGATATCTCTGATGTATTAGGAATGTTTTCGGCAACAGGGGGATAACTGAAAATAATGGCGGATGCGTGGATGCTACGGTGTACTTCACGCGGCAAATGACTTGTGGAGCTTTTTCCGTATATCTTTCCACCAATCCTGGGTGTTTGACGAACATATTTCCTTCGCTAACTGTTTCGCCTCAGGGATACGCAGACGTTTGCAGTTTCCCTCTATCCAATCATCCACATTTCTATTCCCCTTTTCCTGCAGTGCTTTCAGTTCTACCAGAAGCGCTACGATGTTTGCCTCATAGACGATCTTCGCCTCAGGTGATTCCCTCTTCTCGTATTCAACGAGCGTGTCTGCCATTTCAGGGTCTGTTGTACTGAAAATGTCATCGTTTGCACGACCTTCATCCCGCGTAACATAAAATGTTGATATCTTATCCACATCACCGGTCCGTGCCTCATGGAAATCATGGAATATGCTCATAAGGAGAACTTTCTCCAGATCAATAGACCGTTTGGGTTTCGAAATCATGCGGGCCAGCAAATATCCAATGACTGCAGTCATGTAGGAGTGTTCACCGACGGATTCCTGATTGTCGCCGAGGATTTGCCAGCCGGTCCTTTGCAGGCGCTTCAATACCGCTGCTTCGAAAATGAGATTGACAATGTGTTTCATATTGTTGCTCTTCGTCGCTGATTGCGACTCACACCCAACGTTGCTCTTCGTTGCTAATCGCAACTCAGAATCAATGTTGCTCTTCGTCACTAATGCTCCTCAGAGCCATTTTAAACGCTGTTTGTTGCGTTTAAAATGGCGCTCCCGGGCAGAGTCGAACTGCCATTACAGGCTTCGGAGGCCCGCGTTCTATCCATTAAACTACGGGAGCATGGTATGTATTATACAGCGAATGTATGCTGTTTAGGATATTTTTGACAGATCCCCATGTATCACGATTGGCTGCATTGCGTGCATTTCCGTACTGTATTCCATCTGAGGAACACCATGGAGAAGGAATATCTTTTTCCCCGTTCCGTAGGCAAATCCCATTTCCAGAAATGTATTGCCGCCGACGTAATCGGCAATCCCTTTCTTTTCATAATTGAGAACGAGAATCGCATCGGACTTGCCGATAAGCCGGAAATGTTCCCGTATAAGGTCATGCTCTACCTTGATGAGTATTTTTTCCTCGTCGGTTTTCGTATAAAACTCGTTCCGGGAATAATCCGTTGCGCCGCTTGGGATATAAACCGTATGTCCAGCCAGTTCGAGAATTTTCTTTGTTTCAATCATTTCCCGGTGAAACTGCATGCTTCCGCAAATTGTGATGGTCATAGTGTAATTACCTTCCTTTTAAGTCGTGTGTATACGCTCTCATCCAGATTGTCCGCCTTGTACGGTGTAACGGATATATACCCCGCAAGCAGGCTTTCCGTATCATACATCAATTGTTTTGTTGGTTTTGTTCTGATTCCGTCATTGGGATACCGGTATGTTTTTGTTTTATAATCTCTGGGAATCGGATACGTAAAAAAGTTACGCAGATCAGGTAATCCTTTTGTAAAACGGATAGTACGGGAAGGTTTCGCCGGGAAATTAACGTTTAATATATCTGCCCCCCACCATGCGTTGGCGATTGCGAGATCCAAAACTTCTCCTGCTGTCTGACCGGGATACACCTTATATTTTTCTAACTCCTCTTTTCCGTTGTGACTGGTATGCCACAATGATGCCGGACTGTGCCAGCTTAATGCCAGGGCTTTGGAAGCAAGGTGCAGATTTACGGCCCGTATTGCAGCAGTATATGTTCCGGATGATACGATGGCACCTCCGACATTTATACCCAAATTAATTCCGGAGATGACCACATCAAATTCTTTTTTATAATACGCGACTGAACACTCCATCGCATCACACGGATATCCCTCGTACCAAACCGCGGGAACTCCGTCAACTTCGGTTTCTCCCCATCGGCCTCCATGTTGTAAAGATAAATGACCACCGACTCCACTCATCTGGTCGCGGGTCGCTGCAATGGACAGATCGTATTTGTGTTTCAAAATATGGACAAGAAGCCTGATTCCTATGGCATTGTATCCGTCATCCCCCGTAAGAAGTATGCGTTTAACGTTCATAAAGTTTAGAATTTTTAAACGGAATCAGTGCTAAAATAACCGCTTCCCGGTAATATCTCGTCCGGTCCAGTGCATTGTCGGTGAGAATACCCACTGCGCCGTTCTGGAGTTTGGAATTTTTCCGTTTGAATATGATATCGTCCGCTTCACCGAGTTCGACACCCTGCCGGACAAGATCCGCAACTTTTTTCGGCAGGATAAACGTACCGGTTTTCCCCTGGCCTTTTTTTCCTTTTCTATCCAATATCACAATCCATGCAAATGCCTCCATGGATCCGTCCAGCTCCTCGCATCCGCCTTCTATCCCCACCCAATAGTCTGCTGCCGGAATTTGTTTTTTCGCCTCACCTGCGCGGTTCACCGCTCCTTTATACGTCTCTTCGTCGCTCATCGGCTGATGACTGACGCCGGAGTCCACGGATACTCCTTTGATAAAAATTTCATTAATGTCCGGAAACATGCGGATAAAACCCATTTTTGATGAATTGATCTTCGTCGGATTTGTCGAGGCAACAATAATTTTCATAATTGCTAGGCGGAGGATACAGGATTCGAACCTGTGCCTCCCTGATAGTGCGGAGAGGGCGAGAGTCGAACTCGCAAGTCCCTTTCAGGACGCTGGTTTTCGAGACCAGTGCCTTACCATTCGGCACACCTCTCCGCACTACTAAGGTTATTCCCGTACCACTTGCCAAATCTTTCAGATTTGGCTTAGTGTACGGGATCCCGAAGTTGTATTCCGAATTTTCAATTCGGAAACATACTTCTGGGACGAGACCTGGCCGTTTAACCACTCCGACACCCCACCTTCTTATCTGAAATGTCGCTCTTCGTCGCTAATCGCAACTCAGCGGTACATTAATCAAGGTCGCTCTTCGTCGCTAACGCTCCTCAGAGCCATTTCAAACGTTATAATGTTGCTCTTCGTCGTTACCACTCCTCAGAGCACGGAAATTTCTAGACTCGTACCTTGTCAAGAAATTTCTCGTGCGCTCCCGCGCAGAATCGAACTGCGATCAGAGGTTCCGCAAACCCCTATTCTATCCGTTAAACTACGGGAGCGTATCGGTATTTTATCACTTTACTCGGTTCTGTAGCCAGTTACGAAGGTTTATCAAGAGGAACTTTCTCTGTCAGCCACTTGGCTGCATTATCGACAAAAGATGAAGGGGGTTGTTCGCGAAACGGAATATATTTAGATACAATCTCACGCATTTTTTTCTTATCGACTGATCCGAGGAGGAGTATTATCCTGGAGCCCATTATGGGAGCCAGAACCATTTTCACCTGACCCCACTGTTCTTCAAACCAAAATTCAGCGAGCTCTTCCCACCTATAGAAATGTCCAGTGCTTTCGATACCTAAATTTGTAATTCTGTGCTCTATATCCTCCGGCGGTACCGTACTTATGGTATAGATGAAAAATACGATAGACAGGACTGCAAGGATAAACATGTATTCACGGGCAAATACGAGAATAATGATAAGGAGAAATACAATCGCACCTATGTTGGTAAAGTATTCTTTATCCCGTTTTTTGAAAAGACGGGATGGAGCTGTCCACCTCAGAAGCTCTTCGATTTTCATTTTTTCCGGGTCGTTTGGGGTGTCGTTCTCCATAAAACCAGTATACCGTTCTTTGGAGTTTCAATGCAATGCCGCTGGGGCTTCCCGTCTTCAGGACGCGCTATGAGAAAGTAATTCTTCGTCTGCTTTGAAACGTTTAATAGTCAGTTCGTTATTATTTCAAACTCTATTTCATCCTTTATCGGTATTCCTCCCATTCCAATCATCGGTATCTCCGGTTTCAACTTTCTGGACTTTTCAATCGCATTTTTATGAATGGCTTTCAATGAAAACCCTCTTTTTTTATAGAAAGTCATAGCAGACAGGTTATCATTTGTCGTTATGACCCAGACCCTTTTACATTTTTGGTTTTTTGCCGTATTCACCACCGCATGTATTAACGCAGTTCCGATACCAATACCTTCTTTTTTGGAATTTAGTGTAACTATTTCAACAGCGTCTTTTCCAATCTGATAGGTAATGAGTCCGACCGGTTCGTCATTAACAGACGCAATGAATCCAAGGATACGATTTGCGTATGTAACCTTACCTCTTGTTACAATTTTTACCGACCCCCAATGTTTCTCTAACAAAAGGTTTATCCATTCATCATCGGAGGTCTCTTTGTTGCGGATTTCGAATGAGGACATGCGATTATTATACTATTTGCGGAGAGAGTGGGTTTGTTTTGGGTTATCGAAAAACCCGAGTAGAACAAGACAATCCAAAACTATTTATCGCCAAGTAGTAATCCTCCCCACTCAACAACCGTAAATCCATGCCGAGCAACTCCCGATAATACTTGTGGCTTCAGATTCACCGGTTTTTCTAAACCGGCAAAGTCCAAAAATATGCGTATAATTGTGTCCGGTTTGGGTGAGATAGTAAGTGGCGCTAATACATCCATGTCGTGTGTACCCAACCACGTCAATCTCACATATGGTGTGGTTGGCATTTTTGGCACCCAGAACTCCATAAAGTCCGCAATTTCCTTACTGTTTAAACCCAACGTTTTCAGATCTTTTGTAATTTTTGCAGTCAGTTCAGATTGCCTGATTACGCTTCCTGATGACCGTATGTCCGGATAAACCCCATCACCCAACCCTTCCCAATATAAATAGGGGTAAAATTTTCCATTGTATTTAATCGTTCCGTCCGGATATGCTATCACAGACCAACCGTTATCTTTATATATCGGATCGGAAACACGTAGCTGTGCTCCTACCTGAACGTTTATCTGTTGCGTTTGTGTCGGATACAGGTATATGACAGGTTTGCCGCATTCAGCCATCGGAGCATAATTTTCATCAGCAAAAATCTGCCAGTCACCCAACGAATCCTGCCAGAGAAAATGATTGCGTTTTTGCGTGAATTCATCAAAGGTTAAATAAGGCGGAGCACCTGTATAATCCCGTCCGATTTTATAGCTAGAATATAAAGCTTGAACCAATAAACTGCTGGTATCCATCAGTTGATACACCGGCTGACCGGATACAGTTCTTCCGATTTCATTTTTACCGGATAAAAGCGGTGATTCTTTTTTCACGACCGGCAAAGAATACATCATGCCCAACCCACAACTTGCTACTAAATTTTGACGGAATCGACTGATGTTTTTTGTATTACCATTCCATGTTATCTCCGGAATGAAATCGTCCGAAGAGGCAATTTTATCCAAAACATACGGTACAAACAACCCGTCTTTTAATGCTACATAGAGACTCCGGGCAAATATTCTGTCACTATCCAAAATCGGTTCGTACATAACATACACCTGACCGTAATCGGTGTTTCCCAACACCGTACTGTTTTTCAGATTATCAAGTCTGATAGGATCCGGTGAAGCCAGCTTCAATTTAATTCCATTAACTGTAATCGTCTGTGGAGTTTCTATACCCGTAATGCTTCTGTTAACGCGTTTAACTTCTCCGAGAACGATTTGATCGAGACTTTCCTTAATCCACTGATTTACATAATTAGTAAGAACTGAATATCCATCCGGATAGCGGATAAATCGGATTAATGTCGTTCCGCCGAGCCCAATTGACGGTATAAAACTGTCTATCAGTACTCCCCCGTCTTCCAGTTTGGCTATTTCATAAAACTCTGCGTTTTTCGTGTCGTATCCTGCTGCGCCTTCATCATCGTTCTTGCTGATCTGAAACACTTTTATGGCAGTAATTTTGTTCTGCGTGTTATACCATATTGTGCCGTCCTTTTTTCCGATATATGGTGTAGCGCTCGGAGCGGGACTGATATTTATATTACTTCCCGGAAAACCGGAAATCCGAGGGGTAATTCCCAAAGACAATTCATCTCTATTTTTTGCACTGCTTTTCTGCATCTTTGTGAGCTCCGGTTTGATCAGGAAAAAATATATTGCCGCCACTGCGATTAAAGAAAGAACAAACCCCAGCGCGACACCAAGTATAAGCGCGTTGTTTTTTGTGGTCGTTACGGGTGGAGGCGTGGGTGGAGTAGCTTCGTCAGGTTGGTTTTGCGGTGAAGCTGGTGCTTTTGGTTCAATTGTGGTTTGATTCATGTTTTTTATATATTATTTTATATATTATTTATTGTAGGCTATCTTATAGCTGTAATTCAATGATTCCCTCAAACCGATTACTGGAAAAGCCGTTCTTTTCCGTCAAATCACTAAAAAGCTTGTTTAGAATTTGAGTTTTTTCATCGCCTTTTATCAGCGTGAGTTGTCCTCTCTCTAAGGAAATGGGGAGAAAAATTAATTTCAGGATATTTATATTTATATCACCGGCTATTGCCATATCGTCTCCCAAGCCGATACGGATGAATTTGTTGTTACCCGGAATAGTAATTTTTGACCTGCCGGATATTCCTTCTACTATAAGATTCTTCCGGGTAAATCGGTCATCTAATACCGTATCCATTATATCTGTACCATAAAAAAATCTATCTCCCAAATTTTCCTTTTTCATATTTCCGCCTATGTCATGCATTATAAGAAATGTTTGTCCGGATATATCCGGTAATTTCTTCCCAAATAGTCTCCTTCTATACCAACCGAACACATGACTTGTAGACTCTGCGTCACGATTTTTCTCAAGCTTGGCGGAGTTGGTGTGGGCAAAAACCGTGAACACGAACGCGTTTTGTGATTTGGCAAATTCTTCTGCTATCCAAAGTGACTGATAACTGTCTACCTCATCACCGGAATTGACCGTAAAATTCGTAAGGTCGCGTATGGTTTTTTCGTCGTGGATATCAGCAAGCGCGCTTGGCAAGTAATGAGAAAAATCTACCGACGCCACAACGAAACAATCGTCTTTGCACCACGTACTTATTCTTTCAGATAATCTTTTTAACCGAGATATGCTTACTGACTGACCTATCGCAATAGGAATAACGGATATTTGCCCAAAGGCATCCTTCAGATCCGGAAGCACATTGTAAATACCATGATCCTGGGCAATCTGATCATCCAGAAGCATATCGCTTGCGATGAGTCCCCTTGCTTGTGTATCAAATTTCACCATTCCGTTTGACAAGTTCCAATTGCGGTCAGTGTAAGAAATCGCCTGTTGATGAAAAGTGAAATGGTCGGGCGTAAGAAGTACAATCCGGCGGGTAATGGGTCTTTTGGCTGCCAATACTTTCAACATTTCCTTTCGTTTATCCTTCACCGCCTCATGATGCGGTATTATTGCAGACACTGGTATACAACAATATTTTATATACGAGTGAAACCATACCCCGACAGTCAAAAACAAGGAGGATGCCAAAAAGACAATCAGAGTGACAAAAAGTATTTGTTTGACCACTACTGACGTTATATCAAAAAAACAGGGGTAGTAAAACATAAAACGTTGATCTGCTCTCGTATTATTCAAAAAAGGGAATTGAGTATTACCTGTTTGTTAATGAAACGTAGTTACGTTAGAGCTTATTTTTCTTTATAAAAATAAATATGATCCCTAAAATTATTATCCAGGCGATAAATGCATATGGATATAAACCCCAACCCGGATTGGTAAATATTCCCAATAATAATGCGGTTAAAAATGCTTGTTTGGCACTTATTTTAAAAATTGCTTTATGAATTAAGTTAAAACATGCAATACAGATAAATGCAGAAATCATAAGCAAACTTACTCCCAGAGGAGGAACATATTCCGGAAAATGAGACGTAAAGTTATTCAAAGATACCCCCAACATATAAAAGGATGAGGGTGAAAATAATAATAGATAGTCAACTTTTCTAAGAAAACCCTGATGATAACGGCTAAAGAGGGGGAAAAAAGTATTAAGCAGCGTATTCGTGATTATTAACGAAGAAATGTCAGCAATTATTCCCAGTATTACTGTTGTTATTAAGGCTATGAAAAATTTTACTTTGTTTATTTTTACCCTAACAAGTTTCAGAGCTAACCAAAGTGCTATTGCATCTGAAATAACCATTGTAAGAAGTAGAAAGACGCTGGAACCGTAGTAGTATGATGGTGGTAAAGCCATATTGGCATATACATTTGGAGCAAGACTTAAGAAGAAGCTGAGAGTGAGAAGACGAGGGATAATTTTTCCCATTAGAATTATTGTATATATTTCCTCTGTCTATTTCAAAAATACGGAGAGCGTAAGTTTACACTGAAATCGGTCCACTGACGGCTTTGGAAGCTATTACGGATAGGGGTATTTCTCTCTGGGGTATAGTATGCCGATTTTACTTATAAAAATGTTATTTTCGACCCACACAACAAAACAAAAATAGTCTTCTCCTGCTTTTAAGAACAGACCATAAGTAAGGTGTCGGTGTCGTTTGTAGAATCTATATATCTCCGTTAGTGGGGACAAATGGTTGTATAAATAGTGGTTGTGACAATAGGTTGCAAAATGGAAATGTTTCTGTTATTTGTATCGAAAGTCCGGTTAAAAATCCGTTTATCGGAATCCGGATACAAAACATAAGGCGCTGGTATAGAGGAATCCACAACAGCCTGAAGGGTAATAGATTCGTTATCCATTATCTGCTTAGAAAAACTCCAGTTTCCGGATAAACCGGTTGTCGGTGTTGCGAGCGTTTGAGCTCCTGGAATCTGCAGAATATTAATTTTTGTTGAAAAATTTATATAATTTTCCGAGCCGCTGTCAAAATTTCCGTTACAGTTTGTATCTAAAAACACCTGCCCGCTATACGTAATAGTCATCGGAGATATCCGGTGAAATACAAACTGTCTTGTATATTGTGTCGATTCATCTCCGTACGAATTTTTATATTGCAGTTGAATCCGGTTAATGCCTTCGTTTGGAGTAAAACATAGAGTAAAAACCTGGGTGTACCCACTCCATCCTCCATCGTTAATATTATGACGTCTCATTGTTCCCGACGTGTCACCGCCGTTTGGAACGTCTGCCACACAGAGTTGTTGGTTTTCTGTCATGTTAATGACCTGCATCTCTGACGGATATGAAATATTTACAATTGGCGGGCGTGGTGTTCTTGTTGGAGTTGGTGTGGGCATTGGAGCACGCGTAGGTGTATTTATTGGTGTATTCGTATGATAAATTTTCGGTGTGCTCGTAGGAGCAATAATTATTGCTGGTGTAGTGGTTGTTTGTATAACTGCTGAAAATCCTGTACCAAGGGTTGGATTTATATTTGTCTGTTCTGTAATATCATTTGGTTTAACGTTTGATTTATTCGCGTTTTCGGAAAATATCAGTAAAACTACACCTATCACCACACAAACAACAAAAAGAGCTCCCACAAGTAATTGAAATAGAGAAATATTTCTTCTTTTAGGGGTTTGATCAACCGGCTCAGTAACATCTGGGTTTGAAGTCGGTGATTCATCAAAAATTTCATTACCCGTTCTTGCACTATTGGGGTCATCAATTAATTCGGACATGCTGTCATTATATCAATTATTATGCTTTCCGGATGGGAAGGGGTATCTTTCTCTTGTGATTAAAAATGTGGCTAGATAACCCGGCGGAGAGGGCGAGATTCGAACTCGCGGTAACTTGCGTTACGGCAGTTTAGTAAACTGCTGCACTAGACCAACTATGCGACCTCTCCAAAGAAGTCCTCCTTCGCTAAGACTTCGGAGGGAACAAAAAATATCAACGCAAGACATCAAACGTCCTAGCCAAGTTTAACTTGGCGGAGGATACAGGGGTCGAACCTGTTAGGGATTGCTCCCACGAGTTTTCAAGACTCGCGCATTACCGTCCTGCCCACCCTCCTTGTTTACTATTAAACCAACGTTTTCATCCAACTTTTTTGTAACAAATGTTCTTCATAATGACAATTAGGACATATCAATTCCAAATTGCTCAATTCATTATTGTTCCGATCTTTATTCACGTGATGTACTTGTAATATTTCAAGTTTCCCGTATCCACATCGTTCACATTTTTTCCCTCTTTGAGCAATCAAGCGCATTTTCAAACTTTGGTAATTTTTGACTTTACTTCGTGAATAACCTCCATGATAATGCGTTCCTATTCTTAATTTGTTCGAGCAGCTTCGACTACACGTTTTTTTATTTAATCCTGCCAAAACAGGCTTCCCGCATATTATACATGGTTTTTCCCTTCTACAAGAAATACCATAACACTCAAGACCACAATAAACTTTTCCGTGATTTAACTTAATTTGTGAGGGTCTTTTGTATACTGGTTTATGGCAAACACAACAGTTTGTATTTGGGTTTCTTATGTACTCAACCACTTAACCAGTATACCATATATGCGGAGAGTGTGGGAGTTGAACCCACTCAACGCTTGCGCGTTGCAGGTTTAGCAAACCTGTGCATTACCGTTCTGCCCACTCTCCTATAATGTTTGTTATTAAGCTAAATTTACGTATAAATCCGTGTTGATTATATCAAGATTACCTTGTTTTCACCATTAATCCCGGCTCTGAATGACAAGCACTTTTCCGCTGTGGAGCGTCAAAACGGTCTGTTTTGATAATGTTTCGTTGCTGATGCCTATGGTTTGTCCCCGTTTGAAAGTTGCCTTCACCACCGGATATTTGCATCCATATATGCTGATAACTATGTGCGTTGAAACCGGGACCACTGAAAAATAGGGGAGTGATGCGTCTTTTTTGATTACTATTGTATTTTCAACAAATTGAATTCTGTTTTTATTATCCACTGCTGTTATTTGTATATTGTGCGACGAATATGGTTCCAACAGTAAAACTGATGCAATTGTGTGATCCATTCTCGTACCAAACGCACCATACATATCAATGCTTTCGGGTTTCAGATTCACTGCATATTTCAATGCCAACTCCGTATCCGTTTCATCCTTTTGGGACGGATGCGTAAGTACTATTTTTACTTTTTTCCGGATTTCTTTCATTTCTTCCCGTGTTGTTGAATCAAAATCGCCGATAGCCACTTGCGGAATTATACCGTGATCTATAAGCCAGTACGCCGCCCTGTCTACGCCGATAACAAAATCCCCGGGATGAATCAGTTTTAGAATGGATGGACGCAATTGTCCGTTTGAAATAATAACAACACGCCGGATGTGGTTTTTCACACGTGCAGTATCTCAAATTCACCTTTGTGATACAAGAATAATTACCGTGCGATTGTTACGGCCCAAACTTGTTGTACTCCTGCTTTTTTAAGCACGCTGGCTGCGCTCCGGAGTGTCGCTCCGGTCGTATATATATCATCAACAAGGAGAACACATCGGACGTGAGGAGTCAGCCGGCGGAATCTGACGGCAAAAACGTGATCCATGTTACTCAGACGCTCTTTACGGTCATGCATATTCACCTGCGGAAGTGTCAAGCGTGTCCGTATAAGCATATCCTTCCTCATGGGTATATGCAGCTTGTCAGCTAAAACCGATCCGAAGAGTTCTGCCTGATTAAATCCGCGCCAACGAAATCTCGACGGATGTAAAGGAACCGGAACACAAATCGTTGGCGGATACTTTTGGAATACCATGAGCAAATTGTACGACGTTGGGGGAATATGTCTTACCAATTCCTCAACGGCATGCGAGACATACCGGTATTTCACTGCTTTGATGATCTTACGGACAATACCATCGTATCGAAAGAAGCTCGTCAGTCCGTCTATTCCCTTCTTCGTAGCACACCGCGGGTGTGTCATCCCGTCAATTGCCCCCTTTTGACAAACCGGGCATATCGCTTCATTCGTCTCAATAATGCTGATGCGCGACGCACACACGGAACAAATATAGGCTCCCAATTTGCCGCATCCGTAACACCATTTGGGAAAAAGAATGTCGAGAATACCCACGAATATAATGATACATTAAATACATATCGTCGTGAGGAAACGTGATGATCCCGGGATTATCTTAAGAATGTATTTATAAGAAGAGGAATGTGGCGTCCGCCTTCTTCGGGACACACATATTCGTAAGCATTATAATAAAAAAAATCCGGCTGTGGCGCCCCGCTGAAGGTGGGGCATTCACATCCGTACGCCTCCCGATTAGAAATCGGATCGGCTACGGCTGTGGAGATGCCGGGTATTGAGCCCGGTTCCGAAAGAGCTTATATCAAACGTCTACAAGCGTAGTCCATGTTATTCTTCCCGCATGACTCATGGACATGACAACTGCGGAAAGGGTTGACCTTTTTCTCCGAAATCAATCGGTCAATTTGATTTCTGTGTCCCGGCTATTGTTTCCGCCTTCCAAGCACCAACCGGAAAAGGTAACTTAGAAAACGTCCCACAGGAGTTTACGCAGCTAATGAAAGCTGAGCGTATGCTCTTGGAGATTCGCCGAAGTATGCGCGGAGATCCGCGAGTTCTTGGCGAAGTTTTGCTTTTGTATCAGCAATTATTTTTTGATACTTCTTTTACGGCTACATATCAAAAGCCGGCTTGCGGTTGTCAATGAGCTACTCCCGTCGAATCAATCATCCCCAAAAATCTATCGTTAATATTGCTAGATTTTTGTCCTCCTTGGATCGCTCCGTGAGCCGCAGTAGAAATCTACTAAGGCGAACGGTAAGATCAGGAGGACTACCTTTATTTTATCTTTCCCCGAAAATCCCTCTCGAGCTCCCTCTTCTGGTCCTCTTTCCGCTTTTTTTCCCTCTTTTCAAACTGTTTTTTCCCTCTCCCTATACCTATCTCGAGCTTGAATTTCGGTCCTTTATTATATAAAGAAATGGGTACCAGGGTCAAATTGGCGCCCTCAATCTTCGATTTCAGGCTCAACAGCTGTTTTTTATGGACAAGAAGCTTCCTCGTCCGTTTAGGATCATACCCCTCCGGACGGGCATAAATGTAGGGAAATATCTGGGCATTCACGAGGTACGCTTCGGTTCCCATAATCCGAACAAATGATCCTTCGAGGCTTGCGTGTCCGCCGGCGAGTGATTTAACTTCAGCACCGGTAAGCTGGATGCCGGCTTCAAGTCTTTCGGAAATCGTATAGTCAAACAGAGCCCGTTTGTGTACTATTTTCATATCATCGGAATGTCCGCTATTGTAACGCAAACGAATAGATTTTTCCCGCAGAAACGAGAAGGATTATCTTTTCTTTCTCATACACCGCAAGCGCTGTGGGGCTTATTTCTCCTTCCCATACATATTGGGATTGGTATATGCCGTCTTTTCCGAAAACCACAACTCTTTTGTTGGCGTTATCAAGCACGTATACCCGTTCGGTGTCGTCGCTGGTATAGACGGACAGGTTTTTACCAAGCTCCGGTCCTTCAATCCCTGTCGGCACAAACGTCTCCTCCATCCCCTGCGTAAACCTCAAGAATCCCAGCGTGCTTGTGCTTACCCAGACAGATCCGTTTATCTGCATGTCCGTTGCGCCGGAAAAATCAGGAAGCGTGTCTGGACGGAGATACTCCCGCATATCACTAAATCCTCCGCTTTCGACAGCCATATATTTCCATATCCTGTTTTTTCCCGAGTCCAGAAGATACAGATTTCCGGCAAATGCACTCATTGCCGCTATCTTCCCCCATCCTTCGTTTTTGGCAATAACGGGTTTTTTATCTGCTTTTCCTTCAAACGGCAGTATAAAAATGCCGTTGTCAGAAAAAAGGTATGCGCGGTTGTCATACCCGGTTATGAGTGATGTGCCCTGTACATACTCCCCGCCGCCGATGATACGACCGGATTTGTCGGCAACGGAAAGTGCTATGACGGTCCGCGCGCTTGTGTCAAGGATGATAAGCGTATCGCTTACCCTGGCGATTTTCTTCACACTCGCTCCTTTTTTCAAAAGTTCCGCATCAAAAAAAAGTGACGGGGTCACCTTCCGCTCTGCTGATACGACGGACAGGTTATCTGCCACGTCTTGTCTGAGAGTGTCTACCTCACGACGGAGGTTCGGCGGAACAGTCTTGTTTGCTATTGCAGCGTCAAGTACTTTCAGCGCTTCTTTGAACCGTTCCCTGCTTTTTATAGTATTGAGGTCACGAAGTGCGACTCCTTCTTCAAACGCGTGCCGCGCTTCCGTAAGTACTGCTGACGTTTCGCGGTTCCCTTTGTCCGTTACCTGTTTCCTGATTCCAAGAACTACACTCAGAAGAAAAATAACAGCACAACATATAAAAACAGCAGAAAGGACTCTCCGCTTGTTTGATGTTATGGTCCGTATTTCTTCCTTCATGCGTTCTTTATACGGTATACGGCCGTTCCGGATATCATGAAACACACGCACGGCAACCCTGCGTGACATCCATACAGGAATTCTCCGCCGGATGGGCTGTTCTTTTACCTCCGGCAATTCCGTTGTTTCAACAGGTTCCTCTTCAAGCGACGAAACCTGATAAATAAGCGCTGCACCTGACCATTCAGCGTGTTGTGAATTGATAAGGTACGTGAGTTTTTCTGCTGCCTCTTCAGCCGGCAGATGGTCAAATGATGCTATGCAGTCTTTTATGTATGCGGAGAGAGTTTTGGATGCAAGAATGAGCGTATCTTTCTCCCGAACTTCTCCTGAAATAAACCCCTCACCCGAGAGAAGAACCGCTACGTTATTGCCTCTTTTGAGATACACACCACCTTCACCGGAAAGGGTTATATAGAGGATTTTGCCGACAGGTATACAAAGAATCATCGTTACCACGTGCGGATAACGGAGATCGGCAGAAATTTTTTTCAGATCTTCGGGATTTTGCTGGGGATTTGCCAGAATTTTTTCAAGTTCACCAAGAAGGGTAATGCCCTGTTTTGCCGCTTCCTGTTCTTCACCGCTCACTTCAACAACTGCATGCCCGTGCTTACCGTTGAGTATCTGCCCCCAAACAGTAGGGTTGCTGCTGCCGATAACGGATGCGGTGTCGGAAACGATCTTCATACCACCATCATATCAGGATATGGGAAGAATTGAAAAAACGATGAGGCTACAGAAGAATAAATGCAAGGAATATGACACCCACAGATGCAACGAGGTGAATAAGTGCGAGCATCCTGAGAATCGGTTCAAACCCCTCTTCGAGCACGTTTGCCATAAGCATTTCCTGCCGGACAATGATCCACGCAAATGCTGCATACAATGTAAGCCCGATGATAACTCCGATTTTTAACAAAAGAAATGCCGATGGCACTAAATCAGACATCATGTTTAAGGTAGCCGGCAGCTTCCGCAAGCGAACGGATGGTTTCTACCACCTTATCCGGGTGCGGGACTGCTTCAAAATCGATACTTGGAATTTCTCCTGCGGTTTCAACCATTACGTTGCCATAGTTAAACACTGTAGCTAAAATTCCGCTGGCTGTATATGAAATATCCTGAATTTTTGCAAGTTCTGCAACTGTCGAGTGTTTATAGAGAAGGTATAAAAAATCTATATCAACGATCCGTTCGTTTGTCACAATATAGATGTTAAAAAACCAATGGAGGAAATTGGTAAGAATAAATCCAAATGTTGCTACATACCAAAACACCATAGCAACGATCATATGCCCGGGAGGAACGGGAATTTTTAAAACAATAAAGAGTGTCGGAAAGAGAAGAATGGGAGCGGCAAGAAGAAGCACTGAAACAAGTATCCACGGGATATTGACAATCGGATGCTGACGTAAAAACAATTCAACAGTTTCCTCAGCTTCCTGCGTTTCAAAGCGGATACCGCCCGGCTGAAATGCGTAGGATGCAAGCGGTTGCATTGTGTGGTGGCTTACTTTTGTTTTGATTGGATTCGTGTTTTGCGCCATACAAACGGCTTTATTGTACTACTTTTTCTCGATATTATACAAAGAACTACGGATGGATATATAACCCGGAGCACGTAAATTGAACGCTTCTTTAAACTCGCCTCCGGGAATGGAAACTGATCCTTTGTTTGTCTGAATCGTAACCGTGTCGGTATAGCCACCAGAGTTATACGTTACAGAAACACCCGACACACCCGTGAACCCTCCCATATTCCGAAGTTCGCTCATAGAATACGGATTGCCTGTTGCGCCGTTTATCGAACACTCGTTGATCGTAATTGGCAGGATACGGCTCGAATCTCCTCCGTTTTTCCTCACCTGCCAGGCGTTGAGGATATCGGCAAATTCCTCCTGTGAGAGCCATGGGTGGCTTTTGCCGCATTTGCCGGAAGAGTTGTAATAGTCTGCCGTATACCAGCCTTTATAAAACCATGGTGAGTTGGCAATTTTTTCGTATGCATCCCCTGTCCAGCATCCCTGATTACCGCATTTCGTATCCCACCCCATCGTCGTGAGGTACCCGCCGGTTGTGGACGAGTAGTACGCAACAACGTCTTCGATGATCTGCCCTTTCGTTTCCTGCACTGCCTCCCGCCACGGTCCGGGCGGGTTGTTTGCCTTACCGTCGTTGTATACCTGGCATGCCTGTGTAGTGCAGATCGTCTGTCCGCCTGTTTTATACCGCCATGCATATGACCGTGCGGCAATTGCCTGTGCTTTGAGTGCTTCTTTCGGGAAATCCGACGGCATTTCCGCAATACCCATAAGATACCTGTCTTCAAAATTCATGTTGCCATACCCGGAAACGGATATATCCCCGCCGGTGTCTTTCCCAACCGGCTCCTTACCGTAATACGCCCTGAGTATGTCACGTGCATTTTGACCGGATTGAGCCCTTCCTTTTGCCCCGTACTGACTCATGCCTTTTTTGTGCGTATACGCTCCGAAGGAAAATCCTCCGAATGCCGGGCTAAATCCGGGATTGTACGAAGGGCTGGCGTTGGGATCGTCAGCGAGGGGTACATCACCGACACTCGTTGTAAACACACCGGATCTGGCGGAGAGGATTGCTGTCTGTTGGGCGGTTAAACTCGCAATGATGCCGGTAAGCTGACCCTGGTAACTTTCCGCTTCTCCGACAAGTTTCCGGACACTTACGGCACGCTTATCTGTTTCCGTTTTAATATACGCAAGGGATTCTTTTTCCCGCTCAAGACTAGACTTTTTTTCTTCCAAATCCCGTACGGAGATGGCGGTTTTCGTAATTGACTGTTTATCGACGTTGGTCACTGCCTGCTGGTACCCGAGCATCCGTAAGGCTAAACCAACATTGGAGGAGGATAAAAACGGTGTGAGAACATCAAACATCGCGTGACGCTTGTAAAAACGGCGGATTCTCCGGTCGGCAAGATCGAGGTACTCACCCAGCTCTTCCTCGCCGGATGCGATAGCCTGAGACTTTTTCACAAGATCTGCTTCGATTATCTTTATGCGCGCCTGAAATGCTGCGATATCCGATTCCATTTTCCGGAGCGTGTCGATGTGTGGCTTTTTGGCAGCCTCCATCATGTTCCATGCCTCCTGGCACTTGGCAATTTTATCGCGGCACTCATCAGTTGACGCGCAGGAAGAATCACAGGACTGCGCGTAGACTATAGTTGCATGTCGAAGAAGGTATGTTGTAAAAATTACGGTGAATATAACAAGACAAATATTCTTCATTACAAATATGATGTTTCGCAAACCGGATATTTTATTCTTCATCGTATCTCCTATTCTACCAGATCTTCCTTTTCCATCATCCCTTTGATACACTTGAAACATAACTTGACGTACATACCTTATGAAATATATCCGTTTTGCTCTATTTATTGTCGTCATTTTTCTGACCGGGTTTATTTTTGTGAACAATGCGTTTGCCGCCCCTCCGGACAACACTTTCTGTTGCGAAACGCTCTATCTCACAACGGGTTCATCCTGTGTTGCAGCAAGCAATAACACCTGCGCTTCCGGGTATGCACCAAATCCGGCTGATTGCCAAAATACCGACTGTTGAGAGTTGCCCGATGAACTGTATCGGTGATGTCGGAAATTTATATTTTCCTTGTGTACTCGCCAATCAGGTTACCCCAACAGCGTATCCTACATTAGAGGTAACTATACCGGTTCCCGATCCTGGTGACGGAGACACGCTTCCTATAGTCTGTTGCGATGATAATTCGGATTGTACATCCCCATTAGTATGTGAAGGGGGAAGTGCCGGCTCGTGTTTTAATAAAACA
The DNA here is from genome assembly GCA_963711735.1 of Candidatus Gottesmanbacteria bacterium. Taxonomy (GTDB): domain Bacteria; phylum Patescibacteriota; class Microgenomatia; order UBA10105; family UBA927; genus CAVQFA01. The sequence continues at coordinate 183,123 of CAVQFA010000003.1, read as the reverse complement.
TGCATTGATCCTTCCAATTATTCCGTACGCCTTACCTGGGAGCGTAACAACAGCTCTGCGATTATATCCCGGGGTCATACTTGGTTCAGGCAGTCCTCGCAGCAATGCTACGATTGCTTGAACTAACAAACACGGTTCCTGGACGGCAATCGGATGTATCGAAACAACACCGGCAGCATTTATCGGAAGGCTTCTCGTCTTTGGTATAGGGATTGGCGGTGGAATTGCGTTCCTTCTTATCATACTTGGCGGGTTTCAGATTATGACAAGTGCCGGTAATCCTGAACAGCTCAATGCCGGCAAAGAACTTGTGGGCTCAGCTATCACAGGACTTATCCTTATTATCTTCTCTCTGTTTATCCTGAGGCTTATTGGTTTAGACATCCTGGGCATACCGGGATTCGGATAATTATATGCATCACACGCTCGCACAGGCATTACATTTACCCGGACCTACACCCGGCACACATACCGATGTTCCCTATCCCAACGAAATGTCCGGGTTCGCATCTAAATTCGGAGGCAAACACATCGGTGATATTGTTTATATGACCCTGCCGTATATATTTGCGGCAGCAGGAATCGGGGTTCTTCTTATGTTCATAAGCGCGGGGTTCACGTTCCTTACCGCTGCGGGTGATGCTAAAAAAATGGAATCGGGCAAACAGCGTCTGACAAACGCGCTTTTGGGATTTTTCCTTATTTTCGCAGCATACTGGATCGTCCAGATTGCAGGAACAATACTTGGATTTACACCGATACAGGAAACGTTTCCCGGTACTCCGTAAGAATTAAGCCCCGAATCTCCGCGTCCGGCGCTCATATTCATGAATTGCCTCATCCAGCCGAACGGGTGTGAACTCCGGCATATACCAGGAAGGAAAATATAACTCGCTATACTGGCATTGCCAGAGCAGAAACCCGCTGAGTCTCATCTCACCGCCGGTTCTTACAATAAGCTCGGGATCAGGAATTCCTTTAGTGTCGAGAAAATCACTAAATGTATTAGAGGTAAGTTGTAAGTTGCGCGTTGCCGATTGCAGGTCATTGAATTTTTGAGCTGCCCGGATAATTTCGTCCCTGCCACCGTAGTTGAGCGCAAAAACAACCGTTATTTTTTTATTATTGCAGGTCAGATTTTTCAGATCAGCAATAGTTTTTTGGATGTCCGTATCAAAACGCGACAGATCTCCTATTGTCAGTATCCGTATTCCTTTTTTATGCATTCTCTCTCCGAATGTTTTCAGGGATTTACGCAATATCCCCATGATGCCCTGCACTTCTGCCGGTTCCCTCTGCCAGTTCTCCGTAGAAAATGCCCAGAGAGTAACATACTTAATTCCTATTTTTGCAGCGTGTTCTATGAGAGGTTCCAGCATATCATCTGCCACTTTTTTATGTCCGGCAATCGGCGGAAGATTGTGTGCTTTTGCCCACCGCCGGTTTCCGTCCATAATAATTGCGATATGCGTGGGTTTAGTGTTTGTTGTCATTTGTTATGCCGTTATATTGTCAAAATACCGTACTGTCCGCTTGTCGTTCATAATTAAATGAAACCATGGAGTATATACATGAGGATTGCCATGCATATCTTTCCTGAGACGTGACAAAGATGACCATTTTGCGTCATCTGCCTCTTTGGGATTCATCACACATGCCCCATTCCATTTAGCTGCAAAAATATGATCGTACTCGTGTTCACTGAGTGTTTTTGTGTATTGCGCTCGGTAGACAAACGAGTAAAGAAAGGTGAGTTTTTTTTCGGAAATATCAATCCCCATTTCCTCTTTCAGTCTTCTTGCTCCCGCACTTCCCGTTGTTTCATGTGGTGCCGGGTGCGTACAAATGGTGTTGGTCCAGAATCCACCCCAAAGCGTTTTTGTCTTGCTCCGTTTCTGAAGCAATATCTCAGGACCCCCTGATGATTCCCGAAAGCACAGAACTGATAAAGCCCGATGAAGCGTGCCGCCTCCTGTATGGGCTTTTATAATACCGAGTTCTCCGATTTGAGTATCGTTATTGTCTACAACTATCACGTTTCTGTTCGTATTCATATAATCTTCGCTTTTATCCCGTACTGTATAATCCCGTCTGTCCCCTGTTCGCCGATTTTCCTGATTACAAGTCTGCATGTCTGTCCTGTTTTCACATCATTTTCACTGCAGTCTGCAAGCTGGCACATAATGCGGCTTGTGTCGGTTAAGCTCAAGAACCGCTACAACATAGGGAGCCTGTGACACAAAACCGCTGGGCGGTACGCGCACAATAGTCCAGGATATAACCGTGCCGGTTTTGTCAACCAGTTTCCGTGTTTTTTTCTGATTTCTCCAAAGTTTAACAGGACTCATCATACAATTAAGTTACTTAACGTAATCCAATTATTTTTTTAATATATGCACGACTGCCGTCGCTCCGCTTCCTCCGACATTATGTGTCAGACCGATATGCGCTCCGCTTACCTGCCGTTTCCCTGCATTTCCACGGAGTTGTTCGACAATTTCCGCAATTTGTTTAACTCCCGTTGCCCCTACCGGATGTCCGCAACCTTTAAGCCCCCCTGAAGGGTTTACGACGAGATGTTTGGAAACATCAAGTTTCGTTTCTCCCCTGCTTATACGTCCGGCTGCATCTCCTTTTTTATATATTCCTAAATCTTCCATAGCAAAAATTTCCGCGATGGTAAAACAATCATGCACTTCTGCAACATCAATGTTTTTAGGCCCTATCCCTGCTTTTTCATACGCATGTTTGGCTGCTTTGTCCGTTGCAGACAACCCTGTCAGACTTTTCCGTCCGAACAGTCCGAGCGAATCCGTCGCCACAACCGAAGCGGCAATAGATATTGCTCCTTTTCTCCTTATTTTCCCCTCCTTGGAGGTAATGACGATTGCTGATGCACCGTCGGATATGGGAGAGCAATCCAGAAGCCTCAAAGGGTCAGCAACGCATGATGACGTAAGCACTTGTTCAACGGTTAAAAGCGCGTGAAACTGGGCGTTGGGATTGAAACTTGCATGAAAATGATTTTTAACGGCAACCGATGCCAGATCTTCGGGTGTGGTTCCGTACATGTCCATATGCGAGCGGGCCATTATCGCATATAAACCCGGAAACGTTGCCCCTGCCATCCTTTCATCGTCGCTCCCTGCCCCCATAAGCGCAGTTGCCACTTCTTCCGGTTTATAATCCGTCATTTTTTCTATTCCGAGAACCAGTACCGTGTCATACTCACCGGATGCAACAGCTATATACGCAGCATGAACCGCAAGTCCGCCGGATGCACATGCTCCCTCTACTTTACATGCCGGCACACCCAGACCAAGTTCTTCAGAAAAAAACGCTCCCAGGTGTTCCTGGCCGCCGAGAATGCCCGACAGCATGTTACCAACAAACAACCCGTCAATGTCTTTCCTCGTGATACCTGCGTTTTCTATTGCACCTATTGCCGCGCGCCCGGCAAGGGTACGGGGAGACGTGTCCCAGAGTTCTCCGAATTTTGTCGTTGCAGCGCCTATGATTGAAATTGTCATATTTTATTTGTTTTCTTTAAATATTCCGTGTAGTTGATATACGACTCGTTTTCCGTCTGATCATGTACGGTACATCTTTCGTGTTTTCTGTTTCTTTGTATATCGCGTATCCGGTTGGTTGTTTTCCATAAAAACGCGTCGCTGCCTGCTCCCGATCCGTATGACACCATAAAGATCGTTTTATTCGGTTCGACAACATCCAAAAGTGCGGCAAGTCCCAAAAGCGATGACGCAGAATACGGGTTGCCGATTGCATCAACTGTCAGGGACGGTGCTAACTGTTTCGGGGTAAATCCGAGCCGCTTTGCTACATCACGGGGAAACTTTCCGTTGGGCATATGAAACACGCAGTAATCCACTTTTTCCGGTTGAATGTGCTCTCTTTCAAACAATTGCCTTGCTGCACCGACCACATGGGTGAAATATGCAGGCTCTCCTGTAAACCGTCCGGCGTGGCTTGGATACCTGATACCGTCGCGGCGCCAGAAATCCGGTGTATCGGAGGAATAGGATGTATATCCCACTAATCGGGCTATACCATCAGTTTTTCCGAGAAGAAACGCTGCACCTGCCGCTGCTGAGGTGTATTCCAAAACATCATGAGGTCTTCCCTGTGCGGTATCTGCGCCGATTGCCAAACCAAACGCGTATTGGCCGGACGCGATAAGCCCGGCAAGTGCCTGCATTCCGGCGCTTCCTGCTTTGCACGCAAACTCCAAATCCGCAGCGAGGTAATTGTTTCCGATACCCAAAAAATCCCCTACGATCGTAGAGGTGGGATTTACGGCATACGGATGACTTTCAGAACCGACAAACAACGCTCCTGTATCAGACGGTTTGCCGGTTTTCTGCACACGGAAACACCCAAGAGCCGCCTCTATGGCTATTGTCACCGCATCCTCATCTATAGCCGGAACACTTTTCTCTTTTATTCCCAGTGAGTGTATGATTTCGTCCGCGTTTTTTTTCCAAACATCGGCAATATCCGCGGTACGGATCCGGTATTTCGGAATATATGTCCCGTATGAAATAATGTCTACCATAATCGAGTTGTAAGTTGTAAGTTGTGGGTTGTGAGTTTATGCTCACAACCGACCACTCATCACTCATTTCCCTCCTCTTCCCAGTTTTATGTGCGCACGGGCTAAAGAACCTTCAGAAAGTGAGACTAAGAATGACACTTCACCTGCGAGCACTGCGCCACCGACTATTTCAGCTAGCTTTTCCGAATTTTTTCCGTCATTTCCTCCGGACACACCCAGAATTGACAGTGCTTCTTTCTGTGTCGGAAGTCCCGTTCCTCCGCCGACAGTCCCCACCATCACGTCCGGCAGATATATACTCATATATAAACTCTCTTTTTGTTTATCGTCACCCGACAATGTGCCACCAACAACTTCTGCCGTCGTAATTCCCACCGCACACTCTGCCACGTGTGCAGGATCCTGACCGGTTGCGATAAAGAGTGCAGACAGAATGTTGGCATACTGCGCGTTAAATCCAAGTGACCCTGACATGGCGCTTCCGATCATACACTTGGACAGCCATGTCTGATAAACAGCCTGAGGTGTCGTTTTTAGTATGGTGCGTACTATGTCAGACGGAATAACCGCCTCCGCCCATACCTCAAACCCCCTACCACTCACCACGTTTAACCATGAAGCTTTTTTATCCGTACAGTAATTACCGGACAGACTGACACAGACTGCCCCGGTTTCCTTTTCAATATATGTAACAACCACGTCGGTTGCGATAGTAACCATATTAAGCCCCATGGCGTCTTTGGTATCGTACACAAACCGGATAAACCGGTACAAACCAACGCTGTTTGTTTCAATGTGTAATAACTTTAAATGATGTGATGTAGATTCCGCAATTTTACGTATAGTGTCTTCATTTGAATAAATAAAATCATACAGAGACGAATTTTCGGCCATTGATTTCACTTTAAATACCGGCCCGCGGGTAGCTCCCACACGGACAACCAAAACTGATGCGCCACCGCTTTGAGATATGGCATTACACCCGCGGTTAACTGATGCGACAAGCGCACCTTCTGTCGTTGCCAAAGGGATAAAATAATCCGCACGGGGTTTAATGTGAATTGGCCCTGCAATCCCCAGAGGAATCTGTGTTCCTCCGATAAGGTTTTCGCAGTTGTGGCTCCCCGCCACATCCTCATCGAAACTGAATGCTGCGATTTGAGGAAGTACAACGCGGCGCTCTTTCTCAACTACCGATCTTCTGTCTTTTGCAGAATCCATCATATGCAGCTTCATTTGTGCGTGCGGAGATAAGGTTCTGTTTGATGTGTTCATATATTTATAAAAATGGAATGCGGAAAATGCCTAAACGGTACATGACAAAGCTATAGAGCACAAGAACCGGTAATGTTATGGCGTATACCGTACAAATTCTCACAAGATCAAACTTCATGCTGAATCTGACAGCTAAATACGCACATATTACTTTCCAAAACAGGATAGATACAGAAATTGTCAAATATACCGCACTAAATACAATACCCGCTATGTGTGTTGTCCTCGGGGGCGGCAGAACAATATACAGTACAGACGTCATCATAAACCACGCGACAGTCGGCAGAAGCGAATACCCCCATGCTGTCATTACTGTTTTCAAAGAGGTACGTGCCCCCAGAATCCGTCCGGAAACCCAAAGCATACCTGAGGCCAGCATATATCCCGCAAACGCTCCTCCCGCAAGAACAATAAATTGCTTTGTGAGTAAAAACGGACGGAATGCGGCTGTCCTGATAAGAGATGCCAGGGCAAAATACAAACCGACGACACACCCGATATAGATAATTTCACGGATGTCTTCTTTTAAAACGATGTTTCTGTATGTTTCGTACGGTTTAGTGACGAGTCCGGCAGTGTGCTTCACAAAGCCAATCCCGCTTTCAATAATTCCGCAAACGGTTCCGGTGCCCATATATATATAGTCGTACAAAGGGACTTAAAACCCTCGCTGGAGAATGGACGTGAGGAGCGTAATTGTGGATCCGATAAGCACATAAAGCAAACCAACCCCGCATACGCTGATAACAATGAGAGCAAACCACGGCATGGTTTTGAGCCTGGATGCAACAAATTTATAGAGGGGTGTGAGCGGTCCGACTGTTTGTGTCGGGAGATCCGTTACCTCCTGCCATCGTTTAACAAAGTGTCGGTACGTTATGTCAGACATATAAATCTTTCTAGGTTGCAATGAATGCTTTTACAAATGCTTTTTTGGCACGAAACAGCTTGCATTCGGCGCTTTTAACTGTGAGCGCGAGCTTCTGTGCTACATCAGAAACTGCCATGCCGTCAATATACCGAAGCGACAACACGTCCTTGTAAGCGGGCATTAAACGACCGAGTGTTTGTACTACATTTTTAGACATAAGTTCTGCATCAAGCTTTTCTTCACTCGACACGAGAGGCATGATGAGCGCTTCAAGCTGCGGTATGCGTGAAAACACAGCGTGTTTGATCTCACGCTTCCGGTAGTAATCTGCAATTTTATGGCGGCATATGGAAAATACATATGTCCGGATGCTTGCGGCATACGTAAAATCGCGTATGCTTTCCAAAAATGCATAGAGGGTATCCTGCAGTACTTCTTCTACGTCAGAAGGGTCGTGAATTTTATGTGCGATATGCCTTCGGATTTGCGGCGCATACGTACGGTAAAATTTCAGAAGCGCGTTTTTGTCCCGGGCAAGTATGCGTGCAACAATCTCTTTTGTATCTTCCTTGTTTTCCACGTTGTAACTATAGCATGAGACCTCTTATTTGACAAACTAAAAATACCGCGCAAACGGATTGACAAGGCAATTACCGATTCCGTACACTAGTAGATATGAACCGTGTTTTTGCTCTGGATCTTGGCACCGTTGCTCCGTCTCCGATTGCATCATTTGGTGATCTCGTGAACATCATCGTAAAAAATGCTTTTATGTTAGCGGCGGTTCTCACCTTCCTCCTCTTGGTGTTGGGCGGATTCGGCGTTATAATGGGCGCTGGAGCCGGTGATACCAAAAAGCTCGAACAGGGACAAAAAACGATAACAGGAGCGGTTCTGGGTCTTATCCTGATTGTCGTATCGTACTGGATCGTCCAAATATTGGAAAAATTAACAGGCATGACGCTCCTTTCGGCGCCATTGCCGTAGTACATATTTATTGTCTATGAATTATATACAAGTGCTTGCAGACGCATCATCAGTTATCGGCACTGTTACAAACCCCATGAACGCGTCGTATGGCTCTTATAACACGGGTATCATTGCGCTTCTGACTAACGTTCTCCGCCTTATATTTTCCGTGACGGGGGCGTTTGCTTTTTTTAATATTATAATAGCCGGATATCAGTATATGACGGCGGCAGGTGATGCAAAGGCGCTCACTGCTGCCTGGGCGAGAATCTGGCAGTCGCTTATCGGACTTGTCATTCTCATCGGATCATTTGTGCTGGCAGCACTTTTCGGATACCTGATATTCGGAGATCCCGGATTCATGCTGAATCCGAAAATATATGGTCCGGGTAACTAATTTATGATATCAGAACACATTTATGCAGCAGATCCTGTTGGCACTGACCTCGGAACGATTGGCGGAGGGGGGTTAGGTCCGTTTGGAAACATCGGGTCCGATGTTATAGGCAGAGGAAGTGCCGGTGCGGTCAGTGCACTTACCAAAGTCACTCAGGTCGTATCATCCATCATCGGCATCATGACAATTGCTGCACTTATCTGGTTTATCTTCCAGTTCCTTGTGGGAGGCTTGAACTGGCTTACCTCAGGCGGAGACAAGGGAAAACTCCAACAGGCAAGAGACAGAATAACGAACGCGTTTATCGGTCTTGTCATCGTTATTGCGGGTTGGGCGATACTCGCGCTTGTCGGGATGTTCTTCGGGTTTGACACGCTTATAGATCCGGCAACGGTAATACAACAGCTTGAGCTGCCCGGAAGCGGAGGAACACCATAATATATGAGCACACATCTTTTAGCACAACTGAAAAATCCTGTTTTACCTTCGTTTTTGGGCGGAAGCGGAAATCCGGGTGAATATACAACCGGAGGTTTAGTTTTTGGATCTTTATTGGGTGCTTTTATTGCTGCGTTTTTTATATTCTCGTTCATTTTTGCCCTCGTATATCTCCTTCTTGGCGGTATATCATGGATTACAGCAAGCGGAGACAAAGCGAAGCTAGAGGATGCACGGAATAAAATAACGCATGCAATTGTCGGCCTTCTCATTGTGGGATCCGTCTGGGCAATTATGCTTTTTCTTGGCACATTTTTTGGAATTTCTTTCCCGAACATTCCTTTTCCCAGCGTTCTTTCTCCATCAAATGTCGGACCCGGGGGAGTACCCGCCCCAACGTGCGCACCGGGACAACCGTGCTGATGTGTACACCTGATCTCATATTGCGTGTATTGACAAAGTAGGAAGAGTTGCGACACAATTAGAGGTACGATATAATCAACTATAGTATACATTGAAGGAGGAACGTATGAATTTCTTAGCACCAGTTATATATGCACAGGACGATCCCAGCACAATAGCAGTTACCAGAAACACGGAACTTATTAAGATCACAAGTCTGGGTGAGCTTATCGGAGCCGCTGTCGGTTTGCTTATGATCATAGCTGCGCTTCTTGCGTTTCTTTATCTCATTCTCGGCGGAATTCAATGGATCACCGCGGGCGGCGACAAGTCCGGTATGGAGGCAGCACGCAACAAAATCACGCATGCAGTTGTCGGACTTATTATTGTCGGAGCAGCGTGGGCAATCATGATGCTGGTACAGCAATTCCTTGGTATTACGCTTTTGGGATCAGGAGTAAAGATACCTCTTCCGTATACACCATAATTTTTTGTGAATTTCGATAAACCCCGCCAAAAGCGGGGTTTTTGGTGGCATTCTCTACATTATGTACCCTACCGTGTTCTTGTATAAATATATTTTCTGGGTGATAATGAGAATATATGGCGTTTGTTGACTGGAGTAGTTGTCTTCCAAATGGCGATGATGTGGCGCAGATTGCGTGTCTCGAGCCGCTTTTTGAAAACGTTCTCCGTTTTATTATCGCCATTGCGGGTATCGGACTGTTTCTCATGCTCGTCATGGGAGGGTTCAACTTCCTCTTTGCGGGAGGCGACCAGAAAAAGCTTGAAAAGGCAAAAGGTACGATAACCGGAGCAATCATCGGGCTTGTGATTATAGCAGTTGCGTATCTCATCCTTCTTCTTATCAAAGAATTCACGGGTGTTGACGTAACGAAATTTTCAATTACGATAATACCATGAAAAGTTTTCTTGATTTCGCTTATACGTTTTTGGGATAATACATATATGAATACCTTTGACAGATTGCGTCGCTTATGTTTCCTCCGACAGACGGCCGTTGCGGTTATGCTTATTTTCATTGGATTGTTTGCCGTCCATTCACCACGGATCTTTGCACAATCCAACGACTGGACTACGAGCTACCCTCAAGGGAGGCAGGCTACTGACCAAACCGGCAACGTAAACAAATCGTCATACATTTTTTCCGCTAGTCTTGATAATCATGAACGTCATTACAGAACAAATTTTGGCGCTGTTGAAGGTGTAACTGTTCCCGAAGGCACGTATAAAAATGATCCGAATATGCAGAACGGGTGAAAAAAAAAGCGGTGCTTTGTTGGGGTTCACAAACTCAATTATCCAATGTATCAAAGCCCTCCAGCGTCCACATAGCGCTTTTATAAACGACACAGGACAATCGCTCGGGTTTATTCCCAAACAAACATACGCTCAGGGAATCGGGTTTGCCGGATTGGCTCCGCTTCTCCCTATGTGGAAAGTGTTCAGAAATATATCGTATGCCATTCCTGCTGTCGTCATGATTATTATTGGGTTTATGATCATGTTTCGGAAAAAAATAGATCCTAAAACGGTAATTACAGTCCAAAATTCCCTGCCTAAAATAGTCGTGACGCTTCTTCTCATCACATTCTCTTATGCAATTGTTGCGATACTCATTGATATAATGTATCTTCTCATTCTTCTGGTAATCGGACTTTTTGGTCAGTCAGGAATTATCCAGGTGACACCCGATGTCATCAATGCGTTCCTCGGTGCCAAGCTAAAGGATGGAATAGATTTATTATTTCCGCTCGGAGCCGGTAGCCTGTTTGGAATGCTCATAGATGTGGTTGGGCCAGGACCTACAATTGTAGCCGGCGGAGTATCGACTCTTGCGGCGGGAGTAATACTGTTGGGTCTGGGAATAACAGCGCCCATTGTCCCTTTTCTCGCAGTGGCTGCGCTGGTTGGTGTTGGCGGGATTTCGCTTATAATCCTTTTTCTTTTAGCGATTTTCCTTCTGTTTGTGACGTCCGCATTTTTTTCACGCTGTTGGGGTGTTACGTACAAATCATACTTGGACTTCTGCTGGGTCCTATACAGCTTCTCTTCGGTGCCATTCCGGGAAATAACGCGTTTGGAGGATGGATACGCGGACTTGTCGGAAACCTCATGGCGTTTCCCATAACCGCCGGCACACTGCTTATATCATACGGACTTACGGCCCAAGTTTCTTCTGCTTCTATCGGAGGAAAAAATCAAACTCTTTGGGCTCCACCTCTGTTTATGGGCAACGGAGTGGCGCCTGACACAATTACAAGCCTGTTTTCTATCGCAGTACTTGTACTCATACCGCAGTTTATAAATGCATTCAAAGAAAGTCTGAAAGCAAAACAGGTTGTACCGGTCGGAGCAGCGCTTGGACAAGCCGCAGGATCATCCTATCAAACGGTTATGCAGCTTGCATCAACTGCGTATTACCTGAAAAATCTGAAAGGGCCTAAGCTTGCACCACCTCAACCAAAACAAGCCGGAGAACAGCAAGAGCAACACGGAGGTTAAAAACTGACAGGAATTTACTAAGAATGATGGGATTCGCCCCCGCTGGTTGAAGCGCCCATAGAACTAAATGCTTCTTTTCCAAGTAAAGCAATGAGAATGCCGGCTCCGATGAATACGGCGTTTTTACTCTGCATCAACCAGAATACTTCATCTTTCATAAAAGGAAGCCCCTTCCGTACGCCATCCAATCGTTTCCAGGACGAACCCCAATACCCATCAAGTGCTTCAACTACCGGTTTCAACTCAGGATAAAGTTCGAGCCGGGATTGTATAAGCTCCCACTTTTCCTTCAATTGGTGTAGGTCTCTATGCTGTAAAACCATCCCCATATCTCCCAGATACCTTTTTGATTCTGTTGTCCAGGGCAGATTATCCATTCCCCACAAATCGACCCAAAAACTCTCTACTTTTCCCATCCGGCCGTATCCTGCAAGAATTGCAGTTGATGCCAGGAGTGCATCCTGTTTTCCGGCATACGGTTCTTCAGTACCCACAAGTTTAGTTAAACCCTCAAGTAACGTTTTTTCGTTTGTGGCTTCGTAAATACTTTTTAACAAAATCGGCAGCTGCATGCCAAACGTAGATAGGTCGTTCCAAGCCCGAACCATCTGATCCGTGCTTCCCTCTCCCTCTGCGGTACTTATTGTAGAATACCGTTTTATTTTTGCCTCTGCTTCGGATTTTGCTTTTGCGCCGGTACGGACCGTGCTTCCCGGTGCTCCTTCCGGCAAACGTTCAAGGTCCTCTATCATCCCGAGACGCGCGTCTCCGGTAAATTGCGTCCGTTTGAAATACTGGCGGTACCGGGGGTCTTTAAATGCCATAAGTTCTTCGTCTTTCAGCACTTGTTTGGAAAGCTCGCCCATAAATGAAAAGTGGTTCTGTACTGCCTGATTTGTATCAACCTGGTTAACGCTGCATCCGAACGCCTTTGATACTGCCCGTTTTTGTTCCGGAGTTAAACCGGCAATTCCTTCGGAATAATCGACAACAGGAAGACTTGTTTTATCACCTATACCTATAATCAACGAATGTTTTTCTATAGCTGACCGGTATGCCTGAATATAATCCACGTCACCCGCTAATCCCGTCAGCTTCCGCGCTGCCTCCTGAACAGGTGCACTGTTCCACCAGTTAACAAACTCTTCGTTTCCCTTCTCATATAACCATAATCCGTTCCAGTGACTTTCATATTTTCCGATACGTTTCAGAACGTTATATACGCTGAAATCATCATTCCACTCGGCTTTAAGCGTTACTCCGTTTTCTATAAACCGTACTTCATCTAATTGTTTTTGGGCATTGTGAGCGCCGTTTCGGAAAACATCATCTGCTTCTCCTGCCTCAGCCCGTAAAAAGTCGTTACCTGCGTATCTGAGCCAGTAACCCAGCGCCCGAGTGTCCGCGTCCTTGAAAAACCGTACGTTTTCCTGGAGGACCATTGCTATGCGCCAACCACTGGAATCTACATCATACATTTCAAGGAGTTCTCCGAGCCGTTTTTTGCCATACCCGACCATGAGCAACCGGCGGTATTCCTGATCTGCGATTTCACCGGATAATCCTGTTCCTGCTACAAATGATGCGAGGTGCATATCTATGTGTTTCGTCTCTTTCCAATTCTCATAGTGTTCACCCCACCGCTCTTTCAATGTTTTATCCCGTTCGGTGCGATACGATCCGTCGGCGCGCAGTTTTGCTATCTCTAAATCAACTGTGCTGTCAAACCCGCTGATTGTTCCCATGAATTCGCAGGAAAACTCAAGTTCGCGTTTGGCCCCCTCAGTTAAATATCCCCATTTTTCCGGTCCATACCGGTACCAGTCCATAACAGCGGCGATATTTTCCGCGTAGCTGGTGCTTCTAAATGATGATGAAGGAGGCTCTATGTCAGACAGCGGTCTCTCCCCGGGGCCCCTGCCGCGCATAACAGCAAGAACGACTTTCTGCCTGACGTCGGCAAGCACCTCACCCGCACGGACAAAATGGTTGATGTCTTCGGTGGTAACTTTTTTACCGAATATTTCTTTATACTGCGTTTTGTTCCGTTCAATACGATTGCGTGTGTTTTGTAGCGCACGCTCCAGAAGTTCCGAAGATAAACGGAGGGGCATTTCTCCCGGTTTTGGATTGGTTGTTACTATTGACAGTTCTTCTTCAAGTATCTCGTATGCTTTCCCGTTCATACCGTTATTACCCATATATACAATCTCCCAACCGCGGGATCCTACTCTCCGTAAAACGTTAACTGCCTGTTCAAAATTTTTACTCCCATCCCAAATGGATGATGCCGCAAATTTCAGCATCATTGATTTCTCTGTAAATTCAAACAATCTTTCCCTCACGCTCTCAATGTGTGAATCTATCCTTGCCTGCGACATTCCCTTAGGAAATTCAGCAGGATGGAATTTAATATAGAGAGCTTTCCATGTATCGCCAACAAGAAATGATTGGAACAGTCTAAGTCTCATATTTGCCACGTCTTCTGTTCCCATGGATCTTTCTGCGTATATTCGCCGCATCCACCCTTCCAACACTTCCTCCGGATTCTCTCCGAAATGCAGTTCCTCGCTTGGTTTTAACCACATCTGGCTCTCCTGCGCTTCCCTTTCTTGGATATACTGCTCCTGGCGCATTATTTTTTGTTTTTCCTGTAATTCTTCGATTTTTGTTTTAAGCTTATCAATGTAGGGTCTTGCTTTATCTCTGTCAATGGGAACAGTTCGGGTTCCGCTTTTGTTTTTTGGGTCTGTATCTATCTTTCTGTATGTTCCTCCAGCAAGCTCTAGTCTGAATTTTTCTAATAATTTTATGGCTTCGTCATCGTTTGGATCCAAAATGTCTAATTGTATATTATAATCCTGAAGTAGGGTTTTTAAATTTGATTGATCCAGTGAAAGCGTTCCGGTAAATTCTGTTGCGGGATCAAAAAGGACAAATTTGTCGTCCGTCACAATACCTCCGACCATTTCGGAAAGAATATTGTCTAGTTTCCGGTCCTCAATGTTAAATCCGTCTTTGCGATCAGGGTCATCGCGGAGCGTGCGTATTTCACTTTTAAAGGCGTTCAATACCCTCCTGATTTCGTTGAGTTCCTCAACGCTCATATCTGCGTTAACGGAGGCTGCCAGACGGGCTGCCTGTGTAAGCGCGACGTTCGGATTTTTACGCAATTCAGGAGGAAGCATGGACCATTCTGCCAGCGCATACGCCGCCACAGAGCTGTGCTGCAGGTCCTCGGGGTTTATGTTTCCGAGAGGACTATTATCATGTCCTGCAATTTTTCTCGCTGTCTCGAGTTGTATTTTGGCTGTGGAAAGAGTGTCGGGAGTTGAAGAAATTCCATATCTGTTTTCTCTTACCCACTTATTGCTTGATGCGTGCTGGCCGCTGCTTTTCAGTTCTTCCGTTATCTCTTTTGCTTTTCTGATTTCCTCTTCCCCATAATCCTTTATTCCTTTTTGTTCCGGGTTTGTCGTGTTTTTTTCCCTATTAAAACGGCTGAAAATTTCTTTCTGTCTTTGTTGTGCTTTTTTCAGGGCTTCTTCTTTTCGAAGTTTTTTCACCTTCTCAGCGTTTTCAGGCTTAGCAATTGCCACTAATATGCGTTCTATGGTTTTTGCTACCGGTGTATATGTTGGTTCCCGTTCACTCATAGATTTTGCCATACGCCAAAGATATTATAAATAATTGTATCTCTTCGATCCTATTAGCGCAATCTGCTTGTCTGTTTTGGGTAAACTATTTATCCGACAATTTTTTCATATAGTGACGGAACATAACAAATAGGCATGTTGTGTTTGAACGCGTTTTGTTCTGTCCGGAGCTTGACTTTTTTTACGACCCCATCGCTAAATCCGCGCAACACGACTTCTGCTTCCGTTTTCTTTTCGTCGTACAGTAAATACATGATTTCATCAGCATCTTTGTAGGTAAATCCAAGCTCACTTTCGTCGGTCTGCTCGAAATAAAGGTCTGCAGAAGGAGTTTTTTTCAGAATTGTTTCAGAAATTTTCAGTGCCCGGGCAAGGTTGTAGATTTGGGTTTTATATAAATGAATACAGGGCTCAACGTCGCTTGCCTCATCACCAAACCGCGTGAAGTATCCAAGCATGTGCTCGGACTTGTTTTCCGTTCCGACGACAAGAGCGTTTCTTTTTTTTGCCTGATCAAAGAGGCACGTCATCCTCACACGCGCCATGATATTTCCGCGCCGGAGTCTGTCCATACCCGGATCGGATTTGGAAATTTCACGGACGGCAGGCTCTATATCAATTCGTGTTATGTTGTTTCTGGGTATGCCAAGTGAACCGACAAGTTCCATCGCATCCAGTGTAGAGCGGGTAGACAGGGAACCGTGAGGGAGCAAAACGGGAAATACATTCTCCGCGCCAAGTGCGCGGATTGCAAGCGCAAGTGAAACAGCAGAATCCACTCCGCCGGAAACACCGATAACCCCCCGTGTAAACCCGGCTTTTTGAAATGCGTTTGTAATAAACGATACTATGTTTGCTATTTCCTTTTCCGGATCAATTTGCTTCATACATTTATTTATAGAGGTTATGTTCTGCAATATACTCCTTAACTCCCTGAGGCACAAACAGGTCAATCGGCAAACCCTCTTTGACGCGGGCTCTTATTTTTGTTGATGATATATTCAGAAGCATCAGGTTTTCGTTTTGAAGCACAGTCATATTCGGATATAGAGGTTCAACCGGAAACCCGTACCTCGGAAAAACTAAAAACTGAAGTTTTTTTACCAGCTCCTGCCAATTACCCCACTTATGAAACAACGGCAACTGATCCGACCCGATAAGGAACGTGTATTTGTTTCCGCGCGGGAGATGAGTAAGGAGAGTAATTGTCTGACCGTTCAGTTTATTATCTGTCTCTATCGTTGATATTTTCGTCTTCGGAAGCACCAAAAACCGCGTCATCGCAAGGCGGTCCTCCGGAGGCGCAACCGACTTTTCAAACGACTGACCGTAGTTCGGGAGAAACCACAACTCATCGCACGGAAAATAGTCCAGCACCTGTTGGGCGATTGCGAGATGCCCGTTGTGCGGCGGATTAAAAGCCCCTCCGAATAAGACGGTGTTCATGTTTATATCTTTTTGCAGTACCGTTCGCGGCTTGCACGGATGACCTTTTCCCTGTTTTGGTTTTTGCTTTTCGGCAACGGCAGCGTCATACCGGAAAAAGGATGGGATGTGTGATTGTCGATAGAAAGTTTGAGTGCTATTTCATAATTTCCCATAGCAACGAGTTCATCTTCCGTATACTTCGTACCGAACTCGCGTGAAAGGAGCCGTGCGTCAGCCGCACCGACTCCGAAGGATATAAGAGACCCTGCGTTTCCGAATATCGCTTTTTGTACTTCCTCATCAATCTGCCCGATATACTGATTGGCAAGCATGAGATTAAGTCTGTACTTTCGCGCCTCGGAAAGAATTTTGATGAATGAGTTTGTTGCAAAGTTCTGAAACTCATCTACGTAGAGATAAAAATCGTGTCTTTCTTTTTCCGTCGTATACACCCTGTTCATAGCAGCAAGCTGAAACTTAGTGATGATCATGGACCCGAGAAGCGCACTTGAGTCCTCACCGAGTTTACCCTGCGACAGATTAACTATCACGATTTTCCCTTCGTTCATCATTGTTTCAAGGTCAATTGTAGACACCGGACTTCCGACTATATTCCGGATGGTTTGGGACGTGAGAAATTGCCCGACCTTGTTGAGAATCGGTGAAATGGATTCAATGCGGATCTGAGGCGTCATCTTGTTAAACTCGTTCAGCCAGAAATTTTTGAGCACCCTGTCATCAAGCTTTTCAATTGTTTTTGCACGGAACGCATCGTTGGTGAGGATGTCCGGCACGGAAAGGAGCGTAGAATCGGGAACCGTCAGAAGCGTCGAGATGGCGTTGCGTAAAATATACTCGAGCCTCGGTCCCCAGCTGTAGTGGTACAGTTTATAAAAAATCGACACGATTCCGGAAGTTACAAGCTCGCGGTAAGTGGAATTTTTCACTTCAAGAGGATTGAGGTGAAACGGATATTCTACATCGGAAGGATTGAGGTATGCCACATCATTGATCCGGAATGACGGCACGTAGTCAAGAATCGTTTCACATAAATCCCCGTGCGGGTCAACAACCGCAAGACCCTCTCCGTGTCTCATGTCGTTAATCGCCATGTTGGCAATAACGGTTGATTTGCCGGTGCCGGTTTTTCCGACCATATAGACATGTTTTCTCCTGTCTTCTTTTTTAATACCGAATGTCGAAAGCTTGTTTTTATATTCCGTACGGGCAAAAAAGTTTATTTTTGCATCTTCCTCTTCTTTACCCACTGTAATGGGTAGGTTTTCCGGTGCTTCGCCGGACAAACGCGTTCCCCACGCGATATTTTTTATCGCAGCAAGCGCAAGTCCGGGAGGATGCCAGAGGGTTGCAAGCTCGGAAACGGAAAAAACGTGGTTACGTGGGATAAGGTAACCGCTCCTTTGGGTAATTGCTTTGTCGAGCTTTGTTTTCTGCCAAAACAACGGTTCTTTGAGCTGCAAACTGTTTCCCTCCCCGAGCGAAAATATTCCGAATGCTCCGGCTACCGACTGCATCTGTATTTCTGCGCGTTCCTTATCCGGAGCGGTTGCTACAATTCTCACGCCTGTTTCATATCCGGTTTCGCTTGCTTTTCTCTCGATGATGCGGGCCTGAGGGTGTGCTTTGGTCCGTTCGGGGTAGGACATATCCTGAATACCCTTGCTTATGATTGACTGGGCCGTATGACGCCATGATGATCCTGCTGGAGATATCCGGTACTGTACAAGCACGCACTGGTCGTCGGGCACACGGGATAATTGGCCGACGATGCCTGCCAGCGTATCGAGGTCTGCAACGTCTTTATGTGTTTTGAGGGGGTAGTAAAACGGTGCTCCGAACACCAGTTGCCCCGACGCATGCGGCAATAACAGAAGTTTCTCTATATACTCCCCCACGGGAGTAAGGGTAATTTTGGGATATACCGCGGTTATCTGACTTACAAATGCAGTCTCCAAATGCGGAGGGAGTGAAACGAAAAAATGTATGCGTGATGAGGCAACAATTATCTCGAGACACATCCATTTATCGTCGTGCAACCCAAACAGAAGTTCTGACAGAAAATTCCTGCGTCCGTGTCCCGATCCAAGGGCGGAAAGGGCCTGCTCCATAGCAACAACAGGTTCCTCCGAATCGCGGGAGTTTTTCACTTCAAGGAGTATTCGCGAATCCATATATGTATGATATCACAGCGTGTGTTCCCGTTGGGAACATGTCGTGAAAAGTAAAATGTAGAGTTTTCACGATTCTGATGCGCTTTTCCTACTTGCAAACAATGCGAGGTAAAACCTACAATGATCATACGAAAACAACCGTATGGAACAACATCCTGTCCCGCAAAATGTCACTACTTTTCAGTTTCGCCTCATAGGTGACATGACTCTCAAACAGTTCGGGTATTTAGCTCTCGGAGCCATTGTCGGGTATGTATGCTATAAACTTCCTCTCCCTGTGATTTTTACCTTCCCCCTCGGGGTTGGGGTGTTTCTTCTTGGATTTGGTTTGGCGTTTATTCCGATTGAAGAGCGTCCGATGGATGTCTGGATTCTCGCGTTTATCAAGAGCATCTATAGTCCGACTCTCTATGTGTGGAAGCGCGAAGTTGTTCCGACTCCGACACAAAAGCCTGTGCAGGCATCTCCAACCAAGCCACCACAGGGTAACAGTGCGGGATCTGTCACACATCACACACCTTCTGCAAAACAAGAGGCAACCCTTCCTCCGCCATCAGCATCTCAAACCCAACCTCGTTTTCCCGGAGTGCTCCCGGGATTTTTTCCGTCAACGCAAAACAAAAATCCGGCTCTAAAGACTGAAGTAAAACGCACAACCCCTTCAACAACAACGCCTATGCCGAGTGTTCAAAATTTTTCTCCGATAGGCGTAAAGACGCCTTTACCTCCGACTCATAAGACACAGGTGCCGACGGAACCGACCCCGCTGAAAGCGGAAACTCCCGAAATAAATCCCGAGATGGAACTTCTCAAAAAAGAACTTTCTGCGCTTCGCGGAGAGCTGCAAAAAAAGACACAAAACGAACAGCGTATCGTAGAGCTTCAAAAAGAATTAACGGGCGCTCTGACGGATAAAAACAAAACCCAGGACGAGATAACAAAACTCCGTATCCAGCTTTCGTCTGCACAAACACAAAAACCGCAGCAGACACCCAACCGCGTTGCACAAGAAATGCAACAGCCCTCAAAACCATCGGTTAATGTCATAACGCCGGACAGCGCAATCCGGGCGGGACTCCCGAAACTCACAACGTTTCCAAATGTCGTAACGGGAATCATCAAGGATCATGAAAACAATTTGCTTCCAAGCGTTCTGGTTACCGTACGGGATAAAGATGATGTGCCGGTTCGTGCTCTTAAGACAAACCGCCTTGGTCAGTTTGCCGCCGCAAGCCCCCTGCCTAATAACACGTATATTATCGAGGTGGAAGATCCGAGAAACCGGTTTGTGTTCGACCGTGCACAGATTACACTTTCCGGTACAGTGCTCCCTCCAATAGAGATTATTGCTAAAAGCCAAAAAGAGCTGTCGAGGGAAAAACTTGCCAAGGAAGTATTCGGACAAAATCAAACATAAGTACCCGTATGAAACAAAAACCAGTTGTTCCTATCAAAGCATCAACACAGCGTTTTACTGAAATAAACGACATAGTCCGCGATATTGTTCTATTTGCCGACGGATCGTGCACGTTGATCGTCACGACAACGGCCGTAAATTTTGGGTTGCTTGTCCGAAAAGGAACGCGAAGCAATCATTTATGCGTACGCGGGACTTCTCAACTCACTGTCCTTTCCGATCCAAGTACTTGTCCGGACACAACGGAAAGATATCTCATCCTACCTTAAGCTCCTTGATGATCAGGAGGGTAAACAAACAAATCAAAAACTGAAAAACAGTATCAATGCATATAAAACTTTTGTCGCGTCAACGGTAAAAGAAAAAGACGTACTGGATAAAAAGTTTTATGTGGTCATCCCGTTTTCCTCTCTGGAGCTTGGAACATCCACGAAAGTGCTTTTTGGCGGAAAAGCGCGGGGGTTGCCGTATCCGAAAGAATATATTATCGAGAAAGCCCTCACGGTTCTTACGCCGAAGAAAGATCATGTTATCCGTCTCGTATCCAGGCTCGGACTTCGTGCCCACCAGCTTACAAACGACGAACTGTCACAGTTATTTTTTACCATCTATAATCCCGGACAGCCGCTCACTGCCGGACTTGTACAAAACCAGGGCGGACACATTGAGGCGCCCAAAATAAACCCCGCGACATCGCCCGGGGTAAACCCGTCATCATAACAGTATGAACCTGCCAAAACTGCTCGACACCATCATAAATCCCAATCAAACACAAAGCGCGTCCGGAGCTGAACCAACCGGACCGATGACAACAGCAGACATTATCGCGCCTCCGTCCATTGAGGTAGATTTCGACAATATAAAAGTGGGTGAAAAGTACCACAGGACACTTTTTGTTGCGGGGTACCCGAGGTTCGTAAGCGCCAACTGGCTCGAGCCAATCATCTCTTTTAACCATGCTCTCGAGATATCCATGTTTATCTATCCGACGCGTTCTGAGGAGGTTCTTGAAAACCTCAAGCGGAAAGTGGGTGAAATGGAAGCCACTATCCAGTCGGACTTCAAGCGCGGGCGTGTGGTGGAACCCTCCATACAGGTTGCTCTCGAGGACGCGCTTTCTCTCCAACAGGAGCTTGCCAAGGGCTCGGAACGGTTTTTCCAGTTTGGACTCTATATCACCATTCCAGCTGAATCAATTGAGGAACTTAATAAAACCACAAAACAGATTGAGGCAACTCTCGCCTCACTTCTGATTATGACAAAAAAAACTCTTCTGCAGTCCGAAGAGGGATTTAAAACAACGCTTCCAATGGCCCAGGACAGGATTGTTGTTACGCGCAATATGGACACCACGTCGCTTGCCACTACATTTCCATTCACCACATCAGAGCTGACGGCAAACGAGGGCATCCTTTACGGCATCAATGAGGGGAATGAATCTCTTGTTATTTTTGACCGTTTTACGCTTGAAAACGCAAACGCTGTTGTGTTCGGTAAATCCGGTGCCGGAAAATCATACTGCATTAAGCTTGAAATTCTCAGGTCAATGATGTTTAACACTGAGGTTATCGTCATTGATCCGGAAAATGAGTACGGTCCTTTAACCCAGGCTCTCGGAGGGACTCTTATCCAGTTTACGTTTTCCTCCGGAACAAAAATAAATCCTTTTGATCTGACTGCCCTCTCAGGAGGCATAAGCGGAGAAAGCGAACTTTCCCAGAAAGTGTTGTCGCTTCATGGGTTTTTCCGTGTTGTCATGGGCGAGCTTACGCCGAGCGAAGATGCAATCCTTGACCGTGCTCTAATACTCACGTACAAGCAAAAAGGCATAACGCCGGATCCGGCCACCCATACACGCGAGCCTCCTTTGGTAGAAGATTTATATAAAACACTCATCGGTATGGAAGATGCGGTGTCCCGGGGGCTTGCTGACCGGATAGAAAAATTCGTAAAAGGATCGCTTGTCGGTGTATTTGACCAACACACCAACGTCAACATCAATAATCAGCTTACGGTTTTTTCCATCCGTGATCTTGAGGATGAACTTCGTCCTATCGCCATGTACCTCATCCTTGATTATATATGGAACAGGATCCGAAGGGACATTAAACGGAGACTCCTTATAGTTGATGAGGCCTGGTATATGATGAAGTATCCCGACTCAGCGCAATTTTTAAACTCCATAGCCAAACGCGCGCGCAAGTATTACCTCGGGGTGACAACAATAACCCAGGATGTTGAAGATTTCCTGTCACAGGATCTCGGCAAGGCAATCATCCAAAACTCAAGCATGCAGCTTCTGCTCAAACAGTCTTCAGCGGCAATAGATAAAGTTGCGGAAATATTTTATCTTTCTGAGGGAGAAAAACACCTCCTTCTTTCTGCCGACGTCGGAGAAGGGCTTTTCTTTGCCGGCCCGGCTCACGCGGCTGTCCGGATCATCGCGTCTCCCGAAGAACACGCCATAGCAACGACAAAACCGCAGGAAATTGCGGAGAGAAAAACGGTTGTGCCTCAAAAGAAAGAACCCATACCCGCACCGGAAATTATTCAACCTAAAAAAACAAACAACTCCCGCCCGATTTTTACCGTCGAACAGACTTCCCAGAACAAATTATAGAGAGATGTTTACGCTATAATAGAGAGTGGTATGGCAGATCAAACTGATATCTCCGAAAAAGCCCTGGATTTTGCTGTTCTTGCGGAAACCCCGTCGTCTTTGGGAGTGTCGGCTCTCAAGCTTATCCTTTACGCGCAAACCCAAACCGACGAGGAAATCCGGAGGGCGTACGAAGAATTTTATTCCGCCATCACAACAGACGCTACTCCGTTATCATTTGACAACGAAGCGTTTACGCGTGCGTTCAATGATTTTTCCGGTAAGATACATTCCAGGCTTCTGACGATTCATAAAAGTGAAGAGGCTGCTGAACAGCATGTGGAAAGTTATGTGCCAACGGCTGAGCTTGCTCTTATTCAGGAAGAATATGAAAAAGCAAGGACGCTGACTGTTAAACAAAGGGGGTTAGAAGCAGAATCCGTCCGGCGGCTTGTTGATGCATACATAAACAGGTTGCGAATAGAACGGCGCGCTCATCCGGATGCAGAAGTCCTTCCTGAGGGGGTGGCGGATGAACTTAAAAAACGTGAGGAGGCAGAGCTTCTGCAACAACTGGAAAAGGTCGCTCCGGGTCAGAACGAACGGGACGTTTTATGCTATGCTCTTTCCGAAACAGCGATTCAGACAATTCAGGATCAAACCCACACACAAACTCCTCCCGTTGCACAAACAATCGTAAGGGCTGCGGCAAAAGAAGTTACGCAGGAAATGGAAACCATAATTAAAACTCCCGGCGTCGGATATGTTGAGGCGGCTGTTCTTACTCCTTATACACCAAAAGATAAAAAAGTATATGGAGAAGAAATTATTGCGCATGCGCGCGTTTTACGCTCTGCTTTTCCCAACCGGATTCCTTCGAAGGAAGATATTTTTCAGACCCGTCTGTCGCTCGAAGAAGGAGCCGAGAAGTCAGAAAGTGCGGGTGTTTATTATGCTGCCGTAAAAAGCGTCGCAGACGAACCGTCATATCAGGGAACAGAAGTCTCTCACATAATTGATGCGTCTATTGGCGTTGTCGATTCCGTCCGCGCTCTTTCTCTTGACGGCGACTCCGCGCGCAGGCTTGCCGCATCCGCACCGGTCCCCTTTTTCCGGTCTCTTTCTCCGTCGCCCGCTGCAAAAACAGCGGATGCAATAATGCGTTTGCTCCCTGAAAAAGCACAGATGTATGTTCAATCTGCGGTTATTGGTGAGACTCTTCGCTCCATCATCTCAAAACCTGAGCGTTTAGCCGAGCTTGTCGGTACAAGTCTTGCCGGTTCAAAAGATTTCCGGGATCTACTCCGTTCTGTTCAAATAGCCGGCGTTCCTAAGCCCAAACTTGAAGGGTTGCGTGGTGCCGTTGATGACGTTCTCATGTCTGTCCTTACCGGTCCACGGACAATGGGTTTTGCGGAACCTGCTGCGGCTGGCCTTCTGAAAACAATGTTTCTCGGGAGGAAGGTGTTCCCATACGCATTTCCCGTTCCCGGAGCAGGTACGGGGGGTATGCCGGTATTTTCTGTCGTACAGGAGCGGTATTCCGTCATATACACAGTAGAGCTTCTGCGTGTGTATTTTGCAGGAGCAAGTTACAGGAAAACAACTGACAGACCGTCTCTCGGACTTGATACAGGTAATATTATTCAGTGGGTATTCCGGCTGACAGCAAAGGGTGCAGGAAAAAAAGCCACACAAGAAATTGTTAGCGTTGCAGGAAAAACGACGTCCGGGACAGCAATTAAAAAAGTTGTTACAACTTTCATTACCGGAATCTCAGCAAAAATCGGTTCAACCGCATTAGGTAAACTCATAGGATCAGCCATAGGTTGGCTTGGAGGGCCTGTCGGGGCAATTGTGGGTTTTGTTGTCGGAGATGTTGTTGTCCGGGCCGGATCATCTTTCATTAATAAATTAAAAACCGGTGAGGCTTTTCCCCTCATTGGTAGATACATCAAAGCCGGTATTGAGTATTTTACAGGCACACGCACTCTCCCTAAAGAAGATAAGGGTCCAATTGTCGTAACTCTTGCCATCATCGCTTGTGTTGTTTTATTCTCTACGGGACTTGTTCCGGGTCTTTCATCGGTAACAGGAGGGACAATTCCACAGGAGATAGCCCGTGATGCAGCCCTTATTGCACCCGTCGGGGCAGGCCCTGGAGGCCCTGAAGTTCCCGGAGCACCATGGAGCAGCGTGCCTGTGTCATGGGCGTATACAGGAGAGGGTGAGCCGCCTATAGCAACAATCACATCGTGCCCTGCCAGCGGAACGATTACCCAATCTCCCGGCGGATCATTCAGCCACTCAAACGCCAACGCATATGATATCGCCAACGCCGAAGGAACGCCAATATACGCGTCTCATGATGGATTTGTTGCCCAATATCACGACGGTATACCCGCAAACACGTTTGAAAACGGAAGTTATGGTAATTTTGTCATACTGGTTGCAAAGAGTGCGGAGGGTTCAAACTTTTATACAATGTACGCACATTTATTAACCGTGGACCCGAGAGTAAAAACGGCGTATGACAGCGCCCACGATAATGACCCCTCTACACCACCCATTGTAATTAATGCCGGAGAAGAAATCGGCACTATGGACGCAACGGGGTCGACGTATGGATCCGGCTGTGGGGAGTCCTGGTGTCCGGGAATACATTTACACTATGAGCTGCGCGGGGCGGATTTTTCGTTTCTGCCTGCCGGTTGTCCGTAAAGACATATGGAAAAAAAACAGCTTATTCTTCTTGGTGCGCTTTTTGTTGTAGCGCTTATATTGGGCGGGGTATTAAACGCGTGGTTGGGACAACGCCGACAGAGTAAGCCGGGCATAAATGCTCCGCGACCGACGGTTCTTCCGTCTGAACGCCCACGTTTTCCAACGCCTGTTGTCAACAACATTCCTCTTTATACTATTGATCAGACACCACAACTTCCCACAGCCGTACCTTCGTATGTGCTGTCAAAAAAGGACGCTTCGTCTCTTCTGTCTCGCGTGGCTGCTGCTCTCGGGTTTACCGAACAACCAAAAATCATAGAATCTACAAGGGGACAAATGATGTTATATTCAAAAGAAAAAAAGTCATTATCTTCCGTCGGTGATCCGCAGGAAGTGTCATTTATCAATAACACAACCTCTTCCACCAAAGGGATGAGATCACCCGGAGAGCTCGAAAGCTCAGCGCTTTCTTTTTTAAAAGGGTTGGGATTATTGTCTCCATCCCTGCAATATTCTGTCAGCAAAACGACATATTTTCAGTCGGGGTCCGGCGGAAACACTCAAACAACAAAATCTGCATTAGCAACGGTTGCTCAGGTAGATTTTAAAGCGTCTTTACAAGGAGTTCCTGTATATGTAAAAGACGCTGAGCTGCCGTCTGCGTGGGTCCGTTTCAACACAAACCAGGAACCGATAGGGTTTATGGTGTATATTCTTCCGGAAATGACGGAAGAAAAGGGTATAATTCCCGTTATTTCAGCACAAGACGCCATCAATAATCTGATGCTCGGGCATTCTGTAATATCAAATATCCTAGTGGGGTCTTCTAATGCTCAACCTGTTCTGTTAAAAACTGCTCCGAAAAACATATCCGTTACCGACATTGAAGTTGCATACTATTATTCTTCAAATCAGACGCGTCTTTTACCAATTTATGTTATTCGTGGTAAAGGGGTTGTCGAAACGGAGCCTGTTCAGATAACTGCGCTTGTTTCGGGGCAACCGTCTTCGAAGTGATTATTTTATATAATTTATCCCTGTACCCTCACCGGCATGATGATGTGAAAGTAGGTATCGTCTTTATCCGGATGAAATACCCCGGGATTGAGAGACCCCGTCATTTCAAAAACAATTTCCTCGCCGGGAAAGTTTGCAAGCATCTCCGTCAAAAACCTGCTGTTAAATGCTATGTCTCCGCCGTCGCCCTCAACCGTCGCGTCCACGTCTATAGCGCTTTGCCCGACCTGCGGCGTGTTGGCGGACACCGTCATGCCGTTTTTCTCTATATGTAAACGGACGATGTTTGCGTTATCCCGCGCAAAAATTGCCGCGGATTTAACGGCTGATGAAAAAACGCCTGCATCAAATACTGCGCGCGTCGTATGGGTTTTCGGAATGATTTTCCGGAAATCCGGATACTCTCCGTCCAAAATGCGCGTCATGACGCGGGTGTCCCCTATAACAAACGTCAGCTGCCCGTCTTCTGCCTGGGTAAAAGCAACGCCATCTTCCCCTTCCTCTTTTTCTCCTGCAATTTTAAGGACCTCTATAAGAGCCCGCGCGGGGACAACTAAATCAAACTCTTCCCCTGTTTTGTCAGAAATTGTAACCACAGATAGCCTGTACCCGTCAGTGGCAGCCAAAAGGAGAGATTGCCCTTTTGTCTCCATTTTTACACCTGTTAAGATCGGTCTCCCCTCATCTGTTGCTGCTGCAAAAAGAGCCTTTCCGAGCCCTTCCAGAATATCTTTATCTCCCTTCATCATGCGTTTTTCTTTTTTTGGCACGTTCATCGGAGGAAATTCTCCTTTCCCGATGCCGGGAAGCGTTGCTTTGGTCCGTGTCGTTGAAACGAGAAGTGCTCCCTCTTTTTCCTCAAGGACAACCGTTTCCTGCGGCAAAGAAGAGACGAGGTCCGCGAGGAGTTTGGCCTGTACACAGAGCCCTCCTTCTTTTTCCACTTTTGCACCGGAGGTTGTCATAACCGTTGTTTCCATATTTGTTGCTGTTATATGGAGAAGGTTACCCTGTGTCTCGAGAAGTATATTTTGAAGTATAGGAAGCTGTGGTTTGTTTGAGACAATTCTTCCCGTTCGCTGTAAACATTTAAGTAAGTTTTCCTGAAGAATGTGAAGTTTCATATGTATGTATTAATAGTAATAGTAGATAGTAGGAGTGTGGAAAAGTGTACGAAATACGGGAGAGTATGTCAACGGCAAGATTGTGCAGTCTGCAATAACATCCGGTTTATGTGGAAACGCCAGTGGATAAGTCGGTGGATAAGGCAATTTGTTTTGTGGATAAGTGGATAAGGGAAACATATTATACCCACAGCTTCCTTTTTATCCCCTCAACAGACTCACGTAAACGCGTATCTGTGGACAACTCCCTCGTTATTGTTTCCACCCCGTGCATGATGGTGGTATGATCGCGCCCGCCCAGGATCCCGCCGATATCAGCAAGCGTCATGCCAAGCTCGGTTTTACAAAGGTACATCACAATCTGGCGCGGACGGGCAATCGGACGGTCGCGCTTGGATCCCCTGATTGCCGTCGGTTTGATGGTAAAAAAAGACGCGACCGTTTCGAGAACCTCTCCTGCACTCACCCTCTTGGCAACTCTTTTTTCTTCCATCGTTACCCCGCGGCTTTTGAGAAGCGAGGAAACAAGCTCTGTAGTAATTTCCGGTTTTCCGGCCGCAAGTTCGGTTGTCAATCTCCGCAGGAACCCTTCAATTGCGCGGGCGTCCATCGTGTTGGCGGCAATTGTCTGTGCCGCCTCCGCATCAAGAGTGAGACCAAGCGAGGCGGATTTTATGTTGA
Organism: Candidatus Gottesmanbacteria bacterium; assembly: GCA_963711735.1. Lineage (GTDB taxonomy): Bacteria > Patescibacteriota > Microgenomatia > UBA10105 > UBA927 > CAVQFA01. The sequence continues at coordinate 154,834 of CAVQFA010000003.1, read as the reverse complement.
CAATTGCCACCCGGAGTTCATAGTCCGGCTGGGATACATCAACGATTAACCCTCCTTCAAACCGGCTCCGTAACCGATCTTCAAGACGGGAGATTTCCGAGGGCTGGCGGTCGCTCGTTAAAACCACCTGGCCGCCCTCGCTGAGGACCGCGTTAAACGTGTGAAAAAATTCTTCCTGAGCGGTTGTTTTGCCGGCGATAAACTGGACGTCATCAACCAAGAGAAGCTGAGCGCTCCGGTATTTTTGCTTGAACTGACGGGCAGTTTTCGTCTGAATGGCTTCGATAATATCATTGAGGAACTCCTCTCCCATACAGTAAATTGCGCGCGTTCCCGGTTTTTTGGTAAACATCGCGTTGGCAATTGCGTGCATGAGGTGGGTTTTCCCGACCCCCACCCCGCCGTAGATAAAAAGCGGGTTATACGCTCCTCCCGGCGTTTTAGAAACGGCGGTTGCTGCAGCGTAGGCAATTTGATTGGACGAGCTCACCGCAAAACTGTCAAACGTGAGATCCGTCCGGATATGGGCCCTCCGGGCTGAGGATGCCGCGTCGGGCCCGGCAAATGTGTCTTTGACAGGCGAAAATAACGGTCCCGCGTCAGCGTCCGACATGCGCGTTTTTTTCATGTGCAGGACAAAAAGAACGCTCGTATTTTGTTTGGTCTGGTGGTCAAGGACGGACTTGACAAGCGAGTAGTAGCGCGTCTCGACCATGGTGCGCATCATCGGGTTTGGAAGCCCGACGCTTGCAACCCCGCTTTCAAACGAGACAAGCTCGCTTGACGCAAAGTGTGTTTTGTAGACTGCGGGCGACACGGACAGCTCAATTTCCGCAAGCGCCCCCTTCCAGAGTAGTGATAAATCCATATACAATTGAAAACGGGTAGGAGTTGCAGGGTGTGGACAAGTTATCCACAATATAAAGAGAAATGTGGTATATGTCAAGAGAACAAAGGGATTGACAAAAAGGGGTCTGTATGTATATACTATAGGTTATTATGCTTTCACACATTGAGGCTGGCACGGCAAGCGCACCACAACACCAAGGCATTTTATCAACTGAGCGCTTTCAACCGCCTTTGGAACAGAAACACGGGCGGCCCGTATATGTTCACACACCACAAGACCTTGTCGAGGCAATACAAGAAAACAGTCACATTACTAAGTGTTTGTGGAGGGGCAACGACGGAAACCTCTTTACAACAACGCAGGTTGTACACATCGGATCCAAGATTGTTTTTAATCCCGACGAAGTGTATTTATCGGAACTGAACGGCGAGCGGATTTCTGAGGAACAAAAACAATATTTTCAAGATGCTACGCGGCACATGATTCAGTCGGCAAGATCTCTTGCCGCAAAGCGCGTGCTTGATGGTTGGAATGGTTCCATCCGGACAAGCGAAAAAATATTGAAGAAAACCATACTAAAAAAAGCCAAACTAGCGGCTGCAAACGTCAAGTTTCAGGCTTCCGTTCTCAGTTGGGAAAACGCGCGAAACAGAATGCCCCAAGGGCTTGCAATACCTTCTGCGGTAGCAAGCGAAGTTGCGTTTGAGGTAGAAACAGCCGCTTTAAATAATATATCATTGACACAAAAAGACGTTGAAGAGCTTGTTGTCTCGCGTTTAAACGAAATAACAAACGCTCCCAGGACGGTGGCAAGACACACACAGGATAAAGAACCAGAACAAAAAAGTAGATTTCGATCGGGTGCTCTTTATATCAGCAACCTCGGAAGCGCCGGAGTCCGTCCGTCTCAAGCCATGGATGTAAAAACAGACAGCGCTCAAGTTTTCAAGACACACGAGACATTTTCATCATCCAGAGCGACAAGGACAGTTCTTGCAATTACGGCTCTTGGGCTTGGGAGCGTTGCGTGTTCCGGTATAGTCGAGTTTCTCACTCCTACTCCTCCGGACGCAACCCTTGTGGAGATGACTCCCACCACACCGCCGACTGATATAATACCAACCATTCCTCCGACGTATGCGTTGCCCACTCCCCTTTCCGGCGGACCACCGACAGACACTTCTCCGACCGAAGCGCCCCCAACGCCCGTTGTTGTGGTGCGCGAAAACCTGCAGGACATAAGGATAGACAGCGTGTTTTTCCCGATTGACCCGAACAACCCCGAGTCCGCAGCGCCCAACGTCATTGCACAGTACAATGCCGTTGCCGCAGAGCTTGTGGTTCAGGGATATACGATCGTTGCTTCGCCCGATGGCATCAGAAGTGACACTGATGTTTTCCTTACGGGCGTTCAGGATGGGCAGGGAGAATGGACAATCGGAGGATTTACCAACAGGGGGATTCTGTGGGCTGCATCAGGACAGGAAGGCCAGGAAACGCTTCTTTACAACCCCGCAGACATGAGAGAAGGGACGTTTGATCACTTCATTCACATTACAGACGGGTATGACAGGTCGGTGGTGCGCAGGCTTGAGGTTGTAAACGGCGTATGGACCGCAGTCGTGCGGGACGGGGGCGGAAACCTCCTTGCATTCAGAAATCCCGCATCAGGAGAGTTTTGGTACAACCTCGAGGCATCAACTCTTCCGAATGAAGAAACGCTTAAAGCAATCGGCGCCCTTCCGGAGTTCGATGTTGTACCATACGTCGATACCCTTGTTGCGGACCTTGAAAGCAAAGGGTACAACCATGATTACAGCTATACCGCAAACGGGGACGGAAGCGCGACGCTGTCCGTCCGGGCAGAGCCGGGACGGGAGATGAACCCGGGTGTGCCACGATGGGAAGCTCACGACGCAGCGACAATAAACCCGGACGGGACTGCAACGATCAGGTACACGGACTTCACATCAGGAAGCGGGCAGGAAGCAACACTTACAGTAGACACTGAAAGGCTCCGCTGGAGCGACGAATACCATGACCTTGTTGTGTATGATGAAGTTGGCAATCCGCTGAAGGTTTACCTGCCTGAATACGGCGTCTGGCAGTCCGCAGAACCGGCGGTTGGCATTACCGAAGACATAGGAGCATGCGGGCGACTAAAAGACATTTACAGCATGCCTGATGCCGACCGCGAAGCCTACATGGACGCCCTCACCACGCGCGAGATGTCATATTTTCAGGCCGAACTCCTGGCAAGCGGAAACACGTTTAACCCATATAACTCAGGTGATTGGATAGCAGACAGGCCTTTTTATACAAAGAGCGGATCCACACATAATCGCGATTTAAGCCTGGTTTCCTGTAATTTCATGAGGCCATTTCAGGAAAATAGCGGAACAGGCCTTTTTGCGGTCTGGGGAATGCCTGACGAAAACACAGTGCTCCATTATGGCCACGACCTTTCCGGAATATACGGAGACATTAATAATGACACCCATGATTACCCCATTGATATTCTGTCATTGTATGCCTCTGATACTATTGACAGTATTATGTTTTGGGTGAGTGGGATGGTAAATCCAACGTACGAGAATCTTATAACAATTAATCATTGGGAATACACAAGGAGAATGATTGAGATTAACAACCAACTGTATTATTCTGCGTATTCTACGCCAACGACAGGAGACTACGCAGACTATTATACACAATATTATAATCACAATCTCTCTCCCAATCATCTAAACACCATAATTATACCTACGTTTTTGATATACCAACATTAGTATTCTATAAAAATTTAATTGAATAGAGCAGAAATCCCAAACCACGTACCTTTCCTGATTTTAAGATTTTCGGTAAACAACTTATAATTTATAGGGCGACTTATCCCGCTTCAAACAAAACAACCCGTTTTGTATGTCACATTTAGTATTTAGAAAAAACCACCCGCATTGTTCTTGGTGATATGTTGCATGTGTAGTGAATATATGATTACAATAGAGAATAAAGGAATGCGTGATTCTCCTTGTCTCATATGAAACAATGGTCCGTAGTAATCATTCTGATATTTACAATCGGGAGCATCATTTCGGTGCTGTATGCGCTCGTTTTCCGTTCAAAAGCATCATGTTTTCAACCGGACAGCAATGGCGTCGCTGAGGTAAAGGCTGTATCATGGAACGCAAACACCCGCACGTTATCCTTTAAGCAGGGTTTTTTTTGTTCTTCGTCGCTGACAGTCTCTCCTCCTAAACCCATGGTGGTTATCACCGTTAATAAACAGGGTGAAAAGAGGAACGAACGCGTCGTGTTTCCGTCCAGCGGAAAGGACTGGCAAACCGCGTTTTGCGCTGGTGATACCTTGTGGCTTGTATATAAAAACACAAGCGAGCCGTTTCCTTCCCGGCCGGATGACATACGAAACAGAGGCCCAAGGGGGTGCAGGCAGACATAAAGTGTTTATCGCGTTACTAAAATGAAAATTAAATCTTTTGTCACCTCATTTTTTCTTTGGATGTTTCTTGTTGTTGCGGCAGGGGTTTTAACAGCGCCAATCCTCCCGGTTTACGCAGAAACATGCAACACACAATCAAATTGCTCGTCGCATTGTCATAACGCATTTCAAGAACATTACTGTTATTGGTTTAGCGGCTTTTGTGACCAAAGTGTAACTAACTGTCTTACTGGTCAATTATGTAACAGTAATACCGGTTTATGCGAAAATACTGCTAATTGCGGCTACGCAGGACAGGACTGTTGTGATGGTCATGAGTGTAATGGTAATCTAGAGTGCGACTATTCAGACACGTGCGTCCAAAACTGCGGACGTGAGGGGGAATCTTGTTGTTTTTCGGCGATAGTGCGACGGATCACTTGACTGCGAGAATCATGAATGTGTAGACAATTCGCAACCCACGTGCGGTGAATACAACCAGGTGTGCTGTGCAGGTAATTTGTGTAACAGTCCCAGAGAAGTCTGTGTTGGGGGTACTTGTAAATGTAGAGAGGACGCACATCGCTGCAGTGGCGATTGGCAGCAGTACTGTGCGTCCGGGTCGTGGGCGAACGAGTGGAATTGCCAGTGGGGATGTAATGAAGCTCAGGGCATATGCAATGCTGCCCGGGGCCATACTGCGTGAACAAATGCGATCGTGCACAATGTACACCGTGTGGAGCCGGTGAGAATTGTTGGGAAGTGTGGTGCTGGCTGTCAAGGGCAGATTACGACGCTGATTCCGGTCACGACAATCCAAACGCGGGAACATCCTGCGCAGCGCTTCCCGAGTGCGGGGAGTGCCATCCGATTTGGGACCGGTGCTGTGAACCCGGAGACGTAGGGTGTCAGGGGTTTCAGTGCAACCCGCCCTATCCTGAATATGAATACATAGACTCGTGCAACGGACTGGCTTGCAGGGATACCCCGTGTACGGAACCTCCCGGAACCACCCCGCCCGCCGGGTTACAGGGACGCATTCAAGGAATGCGGGACTCCGGATGTCCGGCAGGGACGCTTACAAGTGTATCAATAGTTGGAATTAACGACGGGTATAGTAAAACATTTCAGCTTTCCAACAACGGAGATTCATACATGACGACCCTTGGTGAAGTAACCCCGGGGAATCAATACGTTGTGCTGTTTGGGGCTCCGCAAGGATATACAGCGGAAAATTCACAGTGTGACAACTGCACCAATCACCCATCCGCCCAGGATGGCAATGTGTGGGTGGACGGACCATCAAGACAATTCTATATTCCTACGGTTGACCCGGGAGTTGGATTTGCGTATGTAGATTTGTGGTTTCGGTGCGTTCCGATACCACCCACCCTCACCCCGACTCCCACTCACACCCCCACCCCGACGCCATTAGTGCGTGCGCGGGCGCGGACACTTTCATCTCCAAACGTAGCGTGTGTGAACTACGGTGACATCGATAGTCAGTGGGGAACGTCATACCAAACAACAACGTTTAACCTGGAAAGCGGTCACGGAACACGGGAGTCTATAAATAATACTTACGCAACATGGGTAGGAGCTGGTATGGGGTATGGTGTTGCATATCCATATACCATACAACCAACCCCTCCGGACAACTACACACCTTTTTCTTGTGTGTATAAAAACATTCCACCTGGTAATGTACAGCAATCTTCCAGCCGCATAATGAACTCAGGGGATTCCCCGTTGACGTGGGAAATAGGATTTATCCCTCCTAGTGGGTGGTTCCAGACGGCAGGAGGCGACGTGTATTCCAGCGCTGGCATATTCTCACACCAGCCTGTTAATAGTCCGCTTTCCTACTTCAGCAGATACGGAGGAAGCGGACTGCCCGGGGTCGTGCAGTATGGAGGCGCCTCATCGGACTACGACTTTTCCCTCCTGGGCGGAACAGATAAAGGAGCGGACCGCGTGTCCGTTAACTCGCATACCCCGCCGGATCCTCTCAATTGGCTTGCTAATAGTCTAAATCCTCAACCCGCCCAGGATTACTTTACGTATTTCTACACCTTACTCGGATCACCGGAACCCGTAGATGTTGGTCCTGTGATTGATTGGAACGACTTAAAATTACCACCTTTTGGGAATTGTTTGCCCGGTGACGACGAGAATACACGCATCTGTTCATTTCAAGGTAACCTATCAACCCCGGATGGTGCTTGGGGATTTTCGGACCCCGACAGTAAAATCATCGTGCTCATCGGAAAAGAAGCCGGAACGGCATCACTGACAATCCACAACAAAATTTTCCTGGACAACGCAGACGCATTTATATCATTTATCGTTAATGGTAATATAACAATAAATAAGGATGTCGGGAGAACGCCGGAAGCGTTACCGGGCGCAGCATTGGGTGGCGTTGACGGGCTTTATGTCGCAAACGGCACGATGATTTTTGAAACGAAGGGAAACGACCCTCCGGATGACAAGCAGTTTGTCGGAAGAGGAACGTTTGTTGCAAACAGCTTCGACTTTCAAAGGGATTTATCTGACAATATCTCTTTTCCTGCAGAAGGGTTTATCTACAACCCCGCACTTATTTTTGCTATGCCGGAGGATATGAAAGACGTCCAATACCGATGGCAGGAAATAGTGCCATAACACGTTCCAGGTTATAAGTTGTGGGTTATAAGAAGTAAGTTATAACGTTAAACTCCCAAGTTTCTTTTTTTATAGCCGTGCCCTCTGGGAGATTTCCGCCTCAACAAGCTCACGCGACCTGCCGAACTTAAGGCGCGCGAGCTGGATAACCGCAGCAGCTACGTTGGGGTTTTTCTCATTTGACACCCTTTTCATATCCTTCGTGAGGTCGAGAGAAAAAGGCTTGACCGGTTCATTTTTGACCGTCGTTTTGATATACGCATTAAACTTGTCGATATTGATAAGGTCTGTTTCGTTAAACGTCGGCTGGAATTCATGCTGGAGATAGTTAGCGTCCGTCACCCCGACGCGGAATGCCACAAGCGTTCCCACGTTGCCGAAGACCGCATTTTTCACTTCCTCTTCCATCTGCCCGATAAACTGGTTGGCGACAATGAGATTGAGTTTGTACTTACGGGCTTCTGAGAGAATCTGTGCAAAGTCGGGGGTCGCGAAGTTCTGAAACTCGTCGACATAGAGGTAAAAATCCTCCCTTTGATTTTCAGGAACATCCTGCCTGCTCATGGCGGATATGAGGATCCTCGGTACGAGGATAAGCCCGAGGAAGTTGCTGTTTTCCTCCCCTATTTTCCCTTTAGACAGATTGATAAGGAGTATTTTTTTCTCGTCCATAACCTTACGGAAGTCAAACGAAGACCGGGATTGTCCGATGATATTTCTCATGAGTTTATTGGTGACGAACCTGCCGAATTTGGAGACGATATAGTCCAAAACCTCGGACTTGTGAAAATCGGCAGTCTGGGCAATCTGGTCTGTCCAGTAGCGGCGGATGATGGGGTCAGTCACTTTCGGCAGAAGCTCCTGCACAAACGCGCTGTCGGTTAAAACCCTGACAACCTCAACAAAGGTGTTGCCGGGTTCTGACATGACCGTCAGCATGGCGTTTCGAATGGCGTGCTCAAAGCGCGGACCGATGATGCCGGTTTTCATAGGGATCATAGAGCTTGTACATAAGCCCGACAATGGACGTGACGACAAAGTGCTTCTGGTCCTCGGTTTTTGCCTCAAGCATATTAAGTCCCATCGGACGCTCTGAATCTGACGGATCAAAGTAAATGACATCCTCTGCCCGCTCCGGAGGAAGACGCTCAAGAATGCCCTCGATGAGATCACCGTGCGGGTCAACAACCGCAAGCCCCTTGCCGTCACGGATATCCTGGAGAACCATTTCCTCCAGAAGCTGGGATTTGCCGGTGCCTGTTTTCCCGATAATGTACATGTGCCTGCGCCTGTCCTCGTCACTTATGTGGATCTTCCTGTCAATACCGCGGTAGCGGGAAATACCAAGAAACATCCCTGTTGCGGGTATTTGCGAAGGCGCGGGTGCGCGTTTGGCATTGAGCCAGAAGATATGCGCTGTTTCCACGGATTTATTCGGGAGGTGGTAGATTGTGGCAAGCTCGTCGCTGTTGCATACACCGTACTGTTTGAAAAACGGGGGGTTTATAACCGGGAAATACCGGTAAATAAAGTCTTTCATAAAAAACGCCTTGATGGGCTGTTTGGCTTTTGTAAAATAATTATTGTCTGACGCAAACTGTCCGAATGATGACGTCACGTTATCCAGATGCATCTTGGCTGACTCTTTGGAATCCGAGGAAACGACGATGCGCACCACCGTGTTAAACCCGGGCTTGGTGCATTTCTGCTCGACCGCTTCCAGGGTTTTGGGATCTACACGGAAGCTTGCTTTTTCCGGATTTGCCTCATCCTTTTTGGTTTTTGCCACATAGCTGTGCCCAAGACCCGCCCATTTATGTCCGGCCGGCTGGATGAGGATTTGAATCGCCGCCGCCTCCCCCTCCTGCATCTTTGCAAGGACTGACGTTATCGACGAAAGAGGGTCGGTCGGCAAATCCCTGAATATCCGAATCGGCATGTAATCGGAGTTTTTTAAACACAAAGCCGCGAATGCGACTTTGCCTTTTTCGTCAAACACGTTGTACTCCTCCACAACACGGATGTCAGCGCCGGGGTATGCGCCGTGAATCTGCTTTTCGACAAGGTCGACGAGCTTACGCGGAACAGACGTGTAGAAACGTATATCCTCTTTACGCGCAACAATCTCAAAGGTGAGGTGCTCTGCTGGGGTTAAAAACGACCAGAATCCCGAATGGTGGATACCCGCAAGACTTGAAAACAGCTGTTCTGCCGCATCAATTTTTATCTCATTATCGCGCGGGACAGCTATCTGCATGACGACTCTTTCCAAAGACTCCCTTTCCCTGTTGCGGTTTTTCCATACAAGAAACAGGATGTACCCGAGGAGTACAAATCCGCCGAGGAACAGGATGAGGAACACAAGAGCAATTCCAAATGCTTCGAGGCGGTAGATAAGGTCCAGAAATTGATCGTTCATAATATATTATTTCTTTTTTGATACGAGCGTCGTATGAATTTGTTTAATTCTCCTTCTACACCATTCAGCAAGCCACCGCCACGACAGGGTGATGCTTTTCGTCAGACCCGCAGCAATTTCTGCATCAGTCAAAGGCAGTACAACCGTCGTTGCTCCGCCTGTTGATGCGGGGACGTTCATCCCCGCAGGCCGGACGCCTGCACGCGTGAGATTTGCGGGTATCGGAATGACTGTCGGATGGACCGTTACACCAACCCGGGAAACTTCCTTGGGCAGATCCACATCGTGACCGATCTCTGCTGCGCGGGGTGATTCCGCAACCGTTAACCCCGCTCCTCCCTCAAGTTCCTTCCCGATTGATCCGGATAAAGGTGTTGGTTGCGCCGGTGGCGCGTTTACACCGGCATCCGACTTCACGTTTTGGGCAGACCCCTGTGTGGGTTGTACGGGCAGATTGTCATCCATAGAAACAAATTATGTCCGGGAATATGGGTTGATAATACCGGTATAAGCAATAATCCCTATCCGGGCATACGTATCATTTTATCACGAAAGCACCCGCGTCAGTGATAGGAAAGAGAAAAAATAATGACGTTTACCTGCGAAGGGGGATTTTTGCAAACACGCGCCTGGAAAGAACGCCCACCATTTCATATCCGGCGAAAAACACCGTCGTGTAAAACACGTCTCCCATGAGTGAGTTACGGAAAAACGGCAGAGCCATCACGTAACATTCAATGAACCCTGCAAGCGTTTTGGGGTACATGGATAAAGGGGCAATCCACACGGCAAAATTTGTGATAATGAAAAAAAGAAGCGCTGAGGTAAGCGTAGCCGCACCAATGCGTATGAGTGTTTGTTTTTTAGTAATCACCCGTCCGAGGATGACAGCAAGGAATAAACTGCCGTATGTAGCCCACATAACAGGGTGAAGCCCGATGAGAAGGTCCGTGAAGAGCATAATTGAAAGAGTAACGATAAGCGCTTTTTTCAATCCAAGTTTGGCGCCGGAGGTGATGGCCAAAGCACCAACAGGCGTCATATTCGGCACATGAGGGACAAGTCTCGCGACAATACCGATTGCGATAAAAATAATAATGTCCATATTGTTATTTATTGAAATACGATATACGAGATACGAAATAAAATTGTCAGGCAGTCATTAATATATCGGTTTGGTATACTTCCACTCTACCACGTCTCCGTTTTTCAGTTCATATTTGTCTGCCGCCACCGTCCCCGACTTGCCGTTCACAAAATATATCCACGACATGTCGGCACCTGACTTTTTTCCCCTGACCTCTTCTACAAAAACACCAAAGTCATACTGTTTTGTGACAACAGGAATATTATTTTTTTCTCCGACTATCGTGAGAAGTTCGAACGCGTTTTTTGCAGCTATCCCAGAATACGTCGCAATTGTCTGTCCGTCGTTGAGAACAAGCGTCCCGGTTGTTTGCGGCAGCGCTTTGGGTGACGCAACCTGAGAGACTTTTTGTGGAGTAACTGCGTTTCGCGGAATAACTTTTCCGAAAAGAATAAGAGCGGCGATACATGCAAGGATGATAAAAACAACGCGTTTCATAAGGATGTTATAGTATCAAATTTATACGGTAATTTCCATCCGGATCTATTTTTTTTGTCCCGACCATACCTGCTCATTAATTCCGCGTGCATAATTTTCTGTGCGCGCAATAACAAATAGGAGGTCAGAAAGACGGTTTATATACGTGAGTATTTGACTGAAACCCAAATTCACCGGTTTTTCTTTGCTTGTCCGGACAATTGTCCGTTCTGCCCTCCTGCATACGGTTCTGGCTACGTGCGCCCACGCGCCACAAGGTGAACCGCCGGGTAATATGAAATTGGTAATCTTGGGGACACCGGTGCTAAATTCGTCTATGAGGTGTTCCATATCCGTCACTTTATGATCAAGGAATTTCGTATCAAGCGGACTTCCCGCAAGAAATCCGGCGATACTCATGAGGGTTTGCTGCACGTCAGTGAGAGCGCGTATAACGGAGTCTGTTTTACACTCTGATATCAGAAATCCGACGGCACTGTTTAACTCATCAATGGATCCGTATGCCTCTACGCGCGGGTCATCTTTCCGGGTACGCTTTCCTCCAAAGAGAGACGTCGTTCCGTCGTCGCCGGTTCTGGTATAGATTTTCATAAGGGAACTTCAGCATTCTGAATATCCGCAGGAGTAGCACTTTTTGCAGGACTCCTCAAATACGAGGCTTCCTTCTCCACAGGAGGGACAAAGATCAACCGTCACCATGCGTGTCTGGGCAACCGCAGCCTGGTATGAGGCCGGGTCCGGTGCCTGTTCGTGATCCTCTATCCGGGTATCTGCAGCAACAGCAGTTGCTGTTTGGTGGATTTCTGATGAACCGTTGCCATTCCCATTTCCGTTCCCGTTTGTCGCAACAATACTGTCGGTTTTGGCAGCCGACGGTGAATCCATGAGACGATGCTTGGTAAAAAATCCGAAATGCCTGTCTATGACTTTTGCAACCGCATCAGGAAGACTCCGTACGCGGTTTTCCCCGAATCCCAAAGACCGCGCTCCGCCTATCCCTATGAGCTCTGCCGCTATTCTGTGTGCCCGTTCCATCGGACTTACCGGTGATGCAAGCCGGAACAATAGAGAAATCAAACGTCCGACCGCCTCAGCCATGGCTGTCACATCCGATCCGGCTTTGCCCACATTAATGAACATTTCAAGCGGCTGTCTGCCGCCGTTTGTGTTGATCGTCACATATGCCTGTCCGACAGGCGTTTCTACCTGATAGGTGGATCCGTGGACGACCGCCGGGCGGGGTTTGATTTCCGGTACATACTGTGTTCCGACTTTCACCTCGTCTGCCTTTGCTGCATCTTTTTCTTTCTTATCCTGTTCAACGCGCGTTAATACCCCCTGTCTGCTGCCTTCACGCATGTACGCAATACCCTTGCACCCCAAATCGTACGCGAGCGTGTAAAGCCTTTTTACATCCTCCACAGTGTGGGTATTCGGTGCGTTGACGGTTTTGGAGATTGACGCGTCCACATACTGTTGGATCGTTGCCTGCACGCGCACATGATCTTCAGGAGATAAATCATTGGCAGAGACAAACCACGCCGGCCTGTCTGCCTTAGTCGGTTCACGGCCCTGGGTAAGTTTGAACTCCTGAAACCACGCGTCGTACAGAGGATGCCTGAGAATGTTCTCACCGAGGCGGTCCCGGCGGATAAACTCAAATTCATAAACGGGCTCAATGCCTGACGACACACCCGCCATAAGCGATGTGGATCCTGTAGGCGCCTGCTGGAGGATGAGGCTGTTTCTCACACCGTACTTTTTCATTTTCTTTTTGATTTCTTCAGGAAGACGGCTCACGAAGTACCCTTCCACATGCTTTTTCTTCACAATTTTGGGAAACGGCCCTTTTTCGCGTGCTATTTCAACAGACGCATCGTATGCTGCGTCACGAATGGTTGAGTATATTTTATCAATGACGGAGATGCTCTCCTGGGAACCGTACCGGAGTTTCATTTTTATAAGTGCATCACCCAAGCCCATGGTACCAAGCCCGATTCTCCGTTCTCCTTTCAGCTGCACTTTCTTTATCTCCTCAAAGACATAGTAGTCGCTGTCAATGACGTCATCCTGAAACCGCACACCGACGCGTGCGATTTCCGCAAGCGCCGCATAGTCCATGATGCCGGAAGCGTCCACAAGGGATGCGAGGTTAATGGAACAAAGATTGCACACTCCCCAATTCGGGAGCCCTTCTTCGCCACACGGATTGACACAGTTTATATATTCGAAGTAATTGTTGTTGAACCACTTATTGTACCGTTCCATAAATACAACGCCGGGTTCCGCGCTTTTCCATGCGGCTGTTGCGATGAGATCCCAAAGGGCGCGGGCCTTCAGGGTCCTTTGGACAACCGGTTTTTTACCAAGCGCTATCCAGTTGGGAAGGTACCCGTCCCACTTAGTATCGTAGTCAGGATCATTTTTATCAGGAAACACCAAATCCCAATCAGCGTCATTTTTCACCGCCTCCATAAACGAGTCGGAGACGCAAACGGAAAGATTTGCGCCGTTTATACGGGATAAATCTTCCTTTACGGTTATGAATTCCTCGATGTCCGGATGCCAGTCCCAGAGCATAAGCATGAGAGCGCCTCTCCTGGAACCACCCTGCTGAATGATATCTTTTGTTGCGACACTGAAAAGCTCTGCCCAGTTGCAGGGACCGGAAGAAAATCCGTTAACTTTCTGGACGCGCGATCCGCGGGGCCGGAGGCTCGATAGGTTTATTCCCACGCCACCGCCGCGGGACATAATTTCTACCATTTGGGAAAGTGATTTGAGTATGCCCTGGCGCGAATCATGAGGGCTCGGGATGACGAAACAGTTGTAAAACGTTACATGGTAGCCGGTGCCTGCACCTGAGAGGATCCGTCCGCCGGGAATCAGCTTAAAGTCGGTCATGGCGCCATAGAATTTTTCTTCCCACTCCATCCTCGTTGCTTTTGGTTCAACCTTGGCTATTGCTCCGGCTATTCTCCTCCACATTTCCTGTGGATTTTTTTCAATCGGAACGCCTTCCTCGTTTTTGAGCGCGTAGCGGTCGATAAATACGGTATTTCTGATGCCCGTCAATGGTTCCATAGAGTGTCATTTATAACAATTTCTGCACTTCCTTTTCAAAATCTTCTATGTCTACAAAACGCCTGAAAACACTTGCAAACCGGATGTACGCGATTTTATCAATTTTTTTCAGCCTCCGCGCGACCAGCTCACCGATTTTTTTGCTGACTACCTCCGTCGTTTCTCCTGAAATAAGTTCCCGCTCGACCTCGTTAACAATCCTGTCTACATCTTCCTGTCGTACGGCGGTTTTTCCGCTCGCTCTCCAGATGCCGCGGGTCAGCTTGTCCCTGTCAAACGTCTCACGCCTTCCGTCTTTCTTTATAACCGTAATGGGCACAGACTCAATCCGTTCGTATGTTGTAAACCTTTTTTCACACTTCGGACAGCCTCTTCTCCTTCTGGTTACCGCTAAATCTTCGCTTTCCCGCGTCTCTATAACCTCTGTGGTTTCATTTGTACAGTACGGACATTTCATGGATAATGTGAAAATATTTACGCTATGGGTGGTGCCACTAACAATCCTATGACACTAAATGGACCAAGGTCAACTGGCAACTTCCGGATCAAACAAGGTCAATTTTCTTCTTTAGCCACAACAGGAAAAGTCCGAGGAAATTCTTCGGAGATTATCTATATCACACCCTATAGGGGGACGAAGGTACCCGACGTGGTAAAAAGAAAATTGTTCAATAATACCCAATAAGGATTATTTTAGTGATCTAAATGCTATTGTTTGTTCAGAGAACCCACGCGCTTCACCATGTCCCTGCCTGTTTGCAAGCGTTTCTCTGTAGCCGCCTTTTCTCCGACAGGGGCGTTTGTCATGATATTTTCAAGAACCTCTTCGTGCTTGAGAGATGAGAGACGAAGTTGTTCATATATGTGATTGGGAATAGTATTTCCCGTTGCAGACCCGACTACTGCAGCTGCTTTTTCCATAAAGCGCTCCGCTGACTCGAGTGTCTGATTAGCGCCCTGCCACTTGCCCTGATCTATGAAACGCATTGCCATAGCGAGAAACTTATCTGACTGGAGTATAGCAAACTCAGCTTTCTTGGAAGGATCACTGATAAGGCGTTCCATAATCTGATCGCGGAGATTTTTGAGAAAGTAGAGAGGATGATCCGTCAAAATCCCCGGGTACGGAAGTGTATAATCGACAACTTCCTTCTTTTCTTCAACGCCGGGTGTTTCCGTAACCGGTGTTGGGGTAAGATTTACGGATTCCTTTTTTACAACAGCGCTTTTTCCCGGGCTCACTCCCGCCGGTGCTGCATTGGCTGCGCTTACTGCGCTCACACAAAGAAATACGATTGCCAAAACCATGACTATTTGTTTCATATTTTGTCCTCCTTCATATTTTCCGCTTCAAGTATACTCCTGCGGCAATATTGTGCAAGTGTGGTTGCCGGAATACCGATAACCGCGCAAACATTCTCTTCAAGTTTTTTAACAAGAGGGTACGACCGGTCAAGTATAACAATTGCTTCAGGTGGAAGTGCTTCTTTTCTCCACAACGCAAAACGGGCATCTACGCCGATCACCTCATATTTCACCATTTTATCAGCAAGATACAGAAGTTTTTGCTCCCAGCTAACCGGACCATTCAGAGGATCCAAAATCATGTGAAGCGGGTGTGTGCGGATAACCTCCGCAACCTCATCCATTCCCGTTTCACGCAACACGCGCACCCCCGCATCCGGATGATGCTCCCCGGGCAATCCGGGTATGTTTTTATCAATATCATGGAGAAGTGCGCCGGCAACAAGCAGATTATTATCAATCATAAGACGGGAATCATGACGCATGATCGTTTTTGCCAGACACACCGCGACACGCGCGACAAGTGCAGAGTGGGCCTGTTTCATTTCCGGAAGGTGATACTTTTGCCACAATACCTTACTGTGTTTTTCCGTCGGAATCATATATGTATCACCTGTCTCCTTTCACTTCCGCCCAGAACTCCCGTAGAAACTCAACGATGTACGTATGGCGGAATGATGCGATGAGTTTGGCCTGCGGCGTGTTCATTCTGTCTTTCAGAAGCAAAAGTTTTTCATACATGTGATTGATGGACGGACTATCCTTCCGGTACTCTTTGAACGTCATATTTTTTCTCGGCTTAATGTTTGGATCATATATCGGGTGTCCGCGTGATCCGCCGTAGGCAAATATACGCGCAATACCGATTGCACCCAGAACATCAAGTCTGTCGGCGTCCTGTACAACCTGCCCCTCACGTGTTTTTTGGACATCATCCTCATTGCCACCCTTAAAAGACACATGAGAAACAATGGTATAAATGTGTTTTTTTGTCCGGGTATCTATGGGGTACACGCCGAGAATTTCTTTTGTGTGTGTAAGAGGACCGTCCCCTGCTTTTGCGAATTTATAATCATCAACATCATGAAGAAGAGCCGCAACTTCGACAACAAACATATCGACCTTCTCATTTTCGGAAAGCCGTATTGCCGTTTTCCACACTCTTTCCAGATGCAGCCAGTCATGTCCGGAGGATTCACCCGAATACCGCTTCTTTAATACTGAAACAATACCCGCGATAATATGACGCTTAGCAACTGTCATACGTATACGCAATTTTCACCCCGGCCTCTGTCCGTTTGCCGTATAGTAGCCGAGCGCCTGCAGAACCACGCCAAGGGTTTCCTGCGGCCCGTGGGAGTAAGTGTTAAGGACAAGATCATAATGTTTCGGATCCCAAAAATCCTTTTTGGGCACGTGGTACATTTTGCTCCATTTGGTGAGATTGGCTTCTTCCCTGTCGCGTATGTGCTTCTTGGCCTCATTCACGGACAGATTATCCCTGTTGACTATCCGGTCTATTCGAAGCGCATCATCGCACATGAGAAGTATTTTGAGAACATGTTTAAATCCCCTCATATTCCA
Organism: Candidatus Gottesmanbacteria bacterium; assembly: GCA_963711735.1. Lineage (GTDB taxonomy): Bacteria > Patescibacteriota > Microgenomatia > UBA10105 > UBA927 > CAVQFA01. The sequence continues at coordinate 137,904 of CAVQFA010000003.1, read as the reverse complement.
ACCCGCTATCCAGGATTCGACGGCAACGTGGGTTTTTGGGTTTGCCAATTTTTCCCGGAGTGCAAGATCTATCTGGTGATCTATATCTTCCCCGTAATCCGTCGCAAGGTGGTGTTTGGCATCTTTCGGGTCATGTTTACCCATCTGTATGGAAAACTGACGTGACCAGTCTCCGCCGGAAAATGTTTCCCACCCGAGGGGTACTATAATGGGTTTAAGGTTATTGAGAAGCGTCGAGCGGCCTGCGCCGGGACGACCGGAAATAGCGATTGATGAATATTTCAAAGGTTTGTTTGTTTGAACGCCGTCCATAGACGTATTATAGAGACTTCTTGACACGAATCAATATCGTGAGTCATACTTAGGCATGAGTGATCCTGAATACCTCTATCTCTCATGGGCAGACTACCATATTTTAACCCAAAAACTTGCTGCTGCAATCCTCCACCATTCAGAGCCATATGATGAAATTGTCGCTATTGCCCGCGGAGGACTCACGCTCGGGCATCTGTTAAGCGACCTGTTGCGACTGCCTGTTTCCACGTTTGCCATACAGAGTTATACGGATATTCAGAAAAGCGGTGAAATACACATAACACAAACACTCCGAAAACCTATCAACGGAAAACGCGTGCTTCTGGTTGATGATGTAGCCGACTCCGGAAAGACATTTAAACGTGCCCTTTCATACCTACGGAGGTTTAAACCCGCTGAAATAACCACCGTTGCCATGTTTCATAAACCATTATCCAAAATCCGCCCGGATTACTTTGCGCAACAAACGGATAAATGGATATTATTTCCCTACGAACCAACAGAAATGATCACATTTCTTATCCGGAGGTTTGTAAAGGACGGACTAACCAAAAAACAGATCCAGGACAGACTATTATCCATAGGATTCCGGGAAGGACAGATTGCATTTGTGAGACACCACCACGAAAAGAACATCGGGGTTTAAGGATTCATGAGGAAACACCGTAATCTAAAATTCCACAGCGAGCAGATCTTCTGCAGGAATGACAAATCCGTTAAAGTATCTCCGCGCCTCCGTCACCATTGATTTCACCGACACAACTTTCTCATCGCGAATATGAGTGAGAATCAGTTTTTTTACCTTTGCGCGCATAGCCGCTTCCCCAGCCTCACGGGCAGTGCTGTGACCGAATAGCCCCGACTGTTCGCGGTCTTTTTCAGGACCAAAACATTCGTGTATCATGACGTCCGTATTTTTTGCGAGTTTATCAAACAATGCATTCGGGTGCATGTCGCTTGAAAACACAACCGTTTTTCCGTCAACAGTGATTTTATACGCATAGGTGATAATAGCGCCTCCCTTGGGTCCTGCCACTTTTGTACCCGTTACGGTAAGTCCCGGTGCAAGCCTGACGGATACATTTGGTTTCATGGAAACGAAGGCTATGCGTGATGCGTGTTTTTTTAAATAATCATGGGTTTTAAAAGACACAAGACGGACAACATCAAGGGCCTGTTTGGGGCCAAAAACGCGGACCTTTGTTTTGTCGTTTCCGATCATCTGCGTAAGGAGAAAGTGCGGCATGCCAAGCATATGATCGGCGTGGCGGTGGGTGATAAACACGTCAGTGACGCTTTCAAGTGCAACACCGGATTTGACGAGATTCCTCACGGTTCCCATCCCGTCACCGCAATCTATGAGGAAATTCTTTCTGTCCGTTACAAAGAGAATAGACGTGAGTTGCCGTGTGAGCGACGATGCCGCACCTGTACCTAAGAAAATAATTTTATTCATGTTGATAAATCGGAAAGTTACTGTATTTTATATATACTCGCAGATATATTTCAGCTGACCGAATTCCTTAAACCCTTCTTCACCGTACTCTCTTCCTATTCCGCTTTTTTTAAATCCTCCGATTGGACAGTGCGGAGAATATATAACATCGCCGTTGACAGATATTCCGCCAGCGTCAAGATCTCCTGCAATCCGTCTGCCTTTTTTCACATCACTCGTAAATATTTCTGCAGTCAGTCCGTACTCTGTATCGTTAGCAAGACGCACGGCTTCTTTTTCTGAGGAGAAAGACATAACCGGCAACACGGGTCCAAACACCTCTTCTTTGAAAACCCTCATATTTTCTGTGACATTGGTAATTATTGTCGGAAGAAAGTAATTGCCACCGGTAAGTTTTTTATCGTCCGGTTTCGTACCGCCGATAATTATTTTTGCACCTTTTTTTCTCGCGTCTTCTATCTGAGAAACCAGGATGTCCAACTGTTTTTTGCTTACTAACGGTCCGATTGTAGTTTTGGAATCGAGAGGGTCACCAATAACCGCTGACTGCACTTTCTGTACAAGCTTATCAACGACAGAATCCATAACAGGTTTTTCCACAAACAACCTTTTTATTGCAGAGCATACCTGACCGCAGTTATAAAACCTCGCTGTATATACCGTTTCGATGGTTGTCTCGAGCGGACAATCTGCAAAAACAATTCCCGGACTGGAACCCCCAAGTTCGAGTGTGCACCGGATAAGCTTATCTGCGCATTTTTTATAGATTTCCTGACCCACAGCAGTGCTTCCTGTAAACCAGACATAATTAACGTCACTATCAATGAGCATTTTACCAACGGATCCGTCTCCGACCACACACTGAAGCACACCCTCAGGTAATCCGGTTTGATTAAAAAGATCTACGAACAATTTTTGCGTCAATGTCGTATATTCCGATGGTTTAAAAATAACAGTATTACCCGCCATGAGCGGCGCTGTAATGCCAGTGCTTGCCATCGAGACCGGAAAATTCCACGGGGCAATGGAGGCAACCACTCCCCACGGTTCATACAGTGTTTTATATACCGCGCGCTTGTCTTTTCGGATCATTTTTTCACCGAGAATTTTTTCTGCATTTTCCGCATAGTACGAGATAAAATCCAATTCCCAATCGATATCGCCAAGCGCTTCCGTAAACGGCTTACCCATTTCCAAGCTTGTTAACCGTGCAATTTTATTTTTATTACTTTTAAGAAGTTCAATAAGTTTTTTACAATACGACGCCCGTTTAGCAAAAGGTGTTTTTTTCCACGAAGACCAGGCGCGTTTAGATTTGTTCACGGACGTACGAACGTCTTCAGGTGTAGAACAGACAGTTTTACCAATAATTGAACCGTTTGAAGGATTGTATGAAATTAATGTATTATTCTTTCCGGTATTCATAGCGTTTCCCTGAACCATTCTACCATACAATACAGAAATTCTTCTCTTTTTTCTATTGTGAAATTATATTACTATACCAACAAAAACCCCGCTCACGCGGGGCTTTTGACAATACAGTATTTTTTTACGTTTATTGAGACCTTCGTTTCGGATTAATAGTCCATTCCGCCCATGCCACCCATTCCGCCCATACTTCCTGCACCGCCTGCCGGCGCTTCCTTTTTCTCAGGAATGTCGGTTACGAGCGCCTCGGTTGTAAGGACCATCATACCGACTGATGCGGCATTCTGGACTGCGGTTCTCGTGACTTTCGCAGGATCAATAACTCCTGCCTGGATCATGGAACCAAATTCCATAGTCATGGCGTTAAAGCCGAAATCCGCGATCTTACTTTCTTCGACGGTTTTGACTACCCACCCGTCATCAGCACCTGCGTTTTTAGCAATCCATCGGATCGGATCACCGAGTGCCTGATAAAGGATATCAACGCCCGTTTTTTCATCGGCAACAGTAAGACTTTCACGGAGCTTGGGTAAAGCCATCCGGGCCCGCAGAAGCGCGACACCTCCGCCGGGAACGATACCTTCTTCAAGTGCAGCCTTGGTTGCAGCAACTGCGTCATTGACGCGCTCCTTTTTATCTTTAAGCTCAATTTCCGTTGCCGCACCGACGTTAATGACTGCGACTCCTCCGGCAAGTTTTGCAAGTCTTTCCTGCAACTTCTCTTTGTCAAAGTCGCTCGTTGATTTGTCCATCTCCTTGCGGATCTGTTCGATACGCGATTTGAGAAGGGACTTTTCGCCTTTGCCGCCTATAATCCTGCAGTTTTCCTTATCTGCCCAGACTTTATCTGCCCGTCCGCAATCCTCTACCTTCACGTTTTCAATTTTGCGTCCGGTATCCTCGGATATGACCGTTCCTCCCGTGAGGGTTGCGATATCCTCAAGCATGGATTTCCTTCTGTCGCCAAATCCCGGAGCCTTCACTGCAAGGACATTGAAGGTACCGCGCATCTTGTTGACAACAAGTGTCGCAAGCGCTTCACCTTCGATATCATCAGCAATGATGACGAGGTTTTTTGATACTTTGATAAATCCTTCCAAAAACGGAAGTAAATCAGCAATTGCAGAAATTTTTTTATCCGTAATGAGAATGTACGCATCTTCGATTTCCGCTTCCATTTTGTCCGGAATAGTCACGAAATACGGGGAAGCATAGCCTTTATCAAACTCCATGCCTTCCTTGTACTCAATTTCCATCGTGAGTCCTTTACCCTCTTCAACCGTGACGACACCGTCTTTGCCGACTTTTGATAAAGCTTCGGCAATCAAAGAACCGATCTTCTCATCCTGGGCACTGATAGTTGCAACCTTGGCAACATCGGCGTCTTTGATGGTTTTTTTCATTTTCCGGATTTCTTCGACGACCGTCGCAACCGCTTTTTCCATGCCGACTCTCACAATCATGGGATTGGCACCGGCTGTTACGTTTTTGAATCCCTGGTTGATGATGGATTGTGCAAGAAGGGTTGCGGTAGTCGTTCCGTCTCCTGCAACGTCATTTGTTTTTGATGCAGCTTCTTTCACAAGCTGTGCACCCATATTTTCAAACGCGTCCTCAAGATCAATTTCTTTTGCTACGGACACTCCGTCATGGATGACGTTCGGTGCTCCCCATTTTTTATCAATTGCGACATTTCTGCCTTTCGGTCCAAGCGTGGTAATGACCGCTTTGGAGAGAATATTGACTCCGCGTACCAATGATTGTCTCGCGTCGTCAGAAAATTTCAGTTGTTTTGCCATAAGAACCTCCCTTTATGAGTGAAAATGAACTTTAATACTTACTTTACTACTGCAAGAATATCTTTCTGTTCCACAAGCATCCACTCTTCCCCGTTCACTTTTATTTCGTTGCCGCCCCACTTTTTATACATGACTTTTTGTCCGACTTTTACGGTCATTTTTACCTTTTTCCCCTTGTCATCCGTAGTTCCGGGACCAACTGCCATAATGGTGCCCATTTGGGGCTTTTCTTTGGCGCTATCCGGAAGAACAATACCGGACGGAAGGACTTCCTCCTGTTTTCCGGGTTTGACAAGAACATTATCGAACAATGGCTGAATATTAATTTTCGCCATACGGACCTCCTTTATAGAAACAAAGAGCGCGAGCGTTCATTGTGAGATTATCGCACAGATATACGAAAATCACACCATATTCACGCTTTGCGCCTCTAATTTTTTGGCACTCATGTAATACGACTGCTATTTTATGTAGCATTCCACAGCTTGTCAAGGGGGATATTATATTTGGCCAGTCTCTGTGCAAATTTTTCACGGATAATAGTGCGTACATCGTGAGGGTGAAAACGAATACGCGTTTGGGTTACAACCTCCGTCGTTCTTCTTCGTCTCATATACAAAAGCTGGATGAAACGTGCGAAAGGTTCTATTGCCTGCAATAAGACGATGAGCAGATTGATAAAACGAGAGGGGTTCAGGATTTGACCTTGCGGATGCGCGGTTTTATGATGTTGCATCGTTTCTTCCCACGCGTTACCAAGAAGTGAACGTACCCATGAATTGGACAACACGAATAACCGGTAAGATATTGTCCTTATCTATAAGCGGTTTCATCTGGAGAAGCTCATAAGCAGTGTAAAGGTCCTGTTCTTGGGAAGGGATAGTGAGTTTATCCTCTGACATATACATATTTAAACAAATGCTGTTGCCGTGTTCCAACTCCAACGGACGACGCCTTTTGGAAACGAGCTCTGTTGTCAGTGTTACCAGAAACCGGGTACTGTATAGCGTTTTTTTCCCGGCTAATTATGAAAATATCAATATCATCGGTATGCGCTGCATTATTTCTGGCAAGTCCTCCCGTGACTCCGACAAGCCTGACTGAGGGAATATGTCCGAGAATGGCAGCTACACGCCTGGCCTCTTTCCATTTTGCATCCGCCCACACGTTTCTGATCCTGCGATACGACACTATATGTTTACGACCGGACAGATGATAGAGGCGCGGACCCTCTGATTTTTTGCGATAGTAAACGCGCATACGACGCAGTGTTGCGCGTATTTTTTTTGCGCTTTTTTCCGGTCCGATGAAGAAACGTACTATTTCCGCCTCCGTAACGGGATAGTCAAAAACATCACCGTACGCTACCGTGGCATATATTCGGTCAGATGTTGATAAGATCATTTATTATTGTGTGAGCGGAGCAGACGCAGAAACGAGGCCATACTTGGATAATATCTGTTGAAATCCGTACGATGCGGTTTTCAGTGCCGCACTTGGTGCAGATCCACCCGCAACACTATTGACGGCGTCTTCAAGGTATTTGATCATCTGATCATTAAGTCCGTTATCAAACGTCCGTGAAGCAAGAGGAAACGACCGTGCGTCAGGAGCCTGTTTGACATATGCTTCTGTATACGCGTCTCCTGCGAGACTTCCCGCCATATCGACGCGTGCGTACGGTTCTCCGAATAAACGGACCTTGGATGCTTCTGTGTACAGCTTGGTTGCTCCCTCTTTGCCTGTCATGTATTTGACAAATTCCCATGCAGCTTTCTGATTGGGGCTTTTAGCAGACACACCCTCCACCCAATATGACGCCCACGTAACAGTGTTGCCCGGAAGCTGGGGTATGGGGGTTATGATCCAGTTGAAATTAGGATTTATCTGTTTCACATCAAACGCACGCCAGGACGGGGCGAATATCATAGCAACCTTTCCTGTTGCAAACGCATAGACAGAATTATCCATCGTTGAATTCCATGAATATACAGGGTCGTTGAGATCTGCAAACTTGCGGTAAAAAATGAGCGCCTCTTCTGACTCTTTGCTTGTGGGATTTACCAGATCTCCTCCATTCTGCATGATCATCGTTGCGAGTATATCACTGAAATGTTCGACATTATTGGCAGTACCGAGCGCTATTCCTGCCGTTGTTATGGATTCACCGTTTCTCACGGTGAGTCTCGGCACCATTGTAAGTACATCTTCCCATGAGGTGGGAGGAGACGCTCCGGCTGCTGCCAGTAAATCAGTATTAACGTATAACCCCAGCCCGTCAATCATGACCGGCATACCATATATATTCGATCCTCCGACGAGATCCCGTTTGGCAACCGGGTAGAATGTAGATGAAAATTCCGAAACAGTCATTATATCCTCGGGAACCGTTGATAGAATTGATTTATACATGGGCACCCAGGTATTATGAAACCGGAAAACATCAGGTCCCTCTCCACGCTCAATTGCGCTTGATAACCTCTCACGGTATTCTTTATGTGATTGTTTGACGTACTCGACTTTTATATTCGGATGTGTGCTTTCAAAATCTGCGATGAGAGGAGTGATGATATTTTCATTTTCCCACAATCCCCAGTATGAAATGGTTGCTGTTTTGGACCCGCCCATAAATTTAGTTGCAGCGTATATCCCACCACCGATCAGGAGAGCCAGAAGCAGAAGCATGAGAAGAGTTTTGAGAATTTTTCCAAAACCACCACCGGGTTTAGATGATTTTTGTGATGATGCAGGTATTCCCATATCCGGACTTACAGGCTGAAAAGACGGTGTTTCAGCAGGCGGAGTTACCGGTGTTTGATATATGTTTGGTGTCTGGGGCGGAGTGGTCGGGATGACAACAGTTTCCTGGATGGGCATTCCGCGTGGCTGGGGGTTTGACGGGGGTTCTACGGGCGGCGGCGTTGTTGCAGGCATATCTATTGTGACGGTGCCCTGGGATTGTTGAGATTGATTTGTCATACATTTTCAGATACGCCGAATGTTGTACTTATGTATATTTTCGTATAGTATAGAGTATTGCGCGCGAGCTATGTATAAGCATACACCCCATCATCCTAGCCTTCGAATCATATATTCTGAAAAAACTATTTTTTATATACGGTTTTTCCAGCATATACCTTTCTCACTTGTTTTTCACCCTGCATCCAACCGGGCGCAGGATGATTAAACTAAAGTAAGATTGGTATACAATTATCATATCATGTTACGGAAAAAAATTACTCCTCCTGAATTAAAAAAGCACCATAAACAACAAGGATCCGTTCCTCCGCGGCGACACCTCATGTTTATTATTTTAGACGCTGCTCTCCTTCTTATTATGTTCGTCGTACTCCTGTTTGCCGTTTTTGAAGCACGGTATGAAAATAAAGTGTACCCGTCAGTGAACGTCGGCGGTATTCCGTTCGGCGGAAAGACGGCGGATGAAGTACGCGATTTCTGGCTTTCTAAAAATGAACCGTTTACCCAAAGCAGGTTTGAATTTATATATGGGACTACCATTGCGACCGTATCCGGCAGCATGTTGGATTTGGGGTATGACGCAACCATTTCAGCGAGTCAGGCATACGCAATCGGCAGAAGCGGCAACATTCTCTCGGACATCCGGCAGCAATTGTTCGAAAAAAGGATTGATTTGACGCCTTATTTCCGTTACAGAAAAAATTTAATAGAGGAAATTCTCGACACGTTTTCTGCCTCAATTGATACAGAGCCACAGGACGCGCTTTTCACGTTTACAGATGGGAAAGTGACAGCATTTAAACCGTCGTCGGACGGACGGAAACTTGACCGCGCTGCCGTAATGGGAAAATTAACAGATGCCATTGCCAACATCCCGAAAACTCCGATTCGGGAATTTACAATTGAGCTTACAACTCTTACGATAAAACCGTCAGTATCCACAGATAATGCAAATTCGTTCGGCATAAAAGAGCTCATCGGAACCGGGTATTCGGTATTTCCCGGATCTATACAGGGCAGAATCCACAATGTTGCACTTGCTTCAGCCCGCTTTAACGGAGTGCTTATTCCTCCCGGCGCAACTTTTTCGTTTAACAAAACGCTTGGGGATGTGTCTGCTGCAACGGGATATCAGCCCGCATATATCATAAAAGAAGGAAGAACAATACTCGGAGACGGCGGAGGTGTATGTCAGGTTTCAACCACGCTGTTTCGTGCCGCAATGAATGCAGGGCTTCCCATCATAGAACGACACGCACACGCATACCGTGTCCATTATTACGAGGACGGAGGATTTAAAGCGGGACTTGACGCAACGGTATTTGATCCGTCAGCTGATCTTGTTATAAAAAACGATACACCCGCATACATCCTCATCCAGACAATTGCGGATACCCAAAACATGAACCTGACATTTAATCTCTACGGTACGCCTGACGGAAGGAAAGCTGAGTTGTTCGGATTTAAAATGTGGGACGTATCACCTCCTCCGCCTGATTTGTATCAGGACGATCCGACATTAAAAGTAGGCGTGGTAAAACAGGTGGATTGGGCAGCATGGGGCGCGAAAGCATCGTTTGAATATAAAGTGACGCGGGGCGATGAAAAACTTATTGAAAAGACATTCACGTCAGTATTCCGTCCCTGGCAGGCTGTGTACCTGAAGGGAACGATGCCATAATACATGTCATATGAACAAACAAAACATTAAAGAACACGGAGGTGTTGTGTTGGTGGGCGGATGTTTTGATTTCATCCACTTCGGACATATTACTTTTTTAAAACAGGCGAAATCATTGGGAGAAAAACTTATTGTAATGCTTCAGTCTGACGGGGACGTCCGGAGGTTAAAAGGTCCATCGCGTCCGATACATACTCAGACACAACGGGCCGAAATGCTCAAGTCTCTGTCTTTTGTTGATGAGGTCATCCGACTTCCGACGATGGTAAGTGACGGGGATTATATAAACCTTGTGAGGAAAATCAATCCGGACATCATAGCCGTTACAGAAGGTGAAGTACATATCGGGAAAATCGAACTGCAGGCAAAGCTTATTGATGCAAAACTCGTCATTATCCCTAAAATTCACACCCCGTCAACGAGTCAGCTCGCTAAACTTCTGGGACTTGAATAACCGCATTCTCATAAGCCACGATTTCTTCACACGACCATCTCCGCTATAATCGAAACATGGAACGTAATATCAAGCTGCTTTCGCTATTTAATTTTTTTACGGACTTCAGATTCCATAGTGCCGTACTCATATTGTATTTCGTACATGTAACCGGCTCGTACACGCTTGGCATGAGTCTTTTTTCCGTCGTCATGCTGTCGTCTGCTCTGTTTGAAGTTCCGACAGGAATATTTTCAGATATTATCGGCCGGAAAAGAACGGTAATGTTCGGAGCTCTTTCGGCAACAGTATCTGCAATATTCTATGCAATCGGATACTCATACTGGATACTTTTTATTGGTGCACTTTTGGAAGGCTTATCCCGTTCATGGTACAGCGGCAACAATGATGCACTTCTTTATGATTCTCTTTCTCAATCCGGGAACAAAGAAAAATTTGCCCATTACCTCGGGAAAACAAGCTCCATGTTCCAGTTGGCGCTCATGATAGGCGCAGTTGTCGGAAGCATACTGGCGCAATGGTCATTCCCCCTGATTATGTGGCTATCGGTTATTCCGCAGGCACTTTGTCTTATGCTTTCATTTTTCCTTCAAAATCCTGAAAAGAGCACGAAAGGTCAGACAAATATTTTTTCCCACCTGAAAATCTCAGCATTCAATATGTGGAACAATAAAAGACTCAAACTGTTAAGTATTCAGGATATTCTGAGCTTTGGAATCGGTGAATCGTCATTCCATTTCAATGCGGCTTTTATCGGCACTCTCTGGCCAATCTGGGCAATAGGATTCTCCAGAATGATTTCGTACGGAGGAGCGTTTTTAAGCTACTGGTTTAGCGGCAAACTTATACGTAAAATGGGTGAATATAACATATTAATTATTGCCAACATTTATACGCGGATTGTAAATTTTATCGCGTACGGATACGCGACTATCGTGTCCCCTGTCATTATGGGATCCTCATCCGTATTTTACGGTGCGACACAGGTTGCCATAAATTCCCTGATGCAAAAAGAATATACGAGAGGAGAGCGAGCAACAATGGCATCACTCAATTCGTTTTTCGGGAGCATATTCTACGGAATATTTTCACCGGTACTGGGAATTGTTGCGGATCTGTACGGACCGGCAAAAGCCCTCATTATTGTCCAGTTTTGTATGCTGTCAGTGTTGTACATTAATTTTAAGCTGAAAACGATGAAAAATTCTCCGCCGGCTCACATATGATTATCTTAGCAATCGAAACATCCTGTGATGAAACTGCTGCTTCAATAGTGGAGAACGGAACGAAAATCATCACAAACGTTGTTGCCTCATCGACATCCATGCATGAGAAATGGGGCGGGATCGTGCCGGAGGTTGCGGCGCGGGAACAGTTGGCGTCTATCATTCCCGTTATTGTTGAAGCCCTCGAGCCATTTGCGGATAAAGAGACAGTCACAGAAACGGAAAAGTATAAGAAACGCATAGAGAAATACATTGATGCGATTGCCGTGACGACCGGCCCGGGGCTTATCGGATCGCTTCTTATAGGAGTTGAAGCCGCAAAAACGATAGCGTATGTGACAGGCAAACCGATTATTCCCGTCAACCACGTCCTGGCTCATATGTATGCAAATTTCCTTCAGTCTTCTGAAGGAAATTTGCTCCGAGGACCGTCGAGGAGCAACAATATAGTCATATCTTTTCCCGCCATTTCCCTCGTTGTTTCCGGAGGACACACGGAACTGTTTCTCATGCGTTCGCCGAAGGATTTGAAATGGCTTGGGGGAACGATTGATGATGCGGCGGGTGAGGCATTTGATAAAAGCGCCCGGCTTTTGGGATTCGGGTCACGCGGGGGGGCAGCGATACAGGAAGCAGCATCTCAATTTAAAATTTCAAATTTGAAATTTAAGATTGGTTTACCCCGTCCCATGATGCATGATGATACGCTCAACTTTTCCTTTTCGGGACTCAAAACCGCGATACTTCAGAGAGAGTGGAATAAATATTTAATAACTTACAACCTACAACTTACAACAACAACGTGTAAGTGCATTGGCATACGAAGTGCAGGAAGCAATTACCGATGTACTTGTAGTAAAAACACTCCGAGCGGCAGAAAAGTACTCAGCGAAGTCCATTCTTGTATCCGGCGGAGTTGCCGCAAACCTTCGTCTCCGGGAAAAATTTAACACACAATGTACATCCTGCAACATGCAGTTGTTTTTTCCTCCCGTACCTCTTTGCACGGATAACGCCGCATACATCGGAGCATACGCATATTTCAGGGGGAAGAAGGTTGACTGGCGCACAATTGAAGCAGAACCAGATCTTGATGTGGAGGTTGAATAGACATTGCTCTTCCATATAATATCGCGTAGAATCAACACGCTATGAGTACTTATACAAAAATTGAAATGGGCATTTGTCCCAGTGATGGATGTTCAATTTTTGGAGTAGCAAGAGGAGAAGGACGTACAGCTGAGCGGCAAGCAATACTAAACGGATATCAACACATGATGGAACACCATGGTTTTTCAATAGATATACACACTCCCGAAGGATTAGAGAAAGCATTAGAGTTAATGCGTGAGTATTTTCCTGATGTACAATTTACAATAGAACAACAGGAGTAATATGGATAAAGCATACGAAGCAAAGAAACATGAAGAATCCATCTACCGCATGTGGGAAGAGGGTGGGTACTTTACTCCTTCCATAGATAAAAAAAAGAAACCATTCTCCATTCTCCTTCCCCTTCCGAACGCCAACGATCCCATGCATATGGGACACGCGCTTTTTACCGTTGAAGATATCATGATCCGGTATCACCGGATGCGAGGCGTATCCGACACTCTGGCTTCCCGGAGGAGATCACGCCGGTATCGAAACCCAGTTTGTATTTGAAAGGAAACTGGCAAAAGAAGGAAAAAGCAGGTTTGACTTTGACCGTGACACTTTGTATCGGATGATTGCCGATTTTGTTGACGCTAACAAGACAATCAATAAGGACCAGATGAAGCGTCTCGGATTTTCTCTCGACTGGACGCGCTACCATTACAGTCTGGAACCGGAAATTGTTGAGAGGGTCTTTGAGACTTTCAGAAAACTCCATAAAGACGGACTTATATACCGCACCAACAGGCTTGTGAATTACTGCGTCAAGTGCGGAACTGCCTTTTCTGACCTCGAAATAAATCACGAGGAACGCGACGACCTTCTTTATTACCTGGACTACGGTGTTATCCAAATTGCCACAACCAGACCCGAAACAATATTTGCCGATGTCGCTGTCGCCGTTCATCCGAAGGATAAGCGTTACAAAAGTATTGTCGGCAAAATGGCAACCATTCCCATAACGGGTAAAGAAATACCTGTTGTAACTGATGATGAAATTGAAAGAGATTTCGGTACGGGTGCTCTCAAAGTCACTCCGGCGCATGATCCTACGGATTATGAAATCGGACAGCGTCACAAATTGCCGATTATCAGTTCCATTGACAGATTCGGACGGCTTTATAATGTTCCGGAAAAATACACCGGTATGAAGGTGACGCCCGCACGGAAAGCCGTCGTTGAAGACCTGGAAAAAACCGGAAAGCTCGTAAAAACAGAGACTCTCAGACATACAGTCAGCGTTTGTTACCGGTGTAAATCAACAATCGAACCGATGCTTCTCCCGCAGTGGTATATAAAAACTAAACCGCTTGCCGTAAAAGCAATCGAAGCCGTGAAAAAGAAAAAGACTAAAATCGTAGCCCCTCAAGCGTTTTGAGAAAATGTATTTTGACTGGTTAAACAATATTGAAGACTGGAACATCTCGAGACAAATCGTGTGGGGACCCAGAATTCCTGCCTGGTATTGTTTAGACTGCAATAAAAACATCGAACTATCTTTTCTTGATACGGATAAACAGAAAATCCACGGCAGGTACAAAGATGTCGCAGAAAAACATTCATTTGAAGAAATCCAATCGGGTTTGCAGTCTCTTACGGCACCGGTTGATGCAATATATGCACTTGATGCCCATTTATGTACTAGCACTGCGGAGGACACACGTGTTACAGGAAACAGATACGTTTGATACGTGGTTCCTTTCCGGACAATGGCCGGTAAATACCCTCAAAAGTAAACCCGGGGATTTTGAATATTTCTATCCCACCTCAGTTCTTGATACCCTTTGGGATATCCTGTTTTTCTGGGTTGCACGGATGATGATGCTCGGGTTGTATCTCACGGACGAGGTTCCTTTTAAGACGATCCACCTTCATAGTCGGGTTGTGGATTCCAAAGGACAGAAGATGAGTAAAAGCAAAGGGAATGTCGTTAACCCGATTGAAATGGTTGATACATACGGTGCTGATGCGCTCCGTTTCGCTCTTGTTTTCGGTGCCGGACCGGGAAGCGACATCGCCATTTCGGAAGATAAAATCCGGGGGATGCGCAACTTCGCAAATAAGATCTGGAACATAGGGAGATTTATGGTTGACAGCTGTCAGTTGTCCCTTACGGGCAAAAAAGATATTCCGTTCTATGACACCGCAATGCATGAGGAGTTGAAAAATCCGGAAGATAAGCGGATTATATCGGAGCTAAACATGCTTGTTGCCGGTGTGACAAAAAACCTCGACACATACCGGTTTTCCGATGCAGCTCAGACGCTGTATGAATTTATCTGGCACAGGGTTGCCGATATATATTTAGAAAAAAATAAAGAAAGGTTCAAATCGGGTGATATTCAGGCGCTCGCTGTATTCCGGCACGTATTTCTTACGCTGCTTAAGCTTCTCCACCCTTTCATGCCGTTTGTAACGGAAGCTATCTGGAAAGAAATCCCGCGAAAAACATCCGATCCGCTCATCATATCGAAATGGCCATCGGAGCAGGAATAGAACGTAAGATGTGTGATTACGGAATAACGTCTGCTGTTGGGCTTGCAGGCGGGGCAGTAAAATCCAATGACGAGACGATTTTGTCAAATAGTATATCATCACTTCCGAAATCCGTCGTTATACCTGAGGGTGTAAAGTGGTTGAGCTCCAGAGAGCCTAAAGGAGAGATGTTGATAAGGACACCCTTTATTTGCGTAAACGCGTACCCGCCCGATGTCGTCCCGTTTGTCCCGGTAAACGAAAGGGCGTTTTTATCACCGATTGTCGCCGGGGTTGTTGTGAAGGCTTTTCCATTTGCATCCGTTATGACAGACCGGGAAAAGTCCGTCACTGGGGTTGCATGCGATTTGACGGATATGGTAAACCGCGTGCCTCCGGGCAGATATGTTCCCTCTGAGACGCACGTCTGACTGTCACAAATTGGTTCTAAGACTTCCGGAGGGAGCCTGTAGGCGGCAGTAATGATTGATCCCGGAGCCAGGTAGGCATTCCATGATGCGGTACCGGTATCTGGCTTTGCTTCAGGAGAAGGAATTTGGTTGGTAAACGCCGGTTGTTTGGTTGGTTCGGGTGAGGGTGTCAAAAACATCCGCAAGGGAATGCTAAGGGCAACGCCAATGAAAAAAAGCACTCCCAAAAGAAATACCGTACCAAAGAAACTCCCTTTCTTTGCTCCCATAAGCAAATTTTGTTCACCTTCTGACGGAAGCTCAGGTGTGGCAAGCGGGTCCGGCAGACCCTTTTCCTCAAAAGGGGAATTTTGCGGTACCGGCGTGTTTACTTCATTTACGGACTGTATCGTGTCATCCTGACGTGTCGGGCCGTAGAGATCCTCATTTGTCAGTTTTGGTGAGGCAGTATCATCCATACATCTATTGTTCCATTCCAAAGGGCAGACTGTCAATCATGAGGGGCAAGAAGTTGATTTTTTGACGAATAAAAAATTGCGTGAATAAAAATTTTCATTTCCGGACAAAAACAATCGCGTTGGGAATCGCCCTCCCCGGTCCGACTTTGTACCCTCCATACCAGAGCGCAGTAGAACCTCCTGAATCGAGATTGAGAGCATTTTCCATCCCGAGAGCTTTGAGGACAATTGCCCCTTCCGCAACCGTTGCATTATGAACAACGCCGATATATATGGTATTTCCTTTGTTCCCTACAAAACTACGGGGTCCTTTACTTCCCTTTTTCGGATCGCCATCCCCTCCGAAGACAACATTCCCGCCTGACACAAGAAGCGGCTGGTTAGCGAGGACTCCGTCAACTCCGGTATCCCTCCCCCACGCAAGCGACTGTCCGACAAAACGGACAGAGCCTCCTAAAAATATAACAGCAGGAACCGTGCTGTAGACATTGTTGTCGGAGTTTAAATACACTTTATTTTTATTCATAAGGAGTGTGTCAAAGGAATTTTTCTTATCCTGGCAGGATGGGTAGGATGCCGGACAGAAATAGGACCCGTTTATACCCGCAAATCCACCGTTTCTTCCGACATAATCACCAAGAGGAAGGACAGGACAATCATTCCTACAGTCTTTGTCAGACGCTGTGTCTACAATAACGCGTGTGGAGGAAAGATCGGCAGAAACAATATCTACGAGAAAATTGCCTGCGTCTGTCTGAACGTTTTGCCGCGCAAACCCCGCTGCGGGAGGAGCGTTGCTGGCGGGAACATTTGCCGGAATGACAAACGATGCATTGATTGTATCCGTGAGCTTCGTCATTTCTCCTGAAAGAGTTTTAAGGGTCACTGATGCTGACGCGTAGTTATTTTTTGATAAATACCAGAGAGTCTGGCTGAACAGCTGGTCAATTGTTCCGGTTTTGGTTGTTTGTTCCCTGAGTTTAAGAAGTTTGTCATACGTGGAAACCGTATCCTTATACGTTGTTTGAATCCGGGATATTTCCTCTTCGAGAGCGTCGTTTCTCACCTTTTGATCCACGGACTTGAGTGTATCCAATTCTTTTTGAGCTTCTCCAAGACGTTCTTCCAGGGAAAAACGGTTTGTTTCAAGAGCAGAAACACGCATCCGGTATGTCCGTTCGCGGTTCCTCACATAAATAACACCGATGATGAGCAGCGCACCAAAAATGAGTGAAAGAAGAAACGGAATGCTTGTTTTGACAAGCGTTAACCATGATACGGATTTAGTAATACTCATAATGTATTTACGGTGCAATAACCTTCAAAATTTCCCCGGCAGTCCACTTAGCCTCGGTAACAGGATAGAGATGCCCTTTGTCCGGATAGATATGTATGCGCCCGTTGGAAAGAAGTTCCGCCATTTTTTCTCCTATGGAAGGCGGGACAATTTTATCGTGCTCACCCCATATAATCGTAACGTGATTGGTGATGTTTTTAAGATTTTCTGAAACATCCATCACCGGAATATGTTCCGGAAACCACACAATATCTTCCGGATGATGAATAATTGTATATATCAGTGTCTCAGTGGGTGGGACGATTTCCTTTATTGCATCAAGATCCGGGCGTTTTTTCACAAGCTCTGCTGCCTCAGCAACCATGAAAGATACGTACTCTTTGACAGTGAGAGGAAGCGGCAGTCCGCATGGGTCCATAACGACAATTCCGGCGTCCGGAAATTCATGTGCCAACAGAAGTGAGAGAACACCACCGAATGAATGCCCGACGATAAAAGACGGCACAGTGGAAGTGACAGACAAAAACTCCGTGTATATGTCCGCAAACATATGAAGTTTCCAATCATTGGTAATCGGAAGAGCGTCACCGTGTCCCGGATGCGTCGGTGCTATCACACGGTATGTCTGTGACAGAAGCTCCAAAAGGTCCGTATACGCATCAGGCATGGCAATAGCACCATGTAAAAAAAGAAGTGTCGGACCGGCCCCTTTTTCGATATACGGTATTGGTCCGAGACGGAGACGCGCGACTTTTTTCGTCATGAGAGTATTATATCTGAAACAGAACGGGGGAAATACGTGACAGGACGGATGGTGTCTTACTTATGCCCGTTCCAGATAGGAGTTCGTTTCCGGGTCAATGGCTATAACATCACCCTGTTTAATAAACAGCGGAACAGTTACAACAGCACCCGTTTCCACGCGGACGGTTTTAGTCGCACCCGTTGCGGTGTTACCTTTTGCCCCTTCGTCTGCTTCCGTAACCGTCAGGCGGACTTTTTTGGGAAGACGCACTCCAACGGCATCGTCCCCGTAGACAAGGACCTGATACGTATCATTTGCCTTAAGATATTGGGAGAAATCCCCTATCATGGCACCGGGAACCGTATATTGTTCAAAGCTTCTGTTATCCATAAAAATATACGCATCCCCGTCCGGATAGAGGTATTGCATCTCATGGGTTTCAATCGGCACTTCCGTTACAGACTCACCGGATTTATATGTGAACTCCTGTACCCTGCCGCTTTTGAGTGATTTAAGTTTTGTGCGTACAAACGCGCTGCCTTTACCGGGATTGACATGCTGAAACTCCGTAATCTGATGCGGTTCATCTTTAAATTCTATGAAAATTCCCTTTTTGAAATCGCTGGTTGAGATGGTTGACATATGTACTGTAATAATAAAATCCCCTTGATACTCAGGGGACAACGGATATTATCTCACACAATCCACGCTCCGATCAATAACCTCCATAATGTAACAAAAGGAATGATACCAAAGAGATAAACAACTTATATTATTATTTATTCGGCTTGATTGGGTCAAAAAGGTCAGCTCCGGGAAAATACATGGTATCTGCTATATCGCGGACATCTGCAAACAGCATGATCAAACGATCAACACCGACTGCAATACCTCCTGAAGGAGGCATACCGGCTTTGAGCGCGTCGATGAAATCCATATCTATAGGATGCATCACTTTTCCCAGACGTTTCCGTTCAGACTGTTCATACTCAAACCGCTCCAGTTGTTCTTTCCAGTTGGTGAGCTCCGAATACGCGTCTCCGAGCTCCAGTCCTTCGATATAAAACTCAAACCGTTCTGCAAACCGTTCATCCCCTTTTTTGAGTTTCGCAAGTGCTGCCAGGGACGCAGGATATTCATAGATAACTGTCGGCTTTCCGTGTCCTAGTTTGGGTTCTATCATGTTGAGAAATATCTGGTGAAAAAGCTCCTCCCATGAGTCTTTCCCGCTGACGGCAAAACCCAGTTTCCGTGCATGCACTGCAAGACTATTTTTATCTAATGCCCTGGCAAGATCGATACCCGCATATTTTATAAACGCCTCAGATACGGTTATTCTGTCCCACGGAGGAGAGATATCTATCGTATGACCCTGATAGGTAAGTTTAAACGGTGAGGAGGATCTGGTATCAACTTCTTTGGAGCGTATGAGATAGGTATTGATAAACATAAAGAGCTCTTCGCAATCCCGCATAATATCCATATAGTCGGCATGTACCCTGTACCACTCAAGAATGGTAAATTCCGGATTATGCGTGAGGCTCATATCCTCAGTATTTCTGAAACTTTTAGGGATGGCAAAACAGTTGCCGATTCCTGCTGCAAGGAGTTTCTTTAAGAATGGTTCCGGAGATGTCGGAAGGTATGCACTTCTCCCCTGTCTTTTTCTGTTGTAGAGTGTCGTTTCAAATATGTCGAGGTAGGATTCAGGAGGGAGAGACCCCGTGAGATACGGCGTTTCCACCTCGTGGAATCTGCGGTCAAGAAAAAACCTCCGGATACCGGTAATGACCTGTTCACGGATAAAATACCGGGACCAAAGTGACGGATCCTTTTTAAGCTTCTGCCACGTTTTCATGAGCTATTCCGTATTATACATCCGGGAAAGCAAAGAATGATAGATCCGGCGCATCAAGAGGGATTTATTGAAGGAATTTCATCACTTTTACTTTGCTTTGAAGATCAGAAAACCACAACCGAGCATTTTTTGAAATATACTGCTCAAATAAGTAAGCCCGCACGTTTTCCCGGAGCGTTGCTTCATCCGTTGCTTCAAAGAGCGCACTTTGGGTAGCGATGACATTTGAAATATCTGTATCCGTTATTTTAACATCCCGTCCGACTAGTTTTTCTACAAGAAGCTGTATATGTACCTGCCGATCGAGATCTTCTTTGGTAATCCCCTGATACTGGAGCAGTTCATCCAGAGACACGTTGCTTCCGAGTGATGCGAGCATTTGATCTTCTTTTGCCTTCACGTCCCGGGATGTCACGGAAACTCCGCTTTTGCGGGCTTCTTGAGAAATAATTGTTTCCGTTATAAGACCTTCGAGGGTCTGTTTGCCAAACTGCCGCATAAGAAGGCTGACTACCTGAAAAGTATAAATAGGCTTACCACCTACAATTGCTGCGACAACATATCCCTTACGGACAATGGTTATCACAATAAATGCCAGAAGAACTACTATAACACCTACAACCATGCGGGACTTTTTTGGTTGTTCATACAAAGGGGATTTGAAAGCCTCAGGAGAATCCAAAAAGGGAGTTGTAGATGATTCTATTACCGGCTCTGTCCGCCTTGTGCGTTTTATTGTACTTATTTTTTTCTTTGCTGGCATAGGCACTTAGGAGCAGTTTGATGAATATAACATGGAGGAAACGGAAGCGCAAGATACAATTTGAATTACGACCCGCCTGCAACGCATTGCGTATGCAATGCGGGCAGGTTTACGGGTTACGATATTAAAAAAACAATATTATAACCGGGAGCTTGGACAAAGCTGTCGTAACGGGCATTCTGCGCATTTGGGATTTTGTGCCTTACAGACGGATCGTCCGTGGTCAATAATACGGTACGTAAGCGTAAACCAGTGTGTCTGCGGTATTGTGATCATGAGTTCCCGTTCTATTTTCACCGGATCGGCATCTTTATAATAATCATGAACTGTTTGACTTGCGCGTACAAATGTCATGTTTTTCTTTCCGCCTATACCATCGGGTCCCACAAGACGGAGTCTTTGGCTAATACGAAGTACATGTGTATCAACCGCAATTCCCACAACAATACCATATGCATTTCCCAGAACCACATTTGCTGTTTTTCTGGCAACACCAGGAAGTGTCATTAATTCACCCATCGTTTTAGGTACTTGCCCATGAAATTCCCCTTTTATTTTTTGAGCCGCAGCGAGAATATGTTTTGCTTTCACCCGGAAAAATCCCGTGGATTTGATATCAGTCATAAATTCGTCAGGATTTGCGTTGACATATGCATCAAGACTCGGGTATTTCCGGAAAAGATTTCCGGTGACTTTGTTTACCGTTACATCGGTGCATTGTGCAGACAACATGACGGAAACCAGAAGTTCCCAGGGGTTTTGGTAATGTAGGACAATTTTTGCATTCGGATAGACACTGTCAAGTATGTGAAGAATAGCAATTACTCTCTGTTTATTTGTCATAGCACGACCACTTTTATTCTCCATAGCGGTTTTGTATCTTTTATACAATAATACCGGAAAAATCCGGATATGCAACAATTCTTCCGTATATACCATTTTAATTCGTTTTTTCCCACCAGCCGGTGGATGCAAATTTGGAATAAGTATGATATATCATAGGTATCATGAAGCACACAAAACGATTTATATTCCCGCATAATACCCGATTTTTCTCCGCAGACATTTTCGGAAGCGTACTGTCACTCCTTGTGGTAATCGGTGTCGTTATGCTTGTTTGGGCCAATATAACGGTACAGATGCATACAAAAGAACCGTATGTCATGACTCTTCTTCCGGCACTTCAATCCGGAAACGCAAAAGACGCACATACTAATCTTGCTCGCTGGTATTGGGATAGAAATTTGCCCGTACGTGCTGAAGAAGAATTATCAATGAGTTTAGGAGGAATGAGGAATGTGCCGGTAGTCCTTGGGGCATCAGACACAAACAAAGCAACACTGGAACAATGGGAGCATAACGAAATCTATTTAGAAAAAACGTACAGTTACTGGAGTGCAGTAGTCAAGGATAATCCGGAGTATATAGACGCATGTCTCATAACAGCAGGAAGCGCGTTGTCATTGGGTTACATGGATGAAGCGAAGAGTGCATACGCACGATGTTTAACACTTTCTCCGGCACACCCGTACCTGACACTTCTGAAACCGTATTTAAGTAAATAACTATTTACTTTTTTCTGCATCCGTACCCGGCGTTTTCGCCTCTGTATCTTCAGGTTTTTTCTCACCCTCCTCTGCCGTAGGCACCTCTCCTTCCTCACCAGGTACTGCTTCTGCAGGTTTCACTTCCTCTATTTTCTCAACGATTATCGAAGCGATCCTGAAAACACTTATAGATTTATCCGTGAGTATTGTGACGCCCGCGGGAACATGGATATCTGCAACCGTAATCTGGTCGTTGATTTTTTCGAGAGGTGTAACATCTACCTCAATGTGTTCAGGCAGTTGGGTCGGAAGAGCTTCCACCTCGACTTCCTGAAGAACCTGCAGAAACACGCCTGCTTTTTCGGCAACCGCCTTTGCCTCACCTTTGGATATAATAGCAATATTTGCTTTTACCTTTTCTTTCAAATCTACACGGTGAAATTCTATATGTAGCATTTCTCTTGTCACCGGGTTCACCTGGAGTGAATGTACCAATACCGGATGCATCGTATCCCCCACCGTCAGCTCTATAAGTCCGGTTTCACCCGTTTCTTCATACAGTTTTGCAAACGTATCGTGTTGAACCGATATGGAAGCGCTTTTAATACTTTTACCGTAGATTGTTGCCGGTATAAGTCCGCTTTTACGGATTTTTTTCACCTTTCTGCCGACCTCTGTCCGTTTTGTGCCTGTGAGAGTGTGTTTTTTCATATGCCTCCTTGTATGAATGTTATAATAATATTTTCATCTTTCTGTAACGAGCTATTGTACTCGAGGGATTCCCCCTTTGCAACAAACGTCTGATTATCGGCTGTGACAACAGGGAAAGACCGCCACCGGGACGGGTACAGAATTGTTGTTTGCGTTTCGGATTTGGTGATACCCGGTTGTTTCGGTTCTACAAGCCTGTAGATGATGGGAGTATTACCTGAAGCATCAAACACATGTTCTTTCCTGTACGATAGGTTGATGACCGATTGACCCGGCGGCATAGAAAGAGCGATCCCTACACTACCGACAGCACCGTTCTCCGGAAGCATATCATAATACGGGAATACGAGCGGATTTGTGTTTACCGTTTGATGTAGCGGAATATCAGTACCGTTAAACGTAATACCGGAGAGTGTTGATCCGGAAGGGAAATAGAACCTCACGTATGCAGTATACGTATTGACAGAAGGATTCTGATCTAAAGGTGCATCATTGGTAATATTCAGCGTGAGTGAATGCGAAATGCTTCCGTTCGGTTCAATGGTTACCGTATGGGTTCTGGTCCTTTGGATAAAAGGATTTACTTTATTTACCCCGACGTTTGCCTCGATCACATCCAAACTGTCTGTTACACAAATACCGCTCATACCCGCGGGGCATTCATTTTGGGGTATCCGAACACCCGCCCACCCCATCTGTGTAACAAGATTCTGGAGTTTTGGATCAGAAAAGTAGAACAGTATATCCCTTGCCTCTAAACTTGAACGGAGTGACGTAAGAAGTGTAAGCGGTGAAATACCACCCCTGGTTGTAATGCGGGTAATGATTTGTTTGAGGAGTATACCCAGAAAATCTTTTTTTTGAGTCGATCCCGGGAAAAATCCGTCTTCGGCATAATACAATGTTTTCCCGTAAAAATTATCAGCGGTTATTGTATCGTTATATTCGTCAAGGCGTATCGGACCCGTGTGATTGAGAATGTTTATAATAAATGGTGATGAGATAGCCACAGCTCCATCACTCCGTACACCCGTTTCCTTTTCGTAAAACCAAGTCGCCTGACTGCCGCTGTTTCTAAAATCAGGATCCCAATTGGAATCACGCAGATACCAATGCTCCTGTTTCATTATCTCTCTTATGGGTAAAGGCGGATCCAGGTGCCCTTTCAGTTGTCCGTCCGGTACGTAGACGTCCTGAACGTCGAGTTCTTCGATGGCACCATCTGAAAGTGTGCTTTTGGCAAGACTACCGATAAATCCTCCGGTCGGTCGCAGTTCAGCGCTGTTCTGAAAAAGAAGCAGATATGTGCGTTTCTGATCAAATCCTGACGCGTACGTATACAAGGTAATAAGATTTCTGACAAATGTTATATCACTGTTTAACCCATCGAGGAGGGTGATCCCTGTATTTATTTTTTCTCTGATAAAAGGAATTGAGTCGAGCGGAGATATTTGTCCTTTTAATATACGTGACTGCGCAAGGAGGAGTCCTGTTTTATTTTGTGTTTCATCCAGTTCAATGCGGATATCGGAAAGTTTTGATGCTAAAGATACCGTATCCGGATTATTCTGCCCATAGACCGTAAATATTCCGCCGGTTAATTCTTTCGCGTACGAAATAAGTGTAGTTCCGTGGTCTGCCAACCCCTGCGCATCCTCGAGCATGCTGATAAACCGGTATTGTGTTTCGACAACGGAATGAGGTAAAGGGACATGAAGTGCAGCTGCGGTTGATAAAAATATTTTTGCGTTGAGTGTTGCGGATTTTGATATTGCAATAAACGGTGCCGAACTTTTATAGTTGCTGTATACAATCTGTCGAAATGATACAGCCAAAGAAAACAAAGATATGGTGAGTGCGATGGTGTACCATAATGCCGGTAGAAAAATAACGGCAACGATCAGTATGATAAATGAACGCATCTTTTTACTATATTTACTTTTCCTCACGTTATGTTTTGTTTCCTGTTTTATGTCGGATGAAAAAATTTCTCTCATTGTGTGGAGAATTCTTTCAGAATCCTTTTTTTCGTCAGATGCCGAACGCTTTTGAAGAATGATCGGTTTATGACGTGGAGAAGGCTGTTCCTCATCCGCTCCGTTACTTACATATAAGGGTGTTTTTGGCTCGTTTTCGGGTTTGAGAGCCTGCAGGTTAACAATAACGGTAGTTTGAATGTTTATACAGTGCTCGTGTGCCGTGAAAAAAAATTTCAATATCTTTTGCACCGATGTTTTTGAGAGTGGTTTAGGGTCGACAAAAACCACTTTATACTTTTTTTCCGGAAGTTTATCTTTGTATTCATGATAAGCATCATATATGCATATACAGAGTTTTGAATCACCGAAGTTATTCTTTTCAAGAATAGATTTCACGAAAATATAATTACCGCATATGAATGTATATACAGGGAATTTCACGGTGTGGGAATTAACGAATATTTCATATGATTTCGATTCAAAATATTCCCGTAAGGCAACAACCATTTCGACATCAGACGTATAGATAAGTACTTGTTCCTTTTCTGATTCTGCCTGGGATGTGTGGGTATTCATACAATAACTAATACAACGCGGAAATATACCATATCATTATCCCAGACAATGAACCCGAAAACAACATTTTTATACCACTGAAATTCCGCCCTCTTACCATACATGAGACATGAGAGGGATGAGTTTATAAATTTACATATAGAGTTTACAGCGAACGACGTAAATTATTGCATATAACCCAAAAATCATATGAAGAGTTTTTTGATATACACTCAGGAAGAACAGCTGTCAGATTATTTAGAAAACACAACAACCGGAGATAAATAATTTATTGAAGATTATCAAGTGCACGATTAACCATAAAATCCGCACGTGTATTTTTTTCTCTCGGAATATATGTATATGAAATAGGTATTCCCACTTCCCTTTCAAGAATTCTGATTTTCATAAGAAATTCCCTGAGATTCGCATCCTTTACTTTAAATGTTCCGTTTAACTGATTTACTACCAGAGTTGAATCAAGATAAAAATGAATATGTTCAATTGTTTTTTTTACTTTTTTTGAAATACCTTTCACGTATGTATGTACGTATTCCAATGCATCTGAAACTGCCCAATACTCTGCAACATTATTTGAAGCAGCACCAATCCCTTTCCCCCATTCCGCTACGGGTTTATTATCATGTAAAACAACAACACCAATCGCTGCAGGCCCGGGATTTCCGCGTGCTCCACCGTCTGTATATATTTGAATTGTCATATGTATTGTGATTATAACGCATCAAACGTTTCTTATGACGACCGTAATATTTTGGTGTCTCTCCCATACACCGTACGGAGATGTGAAGCTGTAATACATATAATCATAATTTCAGAGATAACGGTTACAACACTCGCGCTTAAATATCCGTAGGTTGGGATCAACAGCACGTTTATCCCGACATTTCCGACCATTCCTGCCAGATATGTCCAAAAAATAAACCACCTGTTTCCGAGAGCTATATGTGCCCAAAGCAATCCCGCGCTGACAAAAAAAACAGGGATACCGATAGAAAGAATCCGAAGAGCCTGTATGCTTCCTGAAAACTCCGGACGAATGAGGGGTATGTATTGTGCGCAAAACCACGCAAAAATTGTGATGGGGAGAGAGCTGATAAAAAGCACGACAAGTGTTTTTTTCACAGCACGCCAAAACGATTCATGTCCATCGTGCCCCTCATGTAACCGTTTGAGAAAAACGGGATAAACGGAATTAGCGATAAACGTGGGGATAACAAGGGGAAATTCAAAAAGTTTATAGGCAAATCCGTATAAGCCGACCTCCGTGACGCTCCGGGTCAGCGTGAGAATAATACTGTCTGCACGGAAATATATGGTGTTTGTTGCAAGCGTTAAACCCATCGGAAGAGAAGCGATCAGTAACCGCTTCCAGATCCCGATATGGAGTACACCAAGCGGATTTCTGTCCGACGCGAGCTTGAGAGAGAGTATTGCAGACATTGTGAGTCCGGCAATTATTGACAGAATGATAATAAAAAGAGCACGCTCCGGAAGAATAATTTGTGTTGTCATATATACCAGGATGCAGCTGAGGATAGAACCTATTCCAACGGCAATTGCACCCAGATCATACCGCAGGTGTTTTTGAAATACCGCGTTGGCGGATGTGATAAAACCCTGTAGGACAATCGTCGGTAAATACAGGATGATACCGAGTTTAATGTACGCGGGATATCCGAGTGTATTTGAACCGGGAAGAAACACGGAGATTGAAAGTGCGAGGAAGAGAGCTAAACCTGACAGCACACCCCGTACGACAAGGAGGTCAAGCCACGAGACAGGATGGGACGCGGACGCTTCTTCCTTCAGGTAAACGGCATTTACTCCGAAATCTGCGAGTAGGTAAAAAAGCGCAACAAAGGCTGTAATTTTTGTAAAATCACCGTATCCGGATGGTCCGTACATACGCGCAATAAGTATGCTTATGATGAATGTTGATCCTGCTGAAAAGATCTTTCCGGTAAATTGAGAGAGAGTATTAGTTGCAAGTTGTATTTTGAGAGAATGTCCGGAGAAAGATTTTATCATGGCCACATTGTACAGTGTATATAAAAAAATGGTCAACTAAATTATATTACTACACTTATATAGCCGCATCGTTCCGGGCATGGAGATGGAGTATAAGACCGACATACAATGCACACAGAAAAAGAGGCTGTTGAAGAGTCAGAGCATAGTGATCAATAAATCCAAGTATGAGCATGGAAATGACAGCCCAAAAAAATCCGTTCCGAATAGACCTTTTTTTCAGGTGCCGGATAACCCGAAACAGTGCATATATTCCATATACAAAGAAAGACAACCCTACAAAACCGCCTTCTGATAAAACCAGGAGATAGATATTGTGGACAGGCTGAAGAAAAAATATCGTTCTTGCAGCGTATACATGAGGGAGTTGTGTCAAAAAGTTACCAAGCCCCACACCCACAAACGGTGATGTCTGCCAGATAGAAACAGCTGCGCGGTTTAAATCCCGGCGGAGTACAAATGATTCATCCTGCACGTTGATACGGAGGATGAGCAGAAATATCAGGGCGAGAATTACGCCAAGTGCAATTATCATGAAACGGGTACGATATGCATGACGCCGTATCAGGAAGGTAAGTGATACAACGATTCCGATACATGTAACGAATATGGCACTGCGTCCGAATGATACGATAAGAGCAAGAAATCCTGAGACCATAAAAAATATACGAACCCCTTTTTCCCACAGGATCCGGTAATTTTTGTGTACCTCTGATGCACGGAGCACAGGGAGTAACAAAAGAACAGCCGGAATGGATGATGCAAGCATACCTGCAAGAACATTAGGGTGAGGTAGTGTGCCATACCCGCGAAGTATTTCCCTGCATGTTAATCTAAACGGTAAACAAAGCGAAAACCGTGCAATTCCCGGTGTGTCGACAGTAAATGTGCGTTCACCAAACATATAGAGAACACCCCCCACAGAGTGTCCGAGGATGGTTTGGACAACAGCAAGCGATGAGGTTAAGGACAGCCCAACCATCAGAAAAAGAAGGGAAGTCCGGATATGAACTCCCGCATGTTTGATATACAACACAAACAACGCAAGTTCAGCGAACTTTAACCACCTGAATAATGTCACGGAAATATTTTTTGAAAGTACGGTATTTATAAATACAAAAATAATAAAAAATAAAAGAATATATGTATTGGTATGAGGAGTTGCTAAAAAATTCCTGACCGTCCGCCCGGCAACATATAGGATGCGATTTCGCTTATGTATCCCATATGCGACAAGCGTACCGATAACGAAAATATCCGTAACATAGATTGTCGGTACAAGATAGTCGACATTCCGTCCGAGTATCATAGAGAATTCCGTCCAGTGGTGGTATGCAAGCTGTGTAGGAAGAAGAAGAATTGTGAGATAGAACAAAGCCTTATGGATTGGCATACTACCCATGAGTATACCCTTCAGCATGAAAAATAAAAAACGGATATTTTTTCAGGAAGTCGGTTTGGGTTTTACCAGAAGTCTCCGATCCATTCCTTCACCGATTGATTCGGTCTCAACACGCTCATCACCGGAAAGCGTGAGATGGATGATGCGCCGTTCCGCCGCGGACAATCTGGAAAGTTCGACAGGTCTGTTCAGAGCAATTGCGCGTTCAGCTGCCGTTTGTGCCATATGCATGAGGGCTTCTTCGCGTTTTTCACGATAATCACCGATGTTCACGTATACTTTCTGCCACGATCCTATGCTTTTGGAAACAAGAAGTCCGAGGATAATCTGAAAACTCTCAAGCGTTTGTCCATGAAATCCGATAAGAAGACCTGTTTCTTCGGTGTCGATGTGCGTACGGTATGCCCCCGATTCATCAACAACAACATTTACTGTTCCGGTTATTTCAAGCCTTTTAAGAAGATCTTCTGTAATTGTCTGTATTTGTTTTGAATGATCATCCATATATATACTGTCCAATTATCCTGCAAATGTAAATAATCATCCGGCACGCACACGTATACTTATGACTATTCCTTTTTGAGGATAGGGACTACCTCTGCTTGTTCACTTGCATTTGCTGTATGATACCAAAAAGCCCAAACACGTTCCAATAGAGGGCGAGTCCCAAGGGAAACTGGAATGCAAATATCGCAAACATAACCGGTGAGATGAGTGCCATTTGCTGCTGCATTTCTCCCGCGGTATCCGTTTCAGACTTTTCTTTTTTGTTTTTATCTGATGAGGAAGTATCCTTGAGAAGTTTGGCAAGTGATTTGTCGCCTGGATTTTTCTGGCGTGCGGGCATCATAAGTTTGGTCTGGTACCATTGCAACAGACCGGTTATAAGGGGAACGGACAAAAGCAACCATCCGTACTTTTGCCACTCACTTGGTTTAATACCAAGATTTATTCCGAAAAACGTAAGATTGAGCTCCGTAAGTTTAAGAGCCGGAAGATAAACGATTTTATTTATTTCCGTGACAACCTTTGCCAGATTACCGTTATTGAGAACCTGGTTAAACACGCTATAGAGTGCAATGAGAACCGGCATCTGGACAAGAAGAGGTAGGCATCCCGCAACGGGATTTATACCATGCTCTTTATATAAAGCCAGTTGTGCCTGCTGAAGTGCGGTTTTATCGTCTTTGTGTTTTTTGGATAGCTCGTCGATTTTAGGTTTCAGATCAGCCATTTTTTTTGTGGATTTCATCTGTGCATGCATGAGGGGGTAGAGAATAACGCGTATGGTAATTGTGAGGAGGATGACAGCCCAGCCCAATGGTCCGGGTATATGGAGCCACTCGCATATTTTATAAAAAAGCACCAGAATGTTGGCAATCGGCCATACAAGAAGCTGGTTCCAGAGATTTGGATTTGACATAAAAATCAGTGAATTATACGCAATGTATGATTTACTTTATATGATCCGGTACCGGATCATAGCCGCCTTTCGACCATGGATGGCACCGGACAATGCGTTTCAGACCCACGTACAATCCGAGTATTATACCATAGCGCCCGATTGCTTGATATGTATACTCACTGCAATGCGGTTCAAATCTGCATACTCCGTCCGTAAGATAAAGAGATTTAAGGAGACCCGAATCAGGAGAAAGATATCGCTGGTAGAACCGGATGGAAAGAAGGATAAATTTTTTCATTTTGATTTTTTTGAATAAAGCCGTCCGGCCATAAAAAGGTGCAGCATGTGCGCTTCAACAGAAGATTGTGTAATACCTTTGACATATTTTGCCATGAGAATACCGTCAACACCCGGCAGAATAAGAGGAGCAAGGTGACGGATAGAAACCCTTACGAACCGTTTCATACGGTTTCTCATTACTGTCCGTTTTTCAATTCGTATCGGAACAATAACGGCAAAACGCACATTTCCGTTTTGTGTTTTTTTATAAATAAGCTGCATAGATTCGTAGGATGACCGGGAACCGGATTTCAGAAGCGGAAGGATGCGGGATGTCGGAAGACGTAAATGTCGGGGAAGCATATATTCAATTATATACCGTGATACTTCTGAGGTACAAAAGCATGTATGTTATTTCGAAGATACAGAGAGCCGTTTGCGGTTGACAATGCGGCGGTGTTTAAGGACCTTGCGTCCGCCGGCTGTTTTCATGCGTGTGCGGAAGCCGTGCTTACGGACACGTTTGATTTTTTTCGGTTGGAATACTCGTTTTGGCATGAAGTGATTATATCAGGAGTATACTATGGCGACAAGAATCAGGAAATTGAAACGCCACGGTATTAAATTTTTTATCAGCCTTCAGTTTCATACCCATACTTTTCATAAGAATGTTCTATAGTACATCCCTACAAATGCCACTGAAGATAATCCTCAAGAGCAAGTGAAGTCTGAAAAAAATTTAACAGTCGTGTCGTTTAAAACGAATGATGTAACAAATTTCTGAAAATTTCATCTCTTGATTTTCCCATCATATGCAGTACTATTAGCAGATCATCCTGAACATTTAGAAATTAAGGATGAGAATATACATCTTCATGAACGAACAAGAAGAACCTGGTGGCGGTAGGAAACATCCCGAATCAGTTATTTATATAGCAAATCTCTCTGAGGACGTATGGCCGTTTATTTCAGCCATGTCCGATCCCGTCGCGCGAAAGGCGGAAATTAACGAAAATGCAACGCTTGCTGACCGTGATTTGTTTTCCCTTGCGAGCGAAAACCACGTTTTATTTATATGCCCCAAACCGATCGGAAACACATTTTTATCTTACTTTGAAGAGCTCACCGGTAAGAGAAATTTTGATATTTTATCGCCCGTAAACCACAGCGGAGAGATCTGCAGGGATATCATCGCGGATGAGAAAATACTGAAAGCCATAGAGACAGCTGCAAATTCTTCACGAAAAGTGACGATGCTTTCTTATGCTACATCGTTTCAATTTCTGTCACTCGTTGAAGTAGTGCAAAAACGGGGGATAGCGGTGGTCACATGTGAGGCACCCGATGAAGAAGACGCATGGACAGTAAACTTTTATGGCAGTAAGTCAGGCATACGGCAACTGGCAGGCGCAAGCACTGCGGCAGAGCCCGATTTTATCATGCCGGAAGGAATCATCTGCGTATCCATAGTTGACGCGGCACGGATAGCAGCAAATAAATATGTGAAGAACCAGGGTGTCGTCATCAAAACCAATAAAGGACACTCAGGTGCGGGAGTCCTCATATTCCGGCCCGGAGATTTGCCGGGTGATTACCGTTCGTGTGAGCGGGAAATACTCACATACCTGAAAAAAGACGCATATTGGGATTTATTTCCCATCATCATAGAGGATTTTATCAATGTGAGTACTTCCGTGGGAGGAGGATTTCCGAATGTGGAATTTAAAATCTCCAGAAACGGACACATAGAATTTCTGTATTACTGCGGACTTCGGGTTACCAAGGACGGTGTATTTCATGGTGTTGAGATTCATAACGAAGCAATACCGCCCAAACAGGCTGCTCAACTTGTCGACACCGGATATTTCATCGCCGAACGGTATGCGTCAGAGGGGTACCGCGGGTATTTTGACGTAGACTATGTTGCCGGAAAAAACGGAAAAATGTATGTCACGGAATCAAATACCAGAAGAACCGGCGGAACGCATGTGTATCACATAGCGGAAAAATTGTTCGGGAAAGAGTTTATGTATGAGACGATAGTCCTTTCCCATAATTCGTATCCGTTTTCTGACGCGACACTTACTTCATTTACGGAAATGTACAAAAGAATGCAGCCGATTCTCTATAACAATAAAACAAAGGAAGGCCTCGTCATCATATCGGAAAATGTACTTGCAAACAAACAACTTGCATACGTCATATTCGGAAACACACGGAAAAAAGCACTGGAAACTGAAGCGGAGATGGAACGACTTCTAAACGTCACACCTTCGTAGCGGTGACTCCATGATTGTCCTTATATACATAACTACTTTGATCAAAATCATATAATTGGGTGAGTGAGTCGACAGTCATTCCAATTTCATTACAAAATTCACGGAATCGTTCTTTATCTTCACCAATCGAAGTAAACAACGTATGTTTCATACAACCTGATCCGAGAAAATACCCTCCTTTGCGCAGTGTACGATGTATCTCGGCTAGATTTCCATCATTCATGAGATGTCGGGCAAAAAATGGCTGACGAAAGAATAAAACAACATCAAACGTACTTTCCGGTATGTCTTGAAGCATGTCCCGTGCATAAGCAAGATAGAATGGAATTGTATGTGTTTCATCCGGTGTGTAAGGATATGATCCCACTTTTATATTCCATGTTGAAAACGAATCACTTGGTAATGCTAGATAATCCTCATCGCAAAGAGTTATGGTACTAATATCCGAATGCGGGGTTCTGAACAGAGATTCTGGCGTGCAGAGTAGTACCCGTTCTGGAAATACATAACCCGGACCGATAACGAGCACATTCCCGTTGATTCGTGTGGGGTCTATTGGTATTCCTTCGATACTCCAAAGGAACCGGAGCATTTCATTTTCGTCGAAGCAAGACTCGACACGATGCGTAAGATCGGTGAGATAATTTTTTTCGCACGACATGATCGGGATAGTTCGGACAGGAAGTATGATTATACCCTGCGGACAGCCTTCCGTACAGTTTCGAAGGCCGAACTGACAGCGTACCGGAGCGGATCAACGACAAGATCCTGTGCAGGGAGATATGAAACATCTTTTCCTCCGAATCCGCGCTTGAATAGCGATAGAGAAGAGAAACGGTGATTAGGTTCATTCTCAGGAGCAACTCCCCAGAAATTGTATGTTTTCATCCCTCTTTTTTTTGCTTCCCGGATTGCTGCCCATTGGATGGCATACGCACCCGGATATTTCCGTGCCTCGTCCGTTGATGCACCGTAATGGTATACGGCTTCATGTCCGTAAAAGATGATAAACGCCTGAGCAAGAAGCGTACTGCCGAGCCAGGATGAAAACAACGTTGCCATATCCTGACGGGCGAACACGCGGAATTGTTCTTCGAGATATGTAAGCGAAAAGGGAACAAAACCCTGTCGTTTCGCCGTAGTAAGTTGAAGGTCATAGAATGCTTTGATATCCTTGGGATTTGTTGAAGCAGATACCCTGATACCCGCTTTATCGGATTGACGTATTTCATATCGCGTGGATTTACGCATTCCCAGGAGCAGTTCTTCTTCAGTCTTTGTTATGTCCAGTTCATTGGTGAGTTGTGCATGAAGATGCATCGGTGCAGGACGAAAACCCAGTGTACGGAAAATGGCAAGTGAATTTTCCGTATCAATAAGCTGAGGCCTGACACGTACGAATGACGCGTCCGTTTGACGGGCAATACTCCGAAGCGATTTCATCCATGCGCCGACAAGCACCTGATTTTTCCAGTCAATAACCGGTCCTGCGGGAACCGTAAGGTATCGTCCGCGACGTGCTCTCTCGAGGACTGAAAGGCAAACACCAAGAAGTTTGTCCTTATCGTAAAATCCTATCCGAAAGACTAGAATTTTCAATACGTGTGTGAAATTCTCCCCACCACCATGACTGGAGAAAGTTCGCCTCAGGGCGCGATCCAAGATATAATTCCCAGACGTTTTTCTCCGGAACGGTTTTGGCGGTAATCATACGCTTTCTGTGATTTTCTTTGTATCCAAACGCACATAATTATTAATAAAGCGGCAAATCTTTTCTGCTGTTTTCGGAGAAATCCCGATGTGCGTCGGCAGATTTACAATTTCCGCGGACACTGCTTCTCCGACGGGGCAGGAGCCATGTACATAGGAACTGTTTCGAATCATTTTTTTCGGTGCGACAGGCGCATCATACCAGATATCGGCAATATAAAGACCGTATTTCTTACAATATGCCAGAAACCGGGAGCGGTCGGGAATACGGACAGGGAAGCGTATACAGGAGGAATATTTGATCCAATCGTTGAGTTTGGGAAAACTGACAATCGGGAGGAGGTAGTGTGCATAAATGTGTGCGATTTTTTTCCTGTGAAAGAGGAGTTTCTGCAGATCTTTATATTCCCTGTATGCAAATGACGCACACCATCCGGGAATGTCATACTGAGTGGGTTTATCGGAGTTATCAATCGGCAATGACAACACCCTGGATGTTTTAGCAAACCAATGCAGGACGGCTCCGAGCCGGAATGGGTAAAGCGTGCGGATCCACCACGTGAGTATCGGGTATATTCTGTACCGGAGAGATTGTAATAACGGTAAACAGGCAACATGAATTTCTGAAACAGAATGGAAGAATTTTCTGTTTCTCACAAGAAGTGCGCCACCCGTAACAGCATCAATGCTTTTGTCCTGGCTAAATGACAGAGCTGCGAAATCACCGACAGTACCTGCTTCCCGTACAGCATCATACATACAGCCGACGCTGTGGGCAAGATCTTCGATAAGAATGAGATTGTACTTTTGACATAGGCGTTTGATTTCCTGTATCCGGCACGGAAATCCGAGAGTATTCTGGATAAGAACCACACGGATTGAAGGATCTTTTTTTACTGCCGTTTCGAGCGCTTCCGGTGTAAAGTGGAGGATATCCATTTTAATATCAATAAACTTCGGAATAAATCCTGCGCGTTTGATTGCGTCAACAACGACAAAGCACGTAAATCCGTTGACGGCAACTTTGCTTCCCGGTGGAAGTTCGGATATCCGAAGAGCAAGCTCAATTGCCTCACGTCCTTTGGAAAGGAGGACGGACCGGCAGTCGTAGCGGTCATTGAGGTACTTCCGAAGGCGTTTGCGGAAGTATTTGAAGTCCGGCGTTACGAGTGCAAACTGGGCAGTCGAAAAGCGATAATTGGATCCCAGAGAGTTGAAAATATTCATAGATTCATAAGAATACACACGTCACGGTATTGAATTTTTATCTGTCTTCAGTTGCATATTCCGCATAAATTATACACAACGTGTATGCTTACAAATTATTGCTCCTCAATATCACTCTAAAGAGCAAGTGAATCCAGAAAAAATTCAACACACGTGCCGTATGACATAAAATTACGATAAACCTTCGCTGTTATCCATGTATAGCTCGTTGAACACACTTAACAACTTCAGAAACATGTGTAAATTGAGGTGCGTGGCGGGCATTGGGGATAATATGACACGTGGCATTCGGTATTATATTTTTCATGTGAAGACCATCGGACACGGGAGTAACCGTATCATTTTCTCCCCAGATAATAGACGTCGGAACACGCAGAGTATCCAAATTGAGATTTTTATCAGATTCGAGAAGATTAGACATAGTTCGGCGTGTATAAGGAGGCGCTTCCAGATAATCACGCTCACCTATGAACAAATACGACGAATTTCCGGAAAACCGGAATGTTTTTAAGCGGTTGGCCTATAACTGACAGAAGCTTAAACACAGAACGTTTCAATTGAATATGTATATCAGTATGGTAGACACCCGCGCTGTCAACAAGGATAAGATGTCTGATGCGGCCGGGGTGTTTGATTGCAAAACGGATGGCAAGCCTCCCGCCGTTTGAGTGTCCCAAGAGAAAGAAAGGTGCATTCTTCGGAAAAGTTTTTTCAAGATATGAAATAAAGTCATCAATTGTCCATGGCTTTTGCATCGGAGTAGTCAGCCCCGGTATGGGGATCATGACCGGTTCAAACCCACATTTTTCCAGTGCGGAAAGAAAGGGTTGCCATTTATCCGTCCGGTATGCCCATCCGTGCAGTATGTAGAGTTTCTTTTTACTGTCCATAATCACATTACAAACCGGCCTTTTGACGCCGACGTTGCCAAACAAGCTCCCTGCGGCTTAAATATTTTGCGTCAGCGGGACTGGCAAGAAGATGTTCAATAACACCTTCCAACAGGCGTCCTCCTTTGAAAAATATTGCCTCACCGCCTTTGAGATTTTTTTCCAGATAATCAAGAACCTCACTCGGCTCGTCGAAGTGTACTACCGACACGTTTTTTCCAAGTGTCTTTTGCAAGAATCGGGTATGTGTATGAGGTAATACGCGTACCCATAAGGATGATTTGTTTGGCGCCGACTGTCGCAATAAACGGCGCAAGTTTGGCATGCTCCTCCCGTTCTTCCTCTCCCTGTTCAAGCATATCGCCGAGCACCAGCCATTTCGTCTTTGCAGGATATCGGGAAAAAAGGGTGAGCATGTTTGTCATTGATGACCCGTTTGCGTTGTAGCTGGAATCTACCAGAGTCATGTTCTTTTTCCCGTCAAATACCATACCGCGGCCAGGAGGCATGACGAAATTCGGGAATGCGGGTTTGATGGGGAGGGAAAGATATTCCATAAGCCGGATAACCGCATCAACTTCATAAAACGCATCCGGCGGAAGCATGGCGCGGAAAGTATAGATTTTACCTCTGACGGTAAATTCCGTTTCATATTTTTTTACCCGGAAGGAGGTACAGTCTGCCATTTTCATTTCCGAAATTTTTGCCTTTGTCCGGTGCAGTTCGTTTCTACAGAAGTGAGGAATCTCCGTTTATAATGACAGAGTCTGTTGCGAATTGGATATAATATCCGAATTCGTGAGCTATAGCTGCGTCAACAGACGCATATTTCCCACGCGCAACGAGCCGGTCAAAATTCATACTGTGCGTACGCGTAACGTTGAGCCATACGGTAATGTGGGGTTTGAGAAATGAACCCAGGAACTTTCCTTCTCCGGGGCGGTCACAATCTGCTTCAACTATATAGAGTTTTTCGTTTGGAGGAGAAGCAAATGCCATAAACAATGCTTTCAGGAATATACCTATCCATTCGCGACGAAGAAGCGTTTTCCTGTGGATATCCAGGATATCGAATGGGATTCCGAGAGCGGAATTGGCGTGATAGGAGAATTTAGCACGATTTCCGAGTTGTGATGCAAGCATATGTAAAAGCGTTGTTTTTCCGCTTGAAGCCGTAATGACAATAATAGTCGGATGCCATCGGGAAAGCCGGATGCGCGCGAACACCCGAAAATACCCGGCAACGATAAAATAGAGCATCCGTTTGATCCGATCCATGTACGCGTATTGTAGCAAATTACGTATATTGTGTCTTTTTCAACAAAGATTCATTATTGAAGAAAGTTTTGGTACAATAGCCGATGATAACAATGAAGCGCCTGTAGTTCAGTGGTAGAACGCCACTCTTATAAAGTGGATGTACTTGGTCCGATTCCAAGCAGGCGCACAAACGACATATATTAAATATTTATGACACATATACACACAATCAAACATCCTCTCATTGACCACTCTCTCACAATTCTGAGGAATAAACACACGAAAACAGAAGAGTTCCGCCGGCATGCGGCAATCGTATCAAAAATCGTGGTTCTGGAGGCAATCAAACACCTGAAGGTACACACCATTCATATAGAAACACCGCTTGCCTGGACAGACGGCAGGGAACTTAAAGACGATGTGGTTGTGGTGCCGGTTCTTCGTGCAGGACTTGCCATGCTTTTTGCCATACAGGATTTTCTTCCCGCAATCTCCGTCGGATTTATCGGGCTTGAGCGGGATGAAACAACAGCTATTGCACGCGAATACTACAAAAAAATTCCCAAAATGGTCACCAAAGGAAATGTCGTTATTCTTGATCCGATGCTTGCAACCGGCGGATCATTTGACGATACGGTGAAGGCAATAAAAGAAATGGGAGCAAAAAAGATTACGCTCGTTTGTATCGTATCAGCACCGGAAGGAATTACACGCATACAAAAAGAACATCCGGACGTGGAAATTTACACGGCTGCAATTGACAGGAACCTCAATGATAAAAAATACATAGTTCCGGGACTCGGAGACTTCGGAGACAGGTACTTCGGGACGGTTTAATTACCTTATAACTCATCAAGCTTCACGTTTTCCGTCTGCTTATCCTTGACGAGATCCAGGTACTTTTCCGTTGTGGATAAACGTTTATGTCCGACAAGTTTTGACAGGGTTGTGATGGGTGTACCGGCAATGAGGTGGTGGGCGATGAATGTATGCCGAAGGTCATTGACTTTGGCTCCCTCAATACCTGCCACACGGAAATACCGGTCAATTGCAGTACGGATGTTTCTGATAAGAAGCGGCTTGCCTGTTTTTGTGATAAAAAGAGCCTGGCTTGTACCGTTGGAATTTCTCTGTGCAAGATAGCTGTTGAGAGCATCTTTAGCTGCTTTATTTAAAGGAACCATGCGTTCTGCGTGACCTTCCTCAGGCGCGATATGAAGTTCTGTTTCTTTGATGTCCGTTAGAGTCAGATTAGCCAGTTCTCCGATCCTCACTCCTGTCTGGAGAAAAAGTTCAACGATTGCATGAGTACGAAGATCACCGCGGCACGCATCCCGAAGGGCGCGGTACTCCAGTTTAGACAGAATCCGGGGCGGTTTGACTTCGTATTTGGGATGCTCTATCTCAATTGCCGGATCAGCCGTAATAGCACCGGATGATTTGAGAAACCGGAAAAATGTCTTGATCGAGTTGATTTTCCGTGAAACGGACTTGGGTGTGTAGCTGTCGCTTGACAGTTTTTTCAGAAACGCTTCGATTTCATCACGCGTCACGTCAGTCACATCCTTTTTTCCGGCATTTGTAAGGTATGCAAGCACCTGATCGATGTCCTTGGCGTATGCTATGATGGTAGCGCGGGCACGTCTGCGTGAGGTAAGGTGTTCGATAAATTGGGCATGAGCGGTCTTCAGGTCTAGGGACATATTATTATAGGTTTAGCAGGAAAGTATTTGATTTGTATATAATAAAAACTGTAAATAGACATGACTTTATTTAAAAAGCCATTTTGGAGCATAAAAACGCTTCAAAAACAGTCTACGAAGCCTATAATATCATATTTCAAGCTGGTCTGCAAGAGGTGAATAATGAAAAAAATTATACATAACACACCCGTTTTACTGGTAATTTTTATTCTAAGCGCCAGCCTCGCTTACAACATGGGGAAATCTGCCTATGATGTATGGCAAAAACGCGATATCGTAACAGACAGGGAAAAAGAGCTTATGCGGGTGCAGAAAGAAAATACGGAACTGAAGCGGGAACTGGAACGGTCAAATGACCCGGATTATATTGAAGAGGAAGCGAGAAACAAGCTCGGTCTTGCTAAACCGGGGGAAACAGTCATTTTCGTCGCACCTCCTGAATCAAACGGGGCAGGAGACGGAAACAGTATTCGCGAAAAAACATTTAATAAACCATACTGGAAAGAGTGGTGGAAGCTGTTCTTTTGAAAAAAGACTTAAACGCGGGTAGAGAAGAACGAGCTGGATTTATTATCCGAATTGCGAAACACGGTTATATTTCGTAGAATAATGGAGCTCTGTTTTGGAACTTTATCATTTTCCGTCAGGCCAGAGTAGCTCAGTGGTAGAGCACACGCTTCATAAGCGTGGCGTCGAGAGTCCGATCCTCTCCTCTGGCACAATGATTTTGCGTTCGAATATTGCCTTTATTTCGCTACAATGCGGATGCGTGACTGGAGTACGTTTGTAAGCGTTCCGAGTTGGGTTTTAAGCTGTACGACGTAGAGTTTTTTCCCCGAATCAAGGGTAATGGGACCTGAAATAAGCGCGCGCGGACCGGATCCTTCCATAGACAGTTCCGAGAACCATACAGGGTGTTTGTCTGTGGCGTTATAGAGGCGCACCCATACGATCTGGTTTCCTGCCGGAATCGTAAGGGTTACCTCAAATGTCACAGTCTTTCCGGCGGGGTAGAGAGTGCTGTCGATATACGCCTGTGCCCCGGAAACATCCGCCCATTCTTTGGATGTGCCTGTTCCTGACCCGAGCGGCACGAAGTATTCTTTGGAGGATGATGCGGACCCTGACGTACGGTTTATCCTGTCGATGCACGATTGCGGACACGCATCACTTGAAACACCGAGTACCGAAGGAGAACCCCAAAGATAATGGGTTACAACCCAAATGTCGAGAATGAGAACGTTAGCCAGGAGAAGAACAATGAGAAGGGTATTTGAAATGTGAAAACCCGGTTTTTTCTTTGATTTCATATGCCTAGTTCTACTGTATGGGGACTGAAAGACAGAAGTCAACGAAAAAGCAAGAAAATCAAACTTCCGACATATCAATATATATATGTTCTGCTGATTAACCTCAATGCAAGCCAAGGTTTTTTAACATAAAATACCCTATAGTGATTGACAGTGAGAGTAGTGTCAGGTATAATTCCGTTTACTCAAATCTTTGGGGGTTGGGGCAATTGTGCCTCAAAATTTTAACCGCCTGCCAGTGGAAATCACCGGCGGCGGTTATTTTGTTTTCCCGAAGAGAGAGTTCTATTCTATGGCTACGTAACCAAACAACCACACTCCAATTTTGCGGAGTGTTTTTTGTGGTTCTTTTTCTTTTTAAAAAAAGAAATTAGAACCACATATACCCGAAAGGGTGATTGTGGGGTTGGAAACCATAGATTTTGCACCTTAACAACTTCAAGAGAAAAAATTAAAAAGGGGATTGCTGTAGTGCTTTGAGGGTCGATAACAATCGGCTTTGAAAGCACTACAGCTTTATTATAGTGCTGATACAATTTTATCCGACTTATCTCATACAGGAGGACAACTAAACAATAGAAAGATGACGCAAACCAGCTTGACGTTCAGAGCAGGAGGTATGCCAAATGTCTGTTTATTACTATCGTCGACACGAGGTCGACAACAGTAAGTGGGCATGGGTTGCCGCTTTGGGAATCGTTCTCATAGCTATTGGACTCATTATAAATGCGTTTGGTGCAGCGGACTTACGTGACTTAACTAATAAGCTCGCAGATATTGAGGTACGCAGAACAACGCTGCTTCAAATGCTTCCTAACGCGGAGAATGAATTCGATCAAAACGCAGCTCTATTTGCTCGACATTGGTCTGAAGGATTTGAGCAGAAACTGTCTACTTCCCGTGACAATCTAGAGAACAATGGAACAATCTATAATATCTGGGCATCTGGTGTGCAGGCGCTACAAAACAATAACCGCACCTTAGCACGTCAGTACTGGGAAGAAGCAGATGCAGCTCTAAATAATTCAGAACTGATAATTATTCAAATCCTTGGTCCTCCAGGTACTACGGATCAGCGATACTATGACATCCTTAATCAAAAAACCCAAGAAATCGACAGTGGTTATATCGATAGGGTTCAGGCAAGCATTGACGAAGGACGACAATACATTAATACCCTGCCTGCAAAAGCTTTATGTGGGTCATCAACGCTTTTATCATACGAATCCGCATTAAGCATACTCAACCAAGCATCAATAGGCCTTAATGTCGCACGGACGACACTTACAGTGATCGTTCCGGATGGCGTTGTGGACAAACCTGTAGCATACGATCAAGCACAACAAGTTGCAAATCAAGTTGAATCAGCAAGAACAACCGCTGAACAACTCAATGTCTCCGCTGACCAAGCACAATCACAAATCGCAAATTGTCAAAGCACCATTAATCTTGCAGCCTCACAACTGATCGGTGCTTATGACAGTATCGTCGCGCAAAGCAAATATAACCTTGCTATTAGTGAAGGAGATTTAGCATATCAGTCATGTATATCTCAGGATTTTTCAAGTGTGACTACACATGTTAATTCATGTGTGAGTTATGCAAACATGAGCATTTCTGCTGCTGAACCTCCACCACCAACTTCTGTTCCTAGCAATTCTGATAATGATGATTCGCCGAGTTCATCTTCAGGCTGGGATTGGAATTCAGATTCTGATTCTTCAGGTAGTTCTGATGACGAAGGATCTGATACTGACTGGAGTTCTGATTCCGATTGGGGCGGCGATGACAACTGGGGCAGTGATGACAGTTGGGATTCCAGTGACGATTGGGGCAGTGATGACAGTTGGGATTCCAGCGACGATTGGGGCAGTGATGACAGTTGGGATTCCAGCGACGATTGGGGCAGTGATGACGGATGGTAAGTCAAAAATAAGGAGCTTAAAGCATGATAACAGGAACAATACTCGTAATATTTGGGTTTGTGATATTGTTGGTGGCTGGTCTCGGCTACCTACTCTCGAATCCACAACATATTCGTGATTTGA
The DNA here is from genome assembly GCA_963711735.1 of Candidatus Gottesmanbacteria bacterium. GTDB lineage: Bacteria > Patescibacteriota > Microgenomatia > UBA10105 > UBA927 > CAVQFA01. The sequence goes on along the minus strand of CAVQFA010000003.1, from coordinate 95,030 downwards.
AAGAATGGATCACTACTGTTCGAAAATCTACAAACGTTCTAGTTCAGGTTGCCAATGAAACAAAGGCATCCATGAGCCGTATTCCTTATGACGCACCTATAGAGAAGCAATTCGAAGATTTGCGTTCAGGAGAGACGGTAGAGATCGACTTAGATAGCGTTAATGTTCTTGAACGAAAAGAACGTGTTGTTACCTGCAGGGGACAATTGTGCGCGCTAAATCGTTCTGATCGTAATTTCACTGATCGGGGAGAAAACTGGCCGGTTTTTATTCTGGACGGCACAATTATGCTGATAAAACGTCCGGATGGCTGGTTTTGGTTCGACAAAGGAAACGCGATAGTGTTAGAGGGCGAATCCGCTTCCATGTTTGATGAAGCCGGTGTAACCTTCAGCGAACAATATGATCAAGTACCACGGAGTTATTCGTTTAAGTGGAATGGTCAGAAATTGACCGTACTAGACGTCGGATATCTTCGGTATGAACAAACAGATGGAACAAGTCACCTTCCAAACGGCATGATGGTGAAATACATGTTGGCCGAAGACACCCAGAAGAACATCATATATCTGGAAAACGTCAAGGCTGGAGCGGATCGTGTTTGGAAGATGGGTCATGCACTAGGAATGACCATTCAACAGTACTGCGGCAAGATTTTGCGTGCAGCATAAGATCAAGGAGCGATTTATGAGCGCCAGCATTAAGAAACATGTGCATTTTCCGACTAGAGGTATCAGCGGAACGTTATATACGATTATTTGGTGGAGCCTTATGGTTTTAGTATTTGCCATTGCTCAATATGTTTTGGCTCCGTCAACACATGTGGTGACGGAAACATTCGGGAATATCCCCGGTTGGATAGGGGAGTATTTTATCCGATTGGGCATCGTGATCGGTATCGTTTTTGTGCGGGCATGGGTGATTTTTTACCATGTGTTGGATACCCCAATTCGTCAAATAAAGCGAGAATTCGAAAGCCCACGGAATGACAGTCACGCGATTATCCTGGGTGGTTTGATTTTCCTAACTCTCGCACTGATCGTATCGATAAAAGGAGCTTCCTTTGATCAGTATCTGTATGGCATCATGACCAGAGGAGCCTTGGGCGAGATTGTCGGGGACTGTATCACCATCCTGATTGCACGGTTCGTTTTCTCTATACACAACATGGATGAATTCCGTGACTGGGTGACAATGAAGGACAACAATAGCCATGTCATCATGGTCGTGGTAGTGAAAATTGCGACTTTGATCCTAGCATTGGCATCATAAGGAGGATAGTAAAAGAGATATAACCCAAAGAAAATAAAATCTGATCAAACAAATCATAGACAAAACCTTTTAAATCAATGCAAGAAGGAGTATATCAAATGTCTACTGGAACAACTATCTTACTGGCTGTGGTCATTGGGGCGATTATTGCCGCCTGGTGTGCACTCTCGCCTGACCCTTTAGCGGAGACAATCCGCGTACGCGTTTTCGGGCTGAAAACCCGCGCTCAGCGTTTGCTGGACAGCGCAAAGGATCGCGCCTTGAAATCTAAGCGCGATGCTGAAATCAAACAAGCACGTGGTAACGCCGACCTGATTGCAATCAAGACAGTCCGACGTCGCCTGCAAAACGATTTGGCAGAAGCTATGGCTGATGTTGCCAAATACAATGCCGCAGCTGATAACGCGGCAAGCATTCAGAATGCTGATTTGGTCACGAAAGCCGAAGAAAAAATTGCTAAAGCTCAAGGCCGCGTGGATACCATTCAGCCTGAATTCAACAAGATCAAAACTAAGGAAGCTGACGTCGAAGCAGCTCTTACGGATTTGGCAAAGATCATCGCCGTTCGCGCCCGCCAGGTCAACGAGATCGATGTCCGGTCGCGCACAGCGCGAAGCGTTGGCGATGCCAACAAGCTGATTTCGACACTCGGCGTTGATGGCAACGACGAACAGATCAAGAAGGCATACGACTTGGTCAAAGACGCTGAAGCTGAAGCAGATGTTTGGACCGAACAGGCAGAGAAAGTTCGCGCCGAACTCAAAGCTACCGCCGAATTGGAATCTCTTGCTAAAAGCCCTGAGATACCGATCGAACAGCGTGTCGCAGAGCGCATGACGAAGTTTCAGAAACAGTCTGATAACTAGCTATAGAAAAGACATTTTCTGAATTAGTGTCCCCTAACACTGCGGGGATCCCCCTCTAGCAGACCTTTCGCCATAATATGGCTCGCCGGACGGCGATTGAAAGGTAACTGACCAAATCTAGGTCGGGGAAAAATTGCGGTTTTTATACTCTTGAAGTTTATAGGTCGGTGCGAACCTTTATATCAGTCTCACAAGACAAAATATATAAATCGCACCACCCTTTACGGATGTATGTCCGTACTGATGAGCTCAAAAGAGCGAAAGGGGATAAGAAGAAGAAAGAACGTCGATTTATTTAGTGATATAAAAAAATAAACCGGAGCAAATGTTATGCTCCGGGTCATTTTTTTGTTTCTTAAGTGATAGCACATTAACAACTGAATATACTCGTAGGGAGTTATACCGGTATGACCGTCTGTATTATCAAGATATGAAACGTCTCAATAGTGAGGCTCTTTCGTGACTGGATATATGGAATAGGTTGTGCCGGAATCGTCTCCCTACGAACTACTTATTTCTCTCCAGTTTCTGAAGCTGGTTGGTGGCTACACGGGCATGATGTATATCGTGTTCGGATAGCCATCAACCAAAGCTAAAACAAACAAATCAGAATAGGAGAAAACTGATTTTGTGTCCCCGTACAGGACCAAATAGCTGAGGCGACCAAGTGGTCGGATGGCAAACAAACGTTTGTTTTTTCGTTCACTATTTTCACGATTCTAAAGGAGATTTGACATGAGTACTACAGTATGTATGCATCCTATCGTAGCTGCTATCCGTAAGGCTGATGACATCATCGGTGAGGGTCGCGTTTGGCGTCCCCAGAACCAGATGCAGACGCGCTTCCTGACTGAGTTTTTCGACCGCACACGCAATGAGGTTCTGGGCATCTCGGAGATCGAGTCGATTGCGAGTTGGAGTGCGGAGGACATTAACCGTTTCTTGCAGGAGCGCGGTTTCAGCATCACGCTGGACGATTTCGACGAGGACACTTTCGGCGTTGCTGCCACCCTGATCCTACTACTCAAATGGAAGGTGGAGGGCATGAAGGAGAAGTTTCGCGCAGCAGATGGTAAAACCTATGACGGTGTTCGGATGGAAAATGGTATGTCCTACTATACGTCCGTCAAACACCCCAAACCGGTCGTCTGCATTGCCACCAAGTCGGGAGATCAGGTTTTTATGACTGTCATGGAGACACCACCGACTGACTTCGACCTCGTGAGCTACGTCGAGCAGATACAGGCATCCCTCGAGCACAACAGGGAGTTTGGTGACCTGGTTTTCCCGATGGTCGATCTCGATCAGCTTGTCGATATTAGTTGGCTCCTGAACATGGAGACTACCGCCAACACAGGTCAGCAGGCGAGGATCAGCCAGGCGAAGCAGCAGACGATCTTCAAGATGAACGATAAGGGCGCGTTACTCAAAAGCGCTGCAGCTGCCGCTATCACGCTTGAATTCGCGATTTTGTCGAAGCCCGACCTCGTCATCGACCGACCGTTCCTGGTCTGGATTGTCCGCGACGGTCTCGCTAAACCGCTGCTCGTCGCACACATCACCCAGGAGAACTGGACTGATCCGGGTGATCTTATGTAAGCGATGACATTCACCAATTCAATTTAATCTGATTATCTCGACACAACAAGGAGAATCATATGGCTACACAAGCGATCGACGTAACAACCATCTTCCATGCGTTGCATACTCTGGAAAACGCATACCTGGGTGCAGATCGGAAGTGGGGTACCAAGAACCAGAATCAGATCGTCGTCTTTGAGCTTTACCGCCAATACAAAGGCATGTTGAGTGCACTGGCAAATCTCAAAGCCAAAGCGTCCACTGACTGGGAAGAACTGAACCGTTTTCTCACGGACAGCGGATTTGATCCCATGTTCAACGGACCACTCGAGGGCATCGGCGTTGTTTCGATCCTTGACATGCTCATCGAATGGCTCAAGCAGGCTGCGCTTTGCGAGATTTACGGCCGCGACAACCGGACACACGCTGGGTTTGAAATCCCTCAAGGTGGACACACTGTTTTCACTGTGGAAGGTTCGCAGGTTGCAAGTCTGCTGACTAAAAGCGGTGACAAGCTCTGGCTCACCATGCCCAATACGACGCCAACCAGCCCGATGGATCTGATTCGCATCGCGTTTACAACGATGTCAAAGGGTCATTCTCGCGTTGGCAACATCTCGACCGTACAGGTGCCCGAAGTGGATTTCAACATGAAGCCTGACATCAGCTTCCTGGTTGGTGCTGATACTCACGATGAAAGTGATCAGTACTGGTACATCAGTGAAGCGTATCAACAGTTCATGTTGCGGATCAACAAGGAAGGTGCCCGGGTCAAAGTCGCAACTGGTATGGCAATGCGCAAGGGTATTGATCTGGATGAGCCGAGGCCACTAGTCTTCAACCGTCCGTTCATCGGCTGGTTCACTCAAGTATCTGCACCTCGCTTGCCGATTGCCATCTTCTATGCTGACTACGATTGCTGGAAGAAAGCCGGTAATCTGCGCGAAATGTAAACAAGTAGTTTTCGCTGAATAAGCGAGGGGACGATTTTCTGTGCTGAGGACATTCCCTCAAAAATCAATAAAATGATTATGAGACCTCAGCACTACCCTCAAGTTCTCAATAGATTATTGAGCATTTGAGGGTAGAAAAGACCGCAGAAATGCGGTTTCTATAACGAAACAGGGGATTGGTAGAAATCAGAATTCCTCATACCAATTATTTCGCTGAGATTCTTTATTCCTTCCTTTTCCATGAAGTCCACAATTCCTCGGTTGATTCTTCCGGCCACCGTCGGTCCTTCGCCGCGAATTGCTGTCAGGACCTGAACTACCTTTGCACCTGCCTTTATTTTCTCTAATGCAGTTTCCGCGTCTTTTATTCCGCCTACTCCGATAATTTCAATTGCACCTTTTGTCTCTCTGTAAATATGAGCAACTTTTTCTGTTGCCATACGTCTATAAACAGAATCGTCACCGCTTATACCCCCGGCTTCATTTTTCCACATTTCCCCATATTTTGCTTTTATATCAGGATTTGTTGTGGTATTTGTAGCAATAATACCTGTTAAACCATTATCCAAAACTACCTGAATAACATCATTTGTAGCCTCACGTGTTAACTCCGGTGCAATTTTTACAAATAAAGGCTTTCTTCCTCCCATTTCATCCATTGTTTGATTTACCGCTCGGACAATATCTGTTAATGGCTCCTTTTCCTGAAGTCTCCTGAGTCCCGGAGTATTCGGTGAGGAAACATTAACCACAAAATATGCAGCATGTCTATATAGTTGCCTTGTAACAGCCGCATACATCCAGGGGGCTGCAATATCCGGAATTTCCTTATTTTTCCCTATATTTATTCCGATAGGAATTCCGCTGTTGGTATATCTTCTCAGATTACTGTTTACCTTTCCCATACCGTCACTGTCAAACCCGCGCCTGTTTAACGCAACGCCCGGACCAATAACAAATTGTCTCGGTTTTGGATTACCCGGTTGGGGGTATGTTAGAACGGATCCGACTTCAACTCCGGCAAAACCGAGAGCATACAACCCCTTCACCGCAAGACCGTTTTTATCCCAACCGGCTGCTACAACCACCGGATTTTCAAACTCAACACCTCCTAATTGTACCCGTAATCTTTCATCTTTAAATCTTTTATGCCGATCTGCGAGTAATTCTAAAACTTTCAGAGTCACCGGAGATAATTCCGCAATACGAAGTGCGTCCTTTGTAAATCTCTGCATTGTTTCAGAATCCAGTCTGTCAAGAAGCGGGCTCATTATTTCTTTATACATAATAGGATAAATTTATTCACCGGACGTTTTTCCTATTATACTATCACTATCAATAGCTTCTTGTTACCGGAAAAACGGGGTATACCAACCGGAACCCATCTGCCTTTTCATTCGTTCACCCATTGCGGGGGTTTGTAGAGATCAGAATTTTTGGACCATATTGTTATTGGGAGGGGTATTATCGGACAGTAAAAATGGGTAATGACCGGTATTTTATCCACTTATATATTTTTTCATACAAAACACCAAAAATAATCGGTAAGGTAATACCGATTATATAGGTTGTGACAAAAAGCATAATAGTATGAGGTCGGTTTTCAAAAAGATAATGTATAACCGCATAATGAAAAAGGAAAATATATAAAGATTGACGTCCGATTATAGCCAGGAATGCAGATACACCTTTTGGGATAAAAGTTATTAATCTCTTTATCACAAACAGTAGAAACAGCGACCAACTCTGGAGTAATACAAAAAAAAGAGCGGTGTGATCTAAATTTTTCCCGTAAACTATATACAGATAATCAGTTATAACCATACCGCAGATCACCGCTATCCAGCCGTGTCTAGGCATCTTAATACCGTATCGTCCATAAAGCATTCCGGCATAAAAAATGAACAGGAAGCCTCCTCCGATGATTATGCCCGCCGGAACAAACGGATATGGAGCTTTGAGAAACGGCCAGATGTATGCAACGAACCCAACTAATACCAGTGTTAATAATCTGCCCGGAATTTTTTTGCTGAAACCGGATAATGCATAAAGCAGGGGGAACAGAATATAAAGTTCAATAATTAACAATACAAAATAAAACGTCGGTTGCGTTTGAAATGACAATACTCTGTACAGATAATCGTGAAGATCAAGAATTGGGTAGGCGTACAGTGTTAATGCAGCATACACTGCCAACGCATAGACCGGTAAAATTTTTATAATCCGGCCCACCATCGTTATGTATGATGACGATATACGAAACTTGTTGTTGACGTCGAAGTAATGACAAGGCGTTTGCAGTGCCCGAAAGAAAAATAAACCAGGGGATTGTAAAAGCAAGATGATTCCAAAACCAGAGCAACGGATATTCCGGATTCATATCTATCGCATGTCCGATCACAACACTAAGGATAGCTATACCACGTAAAACGTAAATCCAGTCCCGTTTCATAACGATATAGTATTAAAATTTATACTATTTTAATATACTCTTTTTTACGGACAAGGTGGTCTGCTTATATATTTTTGTTACATACCTGAACCTTTTCGACCGCTCATGTCAAACTGCTCTTCTCAGTGATCGATAGAGAAAATTCTCATAGGGAGGGTTTTATATTTTATTTGTTGCGGGGGTTAGATGAAATCCGAACCTGGTTTTTATTTCAAAAACCTGTATTTATCAGCCGAAAGTACGAAGAATATTGAAAAAGAACGTGGATATATTCACGTTTAAAGCGTTAACGTGCAATTATTACTTAACAAGTACTTCAATTAATTGTATAATATGAAGTATGACACTTAATAATAGACAACGATTAACTCTATTCATTCATCCTGATTTAGCGAAACATGCTAAAGCTCAAGCAGTAGTTGAAGATTGTAGTTTAACAGCTCTGGTAGAGAAGGCTTTAATTCATTATTTACCCAGGGAGACTGTAATAAAGAAACCTGAAATTAAAGTTGATTCTGATCATTAACCTTAATATAAAGGGGGGTGAATGTATATGAATAAAATACTTATCGGAATAGTATTGGTTGTTGTAGTCATAGGCGGGTTATATTTCCTTATGAAAAACAAACCAAGTCAAGTGCAACCGGCAGCACAGCCCCAAACAACACAACAAACGCAAACAGCCGTTGAAGCCAACTCAGTTACAATCCAGAATTTCGCTTTTAATCCCGGTACTCTGACCGTAAAGCAAGGCACAAAAGTAACCTGGACAAATCAGGACTCAGCCACTCATAAAATTAAGTCCGATGCGTTTAATTCATCAGACTTAAACCAGGGAGATACGTTCGCGTTCACATTTAATACTAAGGGAAGCTTTGACTATAGTTGCGCCATTCACCCGTCAATGACCGGAAAAATTGTGGTGGAGTAAATAAAAATATTGAGGAACGTATCATATTTTTTGATTTCTGCAGTTTCAATAACACTTGCAATAATCCATGGTGTGTTGGGAATTCTTCTCTATTTTTAAGTCCGGAGGTGATTTTATGGATCTGAATACAGATGAGGGGAAAATAATAAACCAGAAAAATGAAAAAATAGCGGTATATAAAGATAAAACAGGGAAAGTACACGCATTATCAGCATTGTGTACCCATTTGGACTGCGTTGTCGAATGGAACGGTAAGGACAAAACCTGGGACTGTCCGTGTCATGGGTCTAGCTTCAATACAGATGGTAAGGTGTTGAACGGACCGGCGGAGGAAGATTTACCTAAAAAAGAGTTGGATGAATAATATAGTCTTCATTCCCGGATTATTGAAGCGCTGTAAATTCCATCGACGTCAGAACGGTTACAGGATAAGCTTTTCATCCCGCTATGGATAAAATAAAAACCCTCACAAGGAGGGTTATTATTTAATATGTTGCGGGGCTGGGAGTCGCACCCAGCCTAGAAGATTATGAGCCTTCTGTGCAACTGTACACTACCCCGCGGTACTTTAAGGTACGCCGTTGATTATAGCATCAGATTCATGCGATGGCAATGAAAATTGAAGCAAAATAGAGGAAAAATCCATATTCTGCACATAAATTGCGCAACTTATCTGACAAACGGGAAGAAGCGGGGGACACGGTTTTTGTAGCCCGCATACTCATTACCGAAATACGAATCAAGGAGCGTTTCTTCTCTCCGGATCATTACTGTCATAAAAACATAAAGGAAGGGTGTGAGGATGACTAAATAGCTCTGCATCGCAAGCTCAAATCCTAAAAATACGAGGATGAGTCCGAGATAAATCGGGTTGCGGGTATACCCAAACGGTCCTCCGGTCACGAGCGTATGCTGTTTGCGGATATCATGCTGACCCGGGCGTCCCCAGTTGGTTTTCATCACAATTTTTGCCCAAGCAGCAAGAATAATGCCGCACCACAGGATAATTATTCCTGAAAAAATACAAATTGCACTGAATGCATTCGGCATCCACGACACGCGTACAACATCTCCCAGCTGCAGGAAAGGAAGAAGCTGGTATCCGAGCATGATCCAATAGCGCGGTTGGGGGAGGGTTGAGAGGAATTTGAAAAAATTCTTCGGACTCGTGAACGTCCAAGTAAGCGCAATTGCGGCAAGAGACAGAAAAAGAACAATCCGAAGGTATAAATCAGACATACACTGTATTGTAACAAATACACTCACGGGTCCTGTCGCGTATTATTTTCCCGCCAGTGCTCAGTTTTCTTAACGTTGTAATAATAGAATGCTTACCGAGTTATATTATATTGAAATTATTACATCTCCTGATCCACCCGATCCTTGCGCGCTGTCGGGTCCCAAAATACGCGCCACCCGCAGTAAAAATATAAATAATCAAGCAAAGTGAAGAATTCCTAAGATTATTCCTGCGGTTGGTTAGGAGTGGGTTTATTCCTGAATGTTTTTATAAGCCACGGGAAAAGGAACAAATATGAACCCGTTAGCATCATGCCCAGGAGAATTATTGAGAAAAAAGTACTGACTATATTATGTGTGCGGCGCGCGAGGAACGGATCGATCGGCATAAGGTTGGGGTACTTCATCGTTGTTCCCGTTATCATCATTGATCAAACCCAGAATAACGATAAAAATGACGAGAAACCGGTGGATTTTGCGTGCAGAAACTGCAAGTTTCGGGAATGACATGACTTTTATTATAGCATTTTATATTTGACCGGGTGTGATATACTGAATGTTGTCTATGAAAAACGTATGTACCAGCGCATATTATTGGCATTTTACCTCTAGTCGGGAGGCTGGTAGCACCGTGGAATAAAGTATAACCATATTCACACAAACCGACCTCCCTACAGGGAGGTTTTTTTGTGGGATTTGGCGAGGACGAGCGAAGCGGGGAAGAGTCTAATCCCACATATGGTTACGATCCACCAAAGGCGGAGAGCAAACCATTTGTTGGTAATAATCATTATTTAAGAATTGATAAATATGAAAAATATACTAAATAATAATAGAAACAGGAAAATCGGCATACTCGGAGGCATGGGTCCGCAGGCAAGCTCGGAGCTTGTCCGGCTCATCGTGGCAAAAGCAGTGAAGCGGGGAGCGCGGGAACCCAATGAGTTTCCCGAAATAGTACTCGACTCCATACCGGTTGAGGATTTTATCGCAAGCACCGAAAAGATAGGAATCGTAGAGCGGATGCTCGTTGACAGGGCGAAACTTTTGAAAAGTTTCGGATGCAATCCGATTGTGATGGCGTGCAATACTGCACACATCATGGAATTCCCGATTAAGAAAGTTATACCACGGGAGTTTCGATCCCTGCTTGAAATTATGGGGAAAGAAGTATGCAGGCGGAAGATGAAAAAAGTATGCGTATATGCTTCACCGGTCACCATCGAAAACGACTTATACGGAAAAACGTTCCGATCCATGGGAATATCGGTATTTTATCCGGACAGAAGAATTCAGGTTATACAAGAAAGGATTATCCGGAATGTCATATCGGGTAGGCTGAAAAAGTCAGACAGAAACGGGATACTGCAATTGGCGGCAAGGAATTTACGGTCAGGTCAGGCAGATGGGGTGATTTTGGGGTGCACGGAATTACCCGTGGTAACAGGAGAAGTCAAAAACCCCAAAATACTGAGCAGTCTGGAAGTTCTGGCAGATAATTTACTTACAAGCTATTATAATAAGGAGGAAATATGAATATACAGACGCAATTGCAAAATAAACGGATTCTTTCAGGTATTACGCCGTCGGGAGACGGAAGTTTACACATCGGTAATTATTTGGGAGCCGTCAAGCAGTTTATTCAAATGGCACGGAATAACGAGTGTTTTCTTTTTGTGGCTGACCTGCATGCCCTCACAACCGTACAGGATAAAGCACAATTACAGAAAAACGTTGAAACACTCATTCTCAATGAACTGGCACTCCTGAAAGGATTTCTGACGGACCAGGAGTTTTCGAAGCTGGTATTTTTCCGGCAGTCCGATATAGGACTCCACCCGGAACTCCAGACAATTCTGAGTAACGTGACGCCTTTGGGACTTCTCAAGCGCGCTCACGCATATAAAGATAAACTCGCAAAAGACGTGATGGAAGACGAGATAAATTTAGGGTTATTTAACTACCCGATTCTCATGGCTGCGGACATCCTCATGTATAAACCTGACTATGTGCCCGTGGGCAAGGATCAGAAGCAGCATGTGGAAATTGCCAGAGACGTTGCCGAAAGGTTTAACAAGACGTTTAAAAAACCCATCTTTCCTTTGCCAGAGCCTTATATTCCGGAAGACGTCGCGTCGGTATTAGGGACCGACGGCAAACGGAAAATGAGCAAGTCACTTGGGAACATTATCTCCATTTTCGAACCGGAGGAAATTATAAAAAAACAGGTGATGAGCTCGTTTACCGATCCGACCCGGGCGCACGCGAATGACCCGGGACATGTGGAAGGGAATATGGTGTTTCGCTATCTGGATTTCTTCGGGGATCGTCAAACCGTTGATGAATATAAAGAAGCATATAAGCACGGAAAAGTGGCAGACGTGGAGATCAAAGAGTATTTGTTTACCTCTCTTATGAAAACGTTTGAAGGATCACGGAAACGGTATGAGGAGTTTAAAAGAAACAGGGAAATGGTTACAGATATATTGGAAAAGGGGAGAACAAAGGCTGTAAAAGTAGCCAACGAAACCATGAAAGAGGTACGGGAAGCAGTGGGGTTGGTAAATAAGTATAGCAGTAAGTTGTCTGTTGTAACTGAAATTAAAACTGAAAACGGGAAAATCAGCGTTGATGATTTTGGGAAGATGGAAATTCGAGTAGGGAAGGTAGAGCAAGCGGAAAATGTGGAAAAAAGTGAGAAGCTCATACTTCTGACTGTTTCATTTGGTGACCAAACCAGAACGATTTATACGGGAGTGAGAGGATATGGGTATACACCGGAAGATTTCCGGGAGAAGCAATTTCTGTTTATCACGAACCTCGCATACCGCAAAATGCCGGGGGGAGAGTCGCAGGGGATGATATTGGCTGTAGATGGTCCGGACGACAAACCACTTTTCGTTCCTGCAGAAGGAATGCCTGTTGGAGCGAAGGTGAGATAGATATATTTTAACAAAAGTGAGAAAATTATTTTTTCAGACCCGTTCAGCCATGTTTTTTCGATTGTGAAGATAATGCCCATTCTTCACTAAATGCGCGTTTGTATATTCCAGGCTAGCTCTTAAAATATATGACAAACGCGCAAGTTGTCTTCAAAAATGATTTTTCTCACCTTTTTATACCTTTACTGTCACATTCTGTCTATCATCTATCGATTTTAGATGATTAGCTATAAAAACGATCCTTTTCGTGGTATACTCAGTATTCGATCTATGGCAGATAAATCCTTACTGAAATCCAGGAAAAACGGACACGGGAAAAAGGGCGGGAAGATGTTTGAGATGCGCTTCGAGTTTAACCTCAAAAACATCGTCATCGGACTTTTTATCCTCTTTTTTGTTTTCTCCCTCATCGGAAGCATCGGAAGCCAGAATACATCCCTCACTGAACAACCGCTTTCAAGCGTCATTTCCGATATGAAAGCCGGAAAAGTGCAGAAAGTAGAGGTAGAAGAGAACAAGCTTACTATTACAACAAAAACCGGCGGAAAGTATACGGCACGTAAAGAACCGCAGGAATCCCTGATCAAGACACTGGAATCTGAAGGTGTAACCACGAAAGGCGTGGAAATACAGGTCAAAGATACAAGTATGGGACAGGTATGGCTCAACCTTCTCTCCAACGTTTTACCACTAGTCCTGACCGTTGCATTCTTCCTTTTTATTTTCCGGCAGGCGCGGGGAGCGCAGGATAATATATTTTCGTTCGGTAAGTCCGGTGCACGCATCTGGAACAAAGATCTTCCGAAGTCGACATTTGCCGATGTGGCAGGAGTCGATGAGGCTAAAAAAGAGCTGGAAGAGGTCGTTGATTTCCTGAAAAATCCCACAAAATATAAAGCACTCGGTGCACGTACCCCAAAAGGAGTCATCCTTGTGGGTCCGTCCGGAACAGGAAAAACACTTCTGGCTAAAGCAGTTGCCGGCGAGGCAAAGGTACCGTTTTTCTCGATTGCCGGATCGGAGTTTATGGAAATGCTCGTAGGAGTAGGTGCTGCCCGCGTTCGTGATCTATTTGCCCAGGCGAAAAAAAGCGCCCCCTCCATCATATTCATCGATGAAATTGACGCAATCGGAAGGATGCGTTCAGTCGGGATTATGGGCGGACATGACGAGAGGGAACAGACACTTAACCAGATTCTTGTTGAGATGGACGGATTTGAACCCAATACTGCCGTGATGGTAATAGCTGCGACAAACCGCGGGGATTTACTGGACAGCGCACTTTTGCGGCCCGGACGGTTTGACCGCCGAGTGGTTCTCGATCTTCCTGATATGGAAGGACGGAAAGCAATTCTTGCCATTCATGCCAAAGGGAAGCCTTTTGCATCCAATATGGATTGGGACAAAGCTTCCAAGCGGACAGTCGGGTTTTCCGGCGCAGACCTTGAAAATATGCTCAACGAAGCAGCAATCCTCGCCGCACGCGAAGCACATAAAGAAATAGAGATGAAAGACATAGAGGAAGCGGCAACGAAAGTGAAACTCGGACCGGAGAAAAAGAGACTCCAAACGGATATGGACCGGAAAATGACCGCATACCACGAAGCAGGACACGCCGTCGTTACCTATTACTGTCCCAACATGGATACGGTACACAGAATATCTATCGTATCGCGCGGTATGGCCCTTGGTTATACCCTCACTCCTCCTGAGAAAGACAGGCTTCACGAAACGAAATCCCATCTCGTTGAGCAGATTGCTACCATGATGGGAGGACGGGCTGCAGAGGAGCTTATATTTAATGAAATGACATCAGGAGCATCAAGCGACATTGATCAGGCCACGCGGATTGCCCGCTACATGGTGATGGAGTTCGGAATGAGCGATCTCGGGCCCATCAACTTCGGTCCGCAGATGGATATGACGGAATGGGGCAAGTCCTACTTTGAGCAAAACCAGATATCTCCGGAGATGATGGGAGCAATAGACAGAGAGGTAAAGAAATTTCTGGATACGGGATATAAGAAAGCACAGGAAATACTGAAAAAACATAAAAATAAGCTGGACTCAATTGCCGCTGAGCTAGTCCGGAAAGAAACAATCGAAAACGAGGAATTTGAACAACTGATGAAAGCAGGAACAGAGCAAACCCATCATACGGCAAAACAGGGAGTAAAAAGTAAGGAAAATACGAAATCATAAACTCCATGAACCGCCTCGTTATCATAGACGGTAACGCAATACTCCACCGGGCGTTCCACGCGCTTCCACCTCTTACCGATACTGAAGGTAATATCGTCAATGCCGTATACGGATTTGCGACAATGCTTTTCCGGATCGGAAACGACCTCAAACCGTCGCATATTGCCGTTGCCTTTGACCGGCCGAAACCCACATTCCGCAAGGAGATGTTTGCGGAATATCAGGCAACACGTCCGAAAATGGACGATACCCTCGTACCGCAGATAGAAAAAGTTCACGAAATGCTCCGCGCATTCGGGATTCCCATTTTTGAAATGGACGGGTATGAAGCTGACGATGTGATCGGAACCTTGTGCCGAAAAGTTGAGGTTATAAGTTGTCGGTTGCGAGTGAAAAGATTGATCAGGCAATAGTTGTAACCGGGGACAGGGACATTTTACAGCTGGTGAAAGATGATAAAGTGTTCGTGTACATGCCTACAAAAGGATTATCGGAAGCAATGCTTTACGGTGAGAAAGAGGTAAAAGTTCGGATGGGTGTCACACCAAAACAGATACCCGATTTCAAGGCGCTCGCAGGGGACAGCTCGGATAATTATCCGGGGGTGGAGGGCGTCGGACCGAAAACGGCAGTGTCACTCATTGAGCAGACAGATGACGTACGGGAACTGTACCGGAGGCTGGAAAACGGGAAAAAGATAGAAGCATCGGAGTCTCTGATTGAGAAGCTGCGCGCCGGTAAGGAAAGCGCCATTCTCTCGCATGACCTTGCGACAATCAGAACCGATGTGCCGATAGATATTCAACTGGAACCATTCCAAACCTTTGATACACCCGATGCCCGGAGGTTTTTTGAAACGATCGGATTTAAAACGTTACTGAAAAGACTGACGGGAGAGGGAAAAGTTGAAAAGAAGGATAAAAAGAAAACGAAAGATGACAATCAGCGAGGGAAGCAGGAAAGTCTGTTTTGACGTTTGTTTTTTTACCAAACGGTAATGAGATATGCATTATGACCTGCCGTATTGAACATATATGAAAGAGCCATTAGGAGAATACGGACCAAATGATTATGATGTGTTTAATCCGGATGAAGTAGCACAAACAGTTTTTGTAATCGTCGTAGACAAAAATACTTTAGGATTCTATAAAGCAAATAACAAAACTCCACCGGACGGACTTATGGAAAGACTGCATTTCAATGAGTCTTACGTGAGGGAACAGGTCCGGCGCTGGGGAATGAAAGCTATAGATGAAGGACTTGATATGATTGGTGAAGGGCGTCCCCAATGGGGGGAAATTCAGGATATTTTTCCTCCGGATAACAAAGATAAAATAGAAAGTATATGAAGATTGCTTTGGTACACGATTATTTACGAGAGTACGGGGGTGCGGAAAGGGTCGTGGAGGTGTTTCATGAACTGTATCCCGAAGCACCGCTTTATACATCATTCGTCGATTGGAAGGCGCTTGGGAAACATGCTGATCGTTTCAGAAATTGGGATATACGGACGAGCTGGGTACAGGGAAATTGGATTGTTAAAAAATTTATTTCACCACTTAGGTTTCTCGCTCCCAGAATATGGTCAAGCTTCGATCTTTCCGGTTACGATATAGTGCTTTCCTCAAGCGGATGGTTTATGTGCAGGGGAGTAGCATTGCAGAACCATAAGGATTTGGGTCCTGCCACTCGCATTTCCCAATCATCAAAAAATAAAGTACCGCTCCATATTTGTTACATTCACCATCCGCCAAGGAACTTGTATGGATATGCAACGGGAAGCGATCTGCAGAAATACGCACTCGTCCGGTTCTATGCATCCATCGTCAACTTTTTCCTGCGGCAATACGACTTTAAAACAGCACAGGCAGTAGATTTCTTCATCGCCAATTCCAAAGAGACAGCACGGAGGGTTGTTAAGTTTTATAGACGTACAAGTACCGTAATATATCCTCCAATTGAAACTCACGATTTACGATTGACGATGGACGATTTACGAATAAAAAATAAAAACTATTACCTGTCTGTCGGGAGGTTGGCGTGGGCGAAGCGGGTAGATTTAGCGATTCAGGCATGCAATGAACTTACATTACCACTCAAAATTGTCGGAGTCGGAAAAGAAGAAGAATATCTGCGATCGATTGCCGGTCCGACTATAGAATTTTGCGGAAGCGTTTCGGACAACGAGCTAGGTAAACTGTATACCGGAGCCAAGGCACTTATATTTTCAGCATTGGATGAGGATTTCGGTATGGTTCCTGTTGAGGCGATGGCGCACGGCACGCCGGTTATTGCCCTTGCGCAGGGAGGAGTGAAGGAAACAGTTATTCCGGAAAAAACCGGAATTCTTTTTGAGAAACCTGAAGCGGAATATCTGAAAATTGCTCTTCGGAAAATTGAGAAGGGAAGTGCCGCGTGGATTTCAGAAATGAGAAAAAACTCAATTAAACAGGCGGAAAAATTCAGCACGAAAAGATTTAAGATAGAAATTGTACGGTTTATAGAGGATACGCAAAAAGCCGCCGGGAAGTAGTTCTATATATTTATGGGCGGATGATTGTGCCTACGAATTCCTCTCCACGTATGAAGGTACGCAGGTTATCAATATCCGAACCTAATGTGATATAGGTAATCCCATTATTACGCGCAAGAATCGCAGCGGGTTTATCAATCGGTTGGTTGAGTCCGGGTGTGTGATCTTTTAGATGCGGAATAAGATCGTCGAATGACATTTCCTGGATAATCCGTTTTCTATCGAATGATCCGTCAGAATTAAATGGATATAATCCGGGAGTATTGCTTATATTAATAACATACGATACCCCAAGTTTTGATGCTGTATCTATAGTACGATAGTCTGTGGTATGACCCGGTATATCGCCAGCACCGAGATATAATTTACCCGGTTGAATATTTTGCCCTCTATACTTTACTGCCGGGATATTTAAATCGCGGAATAGATCCAGGATATACCACGCATTAGACCGTGTTACACGAATACCATACTTGTCGATGGATCTCTCAGATATGTTTGCCTTAAGAATGGCCGAAATCCTTTTTACAGCGTTCTGGCGGTCTCTGGCGTATTTACCTCCGCCTATGAATGCTACAATAACCTCGTCATCGTTTAAACGTTCTTGTACGAAAAAATACAAAGGTACGAAAAATTGATCATTCAAACCTTTAACTCTCTCCGGGAAAAATGTACTTCCGCCTAAACTGTATATTTCGATAGGATTGATAGATGTTCGGTTTTCAAATTCGAATCGAGGCATGGTAATTTATTGAGGCAGGTTTGAATATCTATTTTCCGGGTTTAAGCTTATCAAGACCAGAAATTTGGGCTACTACAGGATTTGTTATGTCTAACTTTGTTTTTTTTGCCAGTCTGACTAATCTTTGTGTTCCGGCAACAACCGTTTCCTCATCGTCGTTATTAACACCTGCATTAATTAATCGTTTAGCATCGGCAAACTCTTGCGTTTCGTCGTTTTCTGGTAGCATGCGCTTATTATATCATTTCTCGTGCCAACGCGACAATTTGATATATAATCCATCTTATATGCCACCCGTATAACGTATAGTTATGTTAACTTATTACAGGCAGGTGGTTATAAATGTATGGATACAGTTTTGAAAATTTCCAATCTCACAAAACGGTTTCTTGGGAAAAAGAACCGGAAGGCAGCCGTGGACAACATTTCTTTCTCCGTCGGGAAGGGAGAGATTGTCGGACTCCTCGGACCCAACGGAGCAGGGAAAACGACCACGATCTCCATGATTCTAGGGATTCTTGAGCCCACTGCAGGGTCAATTACGGTTTTCGGATTGCCGTTTAACGCGCACCGGTCCGAAATCCTTGAGCGCATGAACTTTTCCTCCGCTTACACGAGAGCACCATGGAGGCTCACCGTTGCCGAACATCTCATGGTATTTGCCAAAATTTACGGCGTACCTCATGCAAAATCCCGGATAAAAAAGCTGACGGATGCGTTCCATATGAGCCAGCAAGCAAAAACGTACTGCGGCGATTTATCATCCGGCAATATGGCGAGACTCAATCTTGCCAAAGCCTTCATAAACTATCCGGAACTTGTCGTTCTCGATGAACCGACGAGCTCGCTTGATCCTGACAGTGCACGTATTGTCCGGTCATACCTCAAAACCGAGCAAAAAAAGTATAAAACGTCGATCCTCATAACTTCTCACAACATGGCAGAGATAGAAGAGCTTGCTGACCGTGTCATATTTATAAACTCCGGGCGGATTGTCCGTGAGGGCACGCCTGAGGAGCTCGCACGGACTATAGATACGACCCGCGTGACCCTCTATATGCGCGACGGTCAAAAACGAACGCTTGCGTACTGCAAAGAGCACAAATATCCGATAACCACAGATAACCGATTCGTCATCATTGAGTTGAAAGAATCGCACGTGTCAAATCTATTGTCCGGTCTGGCTCAAAAAGGAGTCGATTACAGTGAAATTGCCATAGCCAAACCGACTCTAGAGGATTTCTTTATCAGAGCCGTATCTCAGAATACATTTAAAAAATCTTCAGAGAAAGATACAGCACAAGGGGTCGTAACCCAAGATAAATCTTCAAGTTATTTTGGGAAGCTCCCTAAGGAGGCGCACAATGAGGAATAGTATACGGAGAATCAACGCCATCGTTTGGCGGCATACCATCACGTGGACACGCGAGATAGAAGGGTTACTCGAAACATTGTGGTGGCCGACTTTTGATCTTGTTGTCTGGGGACTTATGTCCCTTTACATCAGGCGGGATGCGGGTATGGGAGGAACGGTTACGACAATGGTCCTCTCCGGCATCATCCTCTGGATGATCGTGTACCGTTCCCAGCAGGAACTCGGGTTTACTTTCTTAAAGGAAATTTGGGACAGGAATCTTGTAAACATCATGACGTCACCCGTTTCCATTGCCGAATTTACCATTGCATCACTTATTATCGGCGGAATTAAGCTTGCCATATCCGTCATTTTTGCCATGGCAATAGCATTTTTCTTTTTTTCCCTGAACATATTTACCATCGGGTGGGGGATTATCCCGTTTATAATCAATTTACTTCTGGTCGGATGGTGGGCAGGATTTTTTATCCAGGGTATGATTCTCCGGTTCGGCAACCGCGTGCAGGCGTTTGTCTGGTCTCTTGTTGTCATCCTCCAGCCGTTTTCTGCCGTATTTTACCCCGTATCAATTCTCCCGGGATGGATGCAGGTTATTGCCCGGTTTATCCCGTCAAGCTATGTGTTTGAAGGACTACGGGGAGTCTTGGCAGGAGGCGCTGTCAATTGGCAGGGGGTTGCGGAAGCGACAATTTTGAATATAATCTATATACTGCTTTCCATACTGTTTTTTCTGTCCAGCTGGCGATCAGCCCGTCGCACAGGTATGATACAAAAGTTTGCTTAATAACATTTAATATTATATGTTACCTCATGAATGGGCACAGCTTAATGATGCGCGGCAGGAAATTGCTTCAACTCTTCAATACAGGATGGGACGGTCGATGTCAGAATTCCTGTACGATCCGACAAGTCCCTATCAAAATCCGTTGGAAGAAAGGTATCAATTCAGAACATCGATTATCGAAAAAGGATTAGAACGTGGTTTACATACAAGGATTAAACAGGCTGCAGAACACATTCGTGAGATAATCAACAAAAAGGACCCTGATTGTGTTGTCGTAGCGGGATATAGTGGCGAAGTATTGTTCCATTCACTCTATAAAGAATCCATTCTTCACACAATCGGCGAAATACCGGTTTTGTGGTTCAGAGACAGGGAAAACACCATTCTGTATCAGCATGCAATAGACACCGGGGATACGGAAGCTGGTGCGGATTTAGATGAGAAGCTCAGGCAATTGTTACAAAGAGAGAATCAGCAATTGCCCCGACACATTGTGCTTCTGGATGATATCGTTGAAAGGGGAAAGAAAGCGCAATTATCAACAATACACCTCCGGCAAGTCGGTGTCGGGCGAGTCACGTATGCAGTACTAACATCATTGACTGTCAATGAACTGGTTCCGATTGTAGGCACTCAGGATGAAGACGTGTACTTCTTTGTTCAGCAGATCATCCGTGCGCTTGACTGTTCGCATGACATAACCCTCGGGAATGTTCCGGAAGGCACAGATTTTAAAAAAGCACAGCATTTTATCGTATCAGCATTAGCTCCACTTCTCGTTATGTTACCCATTGGCACACGCAACGAGGTATAATGGAATTCACATATGCAGATATTTTCCGGATCAGGCAGTGCATTACTTGCAGCGCGTTTATATCATGAGTCCGGAATACCGTGCGGTACAGTCGAAACAACAATATTTGCAAATGGGGAAACGAGAGTGTGGGTGAGAGAAAAGCAGATAAGCGGTCCTGCTGTCATTATCCAATCACTTTCTGAACCGGTTGACCGGCGCATCATAGAATTTGCACTTCTTGCTGATGCAGTTGCCCGCATGGGTGCGTCGCCTATTGTTGCCGTTATACCGTGGCTTGCATACAGCAAACAGGATAAAGTGTTCCGTTCCGGCGAGCCGTTATCCGTGAAGGTTGTCGCGAAAATTCTTCAATCAGCCGTTCCTTTAAAACGTCTCATCACCATAGATCTTCATAACCCCGCAATTTTAGGATTTTTTGATATACCTGTTGTAAACCTGACCGCCCGACCCCTCTTCGAAGAGTATTTCCAACTGCGTAAAAAGAATACTACCGTTGTTGTTGCGCCTGATGCCGGATCCGTCAAATCATCATCCTCATTTGCCGAAACACTCGGGGTACCCATCTGTTACCTGGATAAAAAACGGGATCTTACTACAGGCAGGATTACAGTATCGGGCATGACGAGGTCAGTGGAAAATGCAGATATCATCATCATTGACGATCTTATCGTCACCGGCGGAACAATTGCCGAAGCGACGAAATTCCTCAAAGGGAAAGGTGCGAAAACCGTGACTGTCGCGGCAACCCATCATTTGTACGTCGATGGTGCCCAGGATGCGATAGAAGCATCGGGAGTGGATGAAGTTGTAGTAACGGATACGGTTGAGAAGAAGGACATCAGAACAAACCGGAAAGCAAAAAAGTAATTTTGTCTGTTGCAGAGATGATTTCCAGAGAGATTACTCAAACGATCTGATTTGACAAACGTCATTTTTCTGTTAGCATATAAAAATACGCGTATTTGATACACGCGAATTTTTTTAATGACAAATTTATTATGAGTGTCGGGAAGAACGCATTTATTTTATCGCTCGGAGGATCGCTCGTCGTCCCTTCAAGCGGAATTGATACAGAATTTCTTACCGCCCTCAACACATTCCTCCGCAAACAAATCTCCGAAAAAAAACGGAGATTTTTTTTGGTCGTCGGAGGTGGAGCAACAACACGGCTCTACCAGCAGGCTGCCCAGTCTGTCATAGGAACCAGGATTGAAAATGAGGATCTCGATTGGATCGGTATCCACGCGACACGCCTCAATGCCCACATGATCCGTGTCATTTTCCGTGATATCGCACATTCGCATGTTATAAAGCACTATGAAATTATCCGTAAAGTTGATGAACCAATCGTTATTGCAGCAGGCTGGAAACCGGGATGGAGTACGGATTACTGTGCAATAACGCTGTGTCAGGATTACGGGATACAGACTGCAATCAACATGACAAATGTGGATCAGGTATACGACAAAGATCCGAGGAAAAACAAGGATGCGAAACCTTTAAAGGAAATACGGTGGAAGGAGTACTGCAGAATGGCAGGGGATAAGTGGATACCGGGCATGAATCTTCCGTTTGACCCCATCGCTTCGAAACTTGCGAGGGATCTCGGAGTAACGGTAAAAATACTCAAC
The DNA here is from genome assembly GCA_963711735.1 of Candidatus Gottesmanbacteria bacterium. Classification (GTDB taxonomy): domain Bacteria; phylum Patescibacteriota; class Microgenomatia; order UBA10105; family UBA927; genus CAVQFA01. Next base: position 72,710 of record CAVQFA010000003.1, on the reverse strand, counting down.
GGCAGAAACCTCGATAACCTCGAAAAAGCATTGGACGGAAAACCCTTTGTCGGAACCACAATTCGGTAAAAAGAGACCATATGGTATATGCTTTTGTCATCACTATCACTTTCTAACTTCCGCAGTTATACAAAACAAGTATTCTCTTTCCATCCGTTTGTCACAGTTATCCTCGGACCGAACGCCAGCGGGAAAACAAATATCCTTGAGGCAATAACACTCTCTGCAACCGGCAAAAGTTTCAGGGCTGAAAGCGACAAAGAAATGATTACATGGGATACGGATATTGCGCGTGTGAAAGCTAAAACAGATGCAGATGAGGCGGAGCTCGTTTTAACCCGCGGAATTGTCGGCGGGCAAAAAGCTCCGGTTAAAAAATATCTGGTTAACGGCGTACCGCGAAGAGCAATCGACTTTGTGGGAAACGTGAGAGCTGTCGTTTTCCGTCCTGAAGATCTGGAACTTGTCACGGATTCACCGAGTATCCGGCGGAAATATTTAGATAGTGTGCTTGTACAGGTGGACCGTGAATACCGGAGAAACCTTGCATCGTATGAGCGGGGTTTGAGGCAAAGAAATTCGCTTCTGGACCGGATTCGCGACGGGGAAGCATCCCGAAGCCAGCTACTTTTTTGGGATCACCTTCTTATTCAGGCAGGAGGGTATCTGACTGATGCACGGGCACGGTTTGTTGAGTTTGTTAACTCGTATAAACAGCCACAAACAGAGGTAAGCATGCAGGCGCTGAGCACTCTCTATCAACTGGAGTATGACAAAAGCGTGATATCCCAAATGCGGCTTATGGAGTATAAAGATGAAGAGATACAGGCGGGTGCAACGCTTGTAGGACCGCATAGGGATGACATCATATTTACCATACAGCAGAAACCCGGACACACGCGTCTAAAACAAAAAAATATCGTAAACAACGAAAATACAGTATTGCCGGGAGCACGAAATTTAAATACATACGGATCCAGAGGAGAACAGAGGTTAGGCGTATTGTGGCTAAAACTTGCCGAGCTTTCCTTCATATTCACGCGGGCGGAGGACCGGCCGATTCTTCTCCTTGACGATATATTTTCGGAGTTGGATACGAAACACCGGCAGCTCGTACTATCCCTTATTAAAAATCAACAGACAATACTCACGACGGCAGAAGAAGAATCTATAGCGCTCATTTCCGAATCAGGCGTACCGTATGAGATAATACGGGTATCAGCGTCATAAACAGGATACACACGTATGAAAAAAGTAACACAAAAAGATCTGCATAACCTGTATATTCCGCCACGGGATTCACATAAAGGACAAAACGGTAGGCTGCTTATTATCGGCGGATCACACCTTTTCCACGCAGCGAGTTTGTGGGCTCTCACTGTCGCGTCGCGGATCGTAGATCTCGTCCACTACGCATCCGTTCCGGAAAATAACGAAATAGTCGCACGTACCAAATCGGAGTTCCGCAACGGAATAGTCATACCGCGAAACCAGGTGGATGAGTATGTTAAAGAGGATGATTGTATCCTCATAGGCCCCGGTATGACCCGCGACAATGAGACCAAAACACTGACGGACAGATTATTAAAGACATATCCGACAAACAGTGGGTCATAGACGCAGGTGCACTTCAGATGATGGACATACAGCTTATCCCCAAGAGCGCAATACTGACACCTCATGAAGGAGAATTTCATGGCCTTGTAGGCAGAGACGACGATTTGCCGGCGAACATTTTGAAAACATGTCCTGACTCAACACTGGTCTTTGTGTAAACGTTTTGCAGAAAAATACCATTGTATAGTTCTTCTCAAAGGTACAAATTGATATCGCGTGTTCGGAAACGGAAAGCAGAAGTATTGAAGGCGGGAATGCGGGTATGACCAAAGGCGGGACAGGGGATGTCCTTGCAGGACTCATCGCTGCACTTGCGACAAAGAACGATCCGTATCTCGCAACAATTGCAGGATCATATATAAATAAAAAAGCAGGGGATGCGCTCTATAAAACCGTCGGACCATACTTCAACGCGACAGACCTCGCAAACGAGATACCAAAGACGATGAGTGAATTGATACGGATATAAGGGTGAAAATATGATAACAATCAAAGATAAAAAAATCGCAGTTTTAGGTTTTGGTGTAGAAGGGCAGAGCGCGGCTGCCTGGTTTGTACGGCACGGAGGGATTGTCACGGTATTTGACGAAAGAAAGCCATATCACGAAATAGAATACGCATTCGGTCAGTTGAAAAAAACAGGAGTGAAATATGAATACGGACCATTTCCGGAGCTCGCACGCTTATGAAATAATTGTAATTTCTCCGGGAATACACCCCGACCGTGATATTTTAAAAAAGGCCAAAAACACAGGAAAAACCGTAACGACTCCGACGAATATATTTCTGGAACGATGCCCGTGCAAAACGATCGGTGTTACCGGTACAAAAGGGAAGGGAACGACGTCATCTCTCATAACCGAAATGCTCACAAACGACGGACGTGATGCATATTTGGGGGGCAATATCGGAACACCGCCTTTGGATTTTCTCGACAAACTTACAAAAGATTCAATAGTTGTCCTCGAGTTATCAAGCTTCCAGACGGCAACGATGGAACATACCGGTAGACGGAGCCGTCGTTATCATGACGACAAGCGAACACCTCGATTACCACAAAGATACAAACGAATATGTTATGGCGAAGGCAAACCTCATTAAACTCCTTAAACCCGTTGGATTTCTTGTTGTCAATATTGACTATCCGAATTCACGTGCCATCGGAAACACGTACCCTAAGAAGTATTGGCAGATAAGCAGTTTGCAACATGTGCAATACGGATGTTTTGTCCGCGATGATGCAATCTGGTGGACTGACGGGAAGGAAACGTTGAACATATGCCCAACGGATGACATTTTCATTCCGGGCAAGCATAACTGGGAAAATGTGATGGCTGCATGTGCGGGAGCGAAAGCCTCCGGTGTTTCCTGGGGTGCAATCCGGAAAACGATAAAGGAATTTAAAGGACTGCCGCACCGTATCGAGTTTGTCAGCGAAGCAGGCGGTGTTCGGTACTATGACGACTCTTTCTCTACAACACCGGAAACCGCAATTGCCGCAATACACGCATTTATTCAACCGAAAGTGCTAATCCTCGGCGGGTCCAGCAAAAACAGCGATTTTACCGAGCTCGGTACCGTTATAAGCAAGTCAAAATCCATCCGCGCTATCATCGGGATCGGGGTAGAGTGGGAGAGAATAAAACAGACTATAGGTAGTGGGTTGCCGGTTGTGGAACACCTGAAAATTATTCGAAGGTTGCAAGAACATGGAAGAGATAGTGAAGACAGCGAGGGAAAGCAGCAAAACCCGGTGATGTCGTTCTTTTAACTCCGGCATGCGCAAGCTTTGATATGTTTACCAATTACAAAGACCGTGGAGACCAGTTTAAAAAAGCGGTAAACAAGTTGTAATTTGGATGTTCAATGTATCATCCATCATTCTTATGTGGCAGAAAGTGAAAAACTATTTCCATTTACTCCGGGCAATTATGGCAAACGTGCTGTATGGATTTCCTTCGAGGAAACTTACGGTTATCGGTGTGACGGGGACGGACGGGAAGACGACGACAACATCCCTCATTTACCACATTCTCAGGGGCGCAGGGAAGAAGGTCGCAATGATAACATCTATCGGCGCATATATCGGGGAAAATCAATATGATATCGGATTTCATGTAACCACCCCTTCGCCTTTTGGTCTTCAGAAGTATATCCGGCGGGCAGCGGATGCCGGGAACGAGTATCTGGTTTTGGAAACCACATCCCACGCGCTTGATCAGTACAGAGTGTGGGGAATTGACTACCGCATCGGTGTTCTTACCAATATAACGCATGAACATCTGGATTATCATAAGACGTACAGGGAGTATGTCGATGCAAAATTGCGACTTCTCCTGAAAGCACATATATCTGTCGTCAATATGGATGACGCATCGTATGAAGATGTGAAAAGGAGGCTTATAGGAAGGAATATTATTACATACTCACTTACTGATAAAAGAGCCGTATTGACGCCACAAACGTTTCCGTTTAAAACACAACTTATCGGTGACTTTAACAAGCAGAATAGTTTGGCTGCAACAGGTGCAGTACGGGCACTTGGTATCGATGACTCTCTGATAAAAAAAGGACTTGCGACATTTCAGGCACCACAAGGAAGACAGGAAGTCGTATACGATAAAGATTTCCGCGTGATTGTCGACTTTGCCCATACACCAAATGCATTTGCAAAAATTCTTCCGGAAATTAAAAAAATTACAAAAGGAAAACTGGTCCATGTATTCGGGTCCGCAGGAAAGCGGGATGCGACGAAACGCCCGGAGATGGGTTTGGAGTCGGCTAAATATTCCGACACCATCATTCTAACCTCTGAAGATCCGAGAGATGAGAAAATAGAAGATATTAATAATGCAATAAGGTCGGGTATAAAAGGATTTACGAATTACGATTCGCGGATAATGAATAGAAAAGCACAAAAAACGCTTATTGAAATTCCGGACAGAAAAGAGGCGATAGAGTTTGCTATTTCCCAGGCGGGAAAAGGGGATACTGTGTTTTTGACAGGCAAGAGCCACGAGAAGTCTATAAATTACGGATACGGTGAAGAGCCATGGGATGAGTTTAAGGTGGTAAGGGATGCACTCAGAAAGCAGCCGGAATGAACTTAAGTATCAAATTATATCTGCTGACTGCCGGTTTCTTCAAACGTGAATATCATCTCAGTATACCTTGACCTACATACACACAATAGAGGATGATAGATGTAGTCCTGCAATAAGGGAGAGTAATCCGTTTATTTTTCTTTTCTGCAGGAAAGGCACAATAACTGCCAGGAGGACATGATATGAAGAAAAAAACAGGGATCGGACTTATTATCGGCACAACAGTCGCACTTGCTGCAGGTGCAGTCGCAATATTCCTTTCCGACGAAAAGCGGAGGAAGAAAGCACAGGGGACTATAAAGGAACTATGGGGAAAAGCGGAAGATGCTGTTGCAAAGGGAAAGAAAAAATTTGTACAGGCACGAAAAACCTCCAAGAAATAACAAATCCACCTTGCTTTTCGGGAATGATGCGGGTATTATAAGGGAAATAACAACTCAATGAGTTGTAAGTTCCAGGTTGTAGGTTGTACGTTTTTTGTGTATGTATACTCCTATCTATTCCATTTCAAATAAGCTCCTCCGTTCTGTCGGCATCATAGAGGCTGCCAAGGAAGTTATCGAAAACAGCCCGCTCGTGCCCGCATGGGAGGCTAAATTCCGGGAAGATGCAATCGTCCGCACCGTCCATCACGGGACACATATCGAAGGGAATGAGCTTAACTTTACGGAAGCTGAAAAAGTGCTGGCCGGGGCTAAAATCGTCGGACGTGACCGCGATATCCAGGAAGTCCTCAACTACAGAAACGTCCTCAAGTTTATTTCCGAGTACGAGAAGGAAACTATTACGGAAGAGACCATAAAACACATCCACGAACTAACCACACACAGAATCCTACCGGATGAGGTGGTCGGCGAATACCGTAAAACACAGGTAGTTGTGAAAAATTCCCAAACCGGTGAGATAACATTCCGTCCTCCGCCGTCTGTCGAGGTACCGTTTCTGATTGCCGATTTTCTCGACTGGGTGAATACAATCACACGTGAGGATATCCATTCCGCAATACTTGCCGGTATCGCACATTACGAAATTGTCCGGATACACCCCTTCCTCGACGGAAACGGACGGGTCGCACGGGCACTTGCGACACTCGTTCTTTTCCGGCACGGATATGACGTCAAACGGTTTTTCTCCCTTGAGGAACATTATGATCGTGAGCCGGTGAGTTACTATGAAGCACTTCAGAGCGTGGGGAAAGCGGAGGGCAATCAGACAGCGTGGCTCGAGTATTTTTCGGAAGGGCTTGCAATCGAGCTCACGCGGATAAAAGATAAGGTAAAGTCGCTTTCTACGGATCTTAAAATCAAAAAATCACTCGGCGGGCAACAGTTAGCACTTTCAGAGCGGCAGATCAAGATTGTGGAATTTATCCAGGAAAACGGATTTCTGCAGAACAAAACCTTTTTTGAGCTGTTTCCTATGATCTCCGAAGATACCGTTCTTCGGGAATTGAATGACCTCCTCAAAAAGGGTATAGTGAAAAAGGAAGGCACAACAAAAGGTGCGAAATATGTGCTGAAGAATTAGATGCGGGTTTGATATTGTCATTAATGTACTATAAAAACATAAATATTTATGGATTTTACAAAACAGGGACTCACATATCTTTTTCTCATCATACCGGTGGGATTTGCCCTTGTTGTCCTTGCCCAGGGCATAGAGAAAATGTCAAAAGGGGATGCTGAGGGTAAAGTTGCAACGGGATTCGGGGTGTTTCTCGTCGGGCTTATCGTTGCGACATACTTTCTCTTTATTCGTTAATACACTTCTTATCGTTCAACTTGCACGGTAAAATCACCTTGTGATGATATAATAGACCTCGATGACATTTTCGGTATTATCCGTATACTTCCAGAAGCTTGAAGGCACTTCATCCCGACTTGCCATGACCGAAACGCTTGCCCGGTTATTTAAAGAAAGCGGGAAAGGGGATATAGGGAAGATATGTTTTCTCCTCCAGGGGCGCGTGGCGCCTTTGTATGAGCCCATAGAATTCGGTATCGCGGACAAATTGATGATCCGTGCTATTGCCGTATCATGCAACACCGATGTTCGAACGGTTTGGGAAGAATTTAAAAAAGCAGGGGACCTGGGAATAGCTGCAGAAAAAATTAAGAATAAATCGTACATCAAACAGACACATAAAGGATTGAATATATCCGATGTCTTTGAAAAGCTCCAGGCGATAACGAAGATGGCCGGTGCCGGATCGCAGGATAACAAAATCATTGCTCTCGCTGAACTTTTCTCTGACGTTGATCCTCTCTCAGCCCGTTACATTGCACGGATTCCATTGGACAAACTGCGTCTCGGATTTTCTGATATGACAATTCTGGATGCCTTGTCATGGATGCTGAATGGTGATAAATCACTCCGGATGCAACTGGAAGATGCATACAATGTCCATCCTGACATTTCTTACATAGCCGAAGCGGTAAAAGCGCGCGGAGTGGAGGGTCTGGGAATCGTAAAAGCGAAAGTCGGTGCGCCGATACTGGCATCTTTGTGTCAGCGGATACCCACAGCCGATGAGATGATAGAAAAAATGGGAACTGTGGCAGTTGAACCAAAATATGACGGAGTACGGACACAGATACATTTCCAAAAAAACAGGAATCAAAATATAAAGTTCAGAATTCAAAGTTTTTCACGGAATTTGGAAAATACGACGGGAATGTTTCCGGAGTTTGACCGCATAGGAAAACAAATCAACGCCCATGAAGTAATTCTGGACAGCGAAGCGGTAGGATTGGATCCGAAAACCGGCAGGATTCTCCCGTTTCAGGAAACTACGACACGGAAACGGAAACACCAGATCGATTTATTTTCATCACAGGTTCCGATACGTTTTTATGTATTTGATATTCTCGTAAAAGACGGGAAAGATCTCCTGTCTCAACCACTCTCCCTTAGACGGAAAATACTGGAGGAAACGGTGTTGCCGGGTAATGTGCTTGAGCTTTCTCCTTTAATCGTTACAGACAATCCCGATACACTCCGGACATTTCATGACCAACAGCTCAAAAAAGGATTGGAGGGGGCGGTTGTGAAAAAGTGGGAGAGCCCGTATGAACCCGGAAGACGCGGATATTCCTGGGTTAAGTTTAAGGAAGAAGAAGGAAAAACAGGAAAACTTACCGATACCATTGACGGTGTAATCATGGGATATTACCGCGGGGAAGGGAAACGATCGGATTTCGGAATCGGAGCTTTTCTGGTCGGAATACGAAAAGGAGAAGATTTTGTCACTGTCACTAAAGTCGGAACAGGAGTATCTGATGAACTATGGCGCGACCTTCACTTGAAGCTTGGAAAACTGAAAACTATCCAGAAGCCGAAAGAATACAAAGACGTCAATAAATCCCTTGAGCCGGATGTGTGGATCCGGCCGCAGCTCATTGTTGAAATAGCCGGAGATGATCTGACAAAGTCGTCAAACCACGGAGCCGGCATTGCGATACGGTTTCCGAGACTTGTCAGAATCCGCACTGACAAAGGTATTCGCGACGTTACATCAACAAAAGAAATAGACAGGATGTATCTCAGTCAGAAAAACGCATCATTTTCAAAATAGATTGTAGAACAGAGTCTTTTTACCGTATAATCATCATTAAGATATGACACAAGCAACATTTTCCGTAGTCATTCCGACACTGAATGAAGAAAATTATTTACCACAACTCCTCGCATCGCTTTCTGCACAAACCAATAAGGATTTTGAAGTTTGTGTGGTAGACGGATCATCCAAAGACAAAACCGTTGAGAAAGCCAGAGAATTTCAGGGGAAAATAAAGAATTTAAAAGTTATTGTCAGCAAGAAGGCCAGTTTACCGCTCCAGCGAAATTTGGGTGCAAAAAATTCCGGCGGAGAATGGTTGGTATTTGTCGATGCAGACAGTATTCTGTTGCCGTATTTTTTTGAGCGCGTAAAACTGTATATAGATAGGTATCATCCTGAGCTTCTCGCTACCTGGTTTCGTCCCGACTCGGAAGAAAATGGCGATGCAATGCTGACGGCACTGAGCAACCTGATCCTCGAAGCGTCGATACGGTTCCGCCGCCCAATGTCTCCGGGACCGCTGACCCTCGTTACACACCGTGCATACGATCTGATCGGCGGTTACGACGAGGAACACGCATACCACGAAGACGTTGATTTCGGGCTGAGGCTTCGGAAAGCCGGTATATCCCTTGCTATACTCAAAGAAACCCTCTGTGTCTGGTCTTTACGGAGGATGCGTAAGCAGGGAACAATGAAAGTACTGCAACAGTATATACAATCCGCGTTACCGGTGTTGTTTTTAAACACAACGTTCAAGCAAATGCCGGGCTACGTCATGGGCGGGCACGTATATGACAAGAAGAGGAAACAACTCAAACAGACGGTACTGAATAAATATGAGCTGAAACTGAAGAAACTGATGAAAGATCTGTTTGAGTAAAAATTAGTTTCGGATAATCAGATTTTTCGCTCATATACTGACATACTGCAAAAAATCGTATATATCTAAGCGTATCAGTATTTTTTGTTTATCTCATGCAAATAATTTCCGATCTTCATCTTCACTCCAGGTTTGCGCGGGCTGTATCAAAGGAAATGACGCTTCCGAATATAGCGCTCTGGGCGCGGAGGAAAGGGATTGATCTTATAGCAACCGGTGATTTTACACACCCCATGTGGTTTCGCGAGATAGAGAAGGATCTGGTGGAGTCGGGAAACGGCTTTTTCACATTACGTCAGGATAAGACTGACAATACAAAACCGCTTTTTTTATTATCCACTGAAATCTCCTGTATTTATAGCCAGAACGGAAAGGGGAGAAGGGTGCATACACTCGTATGGGTGCCGTCTTTGGATTCTGCCGGAAAAATAAACAAAGAAATGACAAAGAGGGGGTGTAATCTCCTAAGCGACGGGCGTCCGATCATCGGACTTACAAGCATAGAATTATCAGAACTTATCCTGACAATAGAGCCTAAAGCGCTTATCATACCCGCGCATATATGGACTCCGTGGTTCAGCATGTACGGATTTATGAGCGGATTTGAATCGGTCGATGAAGCGTTCGGTCCGTTTGCCAAACACATTTATGCTGTTGAAACAGGATTGTCTTCAAGCCCCGATATGAACTGGCGCATAAAAGAACTTGACAGCCGGGCGATCGTATCTTTTTCCGATGCACACTCAGGACCCAAGCTCGGGAGGGAAGCAACGGTATTTGAAACCGGTATCGGGCTCTCCGGTTTCAGCTATTCGCATATTTACGATGCAATCAGCCATCATATGAAAGCTGATACTCAAGGGATGAAAGCAAAAGTTGCATATACCATCGAATTTTTTCCGGAGGAGGGGAAGTATCACTATACCGGACACAGGACATGTAATATCCGGTACGGACTCGAGGAAGTGAGAAAAAAAGGAACAACCTGTCCGGTATGCGGGAAGCCGCTTACTCAGGGAGTCATGCAGAGAGTAGAAGAGCTGTCCGGGAGAAGCGAAGAGGAATTGCAGATATCATCCATGAGCTATAAACTTTCGGACAAAGGAGAAGTGGTGAAAATGACAAAAAGCAATGCGTTTCCCGACCGTCCGCTGTTTGTGAGCCTCGTCCCTCTGCAGGAGATAATCTCTGAATGCATCGGATCACCGGTTGCAAGTACCAAGACCCAGGCCATATATACCAAACTGACGGATACATTCGGCAGTGAATTTACAGTTCTTCTCTCTGCATCGAAAGAAGAGATCAGCCGTGAAGGCGGAGACAGAATCGCCGCAGGAATTATGAAAGTCCGTGCGGGTGATATAGTCGTTGATCCCGGGTATGACGGAGTGTTCGGCGTTGTTAAAATCTGGAAAGAGGGAGAAGAAAAACCCCTTGTGGATAAAAGCAAGGAACAACTGGGTTTGTTCTGATCCCTAGAAACATCAGGAATCTTGCTCATTGACGCGCAATTTTCGGTCATGATATCGTTGAGATAGAAAGGCAGGTGAAAAATTATGGCAGATAAAAGCAACGAAAATTTAATGGGTGCAGCAACATACCTCCTGGGGTTTGTTACAGGAATCATTTTTCTCCTTATAGAGAAAGAAAGTAAATTTGTTCGGTTCCACGCGATGCAATCGACCATTCTGTTCGGAGGTGTATTTATAGCAAATATCGCGCTTGGATTTATTCCGCTTCTGGGATGGCTTGTCGGACTCATATTATCTCTTGTGGCATTTATTCTCTGGATTCTGTGTATGTGGAAAGCATTCCAGGGAGAGATGTATAAAGTACCGTACGTAGGGGATATCGCGGAAAAACAACTTGCAAAGATGACGAAATAAGTTGTATGTTTGTATAAACGAAAGCTTGGTTCTGCCGCATAGGCCGCATCTTAGATGAAATGAACACTCAATTAAGAATGATGCGGCACAAAGGGTCGTAATCTAAAATAACAATTCTGGTTATTTTTGGAACACACCCTTAGAGTACTCTGGCAGGGCTAAGCTTTCGTTGCGTATGAGAGAGTACATATCATACTGAAAAATACATATATACTAAGGAACCTCCCTGTGTTAGTATGACAACGACGATATGTTTACGAATCGAGAGCAAGCAGCAAAACTTCTCGCAGCAAAACTTCAGGCGTATAAAAAGACAGATTCAGTTATCATAGGACTTGCACGCGGCGGTGTTGTCGTCGCATCCGTTCTTTCTCAGGCACTCAATATCCCGTTTGACGTACTGGTTGTCAGAAAAATTTCAAGCCCCGAGGATCCGGAACTCGGTATAGGCGCATATGCACCTGACGGAGCAACATATATAGACTGGAAACTCGCGCACATAGTAGGAGCCGATGAAGCGTATGTCAAAGAAAAATCCGAAACTCTCTCAAAAGACGTAAAAGTAACTATACAAGCCTACAGGAAAGTAAAAAAACCCGTATCCATCGAACGAAAAACCGTCATATTGACCGATGACGGTGTAGCAACAGGCGCAACTATCCAGGCGGCAATAAAATGGGTACACGCAAAAAAGGTAAAAGATATCGTCCTTGCTCTTCCTGTTGCTCCGTCAATTGTCGTATCGCGCGTACAAAGTTCCGTGAAAGAGGTGGCAGTATTAGAAAGCCCCGCGGATCTGCAATCCGTCGGAGAGTTCTATGAGTCGTTTGACGCAGTGGAAAATGACACTGTACTTTCGATTCTTGCCAAAAAAGCATGAAACTCATAGTAGGACTCGGAAATCCCGGCGGGGAATATGAATCCACACGCCATAATATAGGATTTATGGTGGTAGAACGGTTGGCAAAAGAGCTCGGTACGAAAACCGGTCTTTGGGAGACGGATAAACGCGCAAATGCGCTTGTTTCCAGAATCGGTGAAGTGCTTCTCGTTAAACCTCAGACATTTATGAACAGTTCCGGTGATGCAGTGAAAAAACTTATTGATTACTATAAACTCACTCCGTCTGATGTGTGGGTGATACATGATGACATCGATTTGCCCTTAGGGAAAATCCGGATACGCGGACAGGGAGCCGCCGGAGGACATAACGGAATGGATTCCATTATGAATGCACTCAAAACGGATAAAATCATGCGATTCCGCTTGGGAACCGGCAGAGGAAAAGAATCTACGGGAGTAAATAACGATAAAAAACTCCGCCACAGGTTTGTCATAGATTACGTTCTTTCGAGGTTCCACATGAGCGAAGCAGGATCTTTTAAACATCTTGTAAAAAACGGTGCAGAAGCGGTACTCATTGCAATTAATGAGGGTCTTGATAAAGCAATGAACAGGTTTAATTAACATACAAGCTATAGAATGAAGGCCAAAAAATTCTAAATTCAATTATGCAATCCATAAGTGATATTCTTACGAATTTCAATCCTGTCGAAGACAAGTATATCTCCCGTGAGTTTCAATCCTACGGGATTTATCTTTCTGAAGAGCTTGAGGATTATAAACATAAATCCCTGTATATCCGTCTTGCTAAAACAGTACCGCGTGCAATACTGGAAAAAGCCCATTCGTTCGTCAAAGACGCCCACGCCACATCCAAAGCCCGACTTTTTATGTGGAAGATGAAACAGTTAAAAGAGGGAAAAGAGTAGAGGATATGAAAGGTTATGAAAAGCATACACATTTCCGTTTCCGGTGTTGTTCAGGGAGTATGGTTTCGGGCTTTTGTCCGGAAAGAGGCTCAAAAACTCAACCTTACCGGCTGGGTCAGAAACCGATCCGATGGAACTGTTGAAGCTGTTGCAGAAGGGGAAACGAAATCGCTTGAGCTTCTCTTATCATCCTGTCGCATGGGTCCGGCCGGAGCACACGTTGACACTGTCCGTGTAACGCGGGGAGATGCATCAGGAAATTACAACGCTTTCATAATCCGTTAAAACACGCTTCAATGTATAAACACGCGATATACGTGCGGCATTTCATCTCTTTTTGATACATCGCGGACTCACAGTTGATTCCATATCACAACTCGCGTCATAATAGATGTAATGGATACAATACAGATTCAGAGAATTAAACAGACAATCACCCTCTTTATCCGAAAGAAACCTCTTTTTTTCCTATCGGTTTCACTAATATATTTGGCTCTTACAGCTTTTTTCCGATGGGGACTCCATCCTGAATGGGGAATACTTACCTATGTAATCGGTGGTTTTCTCGGGATCTATATCCTTGATGCTTTCGAGGAGTTTATCCGCATAACCCCCTCACCGTTCCGCAGTGTCGTTTTTGTCGGAGGGTTTGTGGTTGTGAGTCTTTTTGTTGTAACTTCATCCGTCGGATTTGTTGCAAAAGGGCTCGTCGGAACGATATATATAACGCTCATCCTCTGGATGCTCGGAGAATGGCAGTCAACGGGGACACTCAATAGTTGGTTTACAATGATTGCAACCCCGACATCCGTCCGCCAGCAGCAAATATTTACCATTATATTTTTCGCATTATTTCTTTTAGAAACGTATATCGTTATCCAACCGTGAAAATACATTCAGGATCACCGCCATATCGCATTCACTGATACTATGAATCATATTTCAAATGAAGATGCGACACACAGGTTCATATCCGCACATACCTCTGAAGGCATTTGCGGGCGAACCCTATGGAACTATCTTTCCGTAACGCAAAGGCATCTAGCGGAAGACGGGATGTTTCTTCTTGAGGACAGTCTTATCCATAAAGACAGGGAACCGACAGATTACTCCTATATGGTATTTCCGTTTGCCAAAATGTACGAAGGATTCCTCAAGCAGCTTTTCCTGGATTTGAAGTGCATAACTGACCGTGATTATTACTCAACTCATTTCAGAATCGGAAAAGCATTAAGTCCATACCTCGCGTCCCGTCTGGGTACACGAAGCGCGTATGGGCAGGTGGCCAATCAGTACGGCAAAGCCTTGGCCGACCGTCTGTGGAACACATGGAAAGAAGGACGAAACCTGGTATTTCACTACTTTCCCCATAACCTACGGTCACTCTCCCGCGATCAGGCACAAACTGTAATTGAGCTTATTATGACAACTGCAGAAGAGGCTGTACGGGTAACATCCGTACGACCGGGGAACCGCAAAGAACCGGACATATGTTTCATCGGTGAAGGGAAAAGAGAGAAGAAATACAGACGGGAGAAACGGAAAAAACCGGAAGAAGAGTATGAGGGCGGCGTTGAGGAATTGAAAAACATTGCAGAATAATTATTTAAAAACGTAACATCTTCGTTGACAGCTTATTTACGGATTCAGGGTCCGTGTATCCTGAAGCGTGTTACCATATTTCATTTCCTCTCTTGCACTCGGAAGGGGGGTGCGATACGCTACTAGTATGGCAGAAAAAAAGCGTCAAGCAGTACCAACAACGCTGGAGCCGGTCTTTCAGGTTTGGGGATGGACACTTCTTATTTGGAGTTTATACCGCTATTTTTTCAAACTTCCGGAATGGGCAGATGAATACATCTTTAAACCGATCGTATTTTTAGGCCCCATGCTTTGGTATCTCAAAAGGGTAGAGAAGACCTGGGGAGCAAAACTGCTCGGTAGTCTGGGATTTACGGCAAATAAACTTTACGTCTCCATGTATGTAGGACTCGGATTCGGTGTTTTGTTTGCCATAGAGGGAGTGATTGCTAACGCCATAAAATACGGAACATTTAACATAAACCCGATAGAAGCACTCAAGGCTTACGGATTATTTCCTTTATTATTTATTTCACTGGCAACCTCGATTTGGGAAGAAACGTTCAACCGCGGATTTCTTTTCAACAGAATTTATCAAAAAACGAAGAACCTGCCGTATGCATCAGTCATTTCATCAATATTATTTGTCCTTCTCCATGTTCCGATTCTTGTGGCATCGCTTAAGTTTCAGGGTATGACGCTCGTCCTTTTCTTTCTCACTAATTTCGTGCTCGGCATCATCAATTCGGTTCTTTATGCATATCTCGGATCAATTGCCGCACCGATCCTCGTTCACCTTTTCTGGAATATGACTGTGGCACTGTTCCTCTGAATGGTTCACCTGATATAAATACGATTTGGAAAAAAATTATTTCAATACTTTCTCGATTTCCTTTGACAGATCTTCAGGCGTGTTGAGCGTCAACCGCATGCCATTGAGATAGAATGTAGGAGTTGCATTGATACCAAGTTTGAGTCCGTCCGCGCGGTCAAAATTGACCTTTTCGGTGAGTTTCTGGTCTTTGAGATCCGCTTCAAACTTCGTCATATCAAGCTTAAGCTCATTTGCGAGATCACGGAATTCCTTTTCGGACAGTTTATCCTGATTTTTAAAAAGCAAATTATGCATTTCCCAGAATTTCCCCTGGCGTCCGGCAGCCTCCGAGGTGATTGCTGAGCGAAGCGCCATCGGATGCTGGTCAAGAGGGAAGTGGCGGTAGACAAACAGGAGTTTATTGTTTGACGAGGTGATGATCTTTTCAACCGTCTCCTCAAATGCTTTACATGCCGGGCACTGATAATCGGAAAACTCGACGAGATACACGGATGCATTCTTATTTCCTTTCATTTGTGCTGTTTTCGGAATTAACACATCTTTGGCTAACCGGTTTCGGGGGTCTGGAAAATGCAAATATGGCAATTCCGATAAGAAATGCCGTGAAGGCAAAAACGCCAATAAAGAGCTTGGATTCGGATGTGAGTATCATACCGGTTCGTTTTGGGCAGACACATCTGTTTTCCCTTTTTCGAGACGAATGGTAGCAAGTAATAGAAAAAATATAATATACATATTTACCGCGGATATCGCACACCACATACAGATGCCCTTGATGACAAAGAGTTCCATTGAAGTAAACCACGTGACGAAGCAGATACCAAAAACACCGATACCCATCATATATTTAGTTAATACGTTGTAGGTTATGGATTGTATGTTGTATGGTTTTCAGAAATGAAAGTATGGTTAAACCCAGATATCCAACGAGCCCGAAAGCAGGGACGGGGATTCCGAAAGGCCAGCTTACAGCGCTTTTCCGGACAACTTCACAACCGCTTCCCGTGAGACAGATAATGGAGGATTGCCGGAGAAAACTTTGGAGCACATATACAGCCATAATGACACCGGCGAGGGAAAGGACAAATATAATACGGTTTATTGACTTGGCACGTGACCCTTTTGACATGGTTGTTATTGTAGAAAGGAACACTCTATAAAGCAATACGAAAAAATTTCCTCTTGACAATCTACCTATACCTGGGGTATAGGTATAAAGAGTATATATTATTTCTCATTAAGGAGCAACTATGGAAACTCACGCATCATGCGGAAAGCATCAAACAGCGATAACTTTTAAAAAAGCACGAAGCTTACTGGATACCATCATTAAAATGCTCGATGAAGACCGGTACTGCGTGGATGTCATGCAGCAGAATTTAGCAGCTATCGGACTTCTGAAAAGCGCTCATGAACAACTTCTCAATAATCATCTCGAAACATGCTTTGCAGAGGGAATGAGTTCTAAAAGTGACGATAAGAAAAAGAAAATGATCGAGGAAATAAAAACGCTCATGAAGATGTACAACAAGTAATATGTCTATGAGACTTGGGAGAAAAGTTGTGGAGGATACTATAAAACAGAAAATAACAATTCCGATAACCGGCATGCACTGCGCAAGTTGTGCAAGCATTATCAACCGGACACTCAAGGGGCTGCCGGGCGTAGAAGACGTTGTCGTGAGTTTCGCGACAGAGAAAGCGTCAATCACATATGATACCGAGAAGGTCGGGCCTTCTCAAATGGATCATGCGATTGGCAAGTACGGATATCATTTACACGATCTGACAAATGAAACAACCAAGCAGATGCCGGAAGATAGTCTTCTGCGGCAGAAAAATATTGCAATTACTGCTTTTTCCATTGCGCTTGTTATGTTTCTCCTCATGATGTGGGATACGGGAGTGGCTTTCTTTCCGGAATTCCTGAGAATCCCATCCCGATGCAGTTATTCATAACTCTCGAATTTATTGCAGCAAGCATAATGATATGGGGTTTTGGCAGACAATTTACGGACGGAGTCCTACGTTTTTTCCGAACCGGAGCTGCAAACATGGATACGCTTGTGGGTTTGGGAACCCAGGCGGCGTATCTTTATTCATCATTTATGTTTCTTTTCCGAAAATTGCATCTATCATCGGATTTTCCGACTCCCTATTCTACTTTGACGCAACAATAGTTGTTACCGGATTTATTCTCTTCGGAAAATACCTTGAAATGAGGATCAAAACGAAAAACGGGTGAAGCGCTTCAAAAGCTTATCGGACTTGCTGCAAAGACTGCAATTGTGAAACGACCGGCCGGTGAAGAAGAAATTCCGGTGAACGAGGTGCGGTGGGGGACATGATCATTGTAAAGCCCGGGATCGAAGATACCCATTGACGGTGAAATAATCGAAGGAAGTTCCAGCATAGATGAATCGATGGTGACAGGCGAGTCAATGCCGGTTGATGTGACACAAGGAGCATCAGTTATCGGTTCAACGATGAATATCAACGGATCCATTGTCATACGGGCAACGAAAGTCGGGAAAGATACGATGTTATCCCGCATAACAACAATGGTTGAAGAAGCGCAAAATTCTAAAGCCCCCATTGAACGTCTCGCAGATATGATCTCATCCAAATTTGTACCCGCAGTACTTATCATTTCAGTTTTAAGCTTAGCAGCGTGGCTGTTTATCGGTGTGTATACGCTGCCGGTAAGTCAGGCATTTGCATACGCAATATCCGCATTCATCGGGGTACTTGTAATTGCGTGTCCCTGCGCATTGGGACTAGCAACCCCGACAGCGATGATAGTTGCCGTAGGCAGAGGGGCAAAAAACGGAATTCTTATAAAAGACGCAGAGAGCCTTGAGCGCTTTGGGAGTGTCAATACCATTGTTATGGATAAAACGGGAACTCTCACAAAAGGAAAACCGGAAGTGGTAGGAGTAGAAGTTGTGAGTGGTGCGTTGCCGGTTGTCAGTGATCAGGAAATAATTAAAATTCTTGCGTCACTCGAGCAACATTCGGAACATCCGATTGCACATGCTATTTTGGAAAAAGCCAAACTGGAAAATATCACACCCGACACGGTTGAGGGATTTCGTATGGTGCGGGGGCTTGGGGTAGAAGGAATGATAGGTGGTGAGATATGGAGGGCGGGAAACGGAGCATTTATGAGAGAGTCACATGTGTCATTCGATCAAACAATTATTGAAAATGAAACACGGGAAGGGAAGACACCCGTATTTCTGGCAAAGGGAAATGACCTAACAGGTCTCGTGTTTGTTGCAGATGCACTTAAAGATAATGCAAAACACACAGTAGAAACGTTAAAAAAACAGGGAATAACTGTCGTCATGCTTTCTGGGGACAACGAACAAACTGCACGTTTTATCGCACAAAAGGCAGGGATAGACCACGTTGTTGCAGGAGTCCTGCCGGATGAAAAAGCACATCATATTGAAAAGCTGAAAGCAGACGGTAAAACAGTGGCGATGGTCGGTGACGGAGTAAATGATGCACCCGCACTCGCAACCGCTGATGTCGGTATTGCGCTTTCTACCGGAACGGATGTTGCCATGTCGACAGCCAATATCACGCTTCTCCACGGAGATATAGCAAAAGTATTAATCGCCATCAGATTGTCTAAAAAAACGATGACGATCATAAAAGAAAATTTGTTTTGGGCATTTGCGTATAATGTGATCGGTATACCGATTGCGGCAGGCATTCTCTATCCGACGTTCGGAATACTGCTGTCTCCTGCGTTTGCAGGAATTGCAATGGCGGCATCAAGCGTTTCAGTCGTGACAAATTCTTTAAGACTGAAAAGGGTTAAAATATAGTTCATTGACGTGCTTTTGCCCGTGGTAAAAATTTTTCCGACCGATGAAAATTCTTACCCCTTCGACTGCATGTTTATAACGAGGAGATATATATTATGAATACACTATGGCTTGCATTTCTGACAGGACTCACTACAGGCGGCATTTCCTGCCTTGCTGTTCAGGGAGGACTGTTAGCATCAGCAATCGGAGATGAGGGATCCCAGAAGCACGAGGTGCGTTCATGGGGATCAAAAATCGTTCCCGTCGGTTCATTTATCACTGCAAAAATTATTTCCCATACGATCCTCGGATTTGTCCTCGGAGCTATCGGGTCGACATTTCTGTTTACACCCAAGATATTAAGTTCCATTCAGATTTTTGCCGGAATATTTATGATCCTCACGGCTCTCCGGCTTCTCAATGTGCATCCTATTTTCCGGTATTTTGTCATCACACCTCCCAGATGGTCATATAAAGTACTGCGGACAACATCCAAAAATACATCGATATTTGCACCGACTTTACTCGGGCTTCTCTCAATCCTTATGCCCTGCGGGATAACGCAGGGAATGATGGCACAGGCTGTCGCAAGCGGAAATCCCGTACAGGGAGCGCTTCTCATGGCTGCTTTTGTTGCGGGAACAAGTCCGATATTTTTCCTCCTCGGCGCAACCCTTACGGAATTGTTTCAGAGAAAAGCATTTACCGTGATTGCGGGTGTGATTGTGCTTGTGTTCGGAATCGTGACAATCAATATGGGTTTTACTGCACGCGGATCACTGTATACACTGCAGAATTTATCAAAAATCGCAAAGGGTGATTATTCGATATTGGACACTGCGAAACCCTCTTCACCCCCTCCCACAGTTACAGAAGGGACACAAAAAGTAACCATTAATGTTACAAATAGCGGGTATGAAGCTTCTGTTGACACACTGAAGGTCAATACACCGGTGATACTCACACTCGTCACAAACAATGTACGGAGTTGTTCACGTGCATTCACCATACCTGAATTTAATATTTCCAAAACGCTACCTTCATCCGGAGAGACTCAAATAACATTTACACCGACGAAAACCGGAAGATTGGCATATAGTTGTTCGATGGGGATGTATACAGGTGAATTTACCGTTGTCCAATAGGAATCTTAGGATTACTTTGGAATTTTTTATGGTTACGAAAGTATTGAAAATCAATAATATGCATTGTACGAGCTGTGCTCTGGCAATCGAGTTTGCGCTTGAGGATATCGGAGTGAAAGCCCACGGTAGTTACGCAAAAGGCGAAGTGGAAGTGGAGTATGACGCGAAAAAAAATACGGAGAAAGAAATCATTGCTACAATAAACAAAACCGGTTATACGGTTCTGCCGTAATTCTTCTTTTTGCCCATCCGATCAAACGCGTGCCCCCGGGAATTCCCTGCATACTGTTTATCTATTGACAGAACGTTTTTATAATCATAGCGTAAAAGAGTAACCAGTATAGTTGTCTGAAATTATTTCTACTCTTTATCAATGGCATTAGCTGAGGTGCGCGGTGATACAACGCTTCGGGAACAAGATTATATCCGGAAGGATTATGATCCGTTATCCTACCTTCCCCGTGTAAAAGAACTATTGGAACCCGGTGATAAAGTCCAATACCCGCTCATAAAATGGCTCAATATCAGAACGTTTGCAGGGGAAGTAACGAGACACGTCGGACAAAGAACAATCGGACACTACCCACGGGAGGTATGGGACAGTGTAGCTGACGGAACAGATGCGATTTGGTTTACGGCCGGTCTCTATCCCTGCGGTCCTTTAGTTCGTGCTGCAGCACAACGCCCTGTATGCATGAGCGAATACAGGGAGTTTGACCCGGGTGTAACGAAAGAGACGGTAACAGGGTCCGCGTTTGCCATTTCGGAATATACTCCGGATCCGAATCTGGCACGAAATTGGCACGAAGTAGATAAAGTACATACGTATCTGAACAAAAAGGGAGTACGGTTATATCTGGATTTCATTCTTCATTTCGGGCTGGATACAAATTTAGTATACAGCCACCCCGACATGTTTATAGAAGTAACGGAAGAAATCGGAAAAGATAATGATTATGAATATTTCCCTGTTAGAATTGACGGTGAGACACGGTATTTTGCGAAATCCCGTGATCCGAATTACGGCCCGTATTATGATTGTTTACAACTAAATTACGCAGTCCCGGAAGCGCAGGATTTTATGATCCGCCAGGTTCTGTCCATTCTGGAACACTGTGACGGAGTGCGGTGTGACATGGCAATGCTTGCCAACCCCGAAACATTTCTGCATACCTGGGGCTGGCTCATGACAGACGAAGAGAAAACGTTCATGAGACGCAATAATTTTTGGGAAAAAGTACGGAACGCAGCGGATAGTTATTTTGGGCAGGGCAAAAAAAAATTGATTGCGGAATCATACAATATAATTCACGGGATCGACGATATGGGCATTTTATCCAGAGCCGGATTCGACTGGCTGTACGGAAAAAATGACTTCTATGACAGGCTGGCAAGAATACTCGCTTCTGAAATACACCCTGAGGATCTGTACCGGAGATTAAAAGTGTTGGAGTTCCAGCCTGAATTTTTAAACAAATTGCTTACGTTTATAGGAACACATGATGACATGTCGCTTGCGTACCGGTTTGGGTCTCTGGCCGGCCGTGCAGCATTATCCGTGACCGGTTTTCTGCCGGGAGCATTCCTCATGAAACACGGTGAGGAAAAAGGAGGCCGTCTGCAAATGAAAGTACATTTATCAACAGAACCGCATGAAGCTGAAGACAGGTATTTGTCTGCATGTTACGAGACAGTCCGGGAACTGCGAAGCTCAAGGATTATGCAGGAAGGCGGGTTTAGTGTACCGGAGAGATGGGGCGGTAATGCATACAATATCATCCCCATGCAATATGCATTTCGTGATATTGCCGGAATGACGATTATTACAAATCTGCATTCGGGAGATGAAGCTAAGGGGAAACGTCGGGATACCGGACGCACGGCATTTTGCAGTATACGATTTAACGAACGGATTATGGCTTCCTGATGAGATCATATCTCACTCAAGCACACAGGGGTATTCTGTGAGGCTCGGACGTCTTGAGTCACAAGTGGTTTTTTGGGAAAAATGAAGGCACTACGCAGAGTGTATAGTGAGCCGGGATTTGATTTGTTTGAGTAATCCGCGAAGCTGCGTGATCGCATCGTCGTATGTCGTAAATGCTATTATTCCTTTGACTGCAGGATTGCCGAGAATCATACGGGAGATATCACGGCTTTTTTCAAATAACAAATACACCGGAATATTGTGTTCTTTGGCATACTCCAGCTCCTGGCCGGTACCGTGAGACGGTTCACCGACGTAGGCTATCATGAGGTTTGACGTCTCCAATTCTTTAAGGTCTTTATAGTAAATATACGCAGGATCCACATTCGGGTCTTTTACCGGGTCAGTACCGCTTAAAAACGCCCAAAAATACGTAAACCCGCATTCCACTGCAACATCACCGAGCCTTTTATAAAACGCTTTTGTTTGTCCCGGATGTGTGAGTTCCGTTAAAGGTCCTGCAAAAAAAATACGCATATAATCAATCTACAATTCGTATACTATCAAATAACGTGTACAATAAGATATAGTAATACATTATTTACAGAAAATACATATTTGAGTACACTTACATTCTTAAACAGGAGGAAACCATGACAGATATCGTAATTACGGATCAAAATTTTGATGCAGAAGTACTGAAAGCAACAGAACCGGTGCTTGTGGATTTTTGGGCTGTTTGGTGCGGACCGTGCAGAATTCAGGGACCGATCGTAGAAGAAGTGGCTACAGCGATGACAGGGAAGGCAAAGGTCGGAAAAGTCAATGTTGATGAAAACCCACAGAAAGCCCAACAATTCGGTATTATGTCCATTCCGACAATAATACTATTTAAGGACGGAAAAGCGGTAAAGCAATTCGTCGGAGTACAAAGCAAAGAAACACTCGTCGGGGAACTGAATAAGCTCATGAGCTGATTTACGATTTAAGATTTACGATTTACGATATGAATGCATCAAATGTATACGATGTTATTATCGTCGGAAGCGGGCCGGCGGGATACACCGGAGCAATCTATACATCACGGGCGTTTCTCAAAACGCTTATTTTGACCGGTCCCGAACCGGGAGGACAGCTGACTACAACGACACAGGTTGAAAATTTTCCCGGATTTCCCAAAGGCGTCATGGGACCGGATCTTCTGGAGGACATGAGAAAACAAGCGGAGAGATTCGGAACGGAAGTACGGACCGAATCGGTTGTGAGTTGTGAGCTGTCCACCTTCGCCAAGACTACGGCGGATAAATCGGTTGTAAGTAAAAAGGGAGAGAAAAATATATTTGAAGTTAAGACAGAAAATGATGTTTATCAGGCAAGATCAATAATTATCGCAACAGGGGCAAGCGCGAAAAAATTAGGGATTCCGTCTGAGGAGTCATTCCGGGAAAAGGGGTAAGCTATTGTGCAACCTGTGACGGTTTTTTCTTCCGCGGAAAAAAAGTGGCGGTCCTGGGGGGCGGGGATACGGCTATGGAGGACGCAACATTTCTCACAACGTTTGCACCACACGTGACAATCATTCACAGACGCGATACGTTCCGGGCATCTCCCATAATGCTCGAAAAAGCAAAGAATAATCCGAAAATTTCATTTCTGACAAATAAAGCTGTTGATACTTTTTACGGCGATACGGCTGTGCGCGGAATTGACCTTACAGATACAAAAACCAATAAAAAGGAAAAATTTCCGGTTGAGGGTGTGTTTGTGGCGATCGGTCATACTCCCGCTACGGCATTCCTGAAAGGATTCGTAGATCTGGATGATAAAGGATATGTTCTGATAAGCGGCGGACACCAAGTGCATACCGCAACAAGCAGGCCGGGGGTATTTGCTGCCGGGGACTGTACTGATCCCCGCTACCGCCAGGCAATTGTTGCAGCCGGTATGGGCACGATGGCTGCGCTTGATGTGCAAAAGTGGCTGGAAGAATAAGTCCAACTATCATTTAAATCTAAAGATACAATAAGTAGATGTATATGAAATATTTGTTAGTCGGAGTAATGTTGGCTTTATTCTTCTATGGTGGGTATATTGTATCTACTCAGCATAAGACAGGTCAGGTTAGCGACCAAAAAATATTGACACCGAAAGGAACATTGATACCAACAATAACACCTATCATTTCACCAACAATTGTTATACCGACAATTGTAACTATTTCAATTTTACAATTGGTACGCTTCAATTTACAATGAATGAATGATGAATTTTGCAAAACCCCAAAAATTCAAAGCCACAGTGACTGAAAAAGTGAAAATTACACCACATGTGTACCTCGCAAAATATAGTCTTATAAACCCTCCGTCTATAGATTTTATTGCCGGACAAACGATGATGATTACCGTTGCACCGAACATATTCCGTTCCATGTCGATTGGCAGTCCTCCGACGGAAAACACTGTCATTACATCATTTCAGGATACGACTCCGGGTGGTCCCGGGTCTCAAGTGGATGGAAGCACTCAAAGTCGGGGATCCTCTGGAATTTACAGCTCCTCTTGGTAGGTTTGTCATCGATTGTGAAAGTCCGCGGAAACGGGTCATGGTGGGAACCGGTACGGGAATTGCACCTTTTCGGTCAATGCTTCTGGACAAGTATGAAGGCGTATGCAAAACGGTACCTATTGCGTTGTACTGGGGATTACGGTTTAAAGAAGATATGTATATACAGGATGAGCTGACAACATTAAGCAGCAATCACGCATACTTTTCATATTATCCGGTATTATCCAGACCTCCGGAGGATTGGAAAGGGCTGAAGGGGCACGTGACGGAGTACGTCTTGACCAATGAGAAAGATGTCAAAAACTGTGATTTTTATCTATGCGGAAAGAAGGATATGATTACACAGACACAGGAAAAATTACTTTCAGCAGGGGTTCCCCGTGACCAGTTGAAATTTGACCCGTTCTTCTGAGGAAGGTATTCAAAAGTTTGGATAAAATTCATTTTATCGGATACCCACGTTTTTCTCAGCTTATTTTCAGTTTGCCTGCATATACTCATAGTCAGGGTTTGGGTTATGAGCAGTATTTACATTTATAGAAAATATGGGTAGTATACGGAGCATATGAATACACACACATCTGTTTCCAATCCGTTTGATAATGCCATGAAGCAACTTGAAAAAGCTGCAACGAAGTTGTCAACCGTCAGTTCTCGGGAGTCAGCAATAAAACAGAAGTTGGAGATCCTGAGACAACCTCAAAGAATTGTCAATGTCACCATACCGGTGAAGATGGATAACGGATCGGTACGAATTTTCCAGGGATACCGTGTCCAGTTTAATAATGCCCGCGGACCGTATAAAGGCGGGATCCGGTACCATAAACAGGTTTCTCTCGATGAAGTAAAGGCGCTTTCTTTCTGGATGGCAATGAAATGTGCGGTTGCAGACCTTCCGCTTGGCGGCGGGAAAGGCGGGATCGTTGTAGATCCCAAAACATTGTCAGCAGGTGAACTGGAACGATTGTCCCGCGGATACGCACGGGCAATTGCTGATTTTGTAGGTCCGGACATAGATGTTCCTGCACCGGATGTCAATACCAACGGTGTGATTATGGGGTGGATGGTGGATGAGTATATAAAAATTAAAAGCCGGTCCGCCAGCTGGCAGAATAAATTTAAATTATCAAAGAAAGAAAAGGAAAAGCTAAGGGCGACGTTTACGGGGAAACTGATAAAAGACGGAGGCAGTGAAGGCAGGGAAGAGGCGACAGGACTCGGGGGTTTATATGTTTTGCAGGCGATACTGGCAAAACTCAATCTGAAAAATAATAAAAAACTGACAGTTGCCGTACAGGGTTTCGGAAATGTCGGGTATAACATAACGAAGTTTCTCTACGAAGCCGGATTTAAAGTTGTAGCAGTTTCTGACAGTAAGGGAGGCATATACGTACCCGAAGGACTTGATCCTGCCATGACGCTTGGATTGTAAAAAGCGGACCGGAATGCTTGCGGGATGCTATTGCAGCGGATCCGTATGTGATGTTAAAAAAGGAAAACAGGTGACGAACGAAGAACTTCTGGAGCTACCGGTAGATATATTGGTTCCTGCAGCGCTCGAGAGCGTACTCACAAAGGATAACGCTCCCAGAATTAAGGCAAAGGTAATTTTAGAAATGGCGAATGGTCCGACAACACCCGAGGCTGATAACATTCTTTTTACGCGTAACATACCGGTTGTTCCTGATATACTTTCTAATTCAGGCGGCGTGACAGTGTCCGCATTTGAGTGGGAGCAGAATCTGAAAGGCGAACATTGGACGAAAAAGGACGTAAATATGAAACTGAAAAATAAAATGGAAAAAGAAACACACATAATATGGGAAGCTTCTAAAAAGAACAAGATAAGTCTCCGGACAGCGGCATTCACAGTCGCTCTCGGGAGAATATTGAAAGAGATGAAATAACCCATACAGACGAGTATTGACAATAGCGTAGCAGGAAAGGTAAAATACTTGATGCTCTTGATGCAGGGCAATTTGTGATTGTATTTCACCATATAATCACTTCTGCAAATCGATTCATGAGAAGATACACACAATACCTTATACAAATTATTGGTTTTTGTCGTGCTGATTAGCTTCTTGTGAACTTCGTATCGCCCCGCGTCAAGCGGGGTTTTTTAATGGTACACGGGAATTTTCGGATACATTTGCAACGGATACGAATAGACACTCGCACATTGAATAATAATAGGTGGGACTATGAGGCATAGGGTAAATCCTGTCAACCGGTGCTGCTAAGGTAAACCCGGAAAATTTTGCGTTACTAAATTTGCTTCATACAGCAAAATTATTAGGGCCTGAAGTTTACCTGGTTGAACGCTTCATTTGCAATGAAGAGGCAGGCGGTTCGACTCCGCCCAGGTCCACAGTCAGTTAGTGAATCTGAGCGAAGCGAAGATGAGCTTACTGCTGTGAATGCTGAAAACGAAGTTTTTGCGCGCCACAGAGAAAACAAGGACTGGCAGGAAAACGAAGTTTTCAGCGCCACAGAGAAAACAAGGACTGGCAGGAAAACGAAGTTTTTGCGCGCCACAGAGAAAAACGATTTACGGTTTAGGAAGTACGATTTAAGAATTGATTAATTTACTTAAATCATACATCGTACACCGTACTACGTAAGATATTGCACTTTGACAAGTGAACATATAGGGTTTTATTAATAATTCAGTAACATGCTGAATTATTGTCAATATTTATAAGTAGTTGCATCATAAGGGGGAATCTACAAAATGATTCTCTCTACAGTTTTATTTCGCGGTAATATACGAGTCCTATTTTATATAGGATCCTTTGTATTCCGTGGCGCTACAAGCTGACAATGGATGCCTCGGGTGTTCATGCCGAAGAAGGACGCATATGGCAGCGATATTCGTCGGGTAGGAGCCATAATCCATTTATCCGGCGGTTTCCGAATCGAGTAATCGTCCTGACTTTTGGTCAGGAAGCCTATCATAAATACGGTCGCAAGATCGTCATAGTGATATGCAGGATACCATCTGAACTGAAACATCTAAGTAAGGTGAGGAAAATAAATCATACTGAGATTCCGTAAGTAGCGGCGAGCGAAAGCGGATCAGCCTAAACCCCGATTTATCGGGGTGTTGCAGGGTTTCCGATATGGGATGTTGACAACGGTAGAAGAACGCTTTGGAATAAGCGGCCAAAGAGAGTGAAAGCCTCGTATTTGAAACTGTTGTCACCCCTAGGAAATACCTAAGTACCGTGGACCACGAAGGGTCTGTGGGAATCCGGGTCAACCACGATCCAAGGCTAAATACATGAATACACCGATAGTGAACTAGTACCGTGAGGGAAAGGTGAAAAGCACCCCGGAAGGGGAATGAAATAGTACCTGAAATTGTCAGCTAACAAACAGTGAGAGTTCCGATTTATCGGAATAATCATGTGCCTATTGAAGAATGAACCGGTGAGTTGTCCCGCAACAGCATGCTTAATCCCGTACATCGGGAGGAGGCGAAGTGAAAGCGAGGTCTGAATAGACCGTTTAGTTGTGCGGGGCAGACCCGAAACCAGGTGAGCTAACCATGAGCAGGGTGAACCCCGACGAAAGTTGGGGGAAGGCCCGAACTCGTCAGAGCTGCAAATCTGTGAGATGACTTGTGGTTAGGGGTAATATGCCTATCGAACCTGGAGATAGCTGGTTCTCCCCGAAATATATTTAGGTATAGCGGTCATGTAATGCTTTGGAGTGGTAGAGCACTGAATGGTGAAGGTTTCGCAAGGAATCTTCATCAATCAAACTCCGAATACTTTCAAAGTTATCAGACCAGTCAGACATGCAGGGCTAAGCTGGTGTGTCGAAAGGGAAACAGCCCGGACTTTCGTCTAAGGTCTCTAATCTATGGTAAGTGGTTAAGGATGTCGCGGTTTTAAGACACCCAGGAAGTTGGCTTAGAAGCAGCCATCTTTTAAAGAAAGCGTAACAGCTCGCTGGATGAAAACTGCGGCGCCGAAAATGATCGAGGCTCAACCATAGTACCGAAGACAGAGATTTATCCCGATTTATCGGGATAAGTGGTAGGGGAGCGTTCCAATCGCAGTGAAGCTCATCCCGTAAGGGAGGGTGGAGTGATTGGAAGTGAGAATGCCGGTATGAGTAGCGTTTGAGGGTGAGAATCCTTCATGCCGAATGCGCAAGGTTTCCGAAGCAACGTTCGTCGACTTCGGGTAAGTCGGATCTAAGGCGAGGCCAGTAGTGCTGGCGTAGCTCGATGTAAAAACGGTTTATATTCCGTTACTAGGATAATGCTGATTAAGACTCAAAGGGATGACGGAGTGGGATGTGTTCGTGTCAGGCAACCGCCTGATCTAAGTTTCAAGATAGTGTTGATTGGTAAATCCGTCTTCACGATTAATTAAGAAACAGGGAAGTCCAAACCGCAAGGTGCGGGCAATACGAATAGTTCTGTTTTCAGGAAAAGTCTCGTTGAGGAGCATTGTTTTAGCCGTACCGCAAACCGACACAGGTGGGCTGGTAGAGTATACCAAGGCGAGCGGGCGACAGTAGTTCAAGGAACTCGGCAACAAAAGCTGGGCGTAACCTTTGGGAGATGCCCTTCCCCGAGCAATCGGGGACACAGCAAAAGACACTAAGCGACTGTTTAACTAAAACACAGGTCTCTGCGAAGCGGTAACGCAACGTATAGGGGCTGACACCTGCCCAGTGCCGGTAAGTTAAGAAAGGTTGGTAACTTTTCGAAAGATAAGAAGCTAGCTTTTCAAGCTCCGGTGAACGGCAGCAGTAACTATAACTGTTCTATGGTAGCGAAATTCCTTGTCGGGTAAGTTCCGACCCGCACGAAAGGTAGAACGACTTAGTGACTGTCTTGAACTATTACCCGGCGAAATTGAAATGGCTGTGAAGATGCGGCCTACTTGCACATGGACAAAAAGACCCCGTGAAGCTTTACTGTAATTTGGCACTGAGGACTTTGTTTTGACTGTCGAGTATAGGTGGGAGCCTTCGGGCGACAATGGAATACCTCTCTTCGAAATGAGGAAATCTTACTTACCCCTACATAAAAATCTAGGGGAAGAACACTGTCTGATGGGCAGTTTAACTGGGGAGGTTGCCTCCAAAAATGTAACGGAGGCGTACAAAGGTTGGCTAATCCCGGATGGAAATCGGGACGTGTACGTGCAAACGCACAAGCCAGCTTGACTGCGAGACGTACATGTCGAGCAGAGACGAAAGTCGGTGTTAGTGATCCTCGATTCCCTCGTGGGAGGGATCGGGCTTAACGGATAAAAGCTACTCCGGGGATAACAGGCTGATCGCTTCCGAGAGTCCATATCGACGAGGCGGTTTGGCACCTCGATATCCCGATAGAATCGGGAATGTCGCCTAAGGGAGTAATCCCTTTTGAAAATTTAGCTCATATCGGTGAAACCCCACTTGACCACTGAACCGGTTAAAGGGTAATACCGAGGGAAGTCCTCCGATAGAATCGGAGTGACCCCGTAACGACTGATTCCGTCCATTATTAAATAGGCCGAGATGAGATAGATACATTTTTCTTGATACTATCACACGCTAAACTCCTAATACATTAATTAGGAAGATGGTATAGTCTATGCTCCGAGTAATCGGAGAGAAACATGGTCGGCTCATCCTATCCTGGAGCTGGAGAAGGTTCCAAGGGTCCGGCTGTTCGCCGGTTAAAAGGGTACGCGAGCTGGGTTCAGAACGTCGTGAGACAGTTCGGTCTCTATCCTGTGCAAGCGCTCGATTGTTGAGGGGAGTTCTCCATAGTACGAGAGGACCTGGAGGAACGGATCCCTGGTGTGCCTGTTGTTTCCCAGAGAGGAAGCAGCGCAGGGTAGCTAGATCCGGTCGGGATAAGTGCTGAAAGCATCTCAAGCACCAAGCCCACCCCAAGATGAACAATCGTTATAGACCAGTTGTAGATGACAACATTGATAGGCGGGGAGTGTACATGCCGTGAGGCACTTAGCTTACCCGTACTAATCGGTCGAAGCTGCGGAGTACAAAGGATATCTTTTGTATACCGCGAATATATACATAAGAGAAATCAATATAGATTCTCCCTTATTGTGCAACTACATTGAAAAGAAACGCAGAAGTTTAAGTGAATTAAAAAATTAATAGTATTAGTGAAGAACCGCTTTTGTGGTTCTCCAGCTTTTTATGCGACGTGGCACCACCCCATCCCATTCCGAACTGGGCAGTGAAACGCGTTAGCGCTGACAATACCTGTTTCGCAAGATTCCGGGAAGATAAGTCAAGGCTGGGGTACCATGGAGCGGTTTTTTGTGTTAAAACACCCTTTGTTATTGGATGTTAAACCTCTTCGGATCATCCGATTGAATGAAACCGGAGTGAGTCTCTCCCATATTTCTTTTCGTCATCCTTGAGATATCGCATATGACAGCGTATAATACCCGTATCTTAAAACGAAAGGCGGTATACATGCATGACAAAACAATCAAACAAAAAAACTTCTGATACGAAATTACCTGATGAAGGTACCCGGGAGCCTTCCATTCCTTCGGATCATACGACTCCGTCTCTAAAAAAATTAACGAGAGAGCCTCAGACTATGGAAGAACTTCTCGCGCAGACGGGATATACCCTCAAAGGCGTAAAAAAAGGAGACGTCGTCGAAGGAGTTGTAACGGGTGTATCTCCCAAAGAAATTACGATTGATATCGGAGGAAAAACCGAAGGTGTTGTTATTGATAGGGAGCTTGAATCTTATAAAGACGCTCTCATGGCGTTGTCTATAGGTGATAAAGTAACAGCACAGGTTATTGTTCCCGAGAATGACCGCGGACAATCAGTCTTATCTCTTCGAAGAAGCATTTTTGATTCACGGTGGGCCGCTCTTATTGAGGCACAAAAGACCGGTTTGCCTGTTGATGTGATACTCAAAGATCCGGTACGAGGTGGTATGCTTGTGGATTTTGGCGGAGTACGCGGGTACATTCCGCAATCTCAGCTTGAGAGTGCTACATCTAAACAGCCGGATAAGGCAGTCGGAAGGAAAGTATCCGTCAAAGTCATGGAAGTTGACCGTGATACCAACCGTTTGATCTTTTCCCAGCGGGCGGTTGCTGAGGATGAAATGCTGACGAAGCAAAAAAAGCTATTGGAGGCTGTCAAGGTAGGGGAATCAGTACAGGCAACAATAACAGGAGTGGTGCCGTTTGGAGCATTTGCTAAATTTACCATAGAGAAAGACGGGAAAAGCGAAACAGTTGAAGGACTCATCCACATTTCCGAAATAGCCTGGGAAAAAGTTGAAGATCCGGGGCAATATATCAAAACAGGTGATACCATCAAGGTGAAAGTGATCGGCGCCGATTTGGAAACAGGTAAACTCACACTTTCCCTCAAGCAGCTTCTGCCGGATCCGTGGGAATATGTATCAGACCAATTTGAGAAAGACACGCAGGTGAAAGGTACCGTTACCCGCGTGACACCATACGGAGTATTTGTCCATTTGTCTCCGGGAATAGAAGGTCTCATCCATATATCCAAGATATCTCCGGGTGAAGAGCCGAAAAGCGGGGATGAAATAACCTGTATAATCGAGGATGTACAGGCAGATAAGCGAAAAATCAGTCTTTCGATGGCGCTCACGGAAAAACCGATAGGATATCGGTAATAGAACATACACATGAAGTTCCACTCGTCATTTGTTTGTCAGCAATGTTCGTTTGCGAGTCCCCAGTGGTATGGCAAGTGTCCCCAGTGCGGAACGTGGAATTCTCTCGTGGAAACGGTGGAAGAAGAGGTGAAGAGCATAAAAAGCGGAGCAACAGGACCCCGTCATAGCATACAAGTCGTAAAACTTTCAGAAGTGAAACATATTGAAAAAAACAGGCTGAAAAGTTCGTTTGAGGAGTTTGACAGAGTCATGGGAGGCGGGGTTGTTCCCGGGTCAGTGACTCTTCTTGCCGGAGATCCCGGGATCGGTAAATCGACACTCCTTCTTCATGTGATTGCCAGAACCGGAGGACTCTATGTATCCGGCGAAGAATCCGCAGAACAGGTAAAGCTCCGGGCAAAACGGTTGGGTATACCGGGCGAAAATATACGCATACTGGCAGAAACAAACGTAGAATCGATCCTCAGCGTGGTTCAGGGTAATGATTGGAAGGGAAAAGGGGTGGGTACAACACCATCTTCTCTGGTTGTCATCGATTCCATCCAGACACTTTTTTCGGAAGAGCTTGAGGGTATGCCCGGTTCTGTCGGTCAAATACGACACTCAGCAGAGCTTCTCATAGAATCCGCCAAACGGCACGGGGTACCTATTTTTATCATCGGTCATGTCACGAAAGAAGGGGCTATTGCAGGACCGAAAGTGCTTGAGCACATGGTTGACACAGTCCTCTATCTTGAAGGAGAGCGTTTTGCTAATGCACGGATACTGAGGACTCTGAAGAACCGCTTCGGTGCAATTGAAGAAGTCGGTATTTTCGAGATGGGAGACGGGGGATTAAAAGAAATAGACAATCCCAGTGAGATATTTCTGAAAGATAGAGTAAAAAATGTCCCCGGATCTGTTGTGACCGTTGTTTTGGAAGGAACCAGACCTATTCTTTTGGAGATGCAGGCTCTCGTTGTTGCTTCTCAGCTTGCTATACCGCGGAGAGTCGGAAACGGGTTTGATTATAACCGTCTCCAGCTTCTGACAGCCATACTCCAGAAACGTCTGAATATTCCCCTCGGGACATTTGATATATTTGTTAACGTAAGCGGCGGAATGAAAGTATCTGAGCCGGCAGGAGACCTCGCTGTTTCCCTTGCCATTCTATCGTCTTTTAAAAATATACCTTCAGGGTCACATACTGCGGTATTTGGCGAGGTAGGACTACTCGGTGAAGTACGTATGGTTGCATCCTCTGAAAGGCGGATAAAAGAGGCAAAACGTCTTGGGTTTACTACAGTTATCTCTCCGCAGACAGTCAAAACGTTGAAACAGGCATACCAATTCCTCGGATAATGACAGTACGTAGACACAAACATCCATATCTTCGTGATACAATACCCGTTATGAAAACAAAAGGAATTCAGCCTGATAAGAAACAATCTCAGGCGAAAATCAAAACAGACATAATTCCATCTTCTGTTAAATCCGGTACAGAGGCTCCAAAACGTCGTTTTGGCCAACCGACAGCAGAGTTTACTCAGGCACTCGCCCGTGAGATAGTGAGAAATTTAACAACATTCGGCCAACTTACCACCCGGCCTTTCCGCAGGACAAACGGGGAGAAAAAAACGGCATCTAAGCCGGTGGCGCTGGGTGAATTTCCTATATTGGTAGATACAAGCGTTCTTATCGACGGACGGATTCTGCCGGTTGTGAACGCAGGTTTCCTATCCGGAACGCTTGTCATACCGGAAATAGTACTTGCTGAAGTTCAGCATATCGCAGACAGTCCGGATATGATCAGAAGAACGAAGGGGAGAAGGGGACTGGATGTGGTTTCTAAGTTAAAAGGCCAGAAGGCGAACGACCGGATTAAAGTCAAAATAATCAATGAAGACCCCCAGGAGATAAAAGAAGTTGACCGCAAACTTCTGGCAATAGCCAAAAGGTATAAAGTTAAGCTTTTAACGATCGATTTTAACCTTGCACAACTGGCCCGCGCAGAGGGTGTACGGGTTATAAATATTCATGATCTGGCACAGGCGCTTCGGGTTGCTCTTGTTCCGGGAGAAGAACTAACAATCCAAATTTCCCACGAAGGGAAGGAACGTGCGCAGGGCGTCGGGTATCTTCCTGACGGAACAATGGTCATTGTTGATGACGCACGGGACAAGGTGGGGGTGAGTCTGATCGTTGTTGTGACTAAAGTTCATCAGACTCCGGCAGGACAACTCTTCTTTGCTAGACTGAAGAATTAATATACATTCACATATCCCTCTTTTATACGCTGAGTAGTCGCGTATCAGCTTCTTCCCAAACTTATCCACATAAATATCATAAAAAAATAAACGTTGCTGTAATGATCTAACTATAGTTAAAATAACTATAGGTATATATATTTTAATAACTGAATTTCCTATAGGACTTGACAAGCAGTTTACAACCCGTTTAAATAAATATATGACAAAGAAACTGCTGGCAAAGATGGGTTTGGGGTTTTCCAAAATATTTGGAAAACAGGAGAGTAGGAGGGCATCTCCGCTTGAAATTGAGCGTGAGCGGTTTGAAAAAGATGCGCGGAGTCAGTTTATAGCGCTCAAGAAAAAGGGATTGAGCATTCCGGTATTTACGCTATAGGGAATGTAATCTACATACGCCCTGTGGGGTATCTTGGTAGTCATAGATCTCTTTTGTCATCTATGACTGATAGGTATTGATGGTGGATGATATCGTAGTAGTCCTAGTGACACTGTTGAGAGTACGTAATTTGTTGAAAATTCGATAGGAGATTATTTACAAGGTGAATTCAGCGACACTTCGTGCGCTGAATCGTTGAGAGTACATAATTTCTCAATGACTCGAAATTACTACTCTCAACGACAATAAAAAAGCATCACTACCGCTAGCTAGAATTGGGTTTGGGCTACGAGTAGTAATGCTTTTTGTAATGATAATGCCGATCTTGAGCAGAGATGTGGCAATATCTAGTTAGAGAATGTAACAACACCGTGAAATCCTGTCAAATAAAAAAACAAAGCTAATCTTTTTAGATTAGATTGTTTTAGTGGCTTAATTCATACATTTTTCTCCGTAATTTTTCCACGACAATTATTTATAACTTATAACGTTTATCATTTTTAAGTATATTCTCAGCATTATCCAATTGACAACTCATAATTCCAGCGATACAATCAACGGCACGAAATGTTTGGGTTTGGGCTTTCGAGTAGAATTGGTATACAGGTAGATACATTTGTTACTCAGATGCAGTAATGAAAAATTTACTATCCTGTAAAAGTACAAAAAAGGGGACATTGAATTTTTGAAATGAACGGGCAGTTGCACCAAAAGACTCAGACAATTTTCAATGCAACAAAAGTTAAGATATTAAAAACGCACGAGAGGTAACTTATATGGGGAGTTGATTGTTGGGCAGGCGATCAACTTCCCATAAAGGATACCTTACGTGCGTTTTTTTAGACTGCCGTTTTTTTATCGTACCAGCACTTTCCTGTTGATGAAGATCATTGAGTAATGGATTTTAAAAATCTATAATTGTTTATATGGGAATAGTCGTTGAGTTAGTTTTGAAGAATTTTTTCGGCCGAGGTTTTTCCTAAAGCGATAGCATAATTCGTTCCACGGTCCCAGGGGTAGATGGAGTCCAAATTTGCCAGATACACGTCCGGTATGCCGGTTTCCAGTTTCGGAGCTTTTTGTGAGTAATGAAGGGTATGAACCGGCTGGGCATTCATTCCTACAAATGATTTACGATTGACGATATACGATTTACGAAAACCGGAATTTAATTGTTGAATATAAGGATAGAAAGTATCAAGTAATCGGTCGGCATTCATGGAAAGATAGGGGTGGTTGTCGGGGAGGTAGTTACCGAAATATGTGATATGGTGGTTGCCATAGTACTTTTTATCCATGAAATTCGTATGCGCGACAGCTGCCAGGAACGGGAACGACCGGTCATTGATATTAAGCCAGTATGTACGTTCCAAAATCGGTTCCTTCGTTTCCAGAATAAGCATCTGGGCATGAAGATGGGGGATTAGTGTTATGGGTTGTAAGCTGTAAGTTGTCAGTTGTCAGTTGTGGGTCATCAGTTGTGAGCCGGGAAAGAATTTTATCTGCAATTGGGGTGGGAACGGTGAGAAGAACTTTATCATAGTATGAATCAAGAATTTTATACCGTTGAGAGCCGGAATGTCCGTCCATCTCTACCGAATCAACAGACGTAACCCATGTCGTATTTCTCCACCATGTGATTTGACAGCTTTTTCAAGATGATCTATCAGTGTCTGAAACCCACCCCTGAAATATCCTAAGTTCGTCGTCCGTTTATGGATTCTCGCCCAAAACCAGGAAGCGCAAATTTGTGAGGCAAAGGATCCGAACTTCCCATACAGAAGGGGTTCCCAGAGCGTTTTCCACCCTTCGTTTCCACCAAAATTTTTAATGAAATTTTCAGCGGTTACACTTTCCATTGGTTTCCAAAACGGATTTATTTTTAAGAATGCCAACATTGCGCCGGTTCTCAGACGGTCTCCCGGTGATATCCGGTCGAATTTCAAAAGGGAGAGCGGGGAATCGAGTTGATAAATTTTTCCTTCCGGCCAACGAGCGTTGCGGTAATGGGTCTTTTTGTGAGTAAACGGTCAGCAATATTCAACTCTCCTGCAAGACTTATAAGATCCGCGTCGTTCGTAAAAAAGTGATGATAGAATGTCTCGAGTGACCATTCCCATCCCGGAGCTTTAAATCCGCGGGATAACCCGCCCAAATAGCGTTCTTTCTCATATACATGCACTTCCGCACCTTTTTGAGCAAATCTGTATGCCGCAGATAGTCCCGTAAGTCCTCCTCCGATAACAGCGATTGTCATGCATACATTATACCTCCAAGCGAACGAGAATTACTGCTCTTTTTAATTTATTCGCTCTACTTTATACTGAAAAAACTCAGGTTTGCACCTGATTTTTCCAGCATATACCATTCTAATCCGCTTTTTCCCCAAAAATTTCGCTGAATTATTTTCATAAAATAATTCATTTCATGAATTTTGCGAAATTTTTAGGGTGCAAACCGGAGTAAGAATGGTATATACTCTGGGTGGTAGGATACATGAAACAGATCCGAGCAATTATTGACGTTGCCAGACCCAGACAATGGCTCAAAAACGGGCTTCTTTTTCTCCCGATTCTATTCGGTGGATATCTGTTTGACGGAGAAGTAGTATGGAAAACAATACTTGCGTTTTTTTCGTTTTGTCTTTTATCCTCCTCGAACTATATTCTCAACGATATTCTGGATGCCGCATCAGACCGGCGTCATCCGTTTAAACGTGTCCGACCGGTAGCTACCCGTGAGCTTCCTGAGAAGCGTGCAATCATAGTATCACTCATGTTTGCAGCTTCCGGTCTTGCTATCGGATATACCATAAGCTCCTCTTTTGTGAGTATCGCACTTGGATTTATACTCCTTCACTATGGTTCGTACTATATTTTCCGCTACCATAGTGTCATTGATGTGTTGGCGATTTCTGCAGGATATCTCCTACGTGTTCTGGCAGGGGAAGCTGCGAGCGGATATCATATATCCGTCTGGTTATTTTTAACAGTCCTTTCAGCATCACTTCTTCTGGCAATCGGAAAGCGCCGCGCAGAACTTTCTTTTCTCAAAATCCACGACAGGCTCCGTGACGGTATCGGGCGGGGCCAGCAATTTCTCTATTCAGAAAGACTTCTTGATGCGTATGTGGCTGTTTTTGCTAACGCAACGTTTGTCACATACGCGTACTTTACATTTCTCACAGTGCAGGGCGGGTCCGGACTTTTCCGCGGGATGGACGGGGTTGTTGCCGGATGGTTAGAAAGGAAATGGCTCATGATAACTGTACCGCCTGCTCTTTACGCCATTATGCGGTATCTGCAGATAATTTACTCCGTCAGGGAAGGACTTTTAGAGAAACTCATAACTACGGATAAAGCTCTCATCTCGTCTGTTGTCATCTGGGGGGCAAGCGTACTTCTGGTTGTGTATGGGTTGGGACAGTAGAATATTGATAAGTCAAAAGGATTTAACGATTTACGATTGATTTACGAATAAGAATTATGAGGAATGAGGGAAGAGGAAAGCAGAAGATTTGAAGTTGAATATTTTCAAATGTATGAAAAAAATTAAGGTTGGTTTGGATTTTGACGGAGTAGTGGCATACAATCCTTTCCGTATTATCCGTGCACCTGTCACATGGTTTAAACGGGAAGTTCTCGGGGTAAAAAGACTTCGTTTCTTTGTCCCATCAACACCCCTTGAGCGATTTTTTTGGATTGTTGTTCATGAATCGAGCGTTTTTCCGGCAAACGGTACAAAGCTTCTCCGCGAACTCTCGAAGCGTCCGGATATGGAGTTTCATCTCATAACCGCGCGGTTCCATTTCCTCCAGCCAAGTTTAACGAGATGGCTCAGGCGATACGGAATGGAGTCTATATTTACAAGTGTGAATATGAATATGCACGATTTGCAGCCGCATGAACATAAGCTTGATGTTATCGAGAGGCTGAAGTTAGACTATTTTGTAGAGGATAATTGGGATATCGTTGAATATGTACAGCCGCGAACCAGCGCTGTCGTATATTGGAATTATAACGTAACAGATCGGAGAATCGATTATCCGCATAAAATACCATACCTGAAAAAGGCGCTTGCAGAGATAGAGCAGGCGACGCAAAATTCATGAATGTCCTTATTTCACTCACTTATTACACTCCGTATCTTTCCGGACTGACAGTATATGCCAGGAGTATAGCTGAAGGGCTTGCTCATAAAGGACATAGGGTAACAGTGCTCTCCATGCAAAATACCAAAAATCTTCCGAATAGGGAAACACTCAACGGTGTTTATATCGTTCGTGCAAACCCTTTCTTACAAATCAGTAAAGGATTTCTCTCATTTGACTGGATAATCCAATCATTACGATTAACCCAAAAAAACGATGTTTTTATCATTCACCTTCCGCAGTTTGAAGGATGGATTGTCGCATGTTTTGCGTGGATGATGAATAAAAGAGTTATTTCCGTGTATCATTGTGAAGTTGTGCTTCCCAAAGGATTGATCAATTCTATTATTCAATACCTTCTTGAATCAGTAAACAGAATTTCA
Source organism: Candidatus Gottesmanbacteria bacterium (assembly GCA_963711735.1). Taxonomy (GTDB): domain Bacteria; phylum Patescibacteriota; class Microgenomatia; order UBA10105; family UBA927; genus CAVQFA01. Next base: position 33,203 of record CAVQFA010000003.1, on the reverse strand, counting down.
CTTTTATTAAGCTCACGGATCGTAACATCAAGTCAGGACTTCGCAGAGCATTCGAGACTTCTCAAACCGTTCCTCAGGAAAGTCATACCTTTATATCCCCCAATAGTTGTGGGTAAACCACCGGAAAGGATAAAAAAAAGTATAGAAAATAAAGTAAATAAGAAAAACACAATCCTCATAGGATTTATCGGACGGATCGCGGCAGAGAAGGGAATAGAATATCTGATACAGTCAATTCCGCTCATTCTCCGTAATATGCCTACACAGAAAAAAAGTATAAAGCTTGTTATAGCAGGACCGGACGATGTTGTAGGAGAAGATGCATATAAAAAGACCATCAAATCATTATTTAATACGTACAAAGACCATATCATTCTGCTGGGACAATTGTCTGATGATGAACTGGCAGCATTATACGCACTGCTGGATGTGCTCGTCGTACCATCCGTCAATTCAACGGAAGCATTCGGCATGGTTCAGGCAGAAGCGATGCTCTCCGGTGTGCCGGTTATCGCAAGTGATCTACCGGGCATACGTGTACCGGTGCGGGTAACAGGTATGGGAATTATTGTTCACCCGCGTGACAGTAATGCGATAGCGGAAGCAATTATCAGAATAGTACAGCAAAAAAGGCAGTTTTTAGGTCATTCATCAGGGATATTTTTCAAACAGATATCAGAAGAGAACGTTATAACTTCCTATGAAAGACTGCTTTGGAGCCACTAGAATGTTGATACGTGTTATCCGGACATTTATCCATAAACATTACGGTATCGGTATCGTTCTTGGTATATTTTGCACAATTGCCCTCTATAACATCCGCGGGCTTCCCGGCGAATGGTATGGTGACATATCCAATGAACACGAGTATGTCGTGAGCATACTGGACGGACAGCTGGCCGATCACTTTTTTTCAAAGCACCGGTCCTCTCTATCATTATGTTGTTGCTCCTTTTGCATATATATTCGGAGATACCTGGGAAACGTATAAATTTGTATCAATACTTATTGCAGGTTCCGGAATTATTTCCGTATTTCTGCTCGCACAATCGATATTTACCCCTGAGATAGCTTTGTTTTCTGCACTTTTTACCGCCGGATCATTTTGGATTCTGGTTTGGGCAAGGCTCGGAACGTCACCCCAGATGTTTTCTCCTTTTTTAGCGTCTTTCCCAATATTCTTGTTGTCGAAATACATAAAAAGCGGTAAAAATTCAGATTTAATTCTCGGAGGATTTATATCATCACTGGGATTTGTTACATATCCTGCCTTATTTCATCTGCCTTTTATTTATCTGCTCTGTGCCGGCATTATACTTTTGAGGGAACATAAGTTTTTTACACAGCTTCCCGTATTGATATTAGGCGTAGTTCCTATTAGCTTGTTTTTTATTAAAATCATAACATTGCAGCCTCAGGAATTTATAAAAGGATATATAGGAAGTAAGTTCACAAATACAAATAACATTACGCCATTATCATACGGAGTTACATTGGCGGGTAATTATCTCACGAGTATGCGCGGACTATTTGTATACGGGGAAAGAAGTTTCCGCACAAACGTTCCCAACAGGGGTTTTTTAGAGCCGGTTACGGCGTTTTTTATGCTGATCGGATTGTATATGCTTTTCAGGAAAAAATACCGACCTAAAGCGTTACTGATTGTCATACCGTTTGTCCTGCTTCCATTACCCGCAGTACTTCCGACAATTTTAAGTATAGAGATCCCGTCGTCCTCACGGACGCTTGCGCTGGCGCCATTTTGTTTTATCCTTGCCGGAGTCGGAATTTCAGTTCTATACGAATTTATACGGTCAAGACTAAAAATTGCAGCATATTTCCTGACGGGCATCATTTTTATCTATATATTTTCCGGTGTCTGTAATGCATATTTTTATCAATATCCAAGAACATTACCCCAACAAAACGGGCCCTGGGGAATAATGATTGCCCAATATTTTGATTCACTTCCCGACAAAACGCAAACATATATGGCGTCGTGCTGTTGGGGGGATTGGGGCATACCGGAACCGAAAGCGGTCTATTACAGACTTCGTGATGCATCCAAACGCAGGAATTTCCCTCAGGATCCCGTACAACCGTCCTGCAATACGCTCAAGAGTTTATCCTCTTTTGCTATAGTTATCGCACCAAACAGTGAGCAGTTGCTCGATATCTATTCCGGGTGTGTACCGTCAGCGGAAATTACACAACATTTTGACGGAAACGGTCAGAAAGCATTTTTTACTATAGAAAAGTAACCACGGAAATTAATCGGAAAACAAACCGTACGTTTTACTGAATTGTACTGTTTTTCCGTTCGGATTTTTCGCAATAAATTTCTGTTCGAATACCTCCGGAAAAATATAAACAAAGAGATACGGTTCCGGCGGAAAAGAGTTTAAAAAATTCTGATGATAATCCGTTTTTATCTGATGCGTATCAAATACAGGCATGAAATAGAATTCCTTTTCCAGAACATATCCCGGGAACGATGCGACATAGATGGGGATATTATTGTCGTAGTGACCGGCAATGTATCCTGCCAGACGAAATGCTTCATTGTTTGTTTCCGGGGCGGCTGATTCCTTAAATATTTGTATGTTGATAATTGAATAAACAATGATAATGAAAACTGCAATAATCATTCCCACAGGCTTCAACAATTTAGATACAAAACATACGGAAATAGGCAGAGCCATTATGAGAACCAACATCGGGAAAACTACGGAAAATCTATGGAATGCAGGAGGCGGAATCGTCAGTATAACTCCAAAGAAAAATGCAGTGCAGACTGTGAGAGGAATAATAAGGAGAAGTTTCGAATGCCGGATTTGTTTCCATATGATTAAACATCCTGCAATAAAAAGGATTAATGACAGGGGATCCAATAATGCCCGTTTACCGAAATTATATCCACCGTGTCCGCTTAATCCGTCTGTATAGACAGACCGGAAAGAAAGTACAGCATTTGAAGTAATTGCCGGAACATAAGAAAATATTGTGCCTTTCAGATTCTTTACCGGCGACCATTCTCCGTTGACCAATGAAACCTGTTTTGCCCTGCCGGGAAAATAATTGCCGTTACGGATTGTATAGACTCCGTACGGAGCGATGATCATAAGAGAAATGATGAGCGTTATACACGCAGAGGCGAAAAGTTGCACAGACCGTTTATTCAGGGCAGATATGAGTAACGTACAGATTATGAGCGGACCTGCGATATAGGATGAGGTGTATGTCAGGTAGCAAAGTCCGACAACGATACCGGTTGCAACAGCAAACCCGTAATTTCGATGACGGACCGTGAGAATCATGAGAAATACCGCAGTTGTGAAAGCGGCTGTGGATGATGCGAAATGAAGACCGAGCGTTTCCAGATATAAAGCCGGTGCAAAGAAACTATAGAGTATGACACTGATAACGCCTGTTTTTTTATCAAACAAAGTGGCTGCTATACCATAGAGTGATGCACCAATAATGAAAATATAAGGAAGAACTGACAGTTTTACCGTCAGCAATGACGCACCGAATATACGGAAAAAAAGGTATTGCAGATAGAAATATATTGCCGGAAACTGACATACCCACTGACCTTTATCCGTTGGAATACCCGCAAACATATTCGTATTTTTCCAGTCGGTTGTCGCGGAAAAATATGAGGAGAGAAGGTCATCTCCATGAAAACGGGTAATATCGTAAAAGAGTATCCGGATGACGAGAGGCAGAGAGAAAAGCAGGATGTATAACAGTAATGGTTTTCCGAACCGAAGCTTAAATATATATTGCTTTGGTAAGGAGGTGAAGATAAGAAGACAGGTTGATATCAGCGTTAAAACAAAAAGAGCATGATGATATACCCTGAACCAAAGAAGTATACAGACCAGAAGAGTAATAATTCCGGAAATGCATAGCTGTATTACGTTGAGTTTATCTGAAGCGTACGGATTCATATCAGGCCTGTTTATTTTCCGGATTTTTTAAATATGATCACCTTCGGATGGTCGTAGACAGTCCATATTTCATCTGCATAATCATCTACATAACTTATACCGGGGAGCGTACATTCCCCGATACGTTTTGCTATTTCACCATAGGTTGCCAGTGGGGGAGTTATACAGAGGTGAATACCGGGGATTGGTATATTCGGGCGTGATGTAAATTCTGCAACTTTTGTAAAACCAAGCGTTCCGTCAAAGAGACCGGAATAATAGCCGGACGTTATCGGATATCTTTCCGGAACAGTGAGCATGGAGCCATATGCCCTGTTTGATGAAAGGATAACGTACTCTACACGCGCAAGCGTTTTTGTTATTTTCTCCCACTTTTCCGGAGTATCAGGGCCGACAATATCTATCGTTTCTATGGTATAAAGATTACTTCGTCTCGTTTCATCAAGCGATACGGGGAGATAATCATCCCATGATTCTCCGGATATTATTGAACCTGCCGGAATATTACGGTATATCCACCCGGATGCTGATATCCGTGAATGTGTCCGGGTGTAGATACCCGTAAATGCAATAGGGTACACAATGAGAACGCAGATACTCATAAAAAGAATATAGTGTTTAAAAGTTCTGAAAAAATTCGCGATATATCCGGATCCTATGGCTGTCATTACCAATAACATAGGAATCATCGGGTAGAAATACCGTAACGGTTTGGAATATTGGATACCCTGATAAATGAATATAGAAGCCGTGTATACAATAAGAATCCATATCATCCGTTTGTGCTTTATCCGAAGTGCAAACGGAAGTGCAGCGCACGCAAAAAGCGCTAACGGCAATCCCATTCCATACCAGATGAGTTGCCATAGAGGGTAGAATATAGGCTTTGTGGTGATCCATTGAACACTTGGAGGGAAAAACCCTTCCGGACTATCAAAACCTTTCAGTTCACGAAAGTTCGCAATAATTTTCGGATTGATCCCGAAATAGTGTGTAAATGCGTATGGATATGCAACACGTACGACAACAATAAAAGAAATGCACATCAGTATTAATGTAAGAATGATCCGGGACGCACCTTTTCCTTTCTGTTTCAGTACAAAAAACAATACGGAAAGACACATGACAGGAAAAAGAAGCACTGCTGATATTTTTGAGGCGACGGCAAGCCCCAGAAATGAACCCAGCAAAACACCAAACCGTTTCTTCAGCATGAGATATACGGAAGCTGTTGAGAAAAATACGAGAGCCGGATCCGTCGTATAAAAGTGCGACAGCTGAATAGGTAAAACAGCAGATGCATAAAGGAACATGGCAAAAAGCGAGACGGAAATCGATTGGGAGACTATATGCGTTATTCCAAAAACTAACAGAAGAGTACCTAAATCAAATACTCCCGATACTGCACGCCCGACAAGATTGAGGTTATTATACCCGCCTTTACCGATGCCTTCGGCAATTGCTTTCACGAGAATGACCGGCATTGTACCGTAGACATAAAATCCATGTCCTACGTTATGCGGATTGAGAGTTGAGGTATCCGTGTTGAAGAATTGTTGTATGGACAAAGGCCATTTCATGGATGTGGCAACCATTGTGAGAAACCGTTCGTCCGGATGGAGATGTTGCCCGTCGTCCCAGTTATTGCCCACAAACCGGAAATATGCTCCGAGAGAAAAAATCGCTATAAATATAATCCACTGCACTTTATTCATGTTTTAGCGGCATAACATATTGACATCATATATCTGAATTGTGTCATTTGCATAGGCAGCGGGAAGATAGTTCCAAAGATTCCGGTTCGGTTCGACATACTCGGGTTTAGGTGTCAGTTCTATATAGGAAATATGATGTATTCGGCTGAGTTCACATACTTTTTGAACAGTCGATGCTCCATAAATTTCGCGTGCTATAACTTCACGTTTTTCCTTATCGTACCCGTACGACCATGTGAAGTACGGGTATCCGGAAAATATTTTCCGGCCGGCGAGGTTTGCGGGGTGATAAAACCAGAAGCTATTGAGAAATACTGCATCCGGAGGTGTATTTGCCGCAATCCATGATGCCGTCAGGTTTACCGGTACATCCGGGATTTCACCCGGTTCATTCCGCATGACAGCAAAAAAGTCGATAATACCGGAGAGGATTAAAAGAAATGCACAGAGTATTAAGAGCAAAGAGGAGAAAGCGAAAGACAGGTACCGAAGTAGTCCGTGCGGTGAGCGGCGGGCTGAGAAAATCATCGTTTCGAAATTCCCGTGCAATACGGACGAGTGTGTATGCTGAGAGCATTCCCCCGAATATCATGAAGAAATTGAAAAATTTGTGATTATTGATCATATCCGGTGAAAAACGGATCAGGTTCGGAACAAGAAACAGCACTATAAGGGGAATGAGGAGCACTGACCGAATCCGTTTCGGTAACAGAATAAGTCCGACGGGTATGAGTATTGTATGCAAACCGAGGTTGGCAAACCAGAACGTGAGTACGGACTGAACAGTGAGGGGCTGTATAGCGAGATACCCCGGATACCATGAAATACCTCCTGCAGGAGCAACTATTTTTCCTAAATAGTAGAACCACGGGAGTGTAAGTATACCGGATATAAGAAGCAGAATTCTGTTTTTATTCCGTACAAGAAAAAACCAAACAAGAAACGGGAGGAGCGCAAGAGCCGTTGCCTGGTTAATAAAAAGGAGAAATGACATAAGAAGTGAAACACTGACAATGCGCGTCCACAACGAAGTGATACCTTTCTGTTTGTCAGCGGAGTTGGTCAGAAGAATATAAAAAAGGGAGAGCGCGATACCGTATGAGAGTGCGAGATGACGCTGATTTGTATAGATGTTCAGGCTCCAGAACGCCGTTACAGGTCCACCGTCCCACGGACCAAAAGCCAGAAGCCTGTAATTTTGAATCATGTCAGACAAAGTGTTCCACGAGAACGGATACTTCTGAAAAAATTTGAGAAATCCGAGCGATCCGTTAAGGAGAAGAAAGATGACGGATAAAACTCCTACATAATAGCTTTGAAAAAGGACATACGCGATTTTCCAAGTCATGAAAATAAGAAGTGCGAGTCCAAGTGCGCTTGGGATATTGACAGCCCAATCAATCCGTACGCCGTATTTTTCCATGAGCCCCGAAAGGAAATAGAATCCGAAATGGTAACGGATAGGCTCTCCCGGGAACCCGGGATATTCCGGTGCAAGATTATGTAAAAGCCGTGTGCCGTTATCCCCCATGGAAAAAGAGCGGATGAGCGGAATATGTGACCCGAAATCGCTCCAGATCTTAGCATCGATTTTTATAAAATGCCTGTTTTGGTCATACCCGAACGTTTTCCCCATGAGAAAGAAAGAAAAAATGAGAGCGCATGAGGCTACAATGCAATCCAGAATGAAAGCATGATGGAATGCGGTTTTTCGTTTCTCCATACCGATGATTGTAGCATGAGAGTTTCAAACTGATTATAATGAAGTTCATGACGGATATGTTTTTAAACGGTGATTTTCTTCTCGTAATCCGGTGGTGGGGGACCCTGTTTCTCATCGGCTCTGCGGCATACCCTCTGACACGATACCTTTTTTCCTCATGGTGGGACCGCGGATACATGTTTACCAAAGCAGTCGGACTTGTTGTTATCGGATTTCTCGTTTGGTTTTGGGCAAGTCTCCACATAGTTCCGTTTTCCTACTGGTCTATAGCAGGAGCAACCGGGATTGTTTTTATATGCGGAATGCTCCTTCAATACCTCCCGGCGCGTATGCGTGGCGGAAAAGATGAACGTGCAACTAACAACCGTAATCTGAAGGATTTGCTGATAGAGCGGTATGGTACTGAGTTTACAAAAGTCTTTCTGTCTGAGGCGTTTTTTTTTGCTGCGCTTCTGTTTTGGGCATGGGTGAAGGGGCACGAAGCATCCATACACGGACTGGAAAAGTTCATGGACTTCGGGTTTACCAAGTCGATACTCAATGTAGGGTACTTTCCGCCGCCGGATATGTGGTATGCGGGCGGAACGGTCAATTACTATTATTTCGGGCACTTCGTCATGGCACTCCTTACCAGGCTTTCCGGTATTGATCTTCGATATACCTTTAACCTCATGCTTTCGGTTCTCTTTGCATTTACCGCGACGATGTCATTTAGCATTGCGTACCAACTCCTCCGATCAGCATTCACCTTGCACACACCTAACATTCAAAGCAGGTATCAATCAGTTCAGAGGCAATGGCTGATTTTTCCGATCCTTTTATCCGCGGGCGGTGCCGTTTTGACATCGTTTCTCGTTACAATGGCCGGCAATATGCAGACACTGTACGCGTTTACCCGCGGGTATACGGGTGAGGATGTCAAGCCGTTTTGGGAGCTCCTTTGGCCTCTCCGGGATTTCTGGCAGAAATTACCTGAAGGAATGCAAACCTATTGGTATGCCAATGCGACGCGATTTATCCCGTTTACCATACACGAATTTCCAAGTTACTCATTTGTGGTATCAGATGTCCACGGACACGTACTCTCGCTCCCGTTTGTGCTTTTGGCAATTGCTCTCCTTTTGGTCATGTTCGGTAGAAGCGGGAGAAGAGGGGAGTTGCAAAGTAGGGAAAACAGCAAATACCCCTTCATCCGTTCGATAATACACAGTTCATTACCCATAACGGTTTTCTACGGACTTCTCATTGCGGTTCTTTTTATGACCAATGCTCTTGACGGGCCGATATACCTTGGATTATTTCTTATATTATTGGTTCTGGATGATTGGAGAGGCCTCATATACAACACCTGGGACTGGATACGAAAGCGTATATACATATTTCTTTCCCTGGGTTTTATCGGTATATGGGTTTCACCGTTTCTTCTTAATTTTTCGTCATTTGTAAACGGAATTGCGATCAATTGCCCACCCGTTTCTTTAGCAGATACGAAGTTCGGACTTTTCATTTTTGAAGGGGTGGAGAAGTGTCAGAAATCTCCTTTCTGGATGATGTGGCTTCTCTGGGGATTTTTTATCTTTACGGGAATTGTATTAATCCTGCGGAAAATTATAGTCCAGATATCTCAGGGATCATATTCCGTACGTTTAGCGATTGTGAAGATACAAGTGGATAAAGTTCTCCGATTGGGTATATCCGTTACCCGGTATGAATGGGTATTGATAGTTTTCTTTATTTATTGCATTGCTCTCATAATTTTTCCGGAATTTTTCTACTTTAAAGATATTTATCCGGCACATTTCCGCTCAAACACAATGTTTAAGCTCGGGTATCAGGCATTTATCATATTTTCTATTATTTCCGGATACTCGATTATCACAACACTGTTTCGATCAAAAATAAGTGCTGCCGGACAACGAAACATCCAAAATGTACAGAGCAACAATACAAAATCCAGAATGAAGAACTCGCTTTTTATTCTGCTGCTTATCCCACAGCTTTTCTTAGTTTGCATATATCCGTTTTTCAGCGTGAGGTCGTACTTCAACAACCTGAGTGAATATACGGGCATGGACGGACTTACGTGGTTTGAAAAACAGTATCCCGATGATGCCCGTGCTGTCGAATGGTTACAGGAGAGGGTAAAGAGTGCGGGAGGGGATGTGCCTGTGATAGTGGAGGCAGACGGAGACAGTTACACCGATTACGCACGGGTGTCTGCGTATACAGGATTTCCTTCGGTAATCGGCTGGCCTGTGCATGAATGGTTGTGGCGCGGGACATACGATATCGTTGCCCCGAGACGCGAGGACGTACGACTGATATATGAATCAGGAGACGTGCGTGTGGTGAAAGAGCTGGTGGCAAAGTATAAAGTGAAATATATCTTTGTCGGGACCCTGGAAAAGGAGAAATACCAGCGTCTGGATACACAACCGCTTGACAGAGTAGGGAAACGTATTTACGCCAATGGTGAGACTTCCATATGGCAAACTGATTGACAAACATTCCCGGATATGATGTAATACGCATGTTACAACAAGATTTCCTCATGTATTGAATTTGAGAAATTCCATGATTCCCTAGATGCGCATCAGTACGTGTTCTGTATCAAATAAAGGTATTTATTTGCCATACGACATGTATTCATGCTTTATCCGCTTTATAAATATTTACCTATCAAACCGTATTAATTAACCTAAACCGTAAGGAGGACTACGTATGGCATTCCGCGCCAATTCCAAAAAAACACAACCCACGAAAAAAACACCGCCCACCCATGTAAAAACTACCGAAAAAAAATCAGCAGAAGAGCATATACCGATAGTTTCACCCGAGCTTTCCATCGATGATCTCGTCGGTGGCCCTTCGGCGCAACCGTCTCAACCAAGGGAACGTGTTGAGGCGCCACCTATAAAAGAGGCACAGAAAATTGAAAGTCCTGTGATTGAGCAACCGGCACAGATGTCACCGGTTATCCCTCCGCCTGCACCACAGACACAATACCCGACACCCCGGCTGGATCAGACACCGGTACCGTTCAGGATGAGCGGAGGAGGGGGCGGGCGATACGGTATGAGAAGACCCGGAAGGAGAGACTACCCTCAATACGGGAGAGGAAATACGGATATGAACAACGGATTTACACAAGACATCAATGTCCCGACGGAAACAGTTCACGGGATTCTCGATACAATGCCGGAAGGTCATGGATTTTTGCGTCCGAAATTTACACCGAGCGACCGTGATGTGTATATCTCCCAATCCCAAATCCGGCGGTTTCTTCTGCGGAACGGTGATATGGTCGAAGGTCAGGCACGGCAGCCAAAGGAAAATGAACGGTATTGGGGACTTCTCAAAGTAGAGAAAGTCAACGATTATCCGGCAGAATCCATAGGTACGAGGCCGAAGTTTGAAGATCTTGTTCCCGTATATCCCAACAAACAAATCGTTCTTGAAACCGGACAAATGCCCTTATCTACAAGAATTATTGATCTCGTTGCACCTATCGGATTCGGGCAGCGAGGACTCGTCGTTTCTCCGCCAAAAGCAGGGAAAACCACGGTTTTGAAAGAATTGGCCGCAGGAATCTCCGCCAATTACCCTGATGTCCATCTCATGGCAGCTCTCATCGGAGAAAGACCGGAAGAAGTAACTGACATTATGCGGAGTGTCAAAGGCGAAGTGCTTGCATCGAACTTTGATGAATCTCCCGGTGAACAAACCCGGATTGCGGAAGTAGCACTTGACCGTGCGAAGCGGTTGGTGGAAGCGGGGAAAGACGTTGTCATACTTCTGGATTCCATCACACGGCTGGCACGGGCGTACAATCTCGTTGTCAACCCGTCAGGAAGAACGTTATCCGGAGGATTTGATCCGGCTGCCCTTTATCCGGCAAAGAAATTCCTTGGCGCAGCGAGGTGTGTGGAAGTATCGGAGTATCTGATAAAAGTCCGGTCCGGAAACGTGCCGGTTGTACCCATACCTCCTTCCGCCGGGGAGGAAACAAAAGAGATTGAGGAGAAAGTAACGAAAGAAGCGCTTCCCAAGCCAAAAAGTTACACAGAAGGAGGGTCGCTTACCGTGATCGGAACCGCCCTTGTGGATACCGGAAGCCGCATGGATGACCTTATATACGAAGAATTTAAGGGAACCGGCAATCTGGAGCTTCACTTGTCACGGACTCTGCAGGAACGGAGGATTTTCCCCGCAATTGATATAGAGAAATCCGGCACCCGGCATGATGAACTACTCCTTGGGGAAGAACCGATGAAGAAAGTGACAACCCTACGGCATATGTTGTCTCTTTTATCAGGTGAGGAGCGCACCATGATGATGATTGAACGGTTATCCAAAACGAAAACAAACGCTGAATTCTTAGATGCTTTGTCGCAGGGGGGATAATAACAGACCCGTTTTTGCCTGCATTTACATACTATAAGCTTCCTTTTTGCACCTCATGGATGTATGTGGTATTCTACCCCCACTACATATGCGTAAAGCGTTTGAACGTACGGTTGATGATTTGAAACTTTGGAGCAGGGGATGGTACATATATTCCGAAAAAAAACTCCGGCGCTTCGGGGTGCAATTTGAGTCGCAGAAAGACCTGCTTGTCGATATTCTCATGGCGCGTCGGGGGAGTTACCAGCGTCCGTTTTTGCATTTTTCTCTCGGTATGCTTTTTATCGTAGGGGTTATGAGCGCACCTATCTTAGCGGGAAACCGCGATGAGGAGACAGCGGGACTTGCTCCGCCTTCAGCCGTCGTCACGTCCCTTGAAAACTCAGAATACGGCATAGAAACCCAGGTATCCAAAAAACCCCGTGATCAGGTCGTTTCTTATACTGTTGCACCCGGAGATACGCTCTCTGGTATAGCTGAAAAATTCGGTGTTTCCGTGGATACAGTCAAATGGGCAAATTCCATACGGGGAGAATCTCTCTCCATCGGTGACGAACTCAAGATACCGCCGGTGACAGGGGTTGTTCACAAAGTGCGGGAAGGGGATACGGTTTATTCCATAGCCAAAAAATACAGAACTGATGCCCAGAAGATCGTCAACTTTCCATTCAACGACTTTACGGATCTGGATACATTTGCGCTTGCCGTCGGCCAGTCTATCATCGTTCCTGACGGTCTTATGGCAGAAGTTGTTACGCCGTTTGCATCCGGTCCGATAAGTCCGCCCATTTCAGCAGGCGGATCCGGACAATATCTGTGGCCGGCAGGGGGTCTGATTACTCAGTATCCGATCTGGTACCATAATGCGCTTGATATCGCTAATGCATCCGCTCCCGGAATTGCTGCAGCTGAGGCAGGCACCGTGAGGCTTGTAGAATATCTCCGGTATGGATATGGCCAGCACATTATTATCGACCATGGCGGCGGATACGCGACACTTTACGGCCACCTTTCAGAAATATACGTGAAACCGGGAGATGTCATATCGCGTGGTCAGATAATCGGCAGGATGGGATCAACAGGTAGGTCAACGGGTACACACCTTCATTTTGAAGTACGGGTAAATGGGGTGACTGTAAATCCGTTGCCGTTTCTCAAGTAAGAAGGATGTGTAATGTATTGATACAATATTATATATATTGATGCTTTAACAATTACTTCGATAGTATATCTTCTGATCTATTTTTATATACTTTATTATAATACCATTTGTGGACCCGAGGGGAATTGAACCCCTTTCTACTCCATGCCATGGAGTCGTTCTACCGGTATACTACGGGCCCCGTTTTCTAATTCACTTCTTTATATATTTGTGGACCCGAAGAGACTCGAACTCTCCACCTCTGCAATGCGAATGCAGCGCTCTACCAGATGAGCTACGGGCCCATTTCTTTTTTAATAAAATGCAGCACTCTACCTGATGAGTAAAGGTCCTTCCGTATCCACAAATCCTGCAACGCGTATTATATCATGAGCAACGATCGGTACTCTCACTCCGATATTCATCCCAATAAAAAAGAAGCCACATAAAAAAGGCTTCTTTTTAAGTACATTTGAAACACCTGATTATCGGATGATTTCTGTCTGTACACCGGCAACAGTCGGTTGCGATTCGTTCATGATGCGGTTTGTGAATGTGCCGACGATTGCACCTATGCCAAGCATGAGTGCAAATGCAACGACAAACATCCACCCGCGGACCATGACGACCGTATCACCGTCTGCATCATACGTCCGGACTCTTTTATGTCCTGACAGAGCTTTGTGGTGTACCGGTTTTGTCCGGCGATGGGTCTTTTTTGCCATATGAAAATAGTGTCGCGGAAGAGATGTACCTTGTCAAGAGGGGAGATACGTCATTGACAAACCATAGTCCTTATATTCATTATTATATTAATAAGGCGCTCCGGCGTTTTTCGTGGGTTTGGAAACGTTGAAGTTTATGATGCCTGATTACACGTGTATTTCAAACCTGGTACCCGAAATTATTTACTTTTCATTATCCTACCCGCATGTATAGGAATAGTATGTATTGGTAGTATACTTTTTATTCTTATCCGGCAGGTATTCCTCACGACTCCACCACCCCTCGGGTTTGAACTGATTTCATACACCGAAAAGTCACAGACAACGCTGTCATTTGTTCCGCCATCAACAGAAAAAATTGCAGTTTGGATTCGGAGTGAGAATGGTATGGGGAATGTTGAGTTTCCCGCAATCCGTACAAATTTTGATCCGGTAAATATCATTATTAATATCGTATGATTAACTTTGTATCAGATTCTTCGAAAAAAAATGTTCGCCGTACATACGGTTTTATCCAGGTAGCTATCCTGCCGCTTGTGCTTCTGGCTATGAGCGTGACGACGTTTATTGTCGTTTCAATGATCGGAAAGTCACAGCAGGATATCCGGGGCAGGGCAGCAGGTCCGTATTGCAAAGGAACATCAAATCATAAATCAAATTGTCCTTCATATTGTACGGGACTGGATGAAGATATGTGTTACTTATATTCATACTGCGGATGCAGCTGGACTATCCCGACAACCGCTCCTACAAATGCACCTACGAAAGTTCCCACAAAAGTACCAACGAAAGCTCCGGGGACGCAATGCGAGAATGCAGCGGGGCAATGTGTGCCTGAAGCACAAATATGCCATCCGCCTGATCAATTGAACTGGGCAGATGACTGCGGGGGAGGGAAAAAGTGTGTCAATGAAGCAGCATATTGTGCGTACGCCACACCAATTCCTCCGACGAATACCCCGACGCGTGTCCCGACAGCTACAGTCATACGTACCCCCACGCCGACACGGACACCGACACTCATACCGACCCGATATCAGGGATATGCATGTGAAGAGGCGGCAGGGAAATGTGTATCCAATACTTTGGTTTGTACAAACCCCGGTGATTTCTCGCGGTTTAATGATTGTGCCTCAGGTAAAAAATGTGTATCGGAGATGTCTGCGTGTAAAACACCTACACCAAAGCCTCCCACACCCATACCGACGAGAACAAAAACTCCTACACCAATTCGAACACCGACAATCATACCGACCCGATATCAGGGATATGCATGTGTTGAGGCGGCAGGAAAATGTGTTTCTACAACACTTGTTTGTACAAATCCGGGGGATTTTTCGCGTTTCAATGATTGCGGATCAGGAAAGAAATGTGTATCGGAAATATCCGCGTGTAAAACACCAACACCAAAACCTCCGACACGGACGCCAACGCCAACTATCCGTACGACACCCGGTGCGTGCGCAGGGACATGTTATCCAAATAGTGAAATATGCGCAAACCGTTCGACTGCCTCATGCGGTTTCGGGAAGTATTGCTGTCTAGACGGAGGGGGAACACCCGTACCCACAATTACACCTAAACCATCCGCAACCCCCACACCTGCACAAAGTTCTTTGGCTTATTGCGTAGATTATTGTGAGGAGTATGGCGGCGGATATTTGGATGTAATATGTCTGGCTAAATGTGTATTGCCGCGCCCGAACACCACACCAAGAACCACACCTTCTCCGACCGTAACACCCCGTGTCACGCGCACACCCACACCACATCTGAGGAGTGATGCTGAGTGTATTGATCTTTGCGATGTGGGCGGATTTGCAAATTTGGACTGTATGGATATATGCCGTTCGGGTAGCCCTGTGCCGACACGGTATCCGACTGCGACGCGATCACCGTCACGGACACCGACACCATCTTTAGCACCAACGCGCGCTCCGACACTCCGTCCGTCACCAACAAAAATACCCGGCAGAAGTTCTGCATATTGTATAGAAATGTGTAATGACGGCAACCGCGTGTTTGCAGACTGTTACGATCCGTGTATCGCCGGTACTCCAATACCGACGCTGTATCCGACTGCGACACGATCACCGTCACGGACACCGACACCAACTTCAACACCAACACCTACAACAATTTGCCGGCCGCTCGGAGCAACCGGTGTCAGAAGCAGTGACACGTGCTGTTCACCCGGCGTACGCATTCAAATCGGTGGAGGGATGTCAGGATCGTTTGCATGCGTAACACCAACGCTCAATCCATCTCAATGTATTGCAAATTGTATCGCAAGTGGTAAGACAGCTTCTGTGTGCACGAGTTCGTGTGGTATACAAACACAGACGTTAACACCCATTCCGACCAAATTTCCAAACTATTATCCCTGTTCGAACGGAACACAATGTCAGTCAGGAAGATGTGCTAGGGATGAAGATAATACCATGGCCTGTTTTCCTTCACTGAGTCCCACGCCAACCTGTCTCACGGGTCAGTCATCAGGTTACACATCAAATGAATGCACAAGCCGTCGTGGAACGTATAAAAATGGTTGTTGCACACTTCCGACTCCTACCCTTATTCCTACCGTAGCCTACGCAAATTGTCTGGACAGGTGTAACAGTATTCGAAACACAAGGGAACAGACGTTCTGCAGACAGGACTGTAACAGATACAGGCCCAGTCCGACGGTTTCGACAACGCTTGCCATCGGTGCAGTCTGTTATGGTCCGGGACTACAGGTAAATATCTGTAACCGTTGTCCTGCGCCCAATGTT
The DNA here is from genome assembly GCA_963711735.1 of Candidatus Gottesmanbacteria bacterium. Taxonomy (GTDB): domain Bacteria; phylum Patescibacteriota; class Microgenomatia; order UBA10105; family UBA927; genus CAVQFA01. Next base: position 16,768 of record CAVQFA010000003.1, on the reverse strand, counting down.
ACCGATGTTGTAAATCCCGGGACCAGCTTTGCAAGCCAGGTCTGCAGAAATCCCAATATCACTCCCACAGTCAGACCAACTCATACACAAACATCTCCGTCACCAACGCTCATACCAACACCCATACCCACGGTACCATTTTGTCTTGTCCGTCTGTTTGGGATTTGTTTAGGGCCCGGATATACGGGTGTTGGTCAGGGAGCAGGCGTCGGACCATACACTTTGCCACCTACTTTAACTCCAACTATGACACCTGTCCCGACCGCTGCTTGTGTTTCCGGAGCAGGTGCGTGGTGCGGTATGGGAACAAGCGGAAAATGCTGCGATCCATATTCATGTTCAAATTACATCTGTAAACTCGATTCCTGCAAAAATGCAGTTGAGTGCAGGAACAGTTGCACGAATGGCCGGTTTTTTACCGAACGAAATGCAGAGGGACGGACAGAATATTACTGCGGTGTGCATCCTACACCAATCCCACCATCTTCCACACCGGTTGGTCCGCTTGCCATCGGTGCAGTCTGTTATGGTCCGGGACTACAAAATATCTGTAGCCATTGTCCCTCACCCGATGCAGTGAATGTTCTGAATGCAGGATCGGCTTATGCAACCATGGTTTGTAGAGATCCCAGCATTACTCCCACAGTCGGACCGACACACCCGGTGACACCAACACCGATACCGGAGGGAATGCTTGCAGACGGGGCAGAATGTAATCTTGGTTTTTTGGGAATCGGAAATACCTGCAGAAACTGTGTCAGCGGTACATCACACGTTGTTACGAGGACAATCGGAAGATCAGTACAGTCACACCGTTATTGCGGACCGGAACCTACTCCCAGGCCAACACCAACACCTATTCCTGACTATGCTTCAGGGGCTTCTTGTCCCGGTCCGACAGAATGTACGTCCAGATGCCCGTCCGGTTATTTCACCACGAGAAGAGACGGAAGAAATACCTATTATTATTGTGCCGATTTCAGCGCAACAGTGAGAACGCTTAATCCGGGTGACACCTGTGAGATGCAGTCCGGGAGTCCGATATCGTGTACATACTGTCTAAATAGCTATGTTACAACATTTAATATCCAAACACGTTTGCCTGAATATCATTGCCGAACAACTATACCGATCACTACGACGGCACCAGTCAGAACACCAACAACGGGCGCCAGCGGAGCATCGACCGAATCAGATTGTGTAGGAAATTCCGACTGTACACCTCCTTTAGTCTGCGTTTCCCATATGGTGAACGGAATAGTGGAGTCACAGACCTGTGGTACTCCGACTCCTACACCGTCAGTACGACCGACAGTGACAGTCCCGTCAACCCCGAGACCGACACCGACACCGCGACCGGCAAGTGAAGGGACATGTGCCGGAGGCGTACCAATAAACCAGTGTGCGAAATCCAATACAAATAATTGGGTCCGGTGTACTGCGGGAACAAATCAGGGGAACACAAGCGGCAGGTATCCGTATCCGTATTATGCAGAAGACGAATCGTGCGCAATATTCAGCATCACACTTGCTGACGGGAGCTCTCTTGAAGTTAATCTGGAAACAGAAGGTGAAGATCGTCCAAATTTAGCAGCGTGTCTCAATGTCGCAACGCAAAATCTTGGCACATGTGACGGTGGTATTCCATATGGATATTGTTCTGTTGATAAAAAATATGTTTGTGATTGTGATCCGAATCATGATTACCGGTATCCGACTTACCGGTTAAAAACATCAGGAGAGACCTGTCCTGATAATGCACCGCTTTTCTATACGCCCGCGATTCAGGGAGCAATTGACCGACAGGCGGAGCTGGCACAAGCAAGACAAGCTTCATGCAGCCAGGGATGTGCGAGAGGAACAAATATTTATAGTGTCGGTGCGTGTATGACGACGAGCGGAAATGCACCTTTAATCTGTGCCTGTGATGATAGTACAAATTGGGTGCCAACGGCGAAAGCAACCGTCGGAGAGAGATGTTGGAATGCAGTTCCGAGTTCGATAGGCAATCAGTATGTCGCTGCAAGCGGATATTTGTGTGGAGATGACGGAAATGTATACAGAAGCGGAGATAACGGAACTCAGCTTGTCCAATGGTGCCGGAACCAGGGACTCATTTGTCAGATGCGTGGAAGCGGAACGATACAGTGTATGGGAGCAACATCTGTTGAGGAGCTCCAGACTGCGGGATTGGGAGGATCTTCAGATACATATGCTTGTTCCAGTCAAAACGGGTATGCGAGGCGCGACGGAAGCGGGAGCCGGATATGTCCATCCGGAACAAGATGCTGCAGCGCAACCTCGACTGATGCAGGATGCAAAGACGGAAACGGCCGTAGTCTGGTTGCTGATGGAGTGGTCCAATGTGTTGCGACATCCAGTACCTGGGAAAGATTTGTCGACAATTATACCCGGAGGATAGAAGAAATGCAGGCAGATGAGCTTGCAGCGTATCAAGCGGCTTACCAATGTGACGGAGGAGTGGATTACGCCGGAACGAGACAAAAAACCGGAGGCGGTAGCGAAATATGCATCTGCGACATAACTACAAGTACACCTCCTTCTATTGTTCCAAACACCTGCAGATGGGAAACGCGTGCATCCTGCGGAACGTACTCTGCAGGAGAAAGCTGGATTGACGGTGAATACTGCAGTTTCTGCGGAGTTACAGGCGTCATCGGCAGGGAACCCCTTTATTCAACAACATCATTCGGCACCATTCCTTCAAGTAATTGCATGCGCTATTTTGATACTCGGGTCGATACCGCATCAGGCAGAGCAGTGTATACATTAAAAACTGAAAATACTGCAATTGATGCATCAGGAAATGAGCATTCACCCGGAATACCGTATTGTGGACAACAAACAACGTCGAGCGGTACCCGGTCAGTTACTACCACGCAATGCGTGTATTCATTGGTCGATGTAAATGGCACGTTACAGACATATCCTGTTGATGATACCGATATTACCCGGGCTTTACGGTGTCCTGCGGCGTGTGCACTGTTTGGTGCGGGATCAAATGGAGCAGGAAGTACAGCTACAGGATATATAAAACGTTGTTCTGCTGACGGGAGTTCGGTTGTGTACGATGTAACTGAAACTGATGAGCTCTCCGGATATGAAGTAATTACATCCACCGTTGTTGATAAAGTCTGCAGTACCGGTTTATGCCAAAACGGCAGATGTGTAGACGGCGTTACATATTACGATTCTCACGGAACATTGCGTTTCTGCAATACCGGGGAAACATGTGCGATGCTGGATCCCATAACAGGATCAGTTGTCAATACAAGAGTTACGGCAATAACCGATGATGACGGAACTGTTACGTATAACCGCGATATGGTTTGGGGAGGGACACAGCATCAGGCACAGGTAGCGGAAATGAACTACATGCGTGAGTATAATGCAAATATTGATGAATATATTCTCCAAAATTATACCCAAACATACCTCGATGCTTTCTTTGAATATCGTCAGGACCATCCAACAGCACAACTTGAAGAATTTCAGGCTGTGCAAGCGAAGGCGCTTGTAGAATTAGGATCTGCTATTCAGAACAACTTCAACACACCGGAACAATATCAGGAATATATGGATAAGGTAGAGCGTGGTGAAATCATCCCGACACAAGCGTTAGCGGCTTATAAAGAAGTCACGAATTTCTGGGAACATCCTATTATCGCAACAGTGAACGGATTTAACCAATTGACTTCAGGGGCAACGAAGCGTGGAAATGAAATAGCAATGCAAGGGTATGAACAGATGGCAGAGGGTGATACGTTTTTAGAAGATTTAGCAGGTTTTTCAACTCTCGCACGGGGAGCAATTATTCAAGGTGCTGCTCCTGCGGCAGTAGTGGTGCTTATCGCGGCAATCCCTGCACTTCCCGTTGCAGGACTTTTGGCTACGGGATCATTAGCCGGAGCTACAGCATTTACTGTAGCCGGACTTACTACAGGAGCAGGAGCAATGGCATTTGGAGGTACTGCACTCGGGGTAGCCGGTACAACTTATAGCCTCCAAAATACCGCAGAGGCGTGTGTGAAAGATACACCGATGACAGACCAGGAAAAACTTGCGTGTGGATTTGCCGTAGGTAATACCGTATTTGCTGCTGTCTCTACCGGAGTCGGAGTGGTGGCCTCACAAGCACAACTAGCACGGGCATTAACACAGGTTGCTACCCGGGCAACAACCGTAACGTCAATGGCAGCACGGGCAGAAATAGCAGTAAATGCAACACGACTTGCTACACTTAATGCCCCACAAACAGTCCAGATATTAAACAGAGGAGTATCCGCATTAGGAACATTTGTCTTTGGTGGTCAGGCGGTTTATGAATGTGCCGGTTTGGTCACTGGCAGAGAAGGTAGCAGCGGTATAAATTGTGCTTCAATGACAGCAATGGCGCTTGTATCAGCTGCACGATGGGGAACAGCAAATTCTCAGATACAAAGCACGCAGAGAATTGTGGGAACGTCTGATGTTCTGGTAAATATCGGAACAGCGATACCTTCATGTTTGTCAATGTTTCAGCCAGGAACAGCTGATTATTTCGGATGTTTTCAGAATTTTGCCGGGGCAATTCTCCAGACCGGCGGGGAGATCCAGGGATTGCGTGATAATACGAACACCCGGTATCAAGACACGGATACTGCAAAACTGAACGATGCTATTACTACCCGAGCGGGATTTTACGACGAACAGGGTAATCTGCGCCTGGGTATCACATCTGATCAGGTAAGAGAAATCGATACCTCTATTACATCTATTATCACCCGAATAGGACAGAATGAAGCCTATATTACCATGTCAGAGAGAATTTTGGGTGGGGATACCCTAAGTCCGTCAGGACGGAATCTGCAATGGCTAATAGATGAATACAATAAACTTCCGGAATTTCGCGTTAATGAAACTGCTGATACTGCGATACTCAGACAGGATCTCCTCCAACAGATTAAAGATACATATTATTTTGTACAGGGAGAAAATGCACTCCAAACATCTCCTGCACACACAATAGGGCAGACTATAGAGGACGTGTTGATAAGAGTAACCGGAAACGGCTCCGAGGAAGTTCTGGCCTATGTTGGCGCCCGTGATGCATATAATGCTGCGATACATGACGTAAATGTATCCCCTCAACAGTATGAAGATACACTGACGACTCTGAAAAATACACGACAGGCTCTGGAAAATGTCCGCGCAACAGAAGCTCAGGCGCAGATACGTACAACAATTGAACAAACAACAACCCGAATTGAAGAACTTCAGACCAGAGCTCAGGATATTCAGGATGATATAACCGCGATACAGAGAAGTGATCCGAATGTCATACAGGAAATCGGCAATCAGTTGAGTCAGATAAAAACAGAGTTAGCAGATGCTCAAGCCCTTCGGACAGCACTTGGAATAGGAGAAGCGACTATTGATGTAAACGGAAGAATCCATATAAACGGGAAGTATGCATCATCAGACATATCCTCACTTATAGGTGATACATATCACTATGGTTCTGATCCGGCAAACCCCTCAGAGAATATATGGCGGAGGGTTGGTGGTGATGGAAATCCGACAGGAGATGCTGTTGATGTATCGGTTGTAACTTCTGAATTAAACAGCAGAATTCAAGCCAGTCGGTCGGAAATTGATACTACGATAACACAATTGACGACACAGCAGGACCGGGTAACTCAGGTTACCAAAGATGTTGAGTCATACCAATTAGCAAAAAGTACCAATGATACAACTGCCCAAGAACAGATTCTGCAATCATATCGAAGCGAGCTTGCGTCTGTCACACAGGATTTCCACTCCGCCCAGACAGATATACAGGTATTGTCACGACAGTACGATGCTGCCGGATCATTAGGCAACAGGATAAGAGAAACATTTAGTTTGGATCCCTCGATCCCGACAAGAGAAGCACTTTTGGGACCCGGACAAGCAAAAACTGTAGTTACGGATACCATAGAGAAAAAACCGACACTTGGAGAAAGAATATCTACCGCTCTTTTTGGAACAGAAGATCAGCCCAGTACACTATGGAAACGGATTGAACAAGCGGATGTGTTTGGTCTTGCGTCACGGTTTGGTATTACGGATGTGGCAGGTAATCCAAGAACATGGACCACTTTAAGTGAACAGTACAGTGATACTGTGACAACCAGAGGGGTTGAGCAAACGAAGCCAAGAGGTGTGGACTACCGAAGTGAAGTTACCCGTATTGCGTTCGATAAGGGAGGCAGCATAAATGCAATCGGAGAATGGGATGTAACCACCAGACTTACAAGTCTTGATGATGTTGTTGGGACACTTCGAAGTAACAACGCAGAGGACGGAAGATATACGTTTAAGCTCACGGATGCAAGCGGTAAGCCGTTTAGTGTAGACCTTTTGTACTCAGGAGGTAAGTTGTATTTTGACAGTCAAACCAAAACAAATGCAGGTGGGGTCGTAGAAGTGCCTGATAATATGTTTATCACGCGGACACGACTCTATGAAACAGGAAGTTCTCCGTTAACAGCTGCCCAACGTCAGCTTATAGACAAAATAAACACTACGCTCGGTAAGTTTGAGGAACGCGCATTTACTCCGAGGGATGCTGCGGGTAATCCCCTCAACCAGGGAGCAATCCGAAAAGGTATAGAAAGCGGAAGAGGTATTGAATCAGGAGTGAAGGATGCATCCCGTATTATTATCGACGCGCTAATCGGACGAAACCCACAGGAACGCGGGATATTATTTGAGGGTGTAACCGGTCTTGGAAAAACCATGACCGTGCTTCCGGAGCTTGCATACATGAAAGCGTCGCTTACCGGTGAGAACGTAATGACGCTTATGAATACCAAAGGCGACCTGTACTCGTCAATTAAAAATTATGTTGATATCGATACACTTATCGGAAGAGAAGTAAAGTCATTTGCGGATATGACGATAGAAGAAATCCGACTCGTTGAAGCGCGGCTAACGGAAATATATGACGGCCAGAAAGTACTTATTTTTGACGGAGAACCAACTCATGCAAGATCACCGCAGGAGATAGCGGAAGCACGACACCTATTTACCACCAAAGATATCATATTTGAATCACTCAGAAGAGGAAACGCTGCATCTGATGCCATCATGCAGAGACGGGGAATACTCCTTGCCGATGAAGGACAATTATCACTTGATCTTGCCATCGACTACATCATGAGTGCCGGCGGACAAGTGAAGTTAAGTGCAAATGATACAGGAAGACAATTTACGGACATGTTCAGGAAAGTTATTGAAGGGGAAAGCTCACTCGTGCGCACAGCGATGGAACAGCTTAAAAATGGAGATTTACAGGGTGCGCGGGATACGTTATCTGTTGTACGTGACGGACAACAGGGGAGAATTTCAAATGATGATACTTTAAATACCGTATACAGACAGTTATTTGAAAATAGTATTGATCCAGCTTATAGAACGAAAATCCAACCACTCGTCGATGCAATATTTAACGATCCGGGTAAAGTTGTTGAAAATCTTCAAAGATTCATGGATGGGTATGACGTTGTTTCACTTCCTGATGATGCAAAAGCACTCCTCTCAGGTGTGCGTGATGGTTTTGCCTCGCGAAAAACTGCAATGGAAAGCATAGTCAATCAACTATCAAGAACACCGGGTAACGATATCCGCGTAGGAACGGAGGGTGATGCAGGCGGAAGGGCTATACTTGCGGAGAACAACGCGCCATCCGGACGAAGTCCAAGCATGATGTTTGACGCTCTTGCGCTTGAGTTCGTCGGTGCACACATGCTCATGGCAGATAACCCGAGTTTACGAGTCACCGTCAGTTATGACATGGTTTCGGTCAGCAGCCAGTCAAAAGGTACCAATTATGCGCAATTTTTAAAGAATTACAGTGAAATTTATGCGTTTACAGGAACACCAAAATATGTTGCTGAGACATTTGACATTGTATACGGCATCCGTATGGGTGCAAGCGATATTAATCAAGCAGATTTAGTATTCGGGAATGGTGAAAATCCGGGAGCTCATCCTATACGGACTATTCAGCAAAGTAAAGATTTTCAAGCATTGAATTCTTCGTTAGCTGAACTTCGGACAAAGCGCTTAGCTGGCGGTAACGTGGAGAGTATCGTCATTGCAACAGCAAAGGAGTCTACGAATTCGTTCCTCAGGACAATATATGAATCCAGAAACACAGATATTTTACTCCGACGGTCAACGGGAGATGCAGTAGTTCTTCGAATGGGGGCAGACGGACAGTTCACGGAATTAACACGTCTTGCCGACGCTAAGGCGGTGGATGCGAAACTTGCAGAATATCGGGCCGGTAATACAAATATAACGCAGGTTTATGAGTATGGAGCTCATTACGGGACAGATGTGACAACGTACGCCAATGAAACGTTTACCGTAATTGTCGGGGAAGATACAACAATGACTGACTTTTTACAATCTGTCGGACGGGACAGGTGTAATTTCGGCTGTTCCGGACTGGATGTTGTCGCTTTGGGGGATATGCGGATTAATAACCAGACAGTTGATAACGCAGACACACTTCGAGCTTTCTTGGATAGTAAAGAAAATGTATATATTCAGGATAAGATATTTAATGCCATCAAACGTGTACAGGAAAATATTCCTCTTGATGCGATCGCACGGATGCGCGCGGAAGCTCTTCGGGGTGTAGCATCAGGAAGTAAAGAGGCGACTGAAATATACGCATATTTTGACAAACTGGAGATGACATACCGGCAAACAACAGAGCTGAATATGAATGTCGGACACGGAATGCGCCAGGCGCAAACTGAAGTAATTGACGCAATAAACAGAGGAAATACGTATCTTCGAAACATAGACCTTTCTGATCTTCCGGAAAGTGTCCGAAACAGAGTACAGCGTGTGTTGTCAGATACGCTTTCCGGAACAAAACCAACCTACACGATTGCCGATCTGACAAGCAGGATTACGGATTTTACGAATAATGAAACGGCACGAAGAAACGCATCAAAACCACTCAATGAAGCGCAAAATTATAATGAGTCACTGGATGCGCTTGCTGCCCTTATTACCGATCCGGTGAGGAACACTGATCCTGTGAAATACACATCTATTCAAAATGTTCTTGTCAGGGAAATTCCGTCAGGGGGAATACATCCGGAAGTGAGTATACAGAATAGCGATATATCCAATCAGGCTCATACTGCTTCGCGAGGAAACGCAACGCTTGATGATTCCGGTTTAACCGTTCCGGCAGATCTATCTACACCGGAACTCCGGCAAACAGAGGTCATACGGACGAATGGGGGAATATCAACCCGCAGGATCACTCAATTTCGGTCAAAGAACTGCAGTTACAAATGCTGTGGTAGCCCTTGATAATGCTGTTGCTGCAACTCGCGGAGTATTTGTAAACGCAACGAAAGCACAGCAGACGGTATTTGTAGATATATTAAGCGGACATGTATCGGCTATACCCGCATCAGGAATTACGGATATTCAGAGAAGCTCACTCCAGACGGTTGTTGATGCAAGAGTCAACTTGCGTACCATAGCAGGGAATAACCAACTATCTTTTACAGAAGATGTACCTTTCCAGCAATTTGTCACTTCGGTTTCATCCATGACGGATATAACTATTCAGGGCGTTCGTGGATCATCCACAGACACCGGAATGAGTTCAACCCGGGAGACAATTGGAAATATCGGAAGAAATGTATCAAATGCAGCAAATAATGTGTTAAACGGTATCAAAGGACTATTTAGTGAAACAAAAACACAGCAGGCTGCACAGACACAACAGGAAACACAACGGACAAATCAGACAACAGGACAATCCATTGCAGAGCGCACGTGGAATGGAATACGTGAGTTTGTGCGTCCGGCTGCAAAAACAGAGCAAACGTATCTATCCAAGCTTCGTAACAACGTAAAAGACTCAACTGACGCTATAGAACAATTTGATCAACGGATACAAGATCTGAATAACAATCTGAAATCCGCTCAGGAAGAGAAAGCTCAGCTTGAGTCCGAAACTAGTGCACTTGAAAACTTCCGGAATGCGAGGACTGAATCAAAGAAAGAAAGCAGTCCGAAGGAATTAGCACCCGGTATAACGCATGTGACCGATAATACCTATACAAACACTACGGGTAAGAACCTCGTTGTATACGATCCGACAACAGGTAAAAGATCAATTTGGGAAAACGGAAAAAATTTGCAATTATCGGATTCCGTCATAGTGGTGACCGAATCATCATGGATATGGTTAACACCCTCAAACGAAGTAAAAGTTTTTGCATTACAACGATCTCAAAAGTCACAACAGAATGCTGAATCAGCGTTTTTAGATTTTGGACGCGAAGCAAGAAAAGATCCTCAGGGGAAAGACGTATATAACCCCCAGAAGGCGGGGACATTCTCATCGTATGACATCACTGAGTCAGGAAGGGTACTTTTCACGCTCCATCGTTCTGATGTCATACCACTTCGTGATCAAAATTTGACGGAAACGGCAATATTCATGTCTGTGGCGATGATGCGGACCGAAAATTTGCTCGATATGCAGAATGGTAACGGGAAAACAACAGAAATACTTATGGTACCAAGAGCAGCATGCGAGCGGGGCGGATTTGCAAGCGGTCAGGATATACGGACAAAAAATGAAAATTTTATTCTTATGACTCCGAAAACGTCAGTTACAGAATTAACTGGTATCACCTCGCATGAGTATACGCACGAGCTCCTCGGATCATCTCCGATTGCGGACTTTACAGAAGGTATCGCTACGCTTATAGGTGCATTGGTGTCGCCCGACAGCATCAATATGCAAGCTTTGCATAAGATACCGAATAAAAACATACTCGATATCGTCGCAAGCGGGACATCAATTTCGTCAACACAAATGTTGCCTCGATACGGGCAAACACAATATGAAAATACATACACAATCGGCGGATTTATCATGAAAGCAATACTGGAGACACAGGGATCAACAGGTATTTCGAAAATTCTTCGAGCATATGTACTTTCTCAGGATGGATACAGACTTGGGGGATATGGATATGATCTGGCACTTCAAACACGCCAAGGACAGAATATATCCAATCACGACGCGATAAAAAATATTCTCAATACGGTTTTAGGTCAAGAGGCCACACAGACGGTAATGGAGAAAGCAGCTTCAGATTTAGGATCATCAAAAAAACACGAACTCCGGATTGATCGCGATATTATACAGACCGTTATGATAGGAAGGGAATTTATCGGGAATGATATTGTTCTTGATGCGAATAATACACATCTCTCCCGAAAACACGCAATAATTACCGTGAATACAAACGGAGAAGTGCGGATATATGATAATCAACCTACAAACGGAACCTATGTAAATAATAAACCCGCTGACGCACAAGACGGGCTTATGCTTACTGACGGTGACACAATTACACTCGGTACTTTGGGAGATCCCCAGGCAGTTACATTCAGATTCCAAAAACAGGATGCAGGGTTTGTGCTTCTGGATGCTGCCAACCATGCTCTAACAGGAAAAAATGGCAGCGAACTGGTGATAGGAAAACAGTCAGCCGGTACCTCTGCTGACTACCAAGATGAATTGGATTTCAGCACACAGTTGTCAGTAAATACGGAAAGACTCACGAAAGTTACAGCGCTTGTGACAAGACTCACAGACAGGTTGGCTGCAACACAAAAAGAGCTTGATGATGAGAGAATTACACTAAATAACGCACGTGAGCTTCTCAAAGCACAGGAAGAACTATCAATAGTATCAGCCGCACTCCGTTCACAGGGTATAGAAACCGGTCCCGTAATAATTAGAAATATCAGTGATCTGGCAATAACATTTACACGTTTAGTATCAGATATTATTCGCAGAAACCAGAATGATTTTACCGTACTCGAACGTATCCGTGACGCGTTCATACGCGCCATTCCTCCTGCCGGAATTATCCGGTCATCGATGGATATAAATGACATACGGCAGCAATTTAATAAAGTCATTACTGAGGCGCAACGTTTACAAGCTAAAGCTCAAGAAGAAGCCAAAGCTCAAGCAGAAGCAGAGGCGGAAGCTGCAAAGAAAGCTGCCGAGAAACAAGCGGCTGAAAAATCTGTTACCAAACCGACAGGACCTGGTTTTCGACAGAAAGTGAGTGATTTGGTTTCAAATGCATCTATCCTGAACATACTGAATACAGTCTCCACCCGATTTACCGCATTATTCAGACCCAATCTTGAGTATCAGGTTGAAGAATATTTCTATGGGGTGACGGATATGAATTCAGAATTATTCAAAGATATCGAAGCATGGAGAATGCAAACCGGACGACAGGTGCCAAAGCTGGACGGGAACGGGAAACAGATCGGAACGGAAACAGAAGATGAGTTTGCATCACGGAGAAGAGAGTATGAAGACGCAATGGATGTTTGGGATAACGCACCCGATGATGTTTTAGCTGCGATCGCAAAAACCCATTTCAAGGGAGTAACGGATGCAAATTTGGACAAGTATATTCTTGATAATATAAATACATATTCAAGTAAGGGAGAAGATGTCGAATCAACACCAACCACAGAGACTCCCAAACAAACAACGACGAACAAACAGTCTCTTCTCCCCGACGGAGTCACGGTTGAGTTTGTCGGCAGTAGCAAACGGTTCGGAGGACTTACCGGGAAGGGGATACAGCCAATCCACGCGGTAATTGCCAGAAAAGGCCAGATGGTTGCCATTGCCTCCGCAGACCCATCCAAGGGAGCAGTCAGGGTGAACGGAGTGGAAGCAGACGCCGGTGGAATACTTCTGTCAGCAGGTGACATAGTGGAGATCGGGGATTTGACACTTGCAGTCACAGAGAAGAACGGTGCGATAGGGTTTACGGATGACGAGGGTACCCCTGTTCGCGTGAAAGGGAATACAAATTATCAGGCAGATACGGCAGAGAGAGCAGCAGCGTACGCAGGCATTGCCGCAGGACTTCGGGCACGTGCAATCGGCGCAGGCATGGGTGCCGCAGCAGGGGTTTGGTTAGGCGGACTTCCTACTGTTATCGGCATTGTCATCGGACAACTCCCCGCAGTGTATAACCGGACATCCGTTCCTCTTATGCTCTGGCAGCAAACCCGCAATGCTCCCAAAACTCCGTTGTTTAGTGCTGATATATTTACAACCGAACCAACAGTTCCATCAGAGGCAGAGACTCTTCAGAGTATAGAACCAGCAAAGGCGGAAGAACAGCCCATCCAAACAGAGACAGAAGCTGCACCAGTAGTACCTGTCAAGCCGGCGTCTGAATCTCCGGTAGCTTCTACAGTTACGACACCCCTACCAAAAGATATCACTTTACATAAAGGGATTGATTATGAATTAACAGAAAAATTATCCGGCGGTGGAGGTCGTGACGCCGCTGTATTTAAAGGGATTTATAACGGGAAAACAGTTGCAATAAAAGTGTTTCCAAATAATAGACAATATGGTCCGGACAGGGGAATGGAATATAGTATTTTGATATCTTCAAAAGGAGTTTTATATCCACAACCGATCGCACAAATTCAAATAGTGGATCCTTTGGGAAATGAATACCCTGCGTATGTCATGGAATATATTGACGGACAAACACTCGGTTTATATAAAGGAACCCTACCTGATGCTGTTATTCAGAATGCTTTAAGTAAATTACAGAACCAAATTGACAGAGGATTGAAAAGGGGTGATATAAAAACTGACAATATTATTGTTGTTCAAGACGCAAACGGAAAAGCAACCGGGATAAGATTAATCGATCCTTTACCAATGGCTGCTGACGCCAAAGACCCGGTAGGTACATTACGGGGGATATTAGAAAACTATGCAGAACCTGCAAGAACAATTCAGGAAGAACAAACTGTTAAAAAATCAACTACCAAAACAACTGAAGCTACTACTAAGACGATTACACAAGAGCCGGTGAAAACAAACGCTCGTTTAATAGCACTTCCGAAATGGATGCAGAATATAAAATCAACCCAATTGGCAAAAAGTATTCTGAATGTTTTGGACAAAGGAATAGCACTTGGCCACAAAACATGGTATTCGCGCATACTCAACGCAACTCCCATAGGATTTGACAGACCGGAAGCAGTGGGTATAGGTCAAAATATATTTGAAACTACGGCTTGGTATGTCACCCGACTTTCGCCAATTGTGCCTATATTTATTCGAATACCGCTTCTGGTCTATGATGCCGCACGGTTTGCACGTACTGCCTATATCCAGCCTGAACTTGTTACACCAATGCTCGTGAGAGGCGCTCTCGCAGGAATTATCAGTGTTGTCGGCGGAATGGTTATAGCGCCACTGATTGCCCCTGTACTTCTTCCTGCCGGAAATTTGATCAAGATGGTTCAACAATTTCTCGGACCGGGAAATGCATTTATATATAATTTAACAAATCTTTTGTTCAGCATAACGAACCCTAAAAACGTTGTAACTTTCTTAGCATTTACAACGATATTTCAGTTCCATCCGCTCGCCGGAATATCACAGGCAATCATTAACCGTCTGCCGGCTGTTATTCCCGTTACCCGTACTGCAAAACCGGAGTCCCGTCCTGTTTCAGGATCCTTACTTTCCAACGTATGGAATAATATCTCCACCCGGTTCTCCGGAGCAATTTACGTCTTCCGTTCAGCAATTACAGGTGCCATGACTACTTTTTCGGCGACGAGATAGACGCGGAACTGGAGGCATGGAGAACGCAAACCGGTCGTCAGGTGCCAAAGCTGGACGGGAAGTGGCAATCAAATCGGTACGGAGACGGAAGATCAATTTGCATCACGGAGAAGAGAGTATAAGGATTGCAATGGACGTATGGTATGACGCACCGGACGACTCGTCAAAGTGAGATATTGTAAAAGCTCATTTTTCCAATGTTACGGATCCAAAGTTGGATACCTACATCCGTGAAGCGATACGAAGATCAGGATCAAAGGAGAGACAACACAAACCACACGGAACCCAAACAAACAACGACGAACAAACAGTCTCTTCTCCCCGACGCGAGTCACGGTTGAGTTTGTCGGCAGTAGCACAACCGTTCCGGAGGACACCGCCGGAAGCAGGGATACAGCCAATTCCACGCGGTATGATTGCCAGAAAGGCCAGATGGTTGCCATTGCCTCCGCAGACCCATCCAGGTCTGAGCGACAGTCGAGGGTGAACGGAGTGGACAGCAGACGCCGGTGGAAGTTACTTCTTGTCAGCCAGGTGACATAGTGGAGATCGGGGATTTGACACTCCTGCAGTCACAGAGAAGAACGGTGCGATAGGGTTTACGGATGACGACCGGGTTACCCCTGTCGCGTGAAAGGGAATACAAATTATCAGGCAGATACGGCAGATAGAGAGCAGCAGCGTACGCAGGCATTGCCGCAGGTACTTCGGGCACGTGCAATCGGCGCAGGCATGGGTGCCGCAGCAGGGGTTTGGTTAGGTGGACTTCCTACTGTTATCGGCATTGTCATCGGACAACTCCCCGCAGTGTATAACCGGACATACCGTTCCTCTTATGCTCTGGCAGCAAACCCGCAATGCTCCCAAAACTCCGTTGTTGAGTGCTGATATATTCACGCGCCAATGCCTGACAGAAGACCTTCCGAAAAGACAGTTCAACTCCTGCGGAAGCTCCGAATGTAAAACCTGTTATACCGGAAGGAAGTGAAAATGTATCCGGAAATATTCCAACTACCAACAAAGGAACGCCTGAATCAGGTGTTTTATGGGTAAATGAAACAGAGACTGACCCATGGGTGGAGAAGATTCCGAACAATGGGTACATGGTTACAAGCAGAAATAACAGAGGGTATACGTTCAGCGGAAACATAAGAATTAATGATCAATTCCTTGGCGGGAAAAGAAACATCGAAGGGAAGACAGGAATGGATAAAGAGGGAAATGACCATACATCGGTTTCATTTATACCCCTCAGTTCAGCTGAAAGAAACACCATGGGTATTAACACCGGAGGAGATGTTCTCGTAGCGGTTCGGATGTACGGACAATTAGAACAACGAACAGGCGTATATTACACGGCATTTGCACTTCCCAAATCCACAGCAGATGCGCTTAAAGAAACACTCAGGACCAATCCGGTTTTCATTTTCAGCATCGTACGCAGGTTAAACGGCGGAGCATTCATCCGGAGTGATACGGATAAACCGGGGACATTTGAAATTGGTACGAATATACATCTTCTGACAATTCCGGAAACATTGGACGGAATTCTTTCAAGACAAGTGACATCACCATTCCCTCCGGGATTTAATCCGAATCCCGAGATAACTGCATACGAAACAACAAACGAACGAAACCTCTATCCGACAACCCGCGGGATCGTGATGGGTGAGGGAAGGACCTACAGGACGCGCGGAACGCGTAACCGGTATACTCTTGAAACTCATCCGGAGAGAAACGAAAGTCCGGTTATCATAGGGTCTTCCCGGCACAGACCGATACGGAAAGACGCTCGTTCATACACGGCTGCTTGGAGATATCGAGTGGTATTATGAACGAAACCGCGGGTGGCATCTCGTAATAAAACCGGCAAACCCATTCAGGTTAAAGAAGGATCAAGGACACAGGAAATACCGGATAAAGGTGACACACCGTATATCGGTGATATCAGCGTTGATATTACGAGCAACGGAGTTGTCATTCATGTTGAAACCCGCCGGACAGCACAAAAGACCTTTCAGATCAGGGCCAGCT
>CAVQFA010000002.1:0-21613 GCA_963711735.1 Candidatus Gottesmanbacteria bacterium | reverse complement strand
ATTATACAATTGATTTTTCATTCTCTCTTTCTCAGAAGATTGCATCGGGATTTACCGAAACAACAGCAAGTTTGCCGTTTTCTGCATCCGTGAGACTCAGAAACGTTGAGTGATAAATGGGAGTTGCGCTTATGAGCGTATTCCTTTTACAATAACCATATATGCAAAACTTATGCATTCCGGACAAGTACTTCTCATAACAATGCTTGTTATGGCAGTTGCCACAACGATAGGTCTTGCACTGGCCAGCAGATCCACGCAGGATGTTAACATATCCACCCAGGTGGAAGAGTCTTCTCGGGCATTCAGCGCCGCTGAGGCAGGTATAGAAGAAGGCACTGAAGCAGGGGTCCGCACCCGCGGATGAAACTCTGACCGGAAATGTTACATATCACGTACAACAATCGATTATAGGAGGTACAAACGAACCATATCCTTTTAATAGGATAACTCCGATAGGTACAAATGAAACAGTCGTACATTGATTATCCCGGTGATCGTATTACTGTATGCTGGAATACGGAAAACGCTGAGACAGGAGCCTTACTAATAAGTTTTTACTATTATTATCCAAATGAGTATAAAGTTGCGAAAATTCCCGTTGATTCTGATGCCGGTAGGAGAGTAAATAATAAGTTTCGATTAGCAGATATTCCGGGAAATTGTTCAGAATGGAAATCCTGCTTATAACGACTATTATTCAACTATAGTTTATTTTACGGCTACGGTTTTGCAAGTCCCGGTCCATTACGGTTACTTCGTATTCGTCCTCTTTATCGTCAGCAAAAATTGTTGTAATACCGTTTTTAAATAACCCCCTTCCGTACTCAGGGTAATATCTTTGATTCCTGCGGAAGCACCGGAACGAATGTGAAACGGTGTATAAATGTCCGGGAAGAATTTAAAGTTGTCCCTGATTTTATGGATTATGTCTTATACAGTAAGTCGTTGGTCCTTGGAAGACTAATTGTCTTTATTTTCCTGCCTATGCAGACAAAACTCGGAATTGATATCGGTTCGCATACGATTAAGCTCGTTGAAATGGCCCGTGACGGGCAGAACTTCACGGTCGTTGCGGCAGGAACTGCCCCTACACCCCCAAAAGCACTTGCATCCCCCCTTGAGGCAGATCAGAAAGCGCTTGGTAGTGCTATAGCTGAGCTTGTCAAAACAACCAAAGTGTCGACACGGTCCGTTGCATTTGCACTGCCGGAATCTCTCGTATTTACACGCGTCATCGAAGTACCCCAGCTGACGGATCAGGAACTGGCAAGTGCCATGCGCTGGGAATCAGAACAGTACATCCCGCTCCCTCTCGATCAGGTAAATATTGATTATTCGATTCTCCGCGGAAGCAAGGAACTCGGCAAACCGAAAATGGAGGTCCTTTTAGTTGCAAGTCCGAAAAACCTCGTAGAAAAATACGTAAAAATTATGGATTACGCGAATCTGCATACCATTGCAGCGGAAACGGAAATCATCTCCATATCGAGAGCCTTGGTCCGCGTTACTCCGATGATAAAAAACGTCATGATCGTATCACTCGGGGCACAAACAACGGATTTGGCAATTCTCCGCTCAGGTGTCCTTGCGTTCACCCGTTCAATAAGCGCGGGAGGAGAAGCACTATCGAGGGCGCTCGTTCAGAATCTGGATTTCAATAAAATACAGGCTGAGGAATATAAGCTCGCATACGGTCTTGAGAAAGATAAGCTTCAGGGTAAGATACTTACCGCGGTGAAACCCATCATGGACACGATCATAAGTGAAATTAAACGCGCTACAGTCTATTACCAGGAAAAATACCAGGATAAAATAGAAGTCGTCGTTATATGCGGAGGAACCGCAAAGCTTCCGGGAATGGTTCTTTATATTGCCGAAGAAACAGGACTCGAAACGCAACTTGCCAATCCATGGCTCAATATTCAGATGCCGAAAAATTTCGCACAGATTTATGCCGATGGTCCGTCGTTTTGTGTAGCTGTCGGATTAACAATCCGCTCTTAACTATTATGGCATCTACAAATGAAATAAATCTTATCCGTGACGCGGTAGAACTACCGTCTTTTTTTGAACCA
The DNA here is from genome assembly GCA_963711735.1 of Candidatus Gottesmanbacteria bacterium. Taxonomy (GTDB): domain Bacteria; phylum Patescibacteriota; class Microgenomatia; order UBA10105; family UBA927; genus CAVQFA01. The sequence continues at coordinate 19,535 of CAVQFA010000002.1, read as the reverse complement.
TTGAAGCAAAGAGTCCGTTTGTGGAGCATTGCATCCCTTGTTGTTGTCATAGGTATTGGTTGCGTATGTATTACCGCTGCACTGTTTCTGAATTCGCGTGTGACTTCCCTGTCACAGGAGAAGAGCCGTCTGGAGATCCGGAATAAATCAGAGGAGCAAAAGGAACTGCAGGTTTACCTGATAAAAACACGTGCAAGCATGGTTTCCAAACTTCTCGCAAACCAAAAGCCGATTTCAACCAGAGTTCGGGATATATTAACGACTCTGGGTCCGTTGTCAGTTCAGACACTGACATACGATAGTGTTGATAAACTGATATTGACGATGTCGAGTCCCTCGGTTACTGATGCGGCATTACAACTGGCAACGGTGCTTCAGCTTTTGGATAATAACGTTATACGTGATCCCATGCTTGAATCTTTTTCGATCGGTACTGAATCGGTTAAATATACGCTTTCCATGAATATCGTATTTTAAAATCTATATGAAAAGCTTTCGGACATATTACAACATTTACGAACAATTTATCCAACCGCTCGTCATAACACTCGTTACCGTCGGGTGTATCTGGTTCGGAATAATTCCGGCCGGTAAGTATATCTATTCTCAATATCAGGTTATGACAAAATTAACCCGGGATAACGATCAGATGAAACGGAAACTGACAGTTCTGTCCTCCATGGATTCGGAAACACTGGAACACGCTATAAGCGTACTTTTCCGTGCAGTACCCGTCGATAAATCAGCGGAGACTCTCATAAGTTCCGTGGAATACGCAGCCGGACAGTCCGGTATGACTATTTCGTCTCTTTCCATAGGAGCGATCGGTTCGTTGTCGACATCATCAGCGACGTTAAGTGAGGCAAATAAGGAATCCGGAAATAAGGGTACTGACGTTTCACTCAAAATGACTCTGGCAGGTTCACTGGATAGCTTTCTCACATTTGTTGAGAAGACACAACAGGTTCCGAGACTTTTGACCGTATCATCATTTTCACTGAAAACCGCAACGTCTTCAGGGAAAATCGGTATAGATCTCAAAGGTTATTCTTCTCCCCTTCCGAAGATATCAAAAAATGCGGATAACGCTATTGTCCGGATTTCTTCTGATGAGGAAACGGTTATTGAAAGGCTGTCATCATTTGCAACGATCAGTATTCCGGAAATAGTGCCGTCTGCAGTTTCCGGGAAAGAAAATCCGTTCAGCCTCTAAAAGTTTACTTGTTGTCTTTTTTCCGCAGGAGTAAATCCGGTCTGTGTATCCGTGTGACAGTGAGCGCGTGACTTTTTTTCCATTCGGCAATTTTTTCATGATTCCCTGACAGAAGAATGTCAGGTACGTATTTTTTCCGGTATACCCTCGGTTCTGTGTACTGCGGGTATTCCAAAGACCTGTCTGTATATGATTCATCAAGTGTTGCTTTGCCGAGCTTTAGCACACCGGGTAGAAGCCGGACAACGCTGTCTGCTATAACCATCGAAGGAAGTTCACCGCCGGTTAAAACATAATCTCCTATAGACACTTCCTCGTCAATGTATTCGCGTACGCGTTCATCAACTCCTTCATAATGTCCTGATATGAGTAGAATCTGATCATATGAGGAAAAGCGTTCAGCGGATTTTTGGGTATATCTTTTGCCCCTGCAGTCGGTCAGGATGACGCGTATTTTGCTTCTGGAAAACGGAGAATGCGAAAGGATGTGGGTTATACACTTATGGATGACATCAACACGGAGAATCATGCCATGTCCTCCGCCGTATGGTCTCCCGTCAACTGATTTATACGAATCCGTTGAATAATCGCGGATATTCACATATTCAAAATGAGCCAGATTTTTTTCTTCGGCACGTTTCATTATGGAATACGAGGATAACCCGTTCTTTATAGCGTCAGGGAAAAGGGTACAAAACGTGATATGCATACAGATATTGCGTAATGAGAAGGTATTATTCTTCAGCAAGGACCACATCTACATATACACTCTGTTTTGCTGCGATTATTTTTATAAGATCACGGATAGCGCGGATGATACGTCCCTGTTTACCTATTATTTTCCCGATATCTTCAGTATGTGCATGTATGACATATCGGATTTTTTCATTTTCGGATAATTCGTCTATGACTATATCATCGGGGTGATCAACTATATGCTGAAGAATAAAAAGGAGTGTGTCTTTCATACTGCAGGTTGAGAAGTGATAATCGATTTCACTTTGGGTGACATTTGTGCACCGACACTCAGCCAATAATCTATGCGATCCCGGGTAAATGAAATTTCCGGCGGTTTTACGAGAGGATTATAATACCCCAGTATTTCTATATTTTTACCGTCCCGCCGTTTGCTTTCATCTATTGCAACGATACGGTATTGTTTTCTGTTTTTGGAGCCTGTTTGTGCTAATCGAATTTTTACCATACTAGAGATATTATCATGTTTTGCCCATCTTCACAAGACTATTTTCCGCTGCTTTTTGCTCCGCTTCCTGCTTGGATTTGCCGGAACCCTCTCCCAGCACGACACCGTCTGATACGGCTTCAATATAAAATGTTTTACTATGATCCGGACCCTCACTTTTGATTACACGATAGAAAGGTGAATTTTTTGATGATTCCTGTACGATTTCCTGAAGCCTGCTTTTATAATCAACATACGATTTACTGTCAATAATAATTTGTGCTTTCGGGAATAGGTTGATTTCGAGAAATTTTTTACACACATCTATTCCCTTATCGAGACACATAGCACCCAGGAATGCCTCAAAGACGTCAGCAAGAAGCGATACGTTTTTCCTTCCTCCGGATTCCTCTTCACCCTTTGACAGAAAAAGAAGTTCGCCGAGGTGCAGATTTTCTGCAATTTCCGCGAGTGTTTTTGTTTTTACTAAACCGGATCTGATATTCGTAAGGATTCCTTCAGGAAAATCCGGATATGTCCGGTATAAAAATTGCGATGTGAGGTAGGAAAGGACACTGTCACCCAGAAATTCCAGGCGTTCATTTGAGGTACGTGTTTTCTTATCCTCGTTTAAATATGAACGGTGAATGAATGCCTGATGCAGGAGGTCTTCATTTGTAAATTGTATTGATGTAGTTTTTTGCAGGTCGATAAATGTCATAATTCCGCCTTTTGCATGTCATCTTTATATACCGTTTTATACACGGTACCCAGAACACCGTTGATAAACTGATGGCTATGCGTATTTCCGTATGTTTTGGCAAGTTCTATTGCTTCATCAATGACCACTTTTGGCGGTTCCGACTTTTGTATGATTAGTTCGTATACAGCAAGCCGGAGGATTGCCAGATCAATACGGGCAATTTTATCAACCGGCCATTCAGGTGCAGATTTTTGGATTTCTGTATCGATCGTAGGAATATGAGTGAGAATATCCTTAATATCATGGTTTTTGTTCGTCGATTGGAAACTATATGTAAAAAGAGATTGCATGAGTTCGATTCTGCGTGTATGCCTCGGATCTATTGAAGATTGCATGTATGGTGTTTTGAGGAAGATAAAAACCATGAATGATTATTCCGATATCATTCCTGATTTCCGTCTTCTGAACGGTTATGTTTTTTTCTTTTTAGAAACCTGCGTTTTTATCGTAAGAACGCTTTTTTTATTATACGATCCGCAAAACGGACATACCCGGTGCGGAGGAATACGTTTTCCACAGGATTGGCAAACCGATTGAGGTGCCATTTTTAACTTTATTGCGGCTGTTCGTTTGCCTTGTCTTCTGGTGCTATGACGTCTTTTAGGTAATGGAGCCATATATTACTCATTTCTCATTCCATGTATTGTACCTTCATTTATTCTATCCTTCAAGAGCGGGAATAATTGTAAATCGGGACTCTGTGACGTTATCATATCCGAAGCAATCCGTACATCCCTGAGGATTTCCTCATCGAGAAGTGTTCCGAATACTAATTTCGGCATGCCGTGCTGCTTCGTTCCGAACAATTCTCCCGGACCGCGTATAGAAAGGTCAATTTCCGCAAGCTCAAGCCCGTTATTGAGTGTTTCCATGGCTTTCAGACGTTTGATAGACACTTCATCGTCAGAATTGGTAAACAGGAGGCAATACCCCTGTTTATCGCGCCTGCCTACCCTTCCGCGAAGCTGATGAAGCTGTGATAACCCGAATCTTTCTGACCCTTCAATTATGATGACTCCCGCATCCGGTATATCTATACCGACCTCAACAACAGGAGTTGCCACCAAAATATCATACTTGTGATTTCGGAAATCAGCAAGAATATCCGTTTTGTCTTTTGGTATTAAACGCCCGTGTAAAAGAGCGATTCGCATATCTGAAAAAACCGACATTCTGAGACGCTCATACTCGCTTTTTACAGCTTTGAGCGATGTCAGATTCTCAGATTCGTCGATGAGAGGACAGATAATAAATACCTGTAAGTTTCGGGAATGGATTTCATTCCGTATCCAATCATACGCACCTTCTCTCTTTTTTTCCGGAACTACCCATGTTTTTACCGGTATTCTTCCTGTAGGTTGCGAACGTAAAACCGATAAATCCAAATTTCCGAATATGGATAATGCGATAGTACGGGGAATAGGCGTTGCCGTCATCGTCAGAAGATGCGGTGTGGTAGTTTCGGTATGTTCGGACCGCAACAGTTCCCGCTGTGCAACACCAAATCTCTGCTGCTCATCAATGACGATAAGTCCGGTGTCTGCAAGCGGTAGCGGATGAGAAAGAAGTGCGTGTGTTCCGACTATGATTCCTCTTTTTTGAAAATCATCACGCTTCTTTGTATTCCCGGTTATTAAACGGACAGGTACACCAAGGGGTTCTAAAATATTCTGCAGGGAGTTGTAATGCTGCTCTGCGAGAATCTGTGTCGGTGCCATAAGGAGGGATTGTTTTCCCGACATATGGACTGCATACATGGATATTGCGGCGACAATTGTTTTTCCGGATCCGACATCACCTTCCAGAATTCTGTTCATAGGATAGATTTTTCCGAAATCGGTACGTATATCTTCCAGAACGTTTTTTTGATCATCCGTAAGAGTAAACGGAAGGGATACTATACATTTGTCTATACGTTTACCGTTCCATGTTATTGATGCGGACTTCCGCGTTTGTTCCCAGATTCTGCGCATTTGTTTTGCTGTCAGAAACAGCATGAGAAGTTCATCAAAAGCCAGCCGTCGTTTCGCGTTCATTGCATCATCAGGAGTTTTGGGGAAATGAATAGTCTTTATGGAATCACTGTAGTTTGAAAGATGAAAATTGGTAATGATGTTCTCAGGAAGAATTTCCGGTATGTCGGCAAGACCAAGTGACAAACAGTACATAATTCTTCCCCGAAGCCATTTTGAAGTAATTCCTTCAGTTTCACTGTATACAGGGACGATACGCCCCGTATGCAGGGATACATCCGTGTCATCACCGCTTTGAATTTCATAATCAGGAGAGATCATCGCCAATTTTTTTCCGAACCAGTCTGCTTTCCCGGCGACATTCACCGTCATACCGGGTTTAACGATTGTTGTCAGATATGGCTGATTAAACCATATGATGTCAATTTTCCCGGTATTATCTTCGATTACGGCATTTTGCATCCGTTTACCGTTTTTCGTCAGAAATGTTTTGTGTGAGCGTACGATACCTGTTAATGTTACGGTAATCCCGGGTGTAATCCCCCGTATGGGGGATACGGAGGAAAAATCGTTATACCGAAATGGCGGATAAAAAAGAAGGTCGCGTACCGTATGTATGTCTAATTTTGCCAGAAGCTTTGTTTTTTGCGGTCCGACGCGGGGCAGGTACTGTACGGAAGAATCAAGAGTTATATCCATTTAAAGCCCTCCGGCTAAAAGCGGAACAATTGAAGTTGCCACAAGTGCGATTGATGCAATGATGACAATAATTTTCCAAAATCTTTCATGTTTTCTGAAAAAATTCATATAATTTTTATTTTGACAAACTTTTTTTTACCAATTTTTATAAGACTACCATCTTTAATTCCGGGTACCTGAGCACCATTAGTTACAGAATACTGAGCTACAATATTATCGATTTCTATTGCTTTTTCGTCAAGAAGACGTTTAGCTTCAGATTTACTTGATACCATATGCAGATGAACTAAGAGATCTGTAACTTTTACGGTATCTTTAATATTGACTTCAACAACAAGTGCAGATGCTGACTGAGAGAGACCTTGTTGATGAACTTTTTCAAATTCTTCATTTGCTTTTTGTGCGTTCTCTTCATTGTTTAACCACTTTGTCAGCTCAAATGCTAACTGTTTTTTATATACTATTGGATTTTCTCCACCAGCCATTTTCTTCTTTATAGTTTCAATTTCATCAACAGGTTTATCAGTTAAAAGCGTAAAGCACGGTACTATGGACTCATCGCCCAGTGACATTATTTTCCCGTAAAAATCAGTCGGAGCATCAGTCAGACCGATAACATTGCTTTCTGTCTTTCCGATTTTCACTCCTTGGGCGTCAGTCAAAAGAGGGACTGTCAACACAAACTTATCCTTTTTAAGAATATGACGCATGAGTTTCCTACCCATAAGCATATTAAACATCTGATCCGTGCCGCCTATTTCCAAGTCAACGTTCATTGCAACTGAATCATATGCCTGTAAAACGGATAAAGAAATTCGTTCATATATACATCCTGTCCATTTTTTTGTCTGACCTGAAACATATCCCGTTCAACGACCTGTTGGAAGGAAAGTAAAATGTACGCAATTTTTAGAAATCTTCAAACTTCATTTTGCCCAACCAGCTCCTGTTATACTTAATTTCTGCTGGATTCGGACCGCTAAACCGGAGTATTTTTACCTGCCTGTATCCTTAATCATTCTGCATTTTCAATACTTCTTCTCTGGTAAGCATGTTTCCGTTCTGATACTTTTTACCTGACGGATCCCCGATAATTCCGGTAAAATCACCGATGAGGAATATGACGTGGTGACCTAGATCCTGAAACTGACGTAATTTCCGTATAGCTACAGCGTGTCCGATATGAAGCTGTGTACCGGTCGGATCAAACCCCTGGTACAGGCTTAATTTTTTCCCGGTTCGTAACACTTTCTCAAGTGCGTCGCGGGAAGGATAAATCGTATCAACACCCCTTGTCAGAAGATTTTCTATATCATCCATAGACATATTGTACTAGATAACACCGGTCATTGTATAATGTTTAGGTACTCTATGGAAAGTATGTTTCAACTCTATATCGAACGGAGGAAAAGGCAATTGTTCGGTACCAAAAAGCGGACTCTTTTTACCGTCGCCCGTATTGCCACGGCAGCATTTGTGCTTCTCATAATCGGATTTTTATCAATAGGAGCTCTTTTTGCATGGTATGCCAAAGATCTGCCCCGGCCTGACAGAGTGAAACGTACTGTAGGTTTATCAACCGTCATTCTCGACAGAAACGGAGAAAGTCTCTACGATATTTACGAAAACGAAAACAGAATTCCTGCCAAATGGGAAGATATACCGGATCATCTCAAAAACGCGACGGTATCGATAGAAGATAAGGCCTTTTACCAGCACCCCGGTATATCAACAGCAGGTATCGTACGTGCTTTGATAAATATTATCGTTTTCAGAAACTTTCAGGGAGGATCGACACTTACCCAGCAACTGGTGAAAAACGTACTTCTCACACAGGAAAGGACAGTCCCGAGGAAAATCAAAGAAGCAATTCTTTCCATTCAAATTGAGAGGAAGTACACCAAGGATGAAATTCTCACGATGTATCTCAATGAAACACCCTATGGGGGCACGGCAGTCGGCGTCGAAGCGGCATCTGAGTATTATTTCGGAAAACCCGTTAAGGAATTAGGACTCATAGAGTCAGCATTTCTTGCAGGTCTCCCTCAATCACCTTCTGCGTATTCTCCTTTTACGGGAACGAAAGATGCATACATCTGGAGAACGGAACAGGTTCTGAGGCGCATGCGTGAGGATGGTCATATATCTCCGACGCAGGAAGTGACTGCGAAAACACAACTTAAAACACTTGCATTTAAAGAAGATGATTCCGGTTTAAAAGCTCCTCATTTTGTCGCGTATATTAAGGAACTTCTCATTGCTAAATTCGGTACCAAACAGATTGAGGAGGGAGGGCTCCGCGTTACAACTACACTTGACTGGAAACTTCAGGAAGAAGCGCAAAATATTGTTTCTGAAGAAGTAGACAAGGCAAAAAGACTGAAAGTGTCCAACGGTGCGGCAGTTGTCATGGACCCTAAAAACGGGGAAATTCTCGCAATGATCGGCAGCCGTGATTATAGCGCAACAGACTCCGGCGGATTTAAATTTAACGTTGCAACACAGGGTTTGCGGCAACCCGGTTCTGCACTCAAACCCATCACCTATGCGACGGCATTTAAAAAAGGATACACTGCCTCCTCACTCCTTATGGATGTAGATACCAAATACCCTTCCGGTGATCCGGCCAAAAAGGAATACGATCCGAAGAACTATGACGGGAAATACCGCGGACCGATGCAACTCCGGTACGCACTGGCAAATTCCATCAATACTGTTGCCGTAAAAGTAAGTGCCTTGGTCGGAATCAGAGACATCCTCACTACTGCCTATGACATGGGTCTTTCTACGCTGGAACCGACTGATGCAAACATGAGGCGGTTTGGATTATCCCTTACTCTCGGAGGCGGTGAAGTGACACTTCTGGAGCTCACCCGGGCGTTCGGGGTATTTGCTGCAGAAGGAGTGAAGCACGAACCTGTGGCAATTCTTAAAGTCGTTGATTCAAAGGGATATACACTTTTTGAACAGAAACAATCCGAAGGTACGCGGGTATTACCTCAGGATATCTGTTACCTTATCTCCGATATTCTTTCTGATAATGATGCGAGAAAAGCAATATTCGGTGAGAGATCATACCTTGCTATTCCCGGTAAATCCGTTGCAGTTAAAACAGGTACCACCGATGACAAACGGGATAACTGGACTGTGGGGTATACCCGATCCCGCGTTGTAGGTGTTTGGGTCGGAAATAATGATAATTCACCGATGAATCCGACACTGGCATCCGGCATTACGGGTGCTGCGCCGATTTGGAACAGGCTCATAAAAAAAGCAACGGAAACAATACCTGATGAGCCGTTTGTCCGTCCCGGATCGATTATTGAAACGGAAATTGATTCGTACGGAGGCGGATTGCCGGCTCAGGACGGTCCCAAACGTACGGAGAAATTCATTAAAGGAAATGAACCGGCAGGCATCTCCCCTATTTATAAACAAATTAAAACATCCAGAAAAGATCCGAATAAACTTGCCAATCAGGTGGAAATCAACAAAGGAGAATACGACACGAAAACATTCGTCGTATTTATAGAAAAGGATCCCGTGTCTACAGACGGAAAAAACCGCTGGCAGGAAGGGATAGACGCATGGGTTTCTGCACAGGGAGACAGTAAATTCCATCCCCCGACCGAAGTGTATTCAGAAGGCGACAAAATATCCTTGAGAGCTACAAGCCCGGAAGACTTGAAACAATATGATTCGAATTCTATAGAGGTGAAAGTTGAAGTCGCGTCGCTTGAAGGTTTTGACAGGATGGAAATTTATATTGATAACGATAAAAAGAAAGAGACGCGCGACAGCAGGATATCAGAAAACTTTACCATACCGGATGGTTCCCATATTGTGAAAATCCGTGTTGTTGATGTCAAAGGAAATACGGCAGAACGGGAAATTCATGTAGGAATAAAAACTCCGTATGTGACACCGACATCAATGCCCTCACCGTCGCCAAGTCCTACTCCCTGAAAAATATACCTGTCGTACCGTCACGGAGCGGATTTAAGTTCGCCTTTATAGAGCCGTTTCACGGACTGGATAATTTTTTCCCTGATCGGACGGATTTTTTCATCAGTGAGCGTCATTTTAGGGTCAAGATATTCGATTGAAAAAGTTTTGGATTCCTTATACGTATCCAGTAGCGATACGGCGGAAATTAAAGGATGAAGGGATTTGATTGTACGTAAAATATCCCCTACATGGACATTCATATCAAAAACAAATGAAAGATCTTCCCGTACAGGCGGGAATTTAGGAATTTCCGTATATCGTTTGGAGGATCTGCTGTGTTTGAAAATTTCTTCGATGTTAAGTTCAAGTATTGTTACCGGTGAATGTATTTCCAGCCGCTCAGTAATACTTTTGCAGACAACACCGCACTGACCAAATGACTGGATGGACAATGACTGATTCGATTCGAGGTATGAAGCCGGGGAGTTTTGGGAAACGGAAGGCATTTCTATACCGTAGACGGACAGGATATATTCTGCGAGACCCTTCACAAAGCGAAAAGACTCACCTGTGACCGCTACGATCAAACACGGTACCTCCCGGGGTAAGGAATTCGCCTGGTAAAGATAAATGTTACTTAACTCAAACAGTCTGAGGGATTCCCGTATGTGCTGGTTTTTCCGGATAACCGAAAGTATACCCGGCAGAAGCGAAGGCCGCATGTAAACATGATCGTCCGTGAGAGGATTGGTTATCTTGTACGTTTTCGTAACATCATATCCGAACAATTCCACTTCATCTTTAGACAGCATTGAATATGTGTATATTTCCGTATATCCCCAATCACGTAATCGTACTTTTATATCACTCTCCGTTTCCGGTATCGGGTCGATGTGCGGAGTTTGGAGATTGGATCCGGGTATGACAGAGCTAATATTGTGATACCCGTAAATCCGTGCAACTTCCTCGATAATATCCTCGGGGATCGCGGTGTCGTTTCTTCTCCATGTCGGAGGTGTAATTTCATACATGACGTCTTTGGATACTTTTGTTTGTTTAACCTCATACCCGAGCGCTCCCAGTATATCCTCCACACGTGCAGATTCTATCCCGGTACCGAGATACCGTTCAATCTGGGTATGGTGTACGGTAACGGAAGGAACCGGATTTTGTTTCTCATACATGTCAGTGAGAGAACTTCCTATACGGGCATCTGCATATGTTTGGTATAAATAAACAGCACGCGCAAATGCATCATATGCAAGTTCCGGATCCGGGCTCTTTTCATTTATAATTGCAGCTTGTGACCGTATGGATAAGCTCATGGAGGTCGTGCGAATTTTTACCGGGTCCGTGTTTTCTATGAAACAGAAGAACATTTTTTGTCCCGTCCGTGACTACCGTATTAGCTGTTCCCATAATTCCCGGTATGTCTATGATTTCACCCTTACCGTCATCAAATATAAGCTCTCCGCCCATAAAAGTGTGATGTATGTTGTCAAGGGTGACAGCATGTTCCCCCTTCTTTGCTTCTCTCACAATTATCTTCTTTTGGGTTAGCCTGTCGTAATCGAATGCGTGTACGGGATGTCCGATTTCCCACATGACGTAGTTGGTAATATCAATTAAGTTATTTATCGGTCGTTGTCCGACAAGCTGAAGTCTCCTTTGCATCCATTTCGGAGATTGCCCGATACGGACGCTTCCCAATTTCATAGCGAGTATTCTTCCGCAAAATCCGTGCGTATTGTCTATGGATATGTCCAGAGGGTGTGCTTTCCGGTATTCTCTGCCCTTCAGATCTACAGAATCGACTGACAGCATTTTGGCATCAATTCCGAATTGAGGCAGGATAACAGCCGCTTCCCGTGCGATACCGCGGACACTGTATGCATCAACGCGGTTCGTCGTTATCTCAATATCGTACACGGTTTCACCGTTAACCGTGTATATTCTTTCGACAGACGGACCACAGAGGGATAAACAGTCTTTGATCTGTTTGGGTGTTGCTTTTGTTTTCAGGTAATCGCGAAGCCAGCTGTCAGGTATTAAAATATTCATATGTCAGAATTGTTCTAAGAATCGGATATCGTTATCATAGAGAATCCGTATGTCATCCAGAGACGTCCCTGATTTCATCATATACGTCCGTTCTATTCCCCAGCCAAAAGCAAAACCTGAGTAAACAGACGGATCAATTCCTCCGGATTTGAGTACATTCGGGTGTACCATTCCTGCTCCTCCGAGTTCGAGCCATCCTTCTTTGCACAAACGACATTTAGTACCGTTTGAGGTGTATCCTGTCCCCTTACAGATGCCACAGGAGACGTCTATTTCAAATGAAGGTTCCGTGAACTGAAAATGAAACGGACGGAGTCTCGATACCCTGTCAGGACCATAAAATGACTTAAAAAAGTAATCGCAAATACCTTTTAAATGGGCAATAGAAACGTCTTTATCGACATATAAACCTTCGAATTGATGAAACATTTCCGTATGTGAGACATCTGACTGTCTCCTGTAGCACTTGGCAATGTTTATCATTCGTATAGGGAGTTTTCCTTTTTCCATTTCCCGAACCTGGCCGTTTGATGTATGCGGCGTGAGAACCATTCTGGAAAATTTTCCGTTATGAGCTTTCCGGTTCTTGGCATCGGATACATTGCTTTCTATAAAAAATGTTTCCCATTCATCACGCGCCGGATGATTGAATGGCATATTGAGAGCTTCAAATGCGTACCAATCCCAATCAACTTCAGGATGTCTCACGCGTATGAAACCGATCCTTTCAAATATTCGCGTGATTTCCGTTATCGCCTGGGTAACAATGTGCAGGTGTCCGGAAGGCGGACGTATGCCGGGTTCTGAAATGTCGAACCACTCATTGGTATTCTGTGTATGATTTAACTGGGATTTTTTCCGGTTAAACTCGGATTCAATTGTTCTTTTTACGTCGTTTACAAGTTTTCCTACGCGGGATTTATCCTCGCCGGACAATGCGTTCAATCCCTGTATGCACTCCTGGAACTGACCTTTTTTGCCGAGAATCTCGAGGTAATATGAATTTAATTCAGTAACCGTTGTAACTTCCAGAAGTGTCGCAATGACGCTGTTTTTGAGACGCATGAGTTCCTGTTCCATGTACGTAAATTGTATACCATTCTTCTTCCGGTTTGAACGGGCAAGTGCGGAAGTATGCAATTTCTGAAGAAACGGAGAAAAAAATATACCCTGTTATTTTTTTATTTTTTCAACGACGGCATCAAATGCCTCGGGGTAATCAACGACAAATTTAGCGAGAATTTTTCTGTCCAGTTCAATTTTGGCATCCTTCAGGCCTTTGATAAACGTGCTGTATGATCTGTTTTTGAGGCGAAGCGCCTGGGAAATTCTCAGAATCCACAACCGTCTGAAATCACGTTTCTTGTTTTTCCGTCCTTCAAAAGCATATTCTCCTGCGTGAAGATACGCTTCTTTTGCGACCCGTATCAGACGTCGTTTGGTCATCCGGTAGCCTTTGTTTGCCCGGAAAACCTTTTTATGCTTGGCATGTGACATGACACCGCGTTTAACTCTCATACTGTTTATGTCTCCAGAAATCTTTTTACCGTTACTTTATTTTTTTGTGTTGTCAGCTGTGATCCTCTATCCTGACTGCGTTGCCGGGTTTTTGATTTATTACGCCGTATATGACGCATGCCCTGGGTGCGGTGCATTACCTTCCCGTTTTTCGTGATACGGAACCTGTTACGTGTTACTTTATTTGTTTTTACCTTAGGCATGGTTATTTCTCTTTCTTTTGGGCAATATATGTTGCCGACAATACCTTTCCTTCAAAATGCGCGTCCCGTACGGGCTTTACATTTCCGAGAGCCGTCTGGAACTTGCGTATTATATCAAATCCGAACTCTTTATGCGCGAGTTCCCTGCCTTTGAACACGACGTTTATCTTTACCTGATTCCCGTCTGTGAGAAACTCCTTGGACTGTTTTACCCGGGTATCGAAGTCATGCTGGCCGATAAACGGACGGATTCTGAGCTCCTTTACACCGACTTTTTTTGACAATTTCCGCGATTCCCTGTCTTTTTTTGACTCCTGATACTTAAACTTTTTATAATCAATAAGTTTGGCAACAGGCGGTTTGGCATTTGACGCAACTTCTACAACATCAAGGTTCAGCTCCCGGGCTTTCTGCAATGCTTCGATTTTGGATACAATACCTATCTGCTTGCCTGTTTCATCCAGTAAACGGAGTTCCGGGCTTGTGATTTGATAATTGATCCTGTAGAATTTACGGTTTATGTTCAAAGTCTTCTCTGTATACGATAAAAAATCCTCAAGACATACGTCTTGAGAGATTTAATTTATACAATACATTGCATCGCATGATAAATTATATCGAATTTGACAATATCTTGTAAAGAAGCGCAATGTATCCCTATAAAAGACCTTTAATCGGAACGATAATTACTCAGGAAAAGTTTTTCTTCAGAAACGTATCTATCAGTTGTGCTAATTCATTCTCTTTTCCGTTAAAGCCATGGTCACAGTTGTTGATTTTGTGAGTTTCCGTCAGAGGGTTTTCTCTCTTTATGAGTGACATTGCCTTATCAATAGGTATGATTGTATATTCACCTTCTTCGTCATCACCGATGATAGCTAAAATCGGTACTTTTATCTTACGATACATCGGTAATTTACCTCCAAGCCGGAGCGGCATGGTCTTTGATAATTCCGAACCCGGTGAATAGAAATTTAAATAACTTCCGGCACATAGGGGCGCTTCTCCGGCAATACCGCCGAATATGTCAGATAACAGCATTAGACTTTTTCCCTCCAATACTAATTTTTTCGCTTCGGAAAAATAATTCCTGCCTATCTTTTTCTCATACCTGAGCTGTGTACCCACACTGTCGTTAAATCCCAAGAGGATTACCCCGATGATATTTTTCCTGTACTTACCTTTGTTCAGATAATAAATTACCTTTTCGTTTCCGAAACTGTGGGATTCCAGGATAATTCTGTTTAATCCGTGGTTTATGCAGAATTTAATCCATGCATCCAGATCCATGACAGAATCTTCAAATAATTCCAAAGCTGCACCATGAGGAGGAACGCCTGCTTCATATTCATAATTTCCCGCTCCGCGGTTGTTTGTCTGTAGATATGAAAAATTATTTTTTCGCGCAACCTCTGCAATATACGGGTAAAAAGAATTATAGTAGAAATTGCCTGAAGTGCCGTGTATGTGAATGATAACTCCGTCTGATGTATCTGTTCGTGTATGAAGCAACCCGAAAAGCCGTAAATTATCTATTGTATCGACATGAACTACCGGATAAAACCGTTTATCCATAGTTATTCTTCGATATCAAAAGCAATTCCTTTATCGCATATGGGATCCACAAATTTTTTGACTAATTCCTTATGCAGAGGATGCGGGACGTACGCGTCTCTGATTTTAGCGTTCTCAAATGTCATGATAAAACCATGGGTATACCCTTTCTCAAGATGTTCGATACTCACTGACGGTCCCCAGACATAGTGTGTAATACCCGGAATTTTTTTGGATAATATTTCCAGTGCATCTGCCAATTCAGTTATTTTCTCAGGACCTGTATTCTCATAAAACTTAAAAAGAACTATGTGATGTATCATATGACGTTATTTTAATTACAATATCCATCGTTAACAATAGGGACCTATTTTTTGTCTTTGATTTCTACTTTAATATTTTTTATAAAGTCATCCGGGTCTAATCCGTTTATGTTTTTTCCTGATCTGTCTCGGACGGATATCTTTTTGTCGCTTACTTCCTTATCTCCGATAATGAGCATGTATGACACTTTCATATTCTGTGCGTCGCGGATTTTGGACGAAAGTGTCTCTTTCCGGTCATCGAGCTCTGCGCGGATACCTGCATCAACGAGTTTCCCAAATACGGTACCGGCATACTCCTGATGCCTGTCAGCGATAGGCAGAACCTTCACCTGTACGGGATTTAACCATGTCGGAAACGCACCGCCGTACTTTTCTATGAGAAATGCCATCGTACGCTCAAACGCCCCCAATGATGAGCGGTGAATGACAACTGGTTCGATTTCCTTATTATCAGCGTCAATGTAAGTCATCTCAAACCGTTTCGGCATGACAAAGTCATATTGAACCGTGAATGCTGTTTCTTCCTTACCGACGATGTTCTTTATCTGAATGTCGATCTTCGGACCGTAAAATGCAGCCTCATTGGGGGCTTCATAGTACGGAGCTTCAAGCTCTATGAGTACTTCACGGAGAACCTTTTCCGCGTTATCCCACGCTGCGTCGTCTTTATAGTATTTCTTTGTGTCTGACCGTTTACCCAAAGACAAACGGTACCTGTAATCAGTACCCTTTTTCATACCTAAGGTGGCATTGACGAAATCGATAAGGTCAAGAACACCCTTTATTTCCGTTTTGGCATCCCCGGGTTTGGCAATTATATGCGCGTCAGCAAGGCAAAAAATACGGACCCGCATAAGCCCCGTCAGCTCACCGCTTTTCTCGTACCGGAATTGGGATGCTAGTTCGGCAAAACGGACGGGAAGCTCTTTATAACTTCTCGGTCTTGATTTATACAGCATGAAATGGTGCGGACAGGTCATCGGCCGGAGGATGAGTTCCTCTTCATCGATTTTCATCGGCGGGTACATCGTATCTTTATAGTAGGGAAAGTGTCCGCTGGTTCTGTACAAATCAACCTTCGCAAGCGGCGGGGTTACGACATGCTGGTATCCGCGCTTCAGCTCTTCATTAACGATGAAGCGTTCGAGTTCCCTGCGGATTGTCGCACCCTTTGGGTGTTAACATCGGAAGGCCTTTTCCGACAAGATCGGAAAATACGAACAGGTCCAGATCTTTACCGAGCTTCCTGTGATCCCTTTTTTTGGCTTCCTCAACAAGTACCAGGTATTCATCCAGTTCTTTTTGCGTCGGAAAACACGTACCGTATATTCTCGTGAGCATTTTATTTTTCTCATCTCCGTGCCAGTACGCTCCGGCGATCGTCAGAAGCTTAAACGCTTTTATATCCCCCGTGGATGCCAGATGCGGGCCGCTGCAAAGGTCCAGATCCATATCCCCCATTGTATAGACGGATATTTCCTCTCCCCTTTTTATAATGTCCTCTATCCATTCGAGTTTGTACGGGTTGTCTTTGAAAATTTTCCTTCCCTCATCCGGTGATATCACTTTCCGGACCATAGGCAGATTCATATCGATAATTTTCTGCATTTCCTTTTCAATTTTGGGAAAATCATCCTCGGATACTTTTATAGCCTGCCCTGAGCCTGTCGAAGGGTCGAGGTCAAAATCAAAGTAGAATCCATCATCCGTTGCCGGACCCATTGCTTTTTTCAGTTTAGGATAGAGATTTTGCATTGCCGCGTGTAGCACGTGCTCGGACGTATGCCTGAGAGCCCACAGATTTTGTTGTTGTTTATCTTTCTTTTCCAACTTTTCATCTAACTGTTTAGACATATTGCCTCCTTTAGAAACGCTTTCCGTCATTGACGGATTAGCGTTTCTTAAGTTCTCCAAGCGTTGCAGCTTTGGAGAACCACAATAGTTTTTAAATACATTTCTTATATACAAAAACAACCGTTACTTGTTCACGCTCCTGTTTTTACAGGAAGGTTCCAGCATGAACAATTAACGGTCCTTCATTTTCTCCGGTTTCGCCCGAAGGTGCGCTTCCCTTTGAGGTTGGTTATGTCTCATGCAACCGGAAAGATAGTATTATTATATATCAACACTACATTTTAACAATACAACAATCGCTTCAGCCCCTTTTCCCTCTCGGTTTTGCGACAAACGGCCTGAAGAGATGCGGTTTCGGTAGGTTTATTCTTAAACGTAAAGAGAATTTTATCAATGTAATTAGCGATATCTTCATAGTAGGTCATATCGTATATGACGATATTTTCATGCTCTGAAAGCTGCGGTTCAACAACGATAGTACCGATACCGTATATTTTTTGGATGATACCCGGAGCATATCCTTTTGCCTTGAGTACTTCGTTCCAGAACAATGCGCGTTTGGTGACATAGAACGGTGACGGCTTATCAAACCGTATGATTCTCCTGTCTGTCAGGAACGTGACGGATGTATGGAGTCTGGAGTTTGTCCAGTTTATTCCAAGTATTATGATTCCGAGTCCGAGTATTGCCGCAATCCCGCGCATGATCCATGCACCTGTCGGCAAATAGGATGAAAATGCAAATGATATGATGATAAATGCAAGAGCAAGAAATGTTATTCCTATGGATTGCACATAGGATGGGAGGGCATGGGGGCGAAGTTCAGCGAGTATCACTTCATCGGACTGCTGTCCTTCAAAAACGATTGCCATATACGGGTATTATAGTGAGTTTATGCCATCACGACAAGCAATTTACTTTATTTTGTATGCATATATGTGATTTTTCTGGTCCTGTCTGTAAATCTCCCATGAAGGAAATATAAAGCTGTTCGAAACGATAATGGTGCCGGGTTTGCAGGATTTGCTCAGTTTCTTCTGTAACTTTTCCATTCTCCAGGGGATAAGGTACACAAAAACTGCGTCTGCTTTGGATACATCAGCAGACCATAGATTTTTCCAGAACACGCGAATATATTTTCTGTCCGGGTTAAATAAAGACAGAAGTTTGGTATAGAAAACCAAATACGGATTGATTTCATACCCGATAGCATGAATTTTTTGGCGTGCTGCCATAAAGAGAAGCCTTCCGTCACCGGACCCCAAGTCCACGACAGTCATACCGGTATGAAGTCCGGATAATCTCAGCATTGCCTCCGATGAACCTTTTGAAGTCGGTACGAACGGAGCCCCTGTAAGAAATGATAGCGTCAGGAACAGAATGAGTAAGAGAAAACCAAGATTAAAAATAATATAGAGTATCGCTATCATCATCTGTTGTAATTATATCCCGAAAAGACATACGGAAAAAGATTTTCCTAAAGCTCAATTGTCTTTGTCAGTATCTTCTGATGGAGGAGGCTATCCAATGTCAGCGTTAATGTAATATGGGTTATCCCCTTGTCAAACGTACAATCCAGCTTGCCGGTTGTTTCGGAACAGGTAGCCAATACGAGATCTTTGCGTTCAACAATATCCGATCCGTTTATGGGTATTTCGCCCTGTATCCCCCGCTCACCTGACGAAGTGTCATACGTGATATCGTATAACAGCGTTGTGAATTCCGCTGTATTGTTTGCCGAAAAGTTGACTGCTTTTTTATCCTCACGGAGGGTAAACGTAACAGACGGTTCAGTCCCTTCCGCTGTCGTTACGCCGGCAACCGTTGCCCGACCCGGCATGGTGCATGATCCGGGTGTCGGGGTATCGTTCGGGGAGAAATCTGCTGCAAGGTCCGCATCCGATCCGCAGGGACTCCGTTCTACGGATATACCGGTTCCAGGCGGTGTTACGGACGGGTCAAATACGGTTGTATCCGTTCCCCAACTGACCATATCAATCACCGTTCCTTCAGGTGAAGCAAGGAGGAGATGGTCTCCCTCATTTGCCAGACCGTTTCCTATTTTCTGTCCTGTTTCGATTTTGACAGCCGATTCGGGAATATCCCAATGGGTAAACGTATTTGCCGCCTTGGCGATGACCGCATAGCCGTGGGACGGGAGGATAACCGTACGGTGGCTGATCGTATTGTTTCCCCCGTTGTCGTACAAAGACCAATCCTTAAGGTCAATATCCGTATCC
>CAVQFA010000001.1:0-47606 GCA_963711735.1 Candidatus Gottesmanbacteria bacterium | reverse complement strand
TTTCCCAAAAGCCGGCAGCAACAGAGGAGGAAGCAAAAACGCCTGTCCAAAAACCAGCAAATGAAGCTGCCACAGACATGTTACGCTACGAGCTCGTCGGAAATTCACGCAAATCAACCGTAGATCTGAGTGGTCTTGATGTTGTCCATGCCATTGTCGCGTACGATGCCGCATCCGGTGACATCGTCGGAATTGCACCTGCACGGGGAAAGACCACGCCGGTATACCTCGTAAAATCAGGAACCACAAACCCCGTGCTTCTCTCTACACACACAGCCCTCTCTGAGGGAGATACCGTTATCATCGGGAGCAAACAAAATATCCCCCTCACAGTGCAGAGAAATACGGGCGGAGTACTCGTCCTGACATACCCCGTACAGACGAAACAAAACGGAAAAGATGTCATAGAAGCACAACCATTCCATGGTGATGACACGCTCCAGACATCAACAAAGAGTCAAATTGCAACTCTGTACTGGATGACAAAATTGAAAAAGGTCATCATTCCGACACCCTTGGTTCTGGGGACAATATTGGGAGGTTTCACACTTAGATACCACACACTTTGTGTTCGGAGGCGCGTTTACTTCTTTTCTGTCCTATGTGTCGTATGACAGGTTTATCACGCCTCAGATCGTCAGAATGATGCGTGGTGATCAGCTGTTTTCTGAGGGCATCCGGTTAGCCTCTCTTCAAAGCGGTGGTATCCGGAAGCAGTTTGATACACAGATACAGCCTCTCCTTCCGGCAATTCTCTCTGAGGGGGTAAAGGCAGCACAGGAAGGAAAAACTGATGCTGACGTGCGGCAGATCATACGGGACAAAGTAGATGCTGCAATCACCGAAAACATAACGTTTACCAATACCAAGACGAAAGAAGAATGTTCCTTTCTGATGATGAATGGGAGGTGCTCATCGATGCCGTGACAGATGACCTCTGGGACAGGCAGTTCAACCCGCTGCAGCAACAACAGAAGAAACAAAGCCAACGACTTCATCGGAGGCGGAGACTCTACAAACCACAGATGTAACAAAGGCAGAAAACGAACGCATCCAAACAGAAACAGAAGCTGCACCAGAAGTACCTACCAAGCCGGTGTCTGAATCTCCGGTAGCATCTACTGTTACGACACCTCTGCCAAAAGATATCCCACTACATAAAGGGATTGATTACGAATTAACAGCGAAACTATCCGGAGGCGGAGGTAGAAATGCTGCGGTATTTAAAGGAATATACCAAGGAAAGACAGTTGCAATAAAAGTGTTTCCCAATAATAGACAATATGGTCCGGACAGAGGAATGGAATATAGTATTTTGATATCTTCAAAAGGAGTTTTATATCCACAACCGATCGCACAAATTCAAATAGTGGATCCTTTGGGAAATGAATACCCTGCATATGTCATGGAATATATTGACGGACAAACACTCGGTTTATATAAAGGAACCCTACCTGATGCTGTTATTCAGGATGCTTTAAGTAAATTACAGAACCAAATTGACAGAGGATTGAAAAGGGGTGATATAAAAACTGACAATATTATTGTTGTTCAAGACGCATACGGAAAAGCAACAGGGATAAGATTAATTGATCCATTACCAATGGCTGCTGACGCCAAAGATCCGGTAGGCACGTTGCGGGGTATATTAGAAAACTACGCAGAAGCTGCAAAGACAGCTCCGGTGAAACAAGTGACTGAAAAATCAACTACTCAACCTGTTAAAACTACTACTCAGACGACAGCAGGGGAGACAGGGAAAACAAGCACCCGTACAATTACACTTCCTAAGTGGATGCAGAATATTGCAGCGACCCAATTGACAAAAAGTATTCTGAATGTTTTGGACAAAGGAATTGCACTTGGCCACAAAACATGGTATTCACGCATCCTCAACGCAACTCCCATAGGATTTGACAGGCCGGAAGCAGTGAGTATAGGTCAAAATATATTTGAAACTACGGCTTGGTATGTCACCCGACTTCGCCAATTGTACCAATATTTATTCGAATACCGCTTCTGGTCTATGATGCCGCACGGTTTGCACGTACTGCCTATATCCAGCCTGAACTTGTTGCACCAATGCTCGTGAGAGGCGCTCTCGCAGGTATTATCAGTGTTGTCGGCGGAATGGTTATAGCGCCACTGATTGCCCCTGTACTTCTTCCTGCCGGAAATTTGATAAAGATGGTTCAACAATTCCTCGGATCGGGAAATGCATTTATATATAAATTAACAAATCTTTTATTCAGCATAACGAACCCTAAAAACGTTGTAACTTTCTTAGCATTTACCACGATATTTCAGTTCCATCCGCTTGCCGGAATATCACAGGCAATCATTAACCGTCTGCCGGCCCGCATCACCATTACCCGTCCGGCAGAATCATTAACAGGTCCCGCACTCAATGATGCTTCCCAAAAGCCGGCAGCAACAGAGGAGGAAGCAAAAACGCCTGTCCAAAAACCAGCAAATGAAGCTGCCACAGACATGTTACGCTACGAGCTCGTCGGAAATTCACGCAAATCAACCGTAGATCTGAGTGGTCTTGATGTTGTCCATGCCATTGTCGCGTACGATGCCGCATCCGGTGACATCGTCGGAATTGCACCTGCACGGGGAAAGACCGCGCCGGTATACCTCGTAAAATCAGGAACCACAAACCCCGTGCTTCTCTCTACACACACAGCCCTCTCTGAGGGAGATACCGTTATCATCGGGAGCAAACAAAATATCCCCCTCACAGTGCAGAGAATGCAGGCCAGAGTACTCGTCCTGACATACCCCGTACAGACGAAACAAAACGGAAAAGATGTCATAGAAGCACAACCATTCCATGGTGATGACACGCTCCAGACATCAACAAAGAGTCAAATTGCAACTCTGTACTGGATGACAAAATTGAAAAAGGTCATCATTCCGACACCCTTGGTTCTGGGGACAATATTGGGAGGTTTCACACTCAATACCACACCTGTGTTCGGAGGCGCGTTTACTTCTTTTCTGTCCTATGTGTCGTATGACAGGTTTATCACGCCTCAGATCGTCAGAATGATGCGTGGTGATCAGCTGTTTTCTGAGGGCATCCGGTTAGCCTCTCTTCAAAGCGGTGGTATCCGGAAGCAGTTTGATACACAGATACAGCCTCTCCTTCCGGCAATTCTCTCTGAGGGGGTAAAGGCAGCACAGGAAGGAAAAACTGATGCTGACGTGCGGCAGATCATACGGGACAAAGTAGATGCTGCAATCACCGAAAACATAACGTTTACCAATACCAAGACGAAAGAAGAAATCTTCCTTTCTGATGATGAATGGGAGGTGCTCATCGATGCCGTGACAGATGACCTTCTGGGACAGGCAGTTCAATATCCTGCGGAAGCTCCGAATGTAAAACCTGTTATACCGGAAGGAAGTGAAAATGTATCCGGAAATATTCCAACTACCAACAAAGGAACGCCTGAATCAGGTGTTTTATGGGTAAATGAAACAGAGACTGACCCATGGGTGGAGAAGATTCCGAACAATGGGTACATGGTTACAAGCAGAAATAACAGAGGGTATACGTTCAGCGGAAACATAAGAATTAATGATCAATTCCTTGGCGGGAAAAGAAACATCGAAGGGAAGACAGGAATGGATAAAGAGGGAAATGACCATACATCGGTTTCATTTATACCCCTCAGTTCAGCTGAAAGAAACACCATGGGTATTAACACCGGAGGAGATGTTCTCGTAGCGGTTCGGATGTACGGACAATTAGAACAACGAACAGGCGTATATTACACGGCATTTGCACTTCCCAAATCCACAGCAGATGCGCTTAAAGAAACACTCAGGACCAATCCGGTTTTCATTTTCAGCATCGTACGCAGGTTAAACGGCGGAGCATTCATCCGGAGTGATACGGATAAACCGGGGACATTTGAAATTGGTACGAATATACATCTTCTGACAATTCCGGAAACATTGGACGGAATTCTTTCAAGACAAGTGACATCACCATTCCCTCCGGGATTTAATCCGAATCCCGAGATAACTGCATACGAAACAACAAACGAACGAAACCTCTATCCGACAACCCGCGGGATCGTGATGGGTGAGGGAAGGACCTACAGGACGCGCGGAACGCGTAACCGGTATACTCTTGAAACTCATCCGGAGAGAAACGAAAGTCCGGTTATCATAGGGTCTTCCGGCACAGACCGATACGGAAAGACGCTCGTTCATACACGGCTGCTTGGAGATATCGAGTGGTATTATGAACGAAACCGCGGGTGGCATCTCGTGAATAAAACCGGCAAACCCATTCAGGTTAAAGAAGGATCAAGGACACAGGAAATACCGGATAAAGGTGACACACCGTATATCGGTGATATCAGCGTTGATATTACGAGCAACGGAGTTGTCATTCATGTTGAATCCCCGCCGGACAGCACAAAAGACCTTTCAGATCAGGGCCAGCTTCATATATTCCTTTCTTCACCGTCTAAAACACAGGAAAACCAGGTCCTCCCTCAGCGCGGACCGAATCCACAGGAGTTGGATACACTTTTTACTCAAACACAAAATATCATATCACTCAGGATGGATGCGGGTGTCGCCGATATGCTTGCGTCATTTAAGAGTGCCGATCCTGCAAGCTCTGCTGATTTCACCGATACATTTACCCGGATTATTGCAGAGGCTATGCTTAATCAGTTAAATAGCCAGAGTTCCATACAAATACAATCCGATTCAGAAGCAGGCAGAGTAGTTCGGGAGTACGCCGCAACACAGGCAATACAAATTCAGAGGGAAATCCACACATGGATCGCAGGAGATAAAACGCAGGGACGAATCGGTGTTGTTGATGCCATCATTCAGGCACATATAAAAGCAGCGGATGAAAACCGGGGATGGGATACGTGGGGGAGAGTAAAAGAGCTTATGGATCCGTCCATTGTTTCCAAGCGTGGTATTTTTTCTTCTAGCTTCCTCACCAACGTCCGTAACGCCCTTCTTCAAACGATTTCCGCACAGGAGTACATAAAGACCCTTTCGTCATACCGCACATCCATGTCATCACGCGTGCGCAAACCGGAGACAGACTGGTCTCTCTATTTACTCGATGAGGCAATTACACGACTGGGCAATGTCGTATCAGGAACAATACATAATCCGGGAGTTATAACGGACATTCTCAATTTTGCACACCTTGCAGCATCGGATGTTCCTCAGATAGTTAAAACTGCAATCGGGAAGGTTACGGTTCAAATCGGAGGGAATCAGTACACTCTTGATACGGTGAAGGGCATTTCTGCAGACGGTGGTGTCCGACCCAAGAGCGGAAATACCGGTTGGTATATGGTGAAAAGTGATGGTACGGTTGTGCCAAAAGGCGCCCTTCCGAAAACAAGACAGAATGAGACGAACCTCTATGTCCGGGCAGTGAAAACAGATGACAAAAACCCGATATATTTATTGGAATTTTCCTACGGTGATGGCAGAACAAGCTGGAGAGCGGAATTATATCCCGTTAAAGAAGCACAAAAACCTGTAGAGACAAATAAGCAGGGAAGACAACGTATATCAAAACCATTGGCGATATTAAGCGGCGCCGGAGTAGCCTCTCTCTTTGCGATCGGAATATTTGCATACAATACGTTTTTTGTACCAATTCTGAACCTTCCTCCCCGGGATATTGCTCCGATTGCACAGGTTCTTACGACGGAGACACCCGAGGAATTCTTTGAGAGAAATTTTGAACAAGTACCTGAGGAATATACATTCGGGGAAGATATCCAAAACCAACAGGAAGATGAAATCGTACAAACACTGCCACCAGCCGTCCAGGAACAGGATTTGGAGAATGATGTTATACCTCCGGCGGGAAACGCAGAAGAAAATATATCAGTGCAGCATGTCACCGGTTTACCTGAACAAATGCAGCCGGCTCAGACCGGTGACACACTCCTTTTTGCTCCGAGATACAGGGAACTTCCGAATGAGGGTACCCGGGTAACTCCGACAGAGATAATCATACATTGGGACGGTCAGAGCGGAGATCCGTCCGGATGGAATTCAAATACCACATATAACGGTTTATCGGGTGTTGCGGAGCGTGAAACACTTCAGCCGGATGGAAATATAGTGTTAGAGACGCGATCAACAAATGCGCATTTTGGTGTAGGACCCGACGGTATAGTGCAATTTCTTCCGATGTACGAAACCCAGGTAGCCGAATCTTACGGCGCGTTCGGCCAACCCGGAGCAATAAATTATGAACTTGCCGGAAGTGATTTTACTGCCGCAAATGACACCACGAACGTACCGGAGACAGAGGTAGCATTAGCCGTAGACGGGGTAATAAGCACGATGGTGCAATACAATATACCGGTCGACCAAATTTACGGGCATAATGAACGTGATACATATGTAAACGAAAGCGGACAGACGGTAGACAGAGGCAAACCGGATCCCGGTACGGAATTCATGACGTATTTCCGCGGGAGAGTCGAAGCACGCCTCCGGGAGTTAGGGATAAGTCCTTCAAATCCCGGTTCCGGGACCACAATACAGGCAAACGCAGAGACTTTACAACCTGAAACCCAATCATCAACGACAACCATTGCATACACTATGGATGTTGCAAGCCCGTACGACGGGTTTGCACAGTACGAAATATCAAGGGATGGGGGTATTGTTCTTACTTCTCATGACGAGTGGTTGCCTGTGGATCCTGCAGTATTACCGGCAACAGGATATGTAAGGACTGCTGATAATTATTTATCAACAATACAGTACTTTAATGTAACCCAGTCAGAGCGGTATCAACCGATTACCACGACGGACGCGTACGGAAATACCATTATTGATCAAACGTACTGTAATGTATTTGTCTGGGACGTGACACAGGCTTTGAGGGTAGAGATACCCCGATATGCGCCAATGTATAACACGGATAGAGGAAATTATGAAGTATCAAAAACAAATGCAAACTGGATAGCGGATTGGTTAAGCGGTGAGGGGATGGAGCAATCCGGGTGGGTTGCAGGACGGGGTGCTGATGTCGGATGGACAGAGATAACTCCGGAGGAAGCGCAAAACCTCGCAAACCAAGGTTTACCTGTCGTTGCATCCGCCAGATTTACCGGAGTACCGGGACATATTGCAATGGTGATTCCCGGTGAAGGAGAGACGAGGGACGGTGTCTATTATCCGGCTATAGCGCAGGCAGGCCGATCGACATTTGCCGGGCAAAGCGCATGGTTTGGATTTCATTACGGATTGGATGCAAATCCCGGTTCACGGATACGGTATTTTGTGAACCGCCAACAATACGTTTTTGTACCAACTATAAGGACATCCGGAGATATTTCAAGACGCACAGACACATCTTTCTTCACGGGATTCGGGGGACTCGGATTTGTGTATGAAGCGTTAAAAAATAACAGATTATCCAGACTTGTCCGCCAATTTATAACCGGATTTAAAAAAACTACAGTTGCTGAAGAACAGCCTGTATCCGTAACACCGCTTCTTCAACGATTGGCTGGTTCCATAGAGACGATAAGGGTTAATTATGTTAAAGAGAGGCAACAGCTGAAAGGTACTCCGATACCCAATCAGGTATCAGGTTTTATAAAATTTTTCATCCGATCAACCGGGAAGATAAATTCTTCAATATTTTTTAATCCTCAGGAAATACAAACAGACGGGAAGAAATCTCAAACATCCGGTCTTATCGGTTCCGGACCGGCACAGTGGTTTGAGGACCTGGCAAACGCAACTGTTTACAAGTGGTGGGCGGACACCCGTACCCGTGGGACACTTCCAGTACTGTTTGATGCAGTACGAAATAGATTGAGTGGATTAGTTCCGGCATTTCGTCCACAACAGTCTCAACAAAATCAACAGACGAAAAATTTACCCGCCCAAATTACTTCACGTATTCCCTCTGATTTAACTGTGTTTGAACAAACAAATGACGGTTTGAATATCCGAAATTCCGTCCCTCTAACCATCGGAGAGGGGACATTCCAGGTAAATCTGGAAGGAGCTCTTCCTGTTTTTTCAAAATTAACAACAATCAACCAAAAAGACGGATACATCACGCGGGTAACTGTAAACGACGCAAACGATAAACGTATCGGATATATTGATATTGAATTTACCCGCGGAAATCAGAATGTAGAAAACATAGCCAACCGGATTGGTGCAGACATAGATACAGTCATTTTTGTATCAGCAGATGTCCGGGTTGATGCATATAGGGAACAAGGAATAGCAACGGCGCTCATGGAGTATTCCGAAACGCTTGCAAGTCAACTTCTTGCCGAAACGCGCAAATACCCGGATATGTATCCTTCTGATATACGCATGTTACGGCTTATACTTGACGGGAATTCTACCGGTGGATTTACGTCAAAATATGCAGAATCTCATGGGTACCAGACGATCACGACGGGAACGCAATATGTAAAGGAAATACTTCCACCGTTATCCCAATCTACCGCTAATCAACCTACAGCAGAGGTTGTATCAAATGTCCGCAATACCATGCAACAAGCAAAAGAAGGTTTGGATATTACAAAAGAAGCTGACAGAATGGTTTTCTTCCGGAAAATTCTTACGTTAAGCGGGCAAAGAATCCGAACCACCGCAGAGCAGAACATAAGTGAAAAAGATGTACGTGCGCTTGAGAAATCGATAGTACGAAACAATAAGAGTGTAAATAATATCGAGATGATTGTGCGTCCGTTTATCCAGTACCTATTGGGATTTATCATAGAAGATACCTTTTCCACCCAAGCGGAAAGGAAACAATGGGAAGATGCGGTTGTCGGAGAGCTGAGAAGCATAGACACGACCGGCACACTGGAAACCCAATATTTTGAGTTTTACAACTCCAACAAACTTCGTCCTACTCCCAAAGACACCTTTATTTCAGCATTTGAGATACTAAGGGTTACACTGAAAGTTCCTTTCCCTGAAGAATTTGAGAAGCGGGCACAGGAAATAAAAGCCGTTAATGACGGGGTGAGAAGAGGGGAAGTATCCATTGAGGAACAGCTCGTAAATATCGAAAAATCAAACGCACTGGTTTTTGATATCCTGAATTTTCTCAGTATATATAAAATTACACCGGTTAATGCCGTTTCACCAGCTCAACCTCAACAGAATCTATTTATCCGAATTATAAACATGATTACCGGATTTTTCGAAGCGGGACTCGGACAGATACGAAACAACATAGCAGTAGAGACACTCCTGCAGGTGCCGGCCGGCTCACGGGAAACGCCGGGGCGCCTTAACTCTGACGGTTCAACCGAACCGCCGGCGCCTGCTGAGGATGAAGTGCAGAATCTCACACTCCCTGAGATGCCTTCGATTGACACAATCATTCAGGAGACAGAGAAAGTGCTTTTAGATGAAAACCTGGTTCTCAAAGGACCTGAAGAGCTGAAACGCAGTCTCCTTATGGAGCTTGGACAACAGCAGTATAACGGTATTATGGTCAAAGTCCTTCCTGCGTTTGACGGGAGAGACGCCGATATCGGGATGTACGATCAATTTACCGGCAATAAATTATCACGCTCGCAAGTTCAGGATTTTCTCAACGGATTATACAGCAAGTATTCACGAAGCAGGCTTGTTTTTGGTCCGGGAAGGTACATCATCAAACGGGCACAGAAAACTATATCCGTTGCTCTCCGTTTTGATATGCAGTACTTATCCGGTTTAAACGGTGTAAAGACCGTAATTCCCAACCTTATGGGCGACTACGGTCTTCATGCCGTATTTGGTGCCATACAGAATGCGGTTGATGCTTTCAATGCAAAGCACCCGAAGTATCCGATTGAACTGCATCATACGACAGGAGATGAGGGGCTTATAGCACTCACATTTTCCGTAGACAACGAGACGGTGCTAACTGACGCATTACTGAATGAACTTGTTGGCAGTATGACTGACAGCGTGGAAGCAATCAAATTACCTTATTTCAGCATTGACGCGGAAGGAAAAGAACGTGTCGAAATACGTCCTGCAAAAATACATTTTGATATAGCCAACCCACTTGAGTTTTTAAACGTACAGACCATAATCGCCAATAGTCAATTAACACTAGATGACAGGATAACATTTCTGAAAAAAGTCCAACCTGCGCTTGCAGAATATCTCGACGTTACAATCCTAGACCAGTATAACGATGAGGATCGTGCAAAGTACATCAGCCTTTTTGAGGATCTTTATTACGATCCTGTGCTATTACCCGCAATGCTTGAAACTCTCCTTCCTAACAACGACGAGACTACCGGATTTCTGCCTGTAGCAGTATACAGGGACAGAAAAAATTTTGAGGCTAATGTCAGAAATAAAAACGGTAATGGTACTGTGTACCTCGTGAAAGCCGATATTCCGATAATTATGAAAAGCGAAAATTACACGTCATATGCAGCAGGAAATATATTTAAGCAGCATTTTTTTAAGCGGATACTCTCAGCAATACCGCCTCATATCCGACAGAAATTTATCGGTAAGGACGGTGATTTTCTTCAATTATTTACATATGTCCGCAACTCTGAAATCTATATAGCATTACCAGGTGACATATTTGACGAAAAAGATGCCGCGTCCGTTACGGATGCACTACAAAGAATTAACGATGTATACCTGTCGTCAATGAGCGAGAAAGAATATTCAATGATCGTAGGTTCCGCGTATGTGCGGATGTCGCTTGCCGAATCCGATTCCCTGGTTTTTGACAAAGCGTTTGAGGAGTTAGCACCGGTGGTATTTTTAAGACAGATGCAGAAAATCTATACAACACTTGCGAACAAAGAAACACCATTGAGTTTTATTCCGCACTATCTCCAGTATTTCAATCCCTATGATAAAAAGGGGATTATCCATCTGCGGGCAATAGGAGCACGACCCAAGGAGATAGTGAGTTTAAGGAAGATCAGTATTGATACGGGGAACGGTATAGGATTTATCGAGCCGGATAGGCAGCCGGGATTTCGCCTTGACCTGTTGGAAATTCTGAAACGGTATATCGGTAATGAAAGTAAAACACAAACCTTAGATAAAATACAAACCCGAATATCTACACGTTTCATCGAAGTTGAACCTTTTTTCCCTGAAAGAACTCACATATTTGCGGATGAAGCAACGACTTACGATCCTTCAGTGCCGATTGTATCTGATACGTATACTCAGGAACAGCCGGTAAACACGTCTCACTTATCTTTAATATATATATAAGATTATCTCCCAAAGGTATATTTATATTAGAAAAAAAAATATCATTATATCCGACTAAAATTACATTACTGAGTATAAAAAATCCTCGGGAAATACCACTTGTTTTTTTGCAGAGCGGAATAATGTTTTATTCGCGACAGTACGCCTTTATGACAATAATTTAATATTGAAAGAGGATTATAAAGAATTATTGTACTATTAAACCCCGAAACGAGTTTACTTTTTGCGGAGAGCGCGAAGAATATGTGGTGTAACGGGTATGGCAAGAGCAGTAAGGAGAGCTATGACGATGAGGATGGTTTTTGCGGTCATCGGTTGGTACCAGACGGTTACCTCCGCAACCCCGGGGTGTTCAAGCGGTATGCCGATGAAAAAAGGAAACATAATGATCGGTTTCACGCTAATTCCGTTAACAGTTGCCTTCCAGTTGGGATGAAAAGACTGTTTAAGAACAAGAAAACACTCCTTGCAGCCTTCATCCACTTTGACAGTTGTCGTAAATATCTGGTCCGCATCTACTTTCTCAGGACCCAAAAGAGTCACTTTCGGTGCATCCCCGCCATAGAGCGGGTTTATCTCCCAGATATTCTGTCTTTCATGCGACGCAGTTAAATATGTCACTTCATCCGTCATCGTGATAGTCGGAACGCGGTACTTTTCTATCGGATCAGGCTGGGAGAAGCGTATTTCCGGGAAGAGACGAAGTTTGGTGAGATCTGACTGGATCCATCTGCGGACGATATTTATGAGGTTCGTTTTATCAGAGACGATCCGCATGGTGCGTGTTGCCGGCACAAAGTATCCGCTCGTCGGAACTTCATAGAGAACCCAGCTTGCTGAGCGTTCTTTTTCCTCCCAGAACGGTTGCGGAGTGACATCAGGCGGGCTTGCCACATAGTGTAGATTAAACAAATCATAATCTTTCGCAAGATCTTCGGAGAAATACTGTTCCGTATCGGAGTTCGGGGACCATGTTTCCGGGAGCCAGAGAGCTGTATTGAGTCCGTATGTTGATATATACATGAACATCTCGGTTTCCGCTATCCGGAAATTTTTACCCCATCCGCCGCCCCGTCCGACAAACACCCGTGCGGGCGGGAGTGACTTTAAACGGGTGACGAGCTTATCAATATCAGGAGCCTGTTTATTATAATTGTCATTTCCCTGTAGGATTAAACGATTATTCAATTCGTTGTAATATACGGTTTGTCTGTAAATGGGTGGAGTAATGATAAGGAGTACGGATGCGGTAAACGCAATAAGGGCAATTCTGCGCGCGTTACCGTCTCCTAATTTTTTAAGAGATGTAAAACGGATACTCAGGTATGTTATAACCCATTCCGATACATACCAGATGCCGATAGGCATGAGGATGAGTCCGGCAACATGCACACCGACGAGAAACCTGGACAAATGGAATTCCGTCATGCCGGGAATGAGATCAACAAGACCTTTCCATGTGGTGCGTCCGAAATAAAGGAGCATCCAGAAAGCAAACAGGAAGGAAAATGCGAAGTATGGAGACTGACGGACGGTTGACGAACCGGTTGTATCCGGAGTATTTTTACTATTTTTTCCGTTGACATGAGACCGTACGCCGTTTATCAGGGTTATAAACGGTGCGGTAAAAAACCCAAAAAGGATAAGCAGTGTCATAACAGGGAAGCGGTTAAAGTCAAACAGTTCACCGTTTAAGAATTTTATGACGACTTCCTTCCAGCCGTAGGAGTCGAATTTCCAAACAGGATCCCAGTAGGATATGTTGTGGTAGTTGTTTCCAAGAAGTACAGGGATTATCCAGTAGGAGAGGAAAAATACAACTGTAACACCGATACAGGCAAGACGGATCATGGACAGAAGAAAGACATTCCAGATGTCCGTTAAATGTTCCTGGGATAATGCCATAGAGACGGCAGGCGCAAGAGCAATTGCACCGATAGAAAGAAGCGTCATGATACCGAATCCCAAATGACCCATCGTTGCGGCAATCGTAAAGATAACCGCCAGATAAAAATCACGCGTTTGCACGGAATCAATATGATTATTTCCGTTTTTCGCTGCGTCCGCATCCTCTGAACGTTTAAAATTCCGTAAAAACGGTAAACAAATCTTTAACTCTTCAAGAATTTGAACACCTAAACCGCCGGTTGATGTAACAATATTGGAAGTTATATATCTCCATGCGTATGCTATTGCAGGCGGCATCCAGATCATGGCAAACAGCTGGCTCGAAAGACCCCATCCGCGCCACAGAAACGAGGGAGGGTCGAGTCCGTAAAGCCCGTCTGTAGATATATGTGCTGCAAGAATTGCTCCGGCACCTGCAATAATCCACGGCGCGCGGATAACTCGGATTGCTATAAAAACGGATAAAGGAAACAGACATAAGAGAAAATAAATAACCCAGTGATAGTACTGGAATAACGTGAGGTGTAACCCGAGAGCATGCAATATCCGGTATGAACCGACGATGACTATCTGCGGGATATGGGAGTAATAGTAGGGAAGGTTATACCCCTGCGCCCAGTTCGGTACCCAATGGTCGACCATGTATGATATGTGGCAGAGAGGTCTTGCGATGAGGACCTGTTTCGCGCACTGACGTGATGCGAAATCCCAAACGGTGTTTGCCCGGTCAACGAGCGCATACTGAAACGTATTGTCATTAGGATCCACTTTCGACAACGGTTCAAGGCGGTATAAATCCATGTTAAACCACGTCGCATACAATAAAATACCGATAGCTATTATTTTTTCGATATGTCTGATACCAAATTTCATAAGACTTGCGGAGGTTCAGTAACGAATTTTAAAATGACGTAAAGTTATTCTTTCAGAACTGTTAATCGCTATACCATACTTTGCTCAATGCAGATTCGCATATATATACAGATTAATTCGTTAGTTTCAACAGAGCGAATCTGCAGTGCATTTCAAAATTATTACCTTCACCTCCTTGTATTCTTTTTTATTATTCTTCTAATAGCTAAACTTCTATGTATCTTATGGCCATAACATAGCATTGAGCCAATCCGTATGGTCATCGTTGATCCCGTCTCCCGCATCGTTGGTCACAAGTCCGAGCATTTTTACTCCCGTCACATCGACCTCTATGTGTTTGGGTAAATCGAATCGTTTGATGGGTTTGGATACAAAGAGCGGTTTATCATCACCGTAAATTTCAAATGTCGCGGAACCGTTTGGTCCTGCTTCCGTGTCGATACCGTAATCCGTTGTAAATTTTTTAAATAACCCGTTAATGTTGAATTGCTGGTAGCTTTTGGCGTGCGTGCCGTACCCGTTCCGATAAAATGCATACTGGACGCTGAGCCGGGACCATGTTTTGGAATTATTCTCAAGTGCAACAGGCATATTAACGCGCCTGACTCCGTAATTCTGCTGGCTTATAATCGGAAAAAACTTCGTAATATAAACCGGCGATTTCGTGATAAGCGGCAAATTGGAAACGAGCATGAGTGCGGCAAATGCAGATACCGGAATGATATAGAAAAAACCGGGGACGTGCCGGGTAACTGCAAAAAGGAATACTCCGAAGAGGATCATTTGGAGGTATGCTGTTATGAGTGTAAATAGTGGGATGTTCATATCACGAAGTATCGGCAAACCGTTTTGCGGATAGTTGTCGACAAGTGCGTTGTGGAGATTAAAAAAGTACACGATCGTAAAGACTACAAATGCGGCGGCACTTATTTTAAACAGCCGCGTTGTAAAAAGTGATAACCGTTCTTTTTTTGACGACCCGGTCCACAGGAAAAAAAAAAGCCAGATTGGCAGATACACAATGATGGGAAATGCATACCGGTCGTGCGATTCTGTCTGGAACAGGAAAAATGCACCGGCAACAACGATCATGGCAGTGAAAAACCTGTAGAGGATATTCTGTATTTCCAAATCCGAAGGCGGTTCTATGGTACGCTTCGCCATGCGGAGTACGGTTTCTTTTACCATTATGATGCATGCGTAGAGGTATGATGACGCGAAAAGGAAAAGTCCCGTGGTTTTGGCGTTTGTCATGCCGACAACAGAAAACTTGTCAAGCATATGCATGCCGTTTGCTTTTGCCACAATCCACCAGAGGTTGTAGGCATTGAGGGACATGAAGGGGAAATAATCGTAGTTGACGGTGAGCTGATCAAACACAAGCTTCATTTCTTTGGCGATGAAAAATTCCCAGTTAAGCCCGATAAAGGCAGTTGCGGCACCAGCAACACCACGGATGAGCCCGGAAAAACCCGTTAACTGCCAGAGAAAGATGAAAAATACAGGGCCGTAGACCATATTCTGAAGTTTGGTCATCATGGATGCCATGTATATAAATCCGGCCAGATACGGTCTTTTTTTCAGAGCAAGAAGTACAGCGATGAGAAAAACAAATACACCGAGGCTGTCTACCTGTCCCCACCACGCTCCGTCTATAACCGTGATCGGATTGAGAAGAATGGATGCAGCAGCAAGGATATAAACGACTGAGGAAAATTGCGGAAAACCGAGCACCGCGGCATATTTACCGAAATACAGAATGATGGCAAATATTCCAAAATCAGCAAATACTGCCGGGAGCTTGGAAATGGTGAGGAACAATGAATTGGTATTGGACCAATACTGTTGGAAATTATGCGGGTCGGCAAAAAAACTATACGTTTTGGTCATAAGCCCGAGGACATACGCAAACGCAGTCGGGTAATTGTTGTTGGTGTTTTTTATCCCCCAGACGATCCCGTGGTCGTAAACCGCAAGTCCCCAGGATTTCCAGAACGAGATGTCCGCTTCAAATCCGCGGTTGGGAAGAAATACGAGGCGGATAATAAAACCTGCTGCAAAAACAACCGGAATCCAGAGGGTGGGATACTTTCGGAATATACGGACAATCCGGCGGTATATATTTTGGGCAGATGTCATTCCATCCATGACACTCATTGTGACAAAAAGAAGGTCGGGAGTAAAGAGAGAACATATGTAATGATTTACGATTATTAAACCTTAAATTGTAAATCGATTCCGGCAATGTTGTATGATACAGGCATGCAGAAAGTTTTGAAAAGCGAGATTCTATGGATAACGCTTATCGCTTTGACTATGCTCGCACTCTCCATAGCTCCGCTTCTCATTCAATGGAGAAATACCCCAAACAATGCGTACTTCATACCGATTCATAACAGTGTCAGCGATTATCCGTATTATGTAAGCATCGTACGTGAGGGCATTGACGGAAGCCAGAGGGTGTACGGACAGTTTACAACCGAAGCGCAAAACGGCGGATATGTTCATCTATTTTATCTCATGCTTGGCTGGTTTGGAAGGGGAGTGGGGATTCACGACGCGCATGTCGTTTATCTCACTGCGCGTATCTTTTTCGGTATTTTGTGGGTTCTCATTATTTACCTGTTTGTGAGGGTATTTATTGAGAAAAAGATTAATCGGATCATTGCGTTTTTCTTTGCATTGACCTCAGCAAGCTTCCCGTACTTCACTTGGGTAAACGGAAGAGTTGATATCCAATGGTACATGACTTGGTGGTCTGAGTTAAATCCCATCATACGCTTCACCTTTCTTCCGCATTACCTTCTTGGACATATACTTCTTACGCTCAGTATTTTGTCCGTGTGGCAATTTGACCGGACGAAAAAGATACTATGGTGGTTAATGCTCGCTATATTCGGGTGGATTGCGGGATTTATCCATCCGCCAAGTCTCCTCATACTTTTCCCCACTGTTTCTCTGTGGGCACTGCTTTGTCGGCGTTTCAGGGCACTTTTGTACAGCGTCGTTGCTCTCGGATTTGCTTCAACTTCACTTCTCCTTCTCAAAGGAATGATCTCCCGGTTTCCGTGGAATCTGGCTTTGCCGTATGAACAAACGATATGGTATGCACCAACCCCGGAATATCTTCTGGCACTTGGCCCTGTTTTTATTCTTGCCATCATGGGTCTTATCACGGGATGGAAAAAAAAGGAAACAATACTTCTTGCTCTTTGGGCAGGTTTATCAATTATGCTTTTGGACCGGATAGGAATGCTCAAATACAGTCCAAACGCACTTCTGAGGGAACTGTCCGTTTCCAATATCAGATTTTTACAGATGGCTCCATGGATACCGATGTCGATACTCGCATCGAAATTCATCGCATATCTAAGCTCTATCCGATTTAGGCGCATCATTTCCACGATGTTCATCGGTGCATATCTAATAATTACATTTATCGGATACCCGTCATCCCTCAAAGAGCAAATTGGGAATGTATTTATGGACGAGCGCTTTGTATACCCGTCCCGCGGATGGATAAGTGCAATACAAGCACTGGACGGAATAACAAAACCGGGCGAGAACATTCTTGCGTTGCCTCTTGCTGCGCGGATAATACCGACGTATACAAACAGGCGTGTGTATGTAAACAGCATTCATTCGTATACGAAAGATCTGGATAGAAAGCTTTCCCTGGCATGGAATTTTTACCACGGCACACTTCCTGTCTGCGACGGATACCATTTGCTGAAAGATAACAACATAACCGCCGTGTTTGACGGATATGATGAACAAGATCAGGGGAGTGCCGTAACCGGTTACCCGTTCCTCATGCGTGCACGGTCATTTGATACAACGAGTGTGTACCGTTTCACGGACGTAAAGCCGGCAGGATGTGAGTAGTAGGTTGTGAGCGGTCGGTTATTATGTTGTACGTCGTAGGCTGTGTGTTGTAGCGAAATGGGAAGATAATTATATTGTGAGAATAATTATTGTGCGGGTGTGGGAGCGGCAGTCGGAGGAAGCGGATTTGATGATTTACCCCATGCAAATGAATCGATGATACGGGAAAATACTTCTGCATCGATAGGACCGTTTCCGAAGCGTACCATCAGTTCAGGACGACCCGGTATTTCGAAAAAGACATCGTCGTTTGGTGTCTGGTTTGCGTGATTGAGATATTTTGCTTTATATCCTTTCATACCCTTAGCGTTAACAAATTCCTCTACGGATTTGACACCTTTGAGTCCTCCTGTATACTGCGTCCACCAATTTTTCACGTAATCGATTTTCGGCTTGTTTATATACTGAGTCATGGAAGGCTCGATTTTATTTATATCCGACACGCGGAAAATGATGATATTTTGCGGAGGAATTCCGTTAAAGCCAAATCCTATGGAGTCTGTTTGGTCACCGGGAAACAGCGTAAGTTTCATGGTTTCCGGATAGGAAAACGTGAAGGGGTACACCTTGCCTTTATGTTCTACCCAGGGGGTTGTCGGCGAAACGGTGAACGTTTTGGAAATGGTAACAGGTGCCTGCGTAGGTTGGGGGGACAGTGAAGGACCGAGGTATGTAGTCCCGCCGGGAAGCACGATTGCCGTTGCGCGTTTTTTAGAATACTGGTACGCGCCGATTGTGATTGCAGAAAGAGAGAATCACAGCTACTGACACGGCAATCACTATTTTCGGAAGATTTTTTTCATCCGGAATAAGCGGTTCCAGAATATCATCTGTTTCACTCATGGCAATAGACTAGCAAAAAGAGGGGAAAGTGTAAAGCATTAGGATCGATTTGCGAGATTCGATTTACGAATTGATTGTGAAAAAAACAATTAAACAGAAAGAATAGGTCCCTTAGCGGATTAGTTTGAGGGTGAATTCCGAAATGGTGTGAGGAACAGTAAAAGAATAGGTTCCCGCGGAGAGCGGAACTTTTTGGGAATACATCTTCCCGTCAATAGTGACAGTGTTGCCCTGCGGAACAGTTACCAGGGTAAATGTTTCTCCTATCGGGATTGTCAGTGTTGCGGTTGTATCACCGAGTACCCTGTTGTCGGCGTCTGCCCGGAAGCATGACCCGTTGTAACACAGGAATTTAACCCCGAGCGGATAGATTTTCCAGTTTTTAGCAGAAGGCAGGTAGTTTTTTTTCAAAAAATCGAGGTCTGCCTGACGTCGGTTGCCAGAGGGACATACCGGTCCTGTCAAGTATTGATGAATTTCGTTTTTGTAGCAACAAGTGATTCGCGGAGCGTCGGAACTTTTTTGGAAAGATGATCGACAAATTCCTGGTACGGATGGCAGCAGATGAAATACCCGTCGGGACGGAATACGTAGGAACCGACCATATCATAAACAGGCTCATCACTTCGTATCATGGGCAAATCCGAAATGACACTCATCTGTTCGGTATTTGCCATTCCCGGAGATACCGGAGTAGGTACTGTTGGGTAAACGATGTACCCAAAAGGAGAGCAAGTACTCCGTAACACAGGACAACGATCACTTTTCCGAGCTTCGGAACATGGAGTGAACCCGCGAGACGTACCAATGCGCGGATACAGTATATATATAAGTATGCGGAAAGAAATGAGGCAAACACGGAAAGCGGAAAGAAATACTGCAGATACGGAGCAGGGAAAAGAAAGAGAAATAGGATACCGGCTGCGAAATAAAGGAGGAAGAAACACACCGTATGCGGGTTTTTTTATAAAGTAGAGAATTAAACCGGCAAGAGCGGTTATCCATATGCCGGTATTTACATACCACGGCAGGCTCGGACCACCCCCGGCCATATAAACAAGAGGCCACGGGGAGAGTGCTTTCCACGGAGAAAACGGTGATTTTCCGGCATTCACCGCAACGGAATCGCGTGTAATTGCATAGAATGCATCCTGCATAATACCATGAGAGACAAGATACACAATCAGAATGATAGCGGGTATGAGAGCGCCTAACAGAAACAGAGCGATATTTTTCGGCCGCAGTATCTGTTTTGTCAGCATAAAAAGGTATAAAAGTGCAGGGATCGCAAAAAGAATTTTCGGTAACATGAGAAACCCAAGCGATATGCTTGCTCCTCCCAGCACGAGAAGAAACGGTGTGAGGGGTTTGCTGTTTATGGCTAAATATACAGGAATGAGGTAGAGGAGCATCATGAGGGTATCCGGTCGAATGTCTATGGTTTTGTCAAATGTCATAGGGAAGGTGAGAAAAATTACGGCAGCAAGTATGGCGGTTGTTTTGTCTGCAAATTTTTTGGAAAGCATGTAGATGAGAAATGTAACGGCAAGGTATGTGACAAGCTGGGACAAACGGGCGATAAGGAGTACATACCCTCCCGGCGGAAGGAGAAAAATGGGAATTTGTATCCACTGGAAAAACGGAGTTATGTAGAAAAAAAAGTCGCGGTACGGAATTTTCCCATTCGCCATAAGCCATACCCAGTGCATATGGGAAAACTCGTCATTATCAAAATACCGGATGAGCGCGGTATGGATTCTCGCTGCAACAATAAGGACTATGGCAACTTTCGCAAAAATATTTCCGTTTACGATCCGCTTCATACACCCGTATGCTAGGGGATTTGTACCGCGCAATCAAGAGGAACTACATACAACACCAAAACACACCTCCCCCGATCTTCTGCCGGTTGGCGGATGCAAAGTGGTGCGGGAATGATATACTCATTGTGCACTGAAGTGCAACATCGCTCTAATGAGTATAGACCCATCTAATCAGATTTTTCGCTTATGAAAGCTGCAAATCTGAGTAAGATGGGTATATATACTTGGGATATATGAAATTAAATAAAGACTTTATAATTGTTTTTTGCGTATCTCTCGTCGTATCTGTTGCCAGCCTTTACCAGACACTCTTATATATAAAAGTTACACCCGTTGGTTTCGTGTATCCTTTAGTCCATAACTTCGAAGCAGACTACTACTGGTATTTGTCCCTTATGAGACAGGGGTGGGAGGGAAATATTCTTCTTACTTCCCGCTACACTCCGGAAATTTTTTCACCCCAGTTTGTTAACACATTTTTTTCCGTAGCCGGAATGCTTGCACACACACCCGGATTTTCTCTTCCTCTGACGTTTACAATTCTCCGGGTTTTCGGTGGGGTAGCGGTATTTCTCATAACATATATGCTCCTTCAAATCCTTACATTATCCCTACGGCAGAGAATATGTGCGTTTGCGCTTGTCATTCTCTCAACACCGTTTTGGTTTCTCACAAACGGCATTTTAAGTCAGGCGGGGGAATTCTGGACGGGATTTGATCCGATACTCAGGATCACGTGGCTTCCGCATCATACATTTGCACTGGCATCCGCAATCGGGAGTATTATAGTTTTCTCTCTGGGTTTGGTTCGGCAAAACTACCGGTATTTGATCTTCGCGGGACTTATTATGGCTGTCACCGTATGGGTAAATCCGGCATCCGCAATCATATTTCTTGCCGCGACGGTACTCGGAATGACCATAACCTTCATTCAAAAAATTAACTTCGTAAGGAAACATGTAGTGAAACTATTAATCGGAGTAATTGTATTTTTGGCAATTTCCGGTGTCCCGTTTATTCTCCTTTACGCCGTACAGAACAGCATATTTCCATGGACCGCTTTCAGGGATTGGGAACAATTTCAACAGTATCCGATTGATGCACTTGGGTATTTGAAAGTTCTCGGAATAGCGGGAATACTTGCAATTCCCGGTATTTGGTTTGCCATCAGGAAAAAAGAATTATTGTGGAATATCATAGCCGGATGGTATGCAGTTCCGTTTATCGGACTTGCAATACTTACAAAAGTATTGCCCCTTTCCAACGGCAGATATCTGCAGGGAGGAGGATATATCCCTGCGGCAATTCTTACCACACTTGCCTTGTGGGAAACCGGATCTTATCTGCAAAAAAGCATGCGCAAACAGGTATTCATACTATTAGCATGTGCAACACTCGCGGCTTTTTCGCTTCCCTCGTTTGTTGCAAGTGTCGCCAGGCAGAATGTGTATGTGAGAAAAAATATGACCAACCCTCTTATCCTGGTTCCCCGGGATACCATGGACAGCATACAGTACCTGAGTGGCGTTTGCAGAGTAAACGACATGGTAATTGCTCCGATGGATGTTTCTACGATGATTCCTGCTTTCACATCATGTAAAACATTAGCCGGTCATCCGACATTCACGTATAATAGTCCGCAAAAAGCAAAAGATATGGACCTGTTCTACTGGACACAGGATGTACAAGTACGCAAAAAGATACTTGATAAATACAATGTACGGTTTGTTGTTATACCATCGTGGATGACAAGGGCAAATGAGTTGGGAGAGATGGGATACATAACCCGGAAGGTGAATGGAACTATGCGTGTGGCAATGAGGAAATAAGATTTGTGTTTAATGAATATTGAATTTAATCGACTTCATCAATGCATTGAGTGTCCAGACTGAAACGGAAATAATAACAGGCATAATCGGCGCTGACAGCCGGGCAAAATCTTCATATCCGAAAAACAGGTTAAACAACAGCGATACGGACGCTACAGCAATAAGCGATACCTCATACAGAGAAACCTGTGAAGAGCATCTTTTTTTTACTGTATACAAAAATAACCAGAACATCCTCATAACCGATACGACAAAAAGCACCATTACACACACAAGCATAACGCGGGAAATTGTTTGCCCGATGCTAAGAAGCTTCGCATACGGGCGGTTTTTCTCCGACGGCAGGGTAATTTCCGGAGACAGAGATAAAAATGTATTGGGATAGTCCTTCAGTGCACCCATTGTATACGGCAGGACTTCTTTTCTCATAACGGTCCGCACAAATCCCTGAAGCTCGGTAAGGCGGGATGGATGTGTGTGTATGAGAGGATCAATGTCTTTTGTAAATTTATACGGATTCATTTCCGTATCGACAATCCTGAAATGTGTGAGCCCATCATAGAAGAATGCATACGATTTAGCTCCCTCTATGGAAATACGATCCTTCATGATGCGCCCTAAAATATTTATATCTCCCTGAACCTGAAATGCGTGTATTTTGTGGATACGTGTGTTGCCGTTTATCCATAAAAAAACAGGACTGACAGAAATGACAAGGAACAACAGTCCTTTGAAGGTAAGGGTACGCTTTTTCTTTACGGCACCCACAAAGACGAGAATGGCTGCAAGCACGGGACCGATAGGGGAAAGAGACGGACGGATCAAAGGTGCGAGGAAAAGAAGAAGTGCAAAGAGTAATGAAGAAAGGGAGAGACTAAGAAATTTAGCGCTTAGAAATTTAAAATTAGAGTAATGGGAATATGCGTGTAGTATCTGAAAGAAAAGGAGTATGAGGCTAAGAAGGATGAGTCCTGCAATACTTTCAGTCAGAAGCGTCCGTTCCCACGGAATTGTCATGAGGTTCGTGCCTGCAAGAAACGTACTTATCCAGATAACAATACGCGGAGCATTAACGATCTCGAGTATTCGGTACAGGAATATAACCGAAATGACACCGCATATTGCCTGAAGAAACATGAGGAAATCCGCACCTCTCCCGAAGGCGGGTGAGGCAATCGGCGAATTGAAAGCGCCACTAAGGGCCATGCTTGCGCTCACTATAAGCGGATAAATGGGTGTGCGGTACGGATTGATTATTGTGTCAACAATCGGATGCAGAACCATCGAAATTCCATTTTGATAGTACTCGTACCCGTCCTGCGGAAGCTTGATGTACGGCTGGTTTACCCATAAAGCATACCGGATGAAAACGGCCGCGATGAGTATCGTGATAAGCGGCAGAAGATGTCGCAAGTATTTCATAAAGAGACAAAGTTGATCTATTTTATGATTGACCTCGATTATTTACAATCCTTCAGAAGACTGATATGAATGCCGAAAAACTACCCGTATGATAGTTTTCCGGTATATACCGATCTAATTAGATTTTTCTCCGCCTTTTCAGGCGGAGGCAAATCCAAGTAAGATCGGTATATACCGGAAAACTATCATA
Source organism: Candidatus Gottesmanbacteria bacterium (assembly GCA_963711735.1). Taxonomy (GTDB): domain Bacteria; phylum Patescibacteriota; class Microgenomatia; order UBA10105; family UBA927; genus CAVQFA01. The sequence continues at coordinate 23,589 of CAVQFA010000001.1, read as the reverse complement.
CGGGTAGTTTTTCGGCATTCATATCAGTCTTCTGAAGGATTGTAAATAATGCAGGTCAATCATAAAATAGATCAACTTTGTATCTTTATGAAATCCTTGCGACACATTCTGCCGCTTATCGCAATACTGATTGCATCCGTTTTCATCCGGTACGCTTTATCTGTAAACCAGCCTTACATCAAGCTTCCGCAGGATGGTTACGAATACTACCAAAACGGAATTTCGATTGGTCTGAATCCGTCGCTTGCATCTATTATCAACCCGTACCGCACCCCGATATACCCGATTATCGTAAATACCAGTATGGCCCTCAGTGGCGCTTTCAATTCGCCGATTGCCTCTCCCGCCTTCGGGAGAGGTGCGGATTTCCTCATGTTTCTCCAGGCAGGTGTCATTTCTGTTATATTCCTGTACCGGATACTCGAGATCGTTAATGCACCGCGCCTGGTCATCTGGATAAGTACGTTTCTGACAGGCACGAACCTCATGACAATTCCATGGGAACGGACGCTTCTGACTGAAAGTATTGCAGGATTTACCGTTCTTCTTCTGACTCTCACGTTCTTCCGGATATACAAATATTTTCTTTCATCCCATATCCTTTCTCCCTCTTCATTTTTTACTTATTTCATCTTTTCCTCCTTCTCTTTCTCATGCCTTTGATGCGTCCGTCCCTTTCCCCTATTGGTCCGTTCCTTACAACAATTCTCATTATTGTAAGTACGGTGAAGAAGAAATATCTCCGAATTCTCGGAGGGTTTCTGTTCCTGGTTATTTCCCTTAGTCCGGTTTTTATATGGACTTACGGAAACGGACGCCTGCATGGTATCCGTGCATTCCAGATACAGAGAGACATAGGTATATTGGGTCGTATTATGAAAGACAACATTCCCATTGAAGGAGGTCAGATGTATCCGTTTTTCTATAACGGTTTAACGGAGTTTAAACGTGTTGATAAGGAAATGAACCCCTTTAAATTTATTAAGGAAATAGATCCGTTGATTCATATGGATTCTGCCCACCTTGTAGAACTTCAGGGATTTGTGCAAACCATCATGAGAAAAGAACCTGTACCGTACGCGATCAGCACACTGAAAGACTATCCCAATGCATTTTTGTCTCTGTCTCCGGAAATTACCCAGCCGTCGGAGAAAAACCGTCCGTTTGCAACTTTTCTTAAAGTTGGGCAGACCGTTTCCCGCACCATACAGGGAATTATTATGATTCTCTTTCTGTTAACGGCAGTCCGTATAATATCGGGAGGTATAACCCTGCTCACTTCGTATATTAAACATAAAGGGATGCCGTATAACATATCAATATACGAAGGAATACTTTTTACATCTTCCTTTCTTCTGCTATTCACCTCTCTGCTTCTGGGGTATGAGGATTTTGCTCGGCTGTCAGCGCCGGTTATGCCGGTTATTATTTCCGTTTCAGTCTGGACACTCTATGCATTGATTAAATCGATCAAATTCAAAATTCATTAAACGCAAATCTTACTTCCTCATTGCTATACGCATAGTTCCATTCACCTTCCGGATTATGTATCCCATCTCTTTCAACTCCTCTGCCCGTGTCATCCACGAAGGTATAATGACAAACCGTACGCCGTATTTTTCCAGGATCTGTTTCCGCACCCGTAAATCCCCGGTCCAGTAGAACAAGCCCATATCTTTTGCTTTTTGCGGACTGTTATACGTGAACGTCGGATGACCGGCTAATGTTTTACATGATGTGAAAGCAGGAATCATTGTAGAAACATCCATCGGAGCAATTACCACGTCGTTTGCCCTGCAAACGCCACTCAGGTACTGTATGCTGTCCATGGTATCCCGGGGAATCATAATAAGGGAGTTGGTCATATTTTTTCTCACGTACACATTCTGCCTGGCGACACTTGCAACAAACGAGGGAAACGAAAAAGCCGCGAGTGTTGCACATACTAATCAGTATGAATACCTGTTTGCGTAAACGTTTTTGCAGATAGTATCCTATTTCCCATATGGTAAGCGTGGTAAGAATTGCTGCGGGAATGTATCCTCCTCCCTGCAGATATCTGCCGTTGGATAGGGGCAATACTTTTGAGAGTATTGCAAGTCCGATAAACGGAACTGCATACCATCCGGCTGATGATATTCCACAATAATTCTTTTTTCCTAGCGGCAAACCAAATGCCGGAATTGCAAGAATGTTCCCGTTATTCCGACGAACCTTCAGATACCCAAGCGCGTCAATTGGATAACTGCTGGAATTGCTCCCAATCCCTGAAAGCGGTCCACGGAAATGTACTGTTCTGGACAGTGTATAGAAGAAGAAACGGGACACCGGAAATTGCCAAAAATACAAGTGCTCCGGTTAATAGTTTCATTACGTGTTTCCTTACGAAATTAATTTTTTGAATAAAGGTTATGGTCATTCCGAGTACTGTCGCGGCAAGAAATATGATTGCGCTTGCCGGATTTACCCATACGGTAAGAGCCATAACGAGTCCCGCGAAGATCAAATGCCGGTAGTTTTGCCGGGCAAAACCCAGGGAGAAAACTATAATACTCCCGATTGCGGATGCAAGCGCAAATGTATGATGAGGAAGCCACGTGATCCGGAGTATCGGATCAAATCCCGTCCAGAATTCCCCGCCTGACGAAAAATGCCGTTTGTGAGAAACCAAAACGGTGTTGAGAGAATGACAAGCGCAAACGCACACATTCTCTGCCGGAGGGATAATTTAAGGATTTGAAGGAGCGTATATGTTATGAGAAATACCGCTACCCCCCCGAAAACCCGAAGTATTGTATATATAAGTGGAAGAGAAAATCCGGGCGTATGTGCAAGCATTCCGGCCACGGAAAAAAATGTGTTAACAAACTGGGGTGAAAATATTTCCGGAGTATAACGGGAAGTAAGAAGAATATTTCCCTCCCACCCCTGTCTTATAAGGGACAAATACCAGTAGTAGTCTGCTTCGAAGTTGTGGACTAAAGGATACACGAAACCTTCGGGGGTAACTTTTATATATAAAAGTGTCTGGTAAAGACTGGCAACGGTTACAACGAAAGATACGCAAAAAACAATGATAAAGTCTTTATTTAATTTCATATATCCCAAGTATATATACCCATCTTACTCAGATTTGCAGCTTTCATAAGCGAAAAATCTGATTAGATGGGTCTATACTCATTCAACGAAGTTGCACTTCAGTGCACAATGAGTATATCATTCCTGCACCACTTTGCATCCGCCAACCGGCAGGTAATCGGGAGTAGGTGTGTTTTGGTGTTGTATGTGGTTCCCCTTGATTGCGCGGTACAAATCCCCTAGCATACGGGTGTATGAAGCGGATCGTAAACGGAAATATATTTACAAAAGTTGCCATAGTCCTTATTATTGCAGCCAGAATCCACACCGCACTCATCCGGTATTTTGATAATGACGAATTTTCCCACATGCACTGGGTATGGCTTATGGCGAGTGGGAAAATTCCGTACCGCGACTTTTTTTTCTACATAACTCCGTTTTTCCAGTGGATACAAATTCCCATTTTTCTCCTTCCGCCGGGAGGGTATGTACTCCTTATCGCCCGTTTGTCCCAGCTTGTCACATACCTTGCTGTTACATTTCTCATCTACATGCTTTCCAGGAAATTTGCGGATAAAACAACCGCCATACTTGCTGCCGTAATTTTCCTCACCTTCCCTATGACATTTGATAAAACCATAGACATCCGGCCGGATACCCTCATGATGCTTCTCTACCTCATCCCTGTATATATAGCCATAAACAGCAAACCCCTCACACCGCTTCTTCTTGTGTTGGGAGGAGCAAGCATATCACTTGGATTTCTCATGTTACCGAAAATTCTTTTTGCGATCCCTGCACTGTTGTACCTTTTTATGCTGACAAAACAGATACTGCGGCCGAAAAATATCGTTCTGTTTCTGTTAGGCGCTCTCATACCCGCCATCATCCTTATGGTGTATCTTGTCTCTCATGGTATTTTACAGGATGCATTTCTTGCAATCACACGTGATTCCGTTGCGGTGAATGCCGGAAAATCACCGTTTTCCCCGTGGAAAGCACTCTCCCCGTGGCCTCTTGTTTATATGGCTGAGGGAGGACCAAGCCTGCCGTGGTATGTAAATACCGGCATATGGATAACCGCTCTTGCCGGTTTAATCCTCTACTTTATAAAAAAACCCGCATTCGGTGTTTTTTTCCTCCTATACTTCGCAGCCGGTATCCTATTTCTCTTTCTTTTTCCTGCTCCGTATCTGCAGTATTTCTTTCCGCTTTCCGTGTTTGCTGCATTTCTTTCCGCATATTTATACATATACTGTATCCGCGCATTGATACGTCTTGCGGGTACACTCCATGTTCCGAAGTTCGGTATTGGAATCATGATCCTAAGTTACGGAGTACTTGCTCTCCTTTTGGGTACATCGTTTACCCAACAGTACCTACTCCGCGTATCTCCGGGGATGGCAAATACCGAGCAGATGAGTGTCATTGCGGATTTGCCCATGATACGAAGTGGTGAGTCTGTTTATGATATGGTCGGTTCCTACGTATTCCGTCCCGACGGGTATTTCATCTGCTGCCATCCGTACCAGGAATTTGTCGATAATCTTTCCAGAAAAGTTCCGACGCTCCGCGAATCGCTTATAGCCACAAAAACGAAATTTATAATACTTGACAGGACCGGTATGTCCCTCTGGCAACCGAGAGTTGCTGACCTCGATTTTTTGAAAAAAAACTATCTGCCTTCTGCCAAAAACTGGAAAATCTATCCGCTCGGAGTTAAATTCCTGTGTTATAACGGATCATGCTTCCAGGCAGACGCCGACAACAGGGTGCTCGGTGATGCAACCGCAACACTGACAATCCCGATAGGAGAAACATTTACCCTGGCAACTGTTCCCGAGGGCAATTCCGTCACAATTGACGGGAAGATGTATTCCCAAAAAGTTCCGCTCTCCGCGGGAACCTATTCTTTTACTATTCCTGACACCATTTCGGAATTCACCCTCAAACTCGTCCGCTAAGTAACTTTCTTCTTTCTTTTATTGTTTTTTTCTTAATTCGTAAATAGAATCTCGTAAATCGATCCTAATGCTTTACACTTTCCCCGCTTTTTGCTAGTCTATTGCCATGAGTGAAACAGATGATATTCTGGAACCGCTTATCCCGGATGAAAAAAATCTTCCGAAAATAGTGATTGCCGTGTCCGTAGCTGTGATTCTTCTTTCTGCAATCACAATCGGCGCGTACCAGTATTCTAAAAAGCGCGCAACGGCAATCGTGCTTCCCGGCGGGACTACCTACCTCGGTCCTTCCCTGTCCCCACAACCTACGCAGGCACCTGTTACCATTTCCAAAACGTTCACCGTTTCGCCGACAACACCCTGGGTAGAACATAAAGGCAAAGTGTACCCCTTCACGTTTTCTTATCCGGAAACCATGAAACTTACGCTGTTTCCCGGTGACCAGACAGACTCCATAGGATTTGGCTTTAACGGAATTCCACCGCAAAATATCATCATTTTCCGCGTGTCGGATATAAACAAAATCGAGCCTTCCATGGCCCAATACATAGAGAAGCCAAAAATCGAATACGTGAAAAATTGGTGGACGCAGTATACAGGAGGACTCAAAGGTGTCAAATCCGTAGAGGAGTTTGTTAACGCTAAGGGTATGAAAGGATATAAAGCAAAATATCTCAATCACGCCAACCAGACGCCAAACGATGATGTCTTTTTCGAAATACCGGGTCGTCCTGAACTGATGGTACGTTTCGGAAACGGTCCCATAGACGCAGATGTATTTTCACGGATCATCGACTCATTTGCATGGGGCAAATCGACAAATCCCATTGTTCCGACTATAGTATCCTCCCCTGCACAGTAATTATTCTCACAACATAACCACCTTCCCATTTCGCTACAACACACAACCTACAGCGTACAACGTAATAACCGACCGCTCACATCTTCTACTTACACCCTGCCGGTTTCACATCCGTGAAGCGGTACACATTCGTTGTGTCAAATGACCGCACAAGCGCGAGGAACGGATACCCGATAGCGGCGTTCCCCTGATCCTTTTCATCGTATCCTTCAAACACTGCAGTTATTCCGTTATCTTTTACGAGATGATATCCGTCACAGACAGGAAGCGTGCCATGATAAAAATTCCATACCAGGGAAAGCTTTCTATCCAGATCTTTCGTATACGAATGAATACTGTTTACGTACACGCGCCTGTTCGTATACGTCGGAATCATCCGGCCGGCAAGAGGCAATGCGAGTATGTTCTCGCCTGGTTTCGTTATTCCGTCCAGTGCTTGTATTGCACTTATCCATCCGCGGGACGGGTATACAAAGCGCTCATCCATAAATACATTCGCAACTTGCTCTTTGAGGGATGACGGGTATCCGATAAATGTAATTATCAGATATGCGCCGATGAACGCTGCGGAAATGATGCGCCCGAACCGGATTGTGCTTAAATATGCGATGAATTTCGATGCGAGTATCGACATCGGTATCCACGGAGCCATCTGTAAAAATCTGATATTGGAAACAGACAGTTCCCTCAGGAGTGCGTTTGGACTGTATTTAAGCATCCCTATCCGGTCCAGAAGCATAATTGATATTCCTGCCCAAAGAGCAAGAAGTATCGTTTCCCTTTTTTTCCATCCCGCGATAAGACCCATAATTGCAAGAACAAAAACAGGGCCAAGTGCCAGAAGATATTCCGGGGTTGGTGCATACCATATCGTTTGTTCATATGGTAAAGCCAGATTCCACGGAAACCGGGAAATCATTCCTTTGAGAAGAAGAAGTGAAGTAGATGCAAGTCCGAGAGCAACTGAGCTCCAGAGAAGTGTTCTGAAACGCCGGCAAAGAAGTGCCCAGAGAGGGACTACGGGAATCAGGATAATAAGACTCGGCGGATGGACAAATCCCGCAATCCACCCCAATAATGCAAGCAGAAACCACCAGAATATTTTTTTTGTCCGGTCAAATTGCCACACGGATATGACAGAGAGAGTGAGAAGGATATGCCCCAAAAGGTAATGCGGAAGAAAGGTGAAGCGTATGATGGGATTTAACTCAGACCACCATGTCATGTACCATTGGACATCAACTCCTCCGTTTACCCAAGTGAAGTTAGGGAAGCTTGCCGAGGTAAGTGCGATGAGAAAAGTAATGATCCGGTTTATCTTTTTCTCTGTAAATATCCTCACAAACAGGTAGATAACGAGTGCCCACAAAATACCGAAAAAGATGCGCGCACTGAGATATACGGCATGCGCGTCGTGAATCCCTACACCTTTGCCGAACCAGCCAAGCATGAGATAAAAAAGATGAACATATCCGCCGCTTTGCGCCTCGGTTGTATACTGTCCGTATACCTTCAGACTCCCGTCAATACCCTCGCGTATGATGCTTACATAATACGGATAATCGCTGATACTGTTATGAATCGGTATGAAGTACGCATTGTTTGGGGTATTTTTCCACTGGATGAGAAGCGGAGCTATGGAGAGTGCGAGCATGGTCAAAGCGATAAGCGTTATCCATAGAATCTCGCTTTTCACAACTTTCTGCATGCCTGTATCATACAACATTGCCGGAATCGATTTAAGATTTAAGGTTTAATATTTGATATTCTTGAATCGTACATCGCATCTCGTATTCCATGTCCGCATTTTACTCAATCGTAAACCTGCCCGCCATCGCTATGCGAAAGCGTTGCAGGCGGGTCGTATCTCGTAAATCGTAAATCTCTATACATGTTCTCTCTTTACTCCCGACCTTCTTTTTGTCACAATGAGTGTCATGGATGGAATGACATCTGCCCAAAATATATACCGACGGATTGTCCGTATATTCCGAAAGTATCCCACCCTCTGGATTCCGGTTGTTTTTGCAGCAGGTTTTATTATCCGCCTCGTATTTCTTCCCAACCGCGGATTTGAAGCGGACATCTCGTTCTGGAAATCCTGGGGACTTGCGGTATACGACCACGGGATTGTCTGGGGGATAAAAAACACCAACAACAATTACCCGACGGCATTTGCGTATGTCCTCGGGCTTATGACCAAAACGTACAGTTTTTTTGCCGATCCGCATAATTTCCAGCAGTATTGGTCCAATACCAATTCATTGTTCCTCACCATCTCCAAGCTCCCTGCAGTGTTTGCTGATTTTGGGATATTTGCCATCATCCTGTATTTCGGTAAATATGCCGCTGTGCTCGGGTTTCCCCAATTTTCCTCTGTCGTCTATATCCTTGCTGCTGCATCCATTCTTCTCAATCCGATCACCGTCATAGACGGAGCGTGGTGGGGACAGGTAGATAGCCTCGGTGTATTTGTTTTTCTCATCGCTGTTTTACTCGCGCTTAAAAAAAGACCGTATCTGGCCGGTTTTATATACATGGCATCCATGATGACCAAACTTCAGAATATGGTCTATGGCCCTGTATTTTTCATCTTTCTCTGGCAGTTAACGGGTTTTTCCGGGCTCATCCGTGGCGTTGCCGGTGCCGCAACTGCCTTTATCGGGCTTAACTGGGAATTTTTCATCGCCAAAGAAATGAAGCTTGTGTTTGATCAGCTCACCGTCAACTACGATTATTTCCCCTTCATGTCCCTCAATGCCTACAACCTCTGGTGGATTGTGGCAAAAGCAAACGGCATGCATATGCTTGACAAGTTTTCCGTTGTCGGTATGACGAACGCCAAAACTACGGGGCTTTATCTTTTTGCGTCCTCATACCTTTACGCGTGCATCATAATGGTAAAAGAGACTGTTCTCCGCATGGTGAAGCGTACTATAGAACCGCCGACAGAGATGGAAATACAGAATATCCTATACCGGTTTTTCACTGCCATGATCGTTGTTGCCGGTGCATTTTTCCTGTTCCAGACAGAATCGCATGACCGGTATGCATTTCCCATCATTGTGTATCTGCCTGTCTGGCTCCTCTTTTTCCTGTGGACCGGGTCGTCAAAAAAAGAACGGTTGTCTATTTTTACCACGAAGTTGTTTAAAATAAGTGCTGCTGCATTTATAATCTTTACGATCGTGTACTTTTTTAATCTCCACAATGCGCTTGTCGACAACTACCCGCAAAACGGATTGCCGCTGCTTCGTGACATGAATCTGCCGGTATTTACCCTCACAACTGCATACCTCCAGATGATTCTCTTCGGAGTATTCCTTTTTGCCGTTACCCGGCACGTCCCCGGTTTCTTTTATATTATTCCGGTATCTGCATTTGCCGCACTTATGCTTGTTTCCAATCTGCCGCTTATCACGAAATCTCCGGTGTATATCACGAAGTTTTTTCCGATCATAAGCCAGCAGAATTACGGAGTGAGGCGTGTAGATATGCCTGTTGCACTTGAAAATAATTCCAAAACATGGTCCCGGCTCAGTGTCCAGTATGCGTTTTATCGCCATGGGTACGGCACACACGCCAAAAGCTACCAGCAATTCAACATTAACGGGTTATTTAAAAAATTTACAACGGATTACGGTATCGACACGGAAGCAGGACCAAACGGTTCCGCGACATTTGAAATTTACGGTGATGATAAACCGCTCTTTGTATCCAAACCCATCAAACGATTCGATTTACCCAAACACATAGAGGTCGATGTGACGGGAGTAAAAATGCTCGGACTTGTGACCAACGATGCGGGAGACGGGATCAACGATGACCATACGGATTGGCTCAATGCTATGTTATGGCCATAAGATACATAGAAGTTTAGCTATTAGAAGAATAATAAAAAAAGAATACAAGGAGGTGAAGGTAATAATTTTGAAATGCACTGCAGATTCGCTCTGTTGAAACTAACGAATTAATCTGTATATATATGCGAATCTGCATTGAGCGAAGTACAGTATAGCGATTAACAGTTCTGAAAGAATAACTTTGCGTCATTTCAAAATTCGTTACCGAACCTCCGCAAGTCTTATGAAATTTGGTTTCAAACACATCGAAAAAATAATAGCTATCGGCATTTTATTGTATGCGACGTGGTTTAACATGGATTTATACCGCCTTGAACCGTTGTCGAAAGTGGATCCCAATGACAATACGTTTCAGTACGCGCTCGTTGACCGGGCAAACACCGTTTGGGATTTCGCATCCCGCCAGTGTACAAAACAGGTTCTTGTTGCCAGACCTCTCTGCCACATATCATACATGGTCGACCATTGGGTCCCGAACTGGGCTCAGGGGTATAACCTTCCCTACTATTACTCCCATATCCCGCAGATAGTCATTGTGGGTTCATACCGTATATTGCACGCTCTCGGGTTACACCTCACGTTATTCCAATATTACCATTGGGTCATTTATTTTCTCTTATGCCTGTTTCCTTTATCCGTTTTTATCGCAATCCGTGTTATCCGCGCCCCATGGATTATCGCAGGTGCCGGAGCAATTCTTGCAGCGCATATATCTACAGACGGACTATACGGACTCGATCCTCCCTCGTTTCTGTGGCGCGGGTGGGGCCTTTCAAGCCAACTTTTTGCCATGATCTGGATGCCGCCTGCTATAGCATACTCATGGAGGTATCTAACTACCAATATTGTTACATCAACCGGCGGTTTAGGTGTTCAAATTCTTGAAGAGTTAAAGATTTGTTTACCGTTTTTACGGAATTTTAAACGTTCAGAGGATGCGGACGCAGCGAAAAAAGGAAATAATCATATTGATTCCGTGCAGATGCATGACTTTTATCTTGCGGTTATCTTTACGATTGCCGCAACAATGGGTCATCTGGGATTTGGTATCATGACGCTTCTTTCTATCGGTGCAATTGCTCTTGCTCCGGCTGTCTATATGGCTTTATCCCAGGAACATTTGGTGGACATATGGAATGTTTTTCTCCTGTCCATTATCCGCCTTGCCTGTATCGGCATTGCAGTTGTATTTTTCCTTTCCTACTGGATTATTCCCGTACTTCTCGGCAATAACTACCACAACATATCCTACTGGGATCCTGTTTGGAAATTCGACTCCTACGGCTGGAAGGAAGTCGTCATCAAATTCTTAAATGGCGAACTGTTTGACTTTAACCGCTTTCCGGTGATGACACTCCTTATTCTTTTTGGTTTTTTCACCGCACCGTTTATATCATTCATAAACAACATACAATCCCGGATGAACGGAAAAAATAATAAAAATTCTGTAGAAATTACCGGTCCGTCAGGTATACATGGCACGTCATACTTCGCGTTTTCTTTCCTCTTTGCCTTCTGGATGCTCCTTTATTTCGGACGCACCACATGGAAAGGTCTTGTTGATCTCATTCCCGGCATGACGGAATTCCATTTGTCCAGGTTTCTCGTCGGTGTGCATGTTGCCGGACTCATCCTCACGCCTATCGGCATCTGGTATGTATCGGAATGGGTTATAACATACCTGAGTATCCGTTTTACGTCTCTGAAAAAATTAGGAGACGGTAACGCGCGCAGAATTGCCCTTATTGCGTTTACCGCATCCGTACTCCTTATCATTACTCCGCCCATTTACAGACAAACCGTATATTACAACGAATTGAATAATCGTTTAATCCTGCAGGGAAATGACAATTATAATAAACAGGCTCCTGATATTGATAAGCTCGTCACCCGTTTAAAGTCACTCCCGCCCGCACGGGTGTTTGTCGGACGGGGCGGCGGATGGGGTAAAAATTTCCGGATAGCGGAAACCGAGATGTTCATGTATATATCAACATACGGACTCAATACAGCTCTCTGGCTCCCGGAAACATGGTCCCCGAACTCCGATACGGAACAGTATTTCTCCGAAGATCTTGCGAAAGATTACGATTTGTTTAATCTGCACTATGTGGCGAGCCCGCCTGATGTCACTCCGCAGCCGTTCTGGGAGGAAAAAGAACGCTCAGCAAACTGGGTTCTTTATGAAGTACCGACGAGCGGGTACTTCGTGCCGGCAACACGCACTATGCGGATCGTCTCTGATAAAACGGACCTCATCAATATCGTCCGCAGATGGATCCAGTCAGACCTTACCAAGCTTCGTCTCTTCCCGGAAATACGCTTCTCCCAGCCTGATCCGATAGAAAAGTACCGCGTTCCGACTATCACGATGACGGATGAAGTGACATATTTAACTGCGTCGCATGAAAGACAGAATATCTGGGAGATAAACCCGCTCTATGGCGGGGATGCACCGAAAGTGACCCTTTTGGGTCCTGAGAAAGTAGATGCGGACCAGATATTTACAACAACTGTCAAAGTGGATGAAGGCTGCAAGGAGTGTTTTCTTGTTCTTAAACAATCTTTTCATCCCAACTGGAAGGCAACGGTTAACGGAATTAGCGTGAAACCGATCATTATGTTCCCGTTTTTCATCGGTATACCGCTTGAACACCCCGGGGTTGCGGAGGTAACGGTCTGGTACCAACCGATGACCGCAAAAACCATCCTCATCGTCATAGCTCTCCTTACTGCTCTTGCCATCCCCGTTACACCACATATTCTTCGCGCTCTCCGCAAAAAGTAAACTCGCTTCGGTGTTTAATAGTACAATAATTCTTTATAATCTTCTTTCATTTTTAAATTATTGTAATAAAGGTGTACTGTCGCGAATAAAACATTATTCCGCTCTGCAAAAAATAAGTGGTATTTCCCGAGGATTTTTTATACTCAGTAATGTAATTCTAGTCGGATATAATGATATTTTTTCTTTCTAATATCAATATACCTTTGGGAGATAATTTTATCTATATATTAAAGATAAGAGAGACTTGTTTACCTGCTGTTCCTGAGTATAAGTATCAGATACAGCCGGTACCGGAGAGTCGTACGTCGCTACTCCATCCGCAAATACGTGAGTTCTTTCAGGGAAAAAAGGTTCAACTTCGATGAAACGTGTAGATATTCGGTTTGGTATTTTATCTAAGGTTTGTGTTTTACTTTCATTACCGATATACCGTTTCAGAATTTCCAACAGGTCAAGGCGAAATCCCGGCTGCCTGTCCGGCTCGATGAATCCTATACCGTTCCCCGTATCAATACTGATCCTTCTTAATGCCACAATCTCTCTGGGTCGTGCTCCTATTGCCCGCAGATGGATAATCCCCTTCTTATCAAAGGGGTTGAAATACTGGAGATAATGCGGAATAAAACTCAATGGTGTTTCTTTGTTCGCAAGTGTTGTATAGATTTTCTGCATCTGTCTTACAAATACCACCGGTGCCAACTCCTCAAACGCTTTGTCAAAAACCAGGGACCCGGGTTCGGCAAGCGACATACGAACGTACGCGGAGCCTACGATCATTGAATATTCTTTCTTGCTCATTGACGACATGTATACATCGTTAATCTTTTGTAATGCATCCGTAACGGACGCGGCATCTTTTTCGTCAAATATGTCACCTGGTAATGCAATATAGATTTCGGAGTTACGGACATATGTAAATAATTGAAGAAAATCACCGTCCTTACCGATAAATTTCTGTCGGATATCAGGCGGTATTGCAGAGAGCACTCGCTTAAAAAAATGCTGCTTAAATATATTTCCTGCTGCATATGACGTGTAATTTTCGCTTTTCATAATTATCGGAATATCGGCTTTCACGAGGTATACGGTACCGTTCCCGTTTTTATTTCTGACATTAGCCTCAAAATTTTTTCTGTCCCTGTATACTGCTACAGGCAGAAATTCAGAAGTCCCGTCATTACTGGTAAGCAAAGTGTCGAGCATTGTGGGTAATAGGACTGGATCGTAGTAAAGATCCTCAAATAGGCTGATGTATTTAGCGCGATCTATAGCGTCATACTGGGCAAGGATTGTATCGTCGAGATATTCTGCAAGCGCCGGCTGGACTTTTTTCAGAAGTGTTATCCTGTCATCTAGTGTTAATTGACTATTGGCGATTATGGTCTGTACGTTTAAAAACTCAAGTGGGTTGGCTATATCAAAATGTATTTTTGCAGGACGTATTTCGACACGTTCTTTTCCTTCCGCGTCAATGCTGAAATAAGGTAATTTGATTGCTTCTACGCTGTCAGTCATACTGCCAACAAGTTCATTCAGTAATGCGTCAGTTAGCACCGTCTCGTTGTCTACGGAAAAAGTGAGTGCGATAAGTCCCTCATCTCCTGTCGTATGATGCAGTTCAATTGGATACTTCGGGTGCTTTGCATTGAAAGCATCAACCGCATTCTGTATGGCACCAAATACGGCATGAAGACCGTAGTCGCCCATAAGGTTGGGAATTACGGTCTTTACACCGTTTAAACCGGATAAGTACTGCATATCAAAACGGAGAGCAACGGATATGGTTTTCTGTGCCCGTTTAATGATGTACCTTCCCGGACCAAAAACAAGTCTGCTCCGTGAATACTTGCTGTATAATCCGTTGAGAAAATCCTGAATTTGTGTGCGTGATAATTTATTACCGGTAAATTGATCATACATCCCGATATCAGCATCTTTCCCGTCAAACGCAGGAAGGACTTTGAGCATAATGCCGTTATACTGCTGTTGTCCAAGCTCCATAAGGAGACTGCGTTTCAGCTCTTCAGGTCCTTTGAGAACCAGATTTTCATCCAAAAGCACTTTCTCTGTCTCCTGTATGATTGTGTCTGTCGAAGGCACCTCTGGGAGTGTGAGATTCTGCTCTTCATCCTCTGCAGGCACCGGCGGTTCGATTGAACCGTCAGAGTTAAGGCGCCCCGGCGTTTCCCGTAAGCCGGCCGGCACCTGCAGGAGTTTCTCTACTACTATGTTGTTTTGTATCTGTCCGAGTCCCGCTTCCAAAAATCCGGTAATCGTGTTTATAATTCGGGTAAATGGATTCTGCTGGGGTTGTTTTGGTGAAACGGCATTGACCGGTGTAATATTATGTATACTGAGAAAATTCAGGATATCAAAAACCAATGTATTTGATTTCCCGATATTTGTGAGCTGTTCTTCAATGGGTACTTCCCCTCTTCTCACCCTGTCATTAACGGATTTTATCCCCTCTGCCCGCTTTTCAAATTCTTCAGGAAAAGGAACTTTCAATGTAACCCGGAGTATCTCAAATGCTGAGATAAAGGTGTCTTTGGGAGTAGGACGAAGCTTGTTAGAGTTGTAATACTCGAAATATTGGGTGTCCAATGAATCGGATGTGTCTATACTTATCAGTTCTCCGACAACCTCATTTTCCCATTGCTTCCTCTCCGCTTGTGAGGAAAAATTATCTTCTATGATAAATCCCAGAAGGTACTGGGTAAACGGACGCACAATCATCTCGATATTTTTTACACTCTTATTGTTTCGTACTATCGATTTCTCAAGTGCACGCACTTCTTTTTCACTTATGTTCTGCTCTGCGGCGGTTCGGATTTTTTGCCCGCTTAGTGTAAGAATTTTCCGGAAGAAAACCAACCTGTCAGCTTTTTGAGTTATATCCAACCCTTCCCTGGCTTGTTGTATGGTATTGCGGATATTTGATACAACCTTTGCTGTAGGTTGATTAGCGGTAGATTGGGATAACGGTGGATGTATTTCTTTTACATATTGCGTTCCCGTCGTGATCGTCTGGTACCCATGAGATTCTGCGTATTTTGATGTAAATCCATCGGTAGAATTTCCGTCTAATATGAGCCGTACCATGTGTATGTCAGAAGGATACATATCCGGGTATTTGCGCGTTTCGGAAAGAAGTTGACCTGCAAGCGTTTCGGAATACTCCATGAGCGCCGTCGCTATTCCTTGTTGCCGATATGCGTCATTTACATGGACATCTGCTGATACAAAGATGACTTTACTCATGTTTACACCAATCTTGTTGGCTATGTTTTCTACATTCTGATTTCCACGGGTAAATTCAATATCTATATATCCGATACGTTTATCGTTTGCATCGTTTACAGTTACCCGCGTGATGTATCCGTCTTTTTGGTTTATTGTCGTTAATTTTGAAAAAACAGGAAGAGCTCCTTCCAGATTTACCTGGAATGTCCCCTCTCCGATGGTTAGAGGGACGGAATTTCGGATATTCAAACCGTCATTTGTTACTTTAATCACTGCTAAATCAGAAGGAATACGTGAGATAACTTGGGCGGTTAAATTTTGCGTCTGTTGATCTGGAATTCCCTGATTAAGTGTTCTACCCCCTTCAACAAACGAAGCATCTTCTGCAAGATTTGTGGGGTCACTTCGTAAAATATCATCGGTGAACGGTGACATGCGCGTATAAAATTCCGTCTCCGTACTCCCGCGAGTCAATTCATAAGATTGAGCGAAGTATAATAATGGGTGATCAATCAGATTGTTCCCATAATCAGCCATCCCTCTGACCATGGCTGTAAATGCGGATCCGTGACCCAATTTTGTATCAATATCATTAGACATATCAATTAGTTCGTCTACCCCTCCCTGATATGTAGAAAATCCTTGATCCTTTTGGGGTATCTCCTGTGATTTATCCGTAATCATTTGGGCTAGTAATTCGGTTAACACCTCTTCATGGATAAAGGCGGAACCTTTTGATTTTCTCGGACTATTTTCAGATAAATAGGTTTGATGAACTGCTTCGTGATTAATAACTTGCTCAAACCCTGTTACTTCATGTGATAAGCTTTGTCGTAAAAAGAACATTCCCGCTGCATTTGCTAATGTATTTTCACTTGTTACATATTGCCATGTGTAATCATATTTTTCTTTTTCTGCATAGAGATATGGTGTAAACCATTGCGGCCGTACTATTGTTGTATCTTGAAAAGCGGTGTCCCAAAATACCTGCATATCCTGTCTGTGTTTCGTAAATGTGTCAACTCCGGCTTCATCGGTCACCTGTCGGAATAAGCGCTGGGTCATGAATCCTTGTATTTCTTCTTCACAGATGTTCAAAAGCCAGCCGTTATACATAAACGGCTTGTACGGATTTGCGTATCCTCCATTGGTAATGTATGAATCTGTTATAAACGGACTGTATTGTTCCTGTTGCTTCATACGTGCAAATACTGCATTCTGCAAATCCGGATCAAAATCCGCAAGCGTCGTCCTCACTAATTGCGTAAACTTTTCTGAAGACATAGTTGTATATGATTCATAGAGCATGATAATTTTTTCTAAATTTTTTAGATACGTGATTTCCCCTAATTCGTTTAACCCTCCATGGTCACTTAAAAAGCGGATTGCGTTTGCTCCGAAGCGGAGTCTGTCTAGTTGACGTTCCGGATACGATGCATATGTTCTTTCCATATATGATGAAAAATCCGGATATGTATCCGTGAGGAAATGGAATAAGAGGAAATGTATTTTAGCCGTATCCTTTGACCAGGATTCAACAGGATTTAGAGAAACCCTGAGTGATTCCGTCCCTTGTAACCATGGTTTACCGGAAAGTTGAAGCAGTTCCTTGAGATATGTTAAAAATACGTCATTATCCGAACTTTTTTCCTGAAGCAAAGTGTCACCGATCGACAGGTTTAGATATGAAACGACATATTGTAAAAATTCCAGACGCATTCTCGAGATCTTCAGTAAACCGGTTTATATATGTTTTAATAAACGTTTGCGTCTGTCTCCTTTCAGAGGCTCCGTCCTCATGATCTAATTGATAATACCCATCCTGACCGGAAACCAAAACGTATTGATTTCCTGTAGTCGTAATAATATGATCACCTACTTGTATCGGTTTCTGTATTGCCTGTTCAGCAACATATTCTCCATTAATCTGAAATTTCGGTAAACTTGTTGTCTTTCCTATCGTCACTGCCTGATTAACTAAATTTACTCTTCCTTCAAAATCAACACGCAATGATTGCCCTCTGTCTAGTTTAATATCATCAGTAAACCAATCCGTTTGAATCTGTTTATTCGCATCAAGCCAAATTTTAAGTCCGTTGGTAAATATCACCGGCTGATCGGTGAGAACAACCTCCTGCGTACTGTTTTCCGGTCTCATCAGTAGTGTGTCTTCAGCATCGTTCCACCAAAACAGTACTTTATAATTATTTGGTAATTTAATAGATTGAGGGCTATCTTTTTTAGTGTATGTTCCTACTGTTCGCTGATAATCAGCCATACCTACATGCATTGGCAATACGCGGATTAATGACACTTGGTTATTCGGTGTAGTTACCACCCTATAGTACGCTCCGGCATTTTCGAACACCATCCCGTTCTGGAGATTACCCTTTGCTTGAGTTTTGAATAATCCTACCAACTTGTTAATTTCGCGAGTCTCTTGCCAAGCAGTCCACGATACGATCAATCTGTTTCGTACTGCATCAAAGAGTACTGGAAGTGTGCCACGGGTACGGGTATCCGGCCACCATTTGTAGACAGTTGCATTTGCCAGGTCCTCAAACCACTGTGCCGGTCCGGAACCGATAAGACCGGATGTTTGAGATTTCTCCCCGTCTGCTTGTATTTCTTCAGGAGCTCTCTGCAGATTTACGTAAGAATCAATTTTTGAAAGGTTGTTAGCAAAATCAAACTGATATGCATTTGTGAGCAATTTCCTTTCATAATTTCTAAACGGAATAACAAAGGTTTTATAATTAGACAAAATTGCATATAATTCTGTCTGCGTTTTCACTTGCAGTTCTATTTTATTGACATCAGTCTCATACCCTCCGGCAATTAGTTCATCTCGTAATGTTTGTGTTCTGGATTTCTGTTCCGCGCTGTCAAGTAAAGAATATTCATCAACCAGTGCTTCAAGAGCATGAAGTTCATTCCAAAACAGTAACCCGGCAATTTTAGGATCCGACAGCAGTCTGTGAAGAATAGTTTTATCACGTATCTGTCGTGCATCATCTGTTACATTCGGATTCAGCAGACGGTCTACATCAAATACGGTATTAATGTAATACTGAACAACGCCGAAGAGCGATCCTTTATTTTCTTCGAAATACTGTGACAGCCGGTCGTCAATATAAACTCTGTCGTTTGCGGCAAAATTATCCTGCATAGCGCCGAGTGTGAGCAGATAACCGATTCCATACTCCGGGGCTGTGACACTTTCGCTGGCATTATCTCTCATATAGAGAATATGATTAATGAGAAATGTGCCGATTGACCTGATGTTTTTTGATCTCTCCGCATCGTCGCGGGCCAGTCCTTCTGTCTGTGTAGTGAGAAAAGCCTGTTGTGCCCGTCGTGCAAGCCCCTCACCAATTATTGAAAATGAATTTTGCAGATAGAACTTTATGGATGCTATTTCATTTGACAATTGTTCGGTTGATATCTGAAGCTAATGAATTCTTTTTGCTTCTGCTGATTGATAACCAAATGCAGTATTGACTATCAGCTCTCTGATAGAAATAATTTCAGCTGTATTTCTTTGTTCTTGTGCGTTATTTTCCAGTTGTGCAGAACTATTATCTGGTCGGAAGGCAAAAATGTCATCGCGTATACGCAATAAAGCGTTATATCTGCTGGATAATATTGACATATCGATGGAATCTGATTTCTGAAGTGCATCATTAACCAATTGTGATAATTCCCGTTCTTGGGAATTACGTTCCTGAAATATATGCCGGAACCTGGATGTGGTGCTTGCACGGTATATTGAGTGATCAATCTCGTGGAATATGGTTGAAAAGGCATCAAGGAAATTCGTTTTTCCGTCTGAAGGATCATAAATGCTACTTGCTTTAATATTTACCCACCCGGCATCCATAAGCCCATCAGATGGTGAATCATAATGGGCAAATACCCCATAAGCTCCCTGTAATTTCATTGGGTTGTTGAGAATCGGGATAAAGTATTCTCTTCCCTCCACCGTCTTTATGACAATGGTGCTTATTTGTATACCCTGTTCTTTTAGAATTTGTATCGTGGATTCATCTAAATTCATCGAATTTAGAAAGTCCTTATACCTGTCCGGATAACGGATTCGAAATTCTGCGTCAGCCCACGAGGTTCCATTACGAACTTTTTCAAGAACAACTTCAGGATCTAAATCCTGAAGTTGTATACTCATACCTCTGTTGATCAGATTTTTATATCGATCCTGAATATATTCCTCAACTGAAACACGCACACCCTTACTGTTGTAGAACAATTTTTGTGCGGAAAAGAGATCAGTTATAAATTTTTGCGGATGATCAAACTCTATAGTGTTTTTTTCACCGAAAAACACAATCCCGTCCTTGGTAAATAGAGTTTCTAATACGGTCAATGCTGTCTGACCTAATTCAGACATAGGTGTATCGAGAGAATATTCAGGTCTTCCCAGCGCTCTATTAAATGCATCAATGGCATTTTGTGCTAAGGTACGGTAGAACATGTTTGTCATCGTAAAAGCCTGCCCGTTTCCAAAACCTTTTTCCACATTATCGTCACTTGTTAACCAATCACTAACTGATTGGAACATAAGTTGTAGAATTGAGTACTTTTGCTGTTCTGCTTCAGTTTGTACAGGTATCTCTGAAACTATTTGCATGTCGCTCGGAACCTGCTTTGTCTCTGATATACTTCTTGAGGTTTCTTCGTTCCCTGCCGGAATCGGGGCAGACTGATTTACTTCGGTAACAATTGGCGCCGTGAATATATCAGCACTAAACAACGGAGTTTTGGGAGCATTGCGGGTTTGCTGCCAGAGCATAAGAGGAACGGATGTCCGGTTATACACTGCGGGGAGTTGTCCGATGACAATGCCGATAACAGTAGGAAGTCCGCCTAACCAAACCCCTGCTGCGGCACCCATGCCTGCGCCGATTGCACGTGCCCGAAGTCCTGCGGCAATGCCTGCGTACGCTGCTGCTCTCTCTGCCGTATCTGCCTGATAATTTGTATTCCCTTTCACGCGAACAGGGGTACCCTCGTCATCCGTAAACCCTATCGCACCGTTCTTCTCTGTGACTGCAAGTGTCAAATCCCCGATCTCCACTATGTCACCTGCTGACAGAAGTATTCCACCGGCGTCTGCTTCCACTCCGTTCACCCTGACTGCTCCCTTGGATGGGTCTGCGGAGGCAATGGCAACCATCTGGCCTTTTCTGGCAATTACCGCGTGGATTGGCCGTATCCCCTTCCCGGTAAGTCCTCCGAACCGTTTGCTACTGCCGACAAACTCAACCGTGACTCCGTCGGGGAGAAGAGACTGTTTGTTCGTCGTTGTTTGTTTGGGTTCCGTTGTGGTTTGTGTTGTCTCTCCTTTATCCTGATCTTCGATCGCTTCACGGATGTAGGTATCCAACTTTGGATCCGTAACATTGGAAAAATGAGCTTTTACAATATTCACTTTGACATCGTCCGGTGCGTCATACCATACGTCCATTGCATCCTTATACTCTCTTCTCCGTGATGCAAATTGATCTTCCGTCTCCGTACCGATTTGATTGCCATTCCCGTCCAGCTTTGGCACCTGACGACCGGTTTGCGTTCTCCATGCCTCCAGTTCCGCGTCTATCTCGTCGCCGAAAAAGTAGTCATGGACCTGTTGCTGAACGGATGACGTAAATTGTCCGGAGAACCGGGTGGAGATATTATTCCATACGTTGGAAAGTAAGGATCCTGAAACAGGACGGGACTCCGGTTTTGCAGTACGGGTAACGGGAATAACAGCCGGCAGACGGTTAATGATTGCCTGTGATATTCCGGCGAGCGGATGGAACTGAAATATCGTTGTAAATGCTAAGAAAGTTACAACGTTTTTAGGGTTCGTTATGCTGAACAAAAGATTTGTTAAATTATATATAAATGCATTTCCCGGTCCGAGAAATTGTTGAACCATCTTGATCAAATTTCCGGCAGGAAGAAGTACAGGGGCAATCAGTGGCGCTATAACCATTCCGCCGACAACACTGATAATTCCTGCGAGAGCGCCTCTCACGAGCATTGGTGTAACAAGTTCAGGCTGGATATAGGCAGTACGTGCAAACCGTGCGGCATCATAGACCAGAAGCGGTATTCGAATAAATATAGGCACAATTGGCGAAAGTCGGGTGACATACCAAGCCGTAGTTTCAAATATATTTTGACCTATACCCACTGCTTCCGGTCTGTCAAATCCTATGGGAGTTGCGTTGAGTATGCGCGAATACCATGTTTTGTGGCCAAGTGCTATTCCTTTGTCCAAAACATTCAGAATACTTTTTGCCAATTGGGTTGATTTTATATTCTGCATCCATTTCGGAAGTGCTATTAAACGAGCGTTTGTTTTCACCGGCTCTTGTGTAATCGTCTTAGTAGTAGCTTCAGTTGTTTTGGTAGTTGATTTTTTAACAGTTTGTTCTTCCTGAATTGTTCTTGCAGGTTCTGCATAGTTTTCTAATATCCCCCGTAATGTACCTACCGGGTCTTTGGCGTCAGCAGCCATTGGTAAAGGATCGATTAATCTTATCCCGGTTGCTTTTCCGTTTGCGTCTTGAACAACAATAATATTGTCAGTTTTTATATCACCCCTTTTCAATCCTCTGTCAATTTGGTTCTGTAATTTACTTAAAGCATTCTGAATAACAGCATCAGGTAGGGTTCCTTTATATAAACCGAGTGTTTGTCCGTCAATATATTCCATGACATACGCAGGGTATTCATTTCCCAAAGGATCCACTATTTGAATTTGTGCGATCGGTTGTGGATATAAAACTCCTTTTGAAGATATCAAAATACTATATTCCATTCCCCTGTCCGGACCATATTGTCTATTATTTGGAAACACTTTTATTGCAACTGTTTTCCCGTTATAAATCCCTTTTAAATACAGCGGCGTCACGACCTCCACCGCCGGATAATTTTTCTGTTAATTCATAATCGATCCCTTTACGTAAAGTGATATCTTTTGGTAGGGGTGTCGTAACTGTAGAAGCTACCGCAGATTCAGACGCCGGCTTGACGGGTACTACTGGTGCGGAGCCTCTGTCTCTGTTCGGATGGGCTGTCTTCCGCCTTTGCTGGTTCTATAATCTCGAAGAGTCTCTGCCTCTCCCCCATGGAACCTGTCGGTTCGGTTGTAAATATATCAGCACTCAACAACGGAGTTTTGGAGCATTGCGGGTTTGCTGCCAGAGCATAAGAGGAACGGTATGTCCGGTTATACACTGCGGGGAGTTGTCCGATGACAATGCCGATAACAGTAGGAAATCCGCCTAACCAAACCCCTGCTGCGGCACCCATGCCTGCGCCGATCGCACGTGCCCGAGTCCTGCGGCAATGCCTGCGTACGCTGGTGCTCTCTCTGCCGTATCTGCCTGATAATTTGTATTTCCTTTCACGCGAACAGGGGTACCCCTCGTCATCCGTAAACCCTATCGCACCGTTCTTCTCTGTGACTGCAAATGTCAAATCCCCGATCTCCACTATGTCACCTGCTGACAGAAGTATTCCACCGGCGTCTTGCTTCCACTCCGTTCACCCTGACTGTTCCCTTGGATGGGTCTGCGGAGGCAATGGCAACCATCTGGCCTTTTCTGGCAATTACCGCGTGGATTGGCTGTACCCCCTTCCCGGTGAGTCCTCCGAACCGTTTGATCCTGCCGACAAACCCAACCGTGACTCCGTCGGGGAGAAGAGACTGTTTGTTGTCGTTGTTTGTTTGGGAGTCTCTGTGGTTGGTGTTGATTCGACATCTTCTCCCTTACTTGAATA